>NZ_VAVZ01000099.1 GCF_005771525.1 Nesterenkonia salmonea | reverse complement strand
GGCTCTTCACTATTGATGTGTGGACCGGTTGGTCTGACTCCTTAAGGGATGTGGCGGCCCGCGGCTCTGGGCCATGATGGTGTAGTGGCCGGGTCTGACTCACGGCTCTTCTGACGTCACCTACGGGTGGTTGTCCTTCACGCGACGTGTCGATTGGCCGGGCTCACAGTACAGTGCAGCCCGGTGGGGCCGTCATGTCCTGATAGGAGTCTGGCGAAGTCCCCGATAGTGAACTGACTGACGCCCCTGCCGGGCTGCGTACCCCAACTACGCAGGAAGGGCACAGTTCCATGGTCACTGAAACACAGACTCTCGTCTACGGCGGGATTGATACCCACACTGACACTCATCACGTGGCGGTCGTTGATCACCTCGGCACCCCGCTGGAAGATATCCAAGTCCCGGCGACTTCCTCGGGGTACCGCGCGGCGGTACGGTTCTTGAACCGATGGCCACAATTAGCAGCCCTCGGCGTTGAATGCACCGGCTCCTACGGTGCCGGGGTAAGCCGCGCGGCGCGGGAAGCTGGCCTGAATGTCGTCGAGGTCAACCGGCCCAACCGCTTCGATCGCCGCATGCAGGGCAAGACCGACACCTTCGATGCCTACGCTGCTGCGGAGGCGGTCCTCTCCGGCCGGGCCAATGCCGCACCCAAAGGCGGCGACGGGCTCGTCGAATCGCTACGAGTGCTGCGCACCAGCAGGACCTCGGCCTTGAGCGCCAGGACGGCGACGACTAACCAGATCAAGGCGATGCTGATCTCCGGGCCAGAACAGCTGCGCTCACGCTACCGTGGCCTGTCGAACATGAAACTCATGACATCGCTGGCGGCTTCCCGGCCCGCTCGCATCCCGGTGAGTGCTGAAGAGGCAACGGCCTACAGCATGAGACTGCTGGCCAGGCGGTGGAAACATCTCACCGAACAGATCGAAGATCTGAGCCTTCACATGGAACGCCTCCTGAACGATCACACCCCCGAACTGATGGAGGTCTTCGGTGTCGGACGTGACACGGCCGCGCAGCTGTTGATCACCGCCGGCGATAACCCCGACAGACTCCGTTCCGAGGCCGCTTTCGCGGCCCTTACCGGGGCTTGCCCGACTCCAGCATCCTCTGGCAAGACCAACCGGCATCGGCTGAACCGAGCTGGCGACCGCCAGGCCAATTCCGCGCTGTATCACGTGGTGATCGTACGGATGCGTTATGACCAGGCCACACGGGACTACGTTGAACGTCGCACCGCGGAGGGTAAAACCAAGATGGAGATCATCCGCTGCTTGAAACGCTACCTCGTCCGCCAGCTCTACCCAGTCATCTGCCGATCCCTCGCCGGCAGAACCCTCACCCCCAACGCTTGACATTTATCTATAGGAGTGTCGCGTTT
>NZ_VAVZ01000098.1 GCF_005771525.1 Nesterenkonia salmonea | reverse complement strand
GTGAATGGATCTCCCAGTCTCATAACCGCTCAGCCCGGGGGTCTCACCTCAGTCTGGCAGAGAGGGAGGTGCTAACGCGCCGGAGCCCACCGTGGAGCAGGCCCGGGGGTATAACCGGAAGATGCGCGCTCATCAGCTGTTGGTCGGCACTGACACCAACCCCCGCTTCCTCACTCTTGCTCAGCGGGAGAAGATCCGGGACCTGCGTGCCGCTGGGACCTCGATGCGTCAGATCGCCGCCCAGCTGGGCAGACCGCATTCAACGATCAGCCGGGAGATCGCCCGCAACAGAGATACTGCCGGGAAGTACATGCCCTATGGCGCCCAACGGATGGCTGCACAACGCCGGGCCCGGCCTAAGGCCGCCAAGCTCAGCGCAAACTCCAGACTGCGAAGCTGGGTGACCCAGAAGTTGGCGTTGCAGTGGTCACCTGCTCAGATCAGTGCCACCCTGGTCAAGGAGTTCCCCGAAGACACGGAGATGCGTGTGTGCCACGAGACGATCTACCAGGCGCTGTATCTGCAGGCCCGTGGTGGGCTGAAGAAAGAAGTTCAAGCTGCCCTACGTACCGGGCGGGCTCGCCGTAAGCCTCAAGGTGCCCAGCGTAAGCCCCGGCAACTGGGGGAGAACATGATCATGATCAGTGACCGGCCCGCTGAAATTGAGGACCGTGCAGTGCCCGGGCACTGGGAAGGGGACCTGATCATGGGAGCTGGCAACCGGTCAGCGATCGCCACCCTGGTCGAACGCACCACCCGGTACGTGATGCTCTGCCACCTGCCCGGGGATCACACCGCGCAGACAGTCGCCGCTGCGGTCACCGCCCAGATCAAAACGTTGCCCGCCCACCTGCGAGGATCACTGACCTGGGACCAAGGATCAGAGATGGCCGCCCACCACAAGATCACCATTGACGCCGAGCTCCCGGTGTACTTCTGCGACCCAGCCTCCCCATGGCAGCGGGGATCCAATGAGAACACCAACGGCCTGTTGCGTCAGTATTTCCCCAAAGGAACCGACCTGGCCGTCCACGGCCATGAGGACCTCGAACATGTCGCACACCTGCTCAACGGCAGACCCCGTGAGACACTCAAGTGGAGCACCCCCGCAGAGAAGATGAGAGAGCTCATCCTCACCAGCTAATCACCTGCCGGTGCAACGACTCCTAGAATCCGCCCGTCAAGGACGGAACCAAACCCAGTACGGTTCAGGATAGTCGCAATCGGGATACGGCAGTGGCAGAGCTCTACACACAGCTTGCCAATGAACTGAATATCGAACTACTCAAGACTGAGCGATCTCACCTCTGGCGATCAACCCTAAACTCTTTGCTCTTGGACACTGCGGAGCGTGTCAAATCAAGTGAGACGTGGAGCGGTACGGGTTACTTCACTGGATCTGGTTCTGGGG
>NZ_VAVZ01000097.1 GCF_005771525.1 Nesterenkonia salmonea | reverse complement strand
ATGTGTGCGACGAGTCTTGCGGCGCTGGGAGGTGCTCATCGCTTGGCCTGGCTTCCACGGCGCGTGGACGTACTCATCGAGTACGCTCAATGCGATGTTGGCCAGTAACGGCGATAAGATCCCTCCCTGTGGCGTTCCTGTCGGGGTGTCTCGTTCCTCACCGAGTTCGGTGAGAATCCCCGCTTTCAGAAACGCTTTGACCAGTCGCAGGACACGTTTATCTTTCACTCTCGCGCGCACCCGACCCATAAGAGCGGTGTGGTCGATCATGTCGAAACACGCCTCGATATCAGCATCCAGAACCCATCGGTAACCTGAGGTACCGAATAGATGAATCTCAGCGATCGCATCCTGCGCCCGGCGACCAGGCCGGAACCCGTAAGAGACCGGCTCGAAGTCGGTCTCAAAAATAGGTTCCAGCACCAGTTTTGCCGCTGCTTGGACAACACGGTCGGCCACGGTAGGTATGCCCAATCGGCGCATCTTCCCGTTCCCGCCGGGCTTAGGAATCATTCGTTCCCGCACAGGTGTCGGACGGAAGATCCCAGACCGGAGGTCTGACCGCAGGTCCTCCAGGAACCTCGCCAGACCGGCCTGCTCGATATCGGCAGCGCGGACGCCATCGATTCCAGCCGACCGGCCTCCGGTGTTGCCTGCCACCCGTGTCCACGCGATGGTCAGCGTGGAAGGGTCACACACAAAGTTGAACAGATCGTCGAAACGGCGATCTGCATCAGTCGCCGTCCAACGGTGCAGCTTGGCCTGCATCCCCGATACCCGCACCTGGGCAGCGTGCAGAACATGATCTGCAAACCCATGGGTGAGGGCGCCGCCATCCAGCGGCGCATCTTTCAGCATTACAGTCTCCTTACTGCTGGTAACCGCTGCCGCACTTCGCCATGTGATCGGCTTTCCCGACCTCGGACTACTACTGCGGCTCCGCCCCATCCCGGCCCGATCAGCCGACGGTGGACTCAGCCTCACCGGCCACGCTGGAGGCGCGGCCAACAAGGCAAGGACTGGGATGGTTCCCGTGTTCACTGTTGCTCGCTCGATGAAGGAGGAGCCCGACTTTGCCCCTGCGGCATCGCCACGACTACCCCGCAGCAGTTCATCGTGGCCTCCGCCAGCCCACCCTGAGCTGGTCCGAAGTTCCCCCGCCCGCAAGCGAGGTGCGCGCCGCTCCCGGCCCGTATCCAACAGATTTGAGCCGGTTCGGATTTGAGGGGCGTTTAACGCCGATTCCTCTCGTACTCCTCTTCATCACGCTCGCCGGACCCGCACCATCTGTCAGTGCTGGCACGTCCCGGCTTTGTCAGGACTGCTCCCGCCCATTCCGGCACCTCCCGGACCAGGCTGTCCTCAGCTTCGTTGTCCTGCTGCGACAGGATCAACGGCGATGGTCTCTCACCTCCGCTCGAATCAACAGCGCCTCACGGCGCACGGGGTGGAA
>NZ_VAVZ01000096.1 GCF_005771525.1 Nesterenkonia salmonea | reverse complement strand
GAAGCACACGGCGGGCACGCCGGACATGATGGACACGCAGGGCATGGCCACGGCGACCATGGAGACCATGTCGGTCAGTTCCGGCGGCTGTTCTGGATCATGCTGGCCCTGGGGTTGCCCGTGGTGGGTTTCAACCACATGTTCGCCGACCTGCTCGGGTATCAACTACCGGACGCTGCGTGGGTCTGGTGGGTATCCCCGATTCTGGGCACGATCGTCTACATCTGGGGCGGGCAGCCGTTTCTGAGCGGCGCCGTCTCAGAGATCCGGGCCCGTCAGCCCGGCATGATGCTGCTGATTGGACTGGCGATCACGGTGGCGTTTGTGGCGTCCTGGGGCGCGACTCTCGGCATCCTTGATCATGAACTGAACTTCTGGTGGGAGATGGCCCTGCTGGTGGTCATCATGCTGCTGGGCCACTGGATCGAGATGAGATCCCTAGCTCAGACCACCTCGGCTCTGGACTCTTTGGCGGCTCTGTTGCCCGACGAAGCTGAGAAAGTCGAAGGTGAGGAGATCGTCACAGTCGCCCCCGCCGACTTAGTCCTCGGCGACGTGGTGATCGTGCGTCCCGGCTCTTCCGTGCCCTCCGACGGAAGGATTGTCGATGGCAGTGCGTCGATGGACGAGTCGATGGTCACCGGCGAATCCAAACCGGTGCGCCGCGAGACCGGCGAACAGGTCGTGGCAGGCACTGTCGCCACCGACTCCGGGCTGCGCGTGGAAGTCACCGCCATCGGCGACGACACCGCCCTGGCAGGTATACAGAAACTGGTCTCCGATGCTCAAGCGTCTTCATCCCGCGCCCAACGTATCGCCGACACCGCCGCGGGCTGGCTGTTCTGGTTTGCTTTAGGTGCAGCCCTGATCACCGCGGCCACCTGGGCGCTGCTGGGCATGCCCGATGCTGCCGTGGTGCGCACCATCACCGTTCTGGTCATCGCATGCCCCCACGCCCTAGGGCTCGCGATCCCACTGGTGGTCTCCATCGCCACTGAACGTGCGGCCCGCGGCGGAGTCCTGGTCAAGGACCGTCTGGCGCTGGAATCTATGCGCACCATAGACTCCGTACTCTTCGACAAGACCGGCACCCTAACCAAAGGCGAACCTACAGTCACCGCTATGCAACCGGTAGGGGATCGCCAGGAAGACGATGTGCTTGCCCTCGCTGCAGCGGCTGAGTCCGACAGCGAGCACCCTCTTGCCCGGGCAATCGTGGGAGCCGCAAACACCCGCGAGCTCAACGTGCCAAGTGCCAGAGACTTCTCCTCCTCCCCAGCGGTTGGAGTCAAGGCAATCGTTGACGGAACAGTGATCGAAGTCGGTGGTCCCTACCTGCTTGACCAGCACAGCCAGAAGGAGCTCGCGGTGACCGAGCAGTGGCGAGAGGAAGGCGCGATCATCCTCCACGTCCTTGCTGATGGAGAAGTCATCGCTGCGCTGCGGTTGGCAGATGAAATCCGACCTGAGTCTCGCGATGCGGTCGATGCCCTGCACGCCAATGATGTCCAGGTGGTGATGATCACCGGAGACGCC
>NZ_VAVZ01000095.1 GCF_005771525.1 Nesterenkonia salmonea | reverse complement strand
CGGAGCGTGTCAAATCAAGTGAGACGTGGAGCGGTACGGGTTACTTCACTGGATCTGGTTCTGGGGTTCGTGCAGCTGGGTCGTTGATACTGGCTTTCTGAGGCAGCTTTGGCGGCTCTGGTCGGCGGTGGAATCTCTCAGGGTGAGCCGCGTAGGCGGCATCAAGGACCTGTTGGCGCTGGTCCCGGATGATCTGCGCGGTGCCGGTATGTACCGATGTGGGGGTATGCAGTCCGATCCCGGAATGACGGTGGATGTGGTTGTACCAATAGGTGAACGCGTTCATCCATGAGCGGGCTTCCCCAATGCTGGCGAAGCGTTCGGGGTAATGGGGGCTGTACTTCATCGTCTTGAACTGGGACTCGCTGTAGGGGTTGTCATTACTGGTCCTGGGCCTGTTATGGGACCGGGTGACATCCAAATCCGAGAGCAACGAAGCCAAAGGTTTCGACGTCATCGCCGCGCCCCCATCGGCGTGCAGCCACCCCGGGGCACGTCCTTGTTCGATGATTGCCTCAGCGAGCAGATCAGAAGCCAGCTGCCCATCTTCAATCTGCTCGATTCGCCAGCCGATCACCATCCGGGAGTAGATATCGATAACCACATAGGCGTGGTACCACACACCTTTGGCCGGGCCCCGCATCTTCGTGATATCCCAACTCCATACCTGGTTCGGTGCGGTGGCCACCAGCTCTGGGATCACCCGCGGCGGATGCACTGCTTGCCGGCGGCGCTCCCCATTCATCCGGTGGGCTTTAAGGATGCGGTGCATGGTGCGCTGGGAGCAGTAGTACCGGCCGGCATCCAGTTCAGTGGCCCACACCTGGGCCACCGAGGCATCAGCGTAGTCATCACTGATGAGCACCCCAAGGACCCGTTGCCGCTCGGTCTCGGTCAGTTCCGCCGGGTGCTGTGGCTTCGGGTGAGGCCCGTAGACCTTCAGCTTGGGGTTGGCCTGCCGGTGGTGAGTAGCCCTCGACCGGCCCACCAGGGCACAAGCCCACACGATCCCGATCAGTACCGCCAACAAGGCGGCCGTCTCAGCCTGCCAGGTACGCCACTTCTGGCGGGTCACTTCTGGTCTTTCTTGGAGAGAGCCTCCAAAAACTCGACTCCTTTTCCCAGCACCTCCAGAGCCTCCTCTCGCTTGGCCAGGACCTTGTCCTTACGCGCGGACTCCGCCTCAGCTTTGGCCAGAGCCCGTTCCAGCTCAGCGATGCGCTGCTGCTCCGGGGACTTGTGCTTACCTGATCGGCGTTTACCCATACTGGCCAGTGTTCCGGCCTCGAGGTGTCGACGCCAGTCCTTGATATGAGAATCGAACAAGCCTTCCCGTCGTAGCACCTCACCTTTGGTGCCGACCGCAGCAGCGTCGTACTCGGCGACGATGCGACGCTTGTACTCTGCGGTGAAGCTACGCCGCTTAGCCCGAGAACCCCGGGGAGCCCCAGGCGCCCCGCCGGCAATCGCGGTAGTGGTCTCAGGAGTCTCGATAGGTGCTGTGGTCATTGCTGGGTTCCTCTCGTAGTGAATGGATCTCCCAGTCTCATAACCGCTCAGCCCGGGGGTCTCACCTCAGTCTGGCAGAGAGGG
>NZ_VAVZ01000094.1 GCF_005771525.1 Nesterenkonia salmonea | reverse complement strand
CCCGAGTTGGCTCACGTTAGTCAGGTCTGCTGTTTGAGTGGATAGCGTTGATGGCAGCGATGAGATCTTCGGGCAGGTCCGTCTCGGCAGTCAGGTACTGGCCGTTGATGTTCAGGGTGACTTCGCGGTAGCGGCGTGCGGTGGTTATGAACTTCTTCCTTGACCATCCGGTGAGTGCCTCCAGCCGCTGGGCCACGGCCAGGGCGGCGGTAACGATGCTCAGGTGAGCATCAATGCTGTCCTTCTGCCGGTGGAACACCGGGCGGGCGGCCAGGTCATGCTTGGACATCCGGAAGGCCTTCTCGATATGCCACAGCTGGTGATAAGCGCCGATCACGTAGTTAGCTGAGGCTTTCTCTGGGGGCAGGTTAGTGATGTAGGCCTTCCACCCAGCCAGGTCCCGGGCTTTCTGCTCGATCTCTTCTTTCAGGAACCGTCGTTCGCCTTCGATACCGACGAACCGGTTGCGCTTCACCGGCGCCTTACCCTCAACAGCCTTCTTCGCTTTAGCCACTTGTTGGTCGATCCCGCGCAGGGTGCGTTTAGCCCGGTTCTCGCGGTACTGGTAGTAGATCAGGGACTTCCGTCGTTGGCCTGCTGAGCCCTCATAGACCGGCCAGGACAGAATCATCCCGTTGGGTGGTGCCTGCCCGGGGTTGTCTTCGATCCATTTCCGTATCGGGTAGGGCACCTCGGGTAGCTTCTCCCCGATGATGTAGGAGAGCTTGGCAGTCTCGATGGCTTTGCGGTTGGCATCAGAGACCATCCCGGCATCAGCCACGATCGTGATGTCCTCCAGCTGATGGGTGGCCATGAAGTCCTGAAGCACCGGGATCATCGTCTTGGTCTCGGCCTTGTTGCCTTCGAAGGCGGTGACCTTCAGGGGGAACCCGTGGGCGTCGGTGAGCAGTCCTATGGTGATCTGCGGCTCCAGGCGGCGTTCCTTGCTGAACCCGGGTTCCCGGAACCCATCCCCCTGATCAGTTTCGAAGTACAGGGTGGATACGTCGAAGAGCACCAGGGCATGAGGCCCCAAGTCAGCCCGGGCCGCCAACGCCGCGGCCAGCCGGCGGCGGAACCCTGAAGTGGCGTAGGTAGGAAGCCGCCGCTTCACCGTGGCGTAGGAGACCGGGCCCATACCCATCTCCTCGATCACCCGCAGCGAGTCGTACTTCGAGGTGGGCTCGACCAGCCGGGCCAGAACTTGCTGGTAGAAGACCTCATCCCCCTCGGTGGCATCTTCGAACCCGAGGCCACTGTAGATTGCGGTCAGCGCTTCGATCAGAGGGCCCATCCGCATCGAGGCGACCTTGATCCCCGACGATGAACCACCGGTGCTGCCATTGGTGGGCTCATCGTCGAAGCCGAGATCCAGCTGGTCCTGCCCTTCACCGGCGATCTTGCGATACGCCGCAGCCTTGAGCAGTTCCACCTCTGCTTCGGAGTGCCCGGAGCCGATGTGCTCAATATCCGGGCGCCCACCGCGCCAGGACCAGATGATCTGCACCGCTCTGGCTTTCGATGCCGTCGGCACAGTACGAACAGAAGGAGCCACCACACCATCCTAAGAACCTGCTCCTTAGTCAGGTCCCCAAATACAAACCCCCAGGTCAGCCAAACGCGCCCCCACCTAATCGCGGAGCGTGAGCCAAGTCAGGT
>NZ_VAVZ01000093.1 GCF_005771525.1 Nesterenkonia salmonea | reverse complement strand
TTGAGGATTCACGGGCCAAGGAACTGCACTCTGAGATCGACCGGTGGATCGCAGGATAACGGGACCTCCTGAGTTCTGCCACTTTAGTGCCCCGGTTTAGCTGAGGTCGGTGAGCTCGAGTGCTTGGAGGATCTGATGAGCTTCTTCTGGCACGTGGGCGGGCACGTCTAGCAGCTGGCCGTTGACGCTCAGGGTCGCTTCTTGTAGGGGCCGTAGGGTCTTGATGATCTTCTTGATGCTGATTCCGGTGCGGTGTTGCATGTGGCGGCTGATGGCCAGGGCGCAGAAGACCACGCTGAGATGGGCTTCGATGGAATCGCGGGTGTGGTGGAACATCGGGCGGGCTCGCAGGTCGGATTTCGCCATCCTGAAGGAACGTTCGACTTCGAAGAGCTGGTGGTAGGCGTTGATGATCTCGGCCCCGCTCATCACCTTCTTGCTGGCAGATGTGACGTAGCCCTTGAGCCCGAAGTAGTAGCGGGCTTTCTCCGCGGTGGCGTAATCGACGGTATAGCTCTTCGGTCCGCCACCTTTGAGGAATCGGGACTTCCTCGGCTGTTTGCGTCCGGCTGCGATGTCTTCGGCTCGTTGGAGCTGCAGAGTCTGGGTGCGCCGGTCACGCTGCTCACGCTTATGCCGGTACTGCCACACCGCCCTGCGCTTGGAGGAGGGGACGTCCTTTTTCAATAAGGTGGTGGTCTCGAGGATCTCTCCGTCAGCGAAGTAATTCCCCCGGGTCTGGAAGGTCTCTGCCAGATCATAGGGAGCTTTCGAGGTGCGGGTGCCGACGATGTACTGGTAGTCGGCCTCTTCCAAGGCTTTCAGGTTGGCCCAGGAGAGCATCCCGGCATCAGCGACCACCAGCATGTCAGTGACCTGGTGGCGGTGCCGGAAGGAATCTAGGACCGGGATCAGGGTGTGAGTCTCAGCAGTGTTGCCGGAGAAACTGTGGATCTCGATGGGGAAGCCTGTCTTATCTACCAGCAGTCCGACCAGTATTTGTGGATCGACCCGGCGCTCTTTGGAGTAGCCAACCTTGCGGTGCTCGTCTTCCTCGTCGGTCTCGAAATACAGGGTGGTCACGTCGTATAGAACGACGGCCACAGCCTCGTCATCGCCGGTGGAAAATCGGTAGGCGGCTTGGCAGAGATCATCACGCCAGCCCTTCTCAACACTGGTCTTCAGGTGTCGCCACATGGTGCGCTCAGAGGCCACCTGCGTGACATCTAACCGGCGCAGGGACTCCAGGGTGGCGGTCTTGGATTCAGGTTCGATGATCCTGCCGATGACCAGTTGCCGGAAGACCGCGGAATCCACGATGCTAAACCCGATCCGGTCATAGACCCCACTAAGGACTTCCCACAGCAGCCGTGGGCGGTACCCCACCGCGGTCACCCCAGCCAACACCGGCGGGCCGGTGGGCTGCCCGGCAGGGGCAGCAGCATCGATCCTGTCAAGATCGAAAGCCGGCTGGTTCTGATGGATCCGTTCTTTTGCCGCATGCACCAGCAAAGCTAGCTCGGCTTCGGAATGGGCAGAGCCGAGGTGCTCGACGATCCGGCGCTGTCCATGGCGTTTCTCCACGATCTGGACCGCAGTAGCCCCCGAGGCGGTTCTTACCTTCCTGACATGCATCCCTCAACCCTACGATTAGTGCCCCACCACAAATAGAAGAACCCCGGAAACACAAAGATCCAAGGGCTCCCAAACCACTCAACGCCAACACGTGGCACAAGTCAGGCCAGAGCTTGTGGCGCGGCTGGTGCGGGAGCAGGTTCCCTTGACCGTGTGCCCGCTGTCTAATGTGG
>NZ_VAVZ01000092.1 GCF_005771525.1 Nesterenkonia salmonea | reverse complement strand
CGTAACCAACCAAAAGTGTTCAGTTTTCAAACGTCGATAAGTGTCCAGTTTTCGACCGTCGTTGACATCAGCTGCAGAGCCAGATCCACGGCCTCCACACCGTTGGCAGCTTCACCGACGCACCAGGCGTCGGTTGACGTTTCAAGATACTGTCGCAGCGTTTGCCTGATCATGGGATGATCGTCTACCACTAGCGTCCGGATCATTCTCATCCCCTTCTGGACACTCACCATCATCCGAGGCGCGGACCACGTGCGTGCTTGGTATGAGCATGTTAAGTGTCAAAGTTTTGCGACACGTTGCCCTTCCTTGCTCAGACTAGGATTGAATAAACTCTGAGGGGAGAGGCAACGTTCCCGTGCATCAGCTGTGTGAACTTATGATTCTGATCCAGATTATTCCAGAAGGAGCATTGACGGGCCCTCCATTGTTCGACCTTCTCAATTGGTGGGAGCAGCGTCTGTGTGACGCTGGGCTCCCGCAATTCTGCAGTTAGCCTGGTGAGATGGAGAACCTTTCTCGATTGACCGGTCACCGAACAACGAGTCTTTCTCTCCGCTGGACTCTGCTGGCCTTCGGTATTCTCCTGCTTCTTTTTACAATGACCACCCAGCCTGTCTTGGGAGATGAGCCATTAGGCGTTGAGTTTTACGTCACCTCGTTCCTTTGGGTTGTGGCTGCTGGCACCTTGTGGCTGGGCGTTGGATGGGCTGCCCTGACAGGTTTGCTTGCTGCCGCCGGTGTGAGGATTCTGTTCGGCTATGTGTCAATCCAGCAGGAACTCTTTGTTTTGGTCATGGTCGGTGTGCTCGCCAGCTACGCTCGGCCCGCCCACAGAAGGCTCTATGCTGTGGTGGCTCTCCCATGGCTGCTTTCACAGTTTGTCGGCATGGAGGATATACAGCTGCAGGTCCTTGGAGCAGTCGTTGTCCTCATCCTGACTGCCCTGGCTTATGCGATCGGACATATTGTTGGGCGACTCCGTGAGGATCGTGATCGCTCCAACTCGGCCCTGCGACAAGCAGAGGGCTCACTGGTCGAACAGCGTTCGGCGCTTGCCCGTGAACTTCATGACAATGCCGTGAGCGATCTGACCGTTATTGTGATGAAGGCCCAACAGCTGAAACTTACTCAGGAGGGCGAGAACTGGGCCAGCGAACTCGAATCGATCCTGGATCGAGCCAATATCACCATTGATCACATGGGGCGGATCGTGACCCTCCTTCGTGACAACGAGCCGATATCTGAGCATCAGGATCGTGTTGTTCCCGCCATTTCCGAAGAACTGGTCAAGGCGAAGAATGAGTTGGATGCCTCCGGGATCGTGACGACTGTGGAATCCACCAACGGTGCTGACTCTCTCGGTCCACGCGTCCAGCTAGCTCTTCACCGCATCCTGAGGGAAGCTGTTGCCAATGTGGCTCTTCCCAGATGAGGGTGTAGGTCGGCCGGGAGCGTCGGTCCGCAGATAGACGTCGAGGTCTCCCGACGATGGAGGTTCCTACGCCATCCGNNNTCGGCCGGGAGCGTCGGTCCGCAGATAGACGTCGAGGTCTCCCGACGATGGAGGTTCCTACGCCATCCATCCGAGAGACCTCGACGTGTCCGACGCTACCCCGCCGGCCGGCTTCGGCCGCCCTGACCTAACCGCCTTCGCGGCTCATCCCAATCGACCCTGATCGGGTCTGCTGACCCTCTCGACGAGAACGCAGCGACATCACAGCCACCCAACCCCGACCGTCCGGGAAGCCGGGGCACGTCACATGGCCTGTGCTTCGGGCGTGTCGAGTGGGTCGTCCAGGGGCGACGCAGGAGCGTCGACGCGACGTGCTGAGAGGTGGCTCC
>NZ_VAVZ01000091.1 GCF_005771525.1 Nesterenkonia salmonea | reverse complement strand
GAAGGGTCGACCAGCGGCGCCCTGTCCCCGTTGCCGGGGGTGGGTTTCCGCTGGCCGCCCACCGAACCGGACGTGCCCATTCCTGAGCATCCGGCTCTCCATTTGATTCATGCCGTTGCGGTGTCGGTCCAGGGTGTCGGAATACGACTTCCGCGATACCGGTACCGGGTAATCAGGATCGCGCGGGGACGGAATAGCTCGATCCCGTCGGCGCGGATCTCCCACCCGGGAAGGTAGCGGCGTTTCACGGTGCGCGCGCTGAGCTTGGGGTGTCGTTTCCGCAACCATCCGTAGATCCGCCAGAACATGTAGTGATCGACGTATCCGAAGGTGCGGTTGGAGACCCCGTGCTGGAAGTACGTGCACCAGCCCCGGAGTACCGGGTTGACCCGGCGGATCAACTCGGCCAGAGTCAGATGCGCTGTCCGGCGGGTCAGACCACGGAGTTTAGTGATGATCGAAGCAAGTGATTTCTTCGACGCATACGTGTAAACCCGGGTCTGTCCCTGGGTTCCCTTCTTTTGGTGGCGCTGAATGTGCCATCCGAGGAAATCGAACCCCTCGTCAATGTGGGTGAGTTTCGTCTTCTCCGCTGACAGGCGAAGCCCTATCGGAGCCAAGACCGTGGCGACTTCCTCCCAGAGGGATTCCGCGTGGGCACGGGAGCCTTTGACGAGTACGACGAAATCGTCCGCGTAGCGGATCAACTTCATCGTCGCGCCGCCTTTGCGACGGTGCTGTTGTCGTTGGCTGTTGGTGCCCAGCGCCTCCCACTTATTTTGGAAGTGCCAGTCCAGCCCGGAGAGGGCGATGTTCGCCAGCAGCGGTGAGAGTATCCCGCCCTGCGGGGTGCCGGTGACGGTGTCCCTGTGCACGCCGTCCTCGGAGAGGACACCGGCTTTCAGGAACGCGCGGATTAACCCCAGCACGCGCTTGTCCGAGACACGTTCACGAACCCGGCCCATCAGGGCAGTGTGATCGATCTCATCGAAGCACGCGGTGATGTCCGCCTCGAACACCCACTCATAGCTGAGGGATGCAGAAGCGAAATGGTGTATCTCCTCGATCGCGTCCTGCGCTCTGCGGCGCGGCCGGAACCCATACGAGGACGGATAGAAACCCGCCTCGAAGATCGGTTCCAGCACCAGCTTCAACGCGGCTTGCACGATCCGATCCGTCATCGTCGGAATCCCTAAGCGGCGGACCTTGCCGTTCGCTTTCGGGATCGACTTCTCACGAACCATCACGGGCTCGAGCTGTCCGGTCTTCACCATTCGGCGAATCCCGGCCAGCACGACGGGCACCTGATCCGAGGGTACCCGGCGAGGAATCTCGCCATCGACCCCGGGAGTGTGCCCGCCCTTGTTGCCCCGCACTCGTTCCCACGCTGCCATCAGGAACGCGGGATCGTAAACGAGATTGAACAGGTCATCGAAACGACGACCAGGATCGGCCGCCGCCCAACGGTGCAGTTTCGTCTGCATTACAAGTACCCGGTGCCATGCCTCCTGGAAGTCGGCGGGCCACGGAACGCTCGTATTCACGGGCGTAACTCCTTCCTACGCATCAGAACGCTGCGAATCAAACTGGGTCCCTTTGCCATGTGGACGGCTTTCCCGCCCTCGGACTACTACGGACCCTCCGCCCCCTCCCGCCGGCATCAGCGGTCGGCGCGCCTTCCCGTACGATGCGTGACCGGATGTCACGGCGTGCGGGACCGACGAGAGGGTTCCCACGTTCACTGTCTGATCGGTCGACGGGATCGGCACCCAGCTATGCTCCAGCACCCTCGCCATGGCTACGCCGCGGGCATTCATCATGGCCTCCGGCACCGACATCTTCAGCCGGTGCCCGAGTTCCCCGCCCGGAAATTCGAGTGGGGACGCGGTGCAAGCCAACCCTGATCCGCCAGGTTCGAGTTGGTACCACGCTTGAGGAGCGTTACGACACTGGTTCCTCACGTATGCCTTTCCGTCTTGCTAACCGGACCCGTACCATCTGGCAGTACTGGCACG
>NZ_VAVZ01000090.1 GCF_005771525.1 Nesterenkonia salmonea | reverse complement strand
GAGCAGAGCAGGCCTTGGGCGCGTTCCTCAGCGATGCAGGTGATCCGTACCGCATGGGTGACCACCGCCCACGGATCAGCGGCTTCCCGGGTAGAGCGGCTGCGCATCACATCAAACGCCGCAGAAGCCGCCTCCCAGGGATCAAGGCCGTGTTTGCGGGCCAGAGCGGCATACTTCTCCGCAGTGAAAACCATCAACGCTGCGGCCTCGGCATCGTTTTCCCACGCCCCGGGACCAGCCTGATGCAACCGGCGGAGTAAGGCTCGCAGCCCCGCGCTGGACTCGAAGGTTCGCCCGCTTCGATCGTCAGCGGTGTTGCCGGTCGGATGTGGGTTGGGGTTGTCGGTGGTGGTGTGCATTGGTGTACCTCCTGACCACCAGGTGCACACCCCACCCCCGAGACGTTGATCCCTGATACCTTTCCGACCCGGCTTCTGGCCGATCCGGTAGGGCAACCTCGTTGTTGCTGTGCTCATCGGTCATCACCACCAGCAAAACCCTGTCAGGGGGCTCAGCTGTGTCCCACCGCATCCCGGGAAACCTGATGAGGCTGACGCCCACGACCGAACGCCGACACCGGCGGCAACTGTGCCACCCGGCTGCCCAACCGGCGGGCCGGAGCCACCAACGGGCCACGGCCCCGGCGCGCCAAGGCCGCTTCAAAATCAATCCCGCGGCCGGCGACCACAGCAGAATGCCGAGCCATCAGATCGGTGGGCCGCACCCACTCCACCCCACGGGCCGGACGGCCTTCAGCGGGACCTAGGTTCTGTCGGCGGCGAATCTGATCGGCCTCGACCGCATCCGGCACACCCTGGCCAGCCGGACCCACCAGCTCCTCTAGTCCGTCGGGGGCAGAACCCTCCGCTGCCCTCTCCACCGAGGGCATCTCCGGGCCTTGCGGAGCGGGCCCGGATTCCCGCACGGGCTGCGACTGCCCACCCGCGTCGCCGGGGTCGGGATGATGGGTGTGAGGGTTGATGGTGTTCATGACAGTTCTCCCTGTTCGTTGGTCCCACCCACAGCGGCTCTGCCGTTCCTGCTGGTGGATGGTTCATCTGTAAGGTGCCCGGCTGCTGCCCAGCGGCCCACCGTCGAAGGGTGGACCCCCAGTTGCTTGGCAATCTGCTTGTTTGACCACCCCTGCTCCCGCAGCATCCGCGCCCGAGCACGCCGGTCCACCGACACGTCCTCGACCGCGGCAGGAGCCTCAGCGGTAACGGAGACAAGCCCGGTGCTGCCCTCGGTGACCTCCTGGACTCGAGCCACAGAGGATTGGGCCTCGTCGTCTTCGACCGTGGGGGCGGGTGCAGGAGTGCCGGACTGGTCGGTGTGAGAGTCGGTGGTGTGGGAGTGGCTGGTGCGGGTCAGGATCACCGTCAGGTGGGTGATCGCCAGCAGCACCACCGGCGGGACCGCCGCCACGGAGGCAGCCAGCACACCAGGCACATCAACATCAGCCGCCACCACCGCATGCAGACTGTTCGCCGTCACCGAGACCAGGGCACCGCCGGCCAGCAGCGCCCACGGATACCAGGCCGCCCGTTGACCCGCCAGAGCCACGGCCGAGACGGTGGCGACCACAATGATCCCGTCCACGATCAGTGGCCACACCCATGCCTGACCCGGCTCGATGCCCGAGCGAGCTGCCAGATCGGCCAAGGCGTTGAAGCTGAGCCAGAACGCGCCCCCGGCGATGAACACCGTGCCAGCCACCGCGGTGCGAAGCGCCCACCGGTGCCCCACACCAGAAACCTGCCCACCGGTGCTCATTCGAGCCTCCGGCCCTGCGCTGACCGCCCAGCAGAGCGCTGGCTCCTGCGAGCAAAAGGTTCCAGTCCCACCGCAGGTGCGGCTACACGCCCAGGGGTGTTCTCGCTGCCGGTGGTGCGGTAGGCCGAGCGGATCGTTGCAGCGATTTCTCGCTGCCCCAAACCAGCCTGGGAAGCCGCAGCAGACAGCACCTCAACCGCATCACCGGCAGACACGTTGTTTTCTGCCAGGCGGCACGCTGCCCAGAAGAGTCCCCGGTTGCGCTCACCCTCCCCACGGGCAGCCACCCAGGAGGCCAACCGGGACACATCAGCCTCACGCCCAGGCCCACGTGTGGT
>NZ_VAVZ01000009.1 GCF_005771525.1 Nesterenkonia salmonea | reverse complement strand
GGTCTCCATGGTCGCCGTGGCCATGCCCTGCGTGTCCATCATGTCCGGCGTGCCCGCCGTGTGCTTCGTGACCAGCGTGGTGCTCGCCTTTGTGTCCATGGCCTTTATGACCATGCCCGTCGTGATCACTGTGGTGACCGTGATGATCGTGGCGAGCACTGTGCTCGTGGTGACCAGCATTGTCATCGTGCGCATCGTGGCTGGTCGCTTGATGCGATCCTGCTGGGGGCTGACTCATAGCTGTTTTCTCCTGGTGTGCTGGTGATGCTGGGTCGAGGGGCCGGTGCGCCCCAGAAGAGGTCATCTCCCGGGCCACACCGAACGGGGGGATGACCCGTTAAGCGGCGTTGGCGTAGCGTTCGGGCTCGGCATCGAACAGCGGGCCGCAGGCGTCGCAGCACAGCCAGTACCGCTGACCCTGGTAGTCGCGATAGAGCCCGGCGGCTTCGGCCTGAGACTTGATCACCGGAGTCCCGGCCATCACCAGGCACTCGGTGACGTCGTCACCCTGGGCTGAGGCGAGGTCTTCGGTCTTAGGCGCATGGCCGCTGCAGCCGCCAGCAGTACCGTGGCTGTGGTTTTGGTGGTCGTGTGCATTCATCGAGGATGGTGTCCTTTCTCTGGGTTGATCTCTTTGGGTTGATGACAGTTCGGTTCTTTCAGACCTGTGTCGGTTCACGTTCCAGTGCCGGAGCGCTGCCCGCGGGGGCGGCCTGGTCGTCAGCTTTGGCCTTGAACCTGCGCAGCCGCAGGCTGTTGGTGACCACCGAGACACTGGAAAACGCCATCGCCGCTCCGGCGAGCATCGGGTTGAGCAGTCCCAGAGCTGCGATCGGGATCGCGGTGGTGTTGTAGCCGAAGGCCCAGAACAGGTTCTGCTTGATCGTGCGCAGTGTCCTTCGGGCCAAACGGATCGCGTCCGCTGCTGCCCGCAGGTCTCCGCGGACCAAGGTGATGTCTGCCGCCTCGATGGCCACATCGGTGCCGGTGCCCATCGCCAGACCCAGATCTGCCTGGGCCAGTGCGGGGGCATCGTTGACACCGTCGCCGACCATCGCCACGACCTTGCCCTCGTCCTGGAGGCCGGCGACAACATCGACCTTGTCCTTGGGCAGCACTTCGGCGATCACCCGGTCGATACCGATTTCCGCGGCGACCTGCTCGGCCACGGTCTGGTTGTCTCCGGTCAGCAGCACTGGGGTCAGGCCCAGGTCTTTGAACTGGCCGATGGCCTCTGCACTGGTGGGTTTGATCTGATCGGAGACCACCAGCACCCCGCGTGCCTGGCCGTCCCAGCCGACGGTGATCGCGGTCTTGCCCTGGGCTTCTGCAGCCTGCTTGGCGGATTTGAGTTCGTCGTCGAGGTGCATGGACCAGTCGGCCAGCAGCGTCTCACGTCCGGCGACGACGGCGTGGCCCTCGACCACACCTTGGACGCCCTTGCCCTCGATGTTCTCGAAGGACTCCGGAGCGGGAAGCTCACCGACCTCAGCTGTTGCTCCGGTGGCGATGGCCTGGGCGATGGGGTGCTCGGAGTAGTCCTCTAGCCCGCCAGCGATGCGCAGCAGCTCGGCCCGCTCCACACCCTCGGCGGTGATCGTATCGGTCAATGTCATCTTCCCGGTGGTCACGGTGCCGGTCTTGTCCAGCACGATGGTGTCGACCTTGCGGGTCGATTCCAGGACCTCTGGTCCCTTGATGAGCACACCCATCTGGGCCCCGCGGCCGGTGCCGACCAGCAGCGCGGTCGGCGCTGCCAGGCCCATAGCGCAGGGGCAAGCGATGATCAGCACCGCGACGGTGGCGGTGAAGGCGGCACTGACCGGGAACCCAGCTCCGAGCCATCCACCCAGAGCAGCGGCGGCCACTGCGATCGCGATCGGCACGAACACCGAGGAGACGCGATCAACCAGACGCTGGATCTCGGCCTTACCGGACTGGGCGTCCTCGACCATCTTCGCCATCTGTGACAGCTGGGTGTCCGCACCTACCCGGGTGGCTTTGATCACCAGGCGGCCCCCGGCGTTGACCGTGGCCCCTGCGACGTTGTCACCCACTGCGACCTCGACCGGCACCGATTCCCCGGTGAGCATCGATGCATCGACCGCGGAGTTACCAGAGGTGATCACCCCGTCAGTGGCGATCTTCTCCCCGGGCCGGACCACGAACTCGTCGCCGACATTGAGCTCTTCGATCGGGACTCGCTGTTCCTTACCATCGCGGAGGATGGACACTTCCTTCGCCCCGAGCTCTAGCAACGCCCGCAGAGCAGCACCGGCCTGACGTTTAGAGGTCTTCTCGAAGTACCGACCCAACAGGACGAAGGTGATCACTCCGGCCGCGACCTCAAGGTAGATGTGCCCCAGCCCATCGGTGCGTGAGATGGTCAGCTCGAAGGGGTGGACCACACCGGGTTGGCCTGCGGTGCCGAAGAACAGGGCGATGATCGACCAGATCAACGCCGCACTGGTGCCCACCGCGATGAGAGTGTCCATGGTCGCCGCGCCGTGCTTGAAGTTCGCCCAGGCGGCCTTGTGGAACGGCCAGCCGGCCCACACCACCACGGGGGCGGCGAGGACCAGGGAGGCGAAGCCCCAGTAGTCGAACTGCAGCGCTGGGATCATCGCCATCGCGATGACCGGCACCGCTAGAATCGCAGCACCAATCAGGCGCTGCTTAAGCACCCTGATCTCAACATCCTCACGAGACTCACCCTCATCGTCAGCGGAGCTGCCCGTGGTGTTCTTCGACGTAGGTAGTGTGGCGGTGTAGCCGGTCTTCTCCACCTCAGCGATCAGCGCCTGTGGGTCCAAAGTATCTGGGCCGGTGACGCTGGCCTTCTCGGTGGCGTAGTTGACCGACGCCTCCACCCCATCGAGCTTGTTGAGCTTCTTCTCGATCCGGTTCGCGCACGAGGCACACGTCATGCCACCGATCTGCAGCTCAATACCAGTGAGATTCACCTCTGTGCTTGTTTTCTCAGTGGTCATGATCATTTCCGTCCTCGTCGTGGTCTCTGTCGGCGGCGTCAAGGACCATGGAGGCGGTATGCACTTGGCCATCGACCTGGAAGTCCAAATAGAGCAGGTACCGGCCTTCGGTAGGTGCGGTGGCCTCGAACACGATCTCCGGACCACCTGTCTCCTCAGCCTCCGGCGCAGCACCGTGCGGGTGGACGTGGAGGTAGGCCAGATCGCCGTCTCGCAGGGCGACCAGGTGCCCGAAGGCCCCCAGGTAGGGCTCCAGCTCAGTGACCGGCTCACCGTCCCGGGTAATGTTCATCCTCAGCTCGCTGGCCTCACCTGCCGCCAGGTCACCCTCGACCGCCACGTCAAATCCATCGACCGTGGTCTCGGTGACCGGCTCGCTGGCCGGGGTCGGGTCATAGTCGCCTGCGACCTGCACCGAGGTCGACAGAGTCAAGCCTTCACCCGCTGCAGCGGGAACAAAGTCCGCGAACACCCTATAGGTGCCGGCCTCATCCCACTCCCACGGGATCGACCATCTCCCCGCATCGTCACGTTCGGGGTGAACGTGGCGGAAGTGCTGGCCATCGGCGCGAACGGCGATCAGGTGCATCTCTTGTTCGTGGTCGAGGTCGAAGTCGGTCACCGGGGACCCGTCCGGGCCAGTCACCACCAGGGACAACTCGTCTTCAGCGCCAGCCTCGGAAGGTGCTGCCACCTCAGTAAGCTCGTAGCCATCATCAGCGGATGCTAAGCCCAGAGTGGAGATGCCAGCCTCGTGATCGTCGTGTCCAGCGCTGTTCATATTGTCTCCTTCTTCTGCTCTATGGTGGTCTTCTGGCTCCTCGTCCACCCAGTTCTGCACGGTGTCCTCGTCGATGACCGCGTTGGCTGTGACCCCAGCCACGGCGAAGACCGCCACCAGGATCAGCCCGTACAGGCCCAGCCGTGTAGGCGCGTTCATTTCAGCTCCTGCTGGCCTGGTAACCGGCCTCATTAACGGCAGCAACGACGGCGGCATCATCGAGCGCCTGTTCAGCAGTGACGGCCAGACGGCCGGTCTGGGCACTGACATCAATCTCGATGACCCCGGGGATCTCGGAGACCTCAGAGCGGATGGCCACCTCGCAGTGGCCACAGGTCATTCCGGCTACGGCATAATTCTGTGTTGTCGTCATCGTAATCCTCCACTCGATTCGTACCCATAGGGGGTATGTGTATAGTCCTGTATACCCTCACTGGGTATGCAGGTCAAGCAGAGAAGCAGAGCTGGATGACAATAGGAGCCAGTGGTCAAGGTGCAGGCACGCACCGTTGGGATCGGATCGGGGGCCAGGGTGGTCTTTGACGGGGTGATCATTGCCACCGGTAGCGAACCTCGACGCCCTGCCGCCGAACGAGTCCGTTTGGAGGCGGCATAAGGAGCCGACGCTTGACCAGGGCTCACCGCCGCAGAGACGCCCTCTTTACTGAGCCAGAGGGTCATGACAATGTCATGGTCGATCAAGGCGCCCTGGACGCAGCGCAGGAGGCACAATGACTCCTGATCTGATCAGTCGGGCCGGGGGTCACCATCACAAGCGGCGACGGGAGCCCTGCTCGTGGCGGTCACGCCCACATGCCCTGGCTGCTGCCCTATCCGACAGCGAGATGTTGGGGCCGGGGGAGAAGCACACTGTGGAGCTCGAGCAATCAGCCCTCCGCGCCCCTCGCATCATCTGTCTCAGTCGGAGCTGAGCAGCTGTTCGAGTCGGTCGATGTTGTCTGACATCCAGCTGAGGTAGTCGTCATGCTCATCGGGCAGGGTTTCGCTGAACATTAGGACCGGCACATCTGCGTCTTCAGCCGCCTCGCGGATCTGCAGTGACTGGTTGGTCTCGGTCTGTTCGTTGTGGACCAACAGATCAACCTGCTCGGCAGTCTCCAGCGCTTGCTGGAACAACCTGACAGATACATCGTCGCCATGCTCGACAGCTGACAGGAAGTCTGGGTCCGTTTCGTCGTCGAACCCAGCATCGTCGAGGAGGTATGCCGAGACAGCTTCCGTGGCCATGTACGTGACACCCGCGGCATCGAGACTACGATTGCGCTCGTCGAGCGCCTCGATGTCTTCGGACAGGTTTGCGGCGTTCTCCGCGTACAGCTCTGCGTTCTCTGGGCTTTCCTGGCCGAGGCGCTCCGCCAACTCGTGGACGAACTCGCTCATCATGGCCAGGTCGTACCAGACGTGCTCATTCTCGTCGTCGTGGTCGGGGTCGTGTGCTTCGTCGTCCTGACCTTCTTCTTCAGCGTGATCTTGGCCCCCCTCGTCACCGTGATCGTGGGTGTGATCATGGCCGTCCTCCCCGTTGAGCACCGAAAGAAGTGTGTCTTCCTTTTTAGCTGATTCTGCCAAGCTGCTCAGAAAGGGGTCGTAACCTCCGCCGTTAGAGATGAGTACATCGGCTTGTTCCACCGCCATTCGATCCTGAGGAGTGGCTTCGTATGAGTGTGGGTCTATGGCCGGGTTATCAACGATCGCAGTGACTTCTGCGGTGTCTCCAGTGACACTGCTGGCCAGATCGGCGTAGACGTCAATAGAGGCGACTACGGAGAGGTTGGCAGTGACCGGCTCTGCCTCTGAGGCTTCTTGCGGTGATGAGTCTGGATTAGCGCAGGACGCCAGCCCAAACACACCAACAACGCAGAGCGTCCCAATCGGCAGTAGACGACCTGACCACCGGGACCGACCACCGCGAGCGGAGAGGGCGAGGATTAACGAAACCTGATGGGGGTAGGACACGGCCAACCTTTCATGGAAGTAGCTCGATCGAAATACAGGCTACTCCTAGTTAGTAATGAGAACAAATAGCAACTAAGGTGTGTAAGTTGGTGTCGAGGCCCAACCGTGTGATTGGCGGTCAACTTCTACCAGCTGTAGAATTCATTACTGATGCTCCCCACACACTCGCCTTCGCGTCGCCTACGGTCCCTGGCCGCAGCGGTGCTGACCGCCAGTTTCGCACTGACCGCCTGCGGTGGCGAAGAAAACGACGACCTGGCCCAGCGTGCCTCCAATGACGGGTCCAACTACGTCGCTGGCGACGGGTCGGTCCAGGAGTTCGCACCGGAGAACCGGGACGAGGCTGTAGCGTTCGAATCTGAAACGTTCGATGGCGAGTCCGTCACCGCTGAGTCCTTCCAGGGCCAGGTGACCGTCATGAACTTCTGGTACGCCGCATGCGCTCCCTGCCGCAAAGAGGCCCCGGAGCTCCAGGAGATCTACGAGGAGTTCGAACCCGACGGGGTCCAGTTCTATGGCGTCAATACTCGCGACACTCAGACCACCGCAGAGGCCTTCGAACGGACCTTCGGAAAGACGTATCCCTCCATGGAGGACCGCTCTGGGTCAGTGCTGATGTCCATGACTGACTACGTGCACCCCTCAGCGGTTCCCACTACCCTAGTGTTGGACCGGGAGGGCAAGATCTCGGCTCGAATCAGCGGAATGATAGAACCGGGAACCCTGCGTGCGCTGATCAACACAGTCCTGGAGGAAGACCACGCTCAGTCAGACGCTGCTGGGGGCGACGCCGCCGCCGGAACCCTGCCCAGCACATGAGTTTGACCCTGTTCTCCGCACCGGTGGCGCTGTCCAACCCCTTCGCGGAGATCGTCTTCGACGGTTCCCTGGCCATTGCCGCGCCTGTTGCTTTGCTGGCTGGGTTGGTCTCCTTCTTCTCGCCATGTGTGTTGCCGTTGGTCCCCGGGTATTTGGGTTACGTGACCGGGCTCTCAGGTGTAGAGCTTAAAGAACGCGCCCGGTCCCGCATGTTCCTGGGCGCATCACTGTTTGTGCTGGGATTCAGCGTTGTCTTTCTGCTCATTGGCGCGGTGTTCGTCCAAGCCACCGTCTGGCTGAGGTTCGACGGCGCCTGGCTGACCCAGGTCCTCGGCGGCGTCGTCATCCTCATGGGGCTGATCTTCATGGGAGCACTGAATATCTTTCAAAGCGAACGAAAGATTCACACGCGCCCCCCGGATGGGCTGTTGGGTGCGCCCCTGATGGGTGCGACCTTCGGCATCGGTTGGGCTCCCTGCATGGGCCCCACTCTGGCGGCAGTGCTGGCGTTGGTTGTGGGTGATCCCGGCGGGGCAGAACACACCCGGGGCGCGGTTCTGGTCTTCATCTACTGCCTCGGTCTCGGCATCCCGTTCATCCTCATCAGTTTAGGTGTGCAGCGCGGTATGCGGACTTTGAGCTTCTTCACACGGCATAAGCGCACGGTGATGCGCGCCGGTGGAGGACTGCTGGTCCTCATTGGTGTTCTGATGGCCACCGGCATCTGGAACACCTGGGTGTGGGCGCTGCAGGACTGGTTCCAAGCAGAGATTGTGATGCCCATCTGATGAGCACTGAGTACGACGACGCCCCAGGGCTCCAGCCCTCCGCCCACCGGGACAATGCCCGCGAGGACGCCCTGAACAATGCGCAGGGCATCTCCAAGAAGGACGTCACCGCTCCCGCACTGGGGCCCACGGAGATGGTCCGCTGGGCGTGGACCCAGCTGACCTCCATGCGCACCGCACTGATGCTCCTGCTGCTGCTGGCGATCGCCGCCGTGCCCGGCTCCATTTTCCCGCAGCGGGTGCAGGACGCTTTCGCGGTCCAGACCTACATTGAAGACAACCCCACCCTGGGCCCGATTCTGGACTTCTTCCAACTGTTCGACGTCTACTCCTCGGTGTGGTTCTCCGCGATCTACATCCTGCTGTTCATCTCCCTCATCGGCTGCATCATCCCGCGGGCGCGCAAGCACTACCAGCAGATGACCAGCCCACCGCCACGCACTCCTCGACGACTGGAGCGGCTGCCCGAATACGGTGCCCTGGAATTGGGTAGCGAGGGGCCCAGCCCGGAGCAGGCGCTGGACGACGCCGCCAAGGCCCTCAAGAAACGCCGGTACCGGGTGGATGTCCGGCGCAACGAAGACGGCACTGGGTCGGTCGGCGCGGAAAAGGGATACCTGCGGGAGGTTGGGAATATCATCTTCCACGTCTCGCTGGTGGGTGTGCTGTTGTTCGTGGCGCTGGGCACCATGTTCAGCTACCGCGGGCAGAAGGTGATTGTGGAAGACGAGGGATTCGTCAATGCGTTGGTCGCCTATGACAATTTCTACCCCGGTACCTGGTTCAGTGAGGATCAGCTGGATCCCTTCACCGTGCAGCTGGACAGCTTTGACCGGGCCTTCGACCGCGAATTGGTGGATGGTGAACCGGGGCCGCACTGGGGCAATGCTTTGGACTTCAACGCCAATGTCACAGTCCAGGACGGCACGGATGCCGAGCCGGAGCAGACCACCCTGCGGGTGAACCATCCGCTGACCCTGGGCGGGGCGAACATCTTCCTCGTGGGCAATGGGTACGCCCCGGTGGTCACCGTTCGCGACGGTGAGGGCGAGGTGGCGTTCTCGGGACCCGTCATCACCCGCCCCGATGATGCAACGTACACCTCCATGACTGTGATCAAGGCTCCCGACGCCGCACCGGAGCAGCTCGGCTTCGTCGGGCTGCTGCTGCCCACAGCGGTGGATGCCGGAGACGGTTTGGGGATTTCGGTGGACCCGGAGCTGCAAAACCCCGAACTGCATCTGAACGCCTATGCCGGAGATCTCGGACTCGACGACGGGGTACCGCAGAACGTGTATGTGCTTGACACTGACGATTTAGAGGTTCTGAACTCTCGGGAAGTGGCTGCAGGGGGCATCACATTGTCGCCCGGGGAGACCCATCAGCTGCCCGGGGACATGGGGTCGGTGGAGTTTGAAGAGGTCCAGGACTACATCGCCATCGATATCACCTACGACCCCGGGGAGACGGCTGTGCTGGTCTTCGCGCTGACAGCAACGGGAGGACTGATCGCAAGTCTCTACCTGCGTCGCCGTCGGATCTGGGTCACAGCGGAGAGCAACGACGCCGGCCGTACACTGGTGCAGTACGGGTTGCTGTCCCGTGGCGAGGACTTTGGTCTGCGGCACGAAAATATTGCGCTGCGCGCCCAGTTTGAAGAGACCTGGCCAGTCCGTCCACCTGAGGAGAATACCCACTCATGAGCCCTTTGCTGACTGCTCAGCTACCCGCAATCAACACAGAGCTGGCTGAGTACTCCGAGCTGTTCACACTGATCGCCGCACTGATCTATACGTTGGCGTTCATCCTCTTCACCGTTGATGCTGCACGCAGCTCCTCCACAATCCGCCGAGTGGAGGCCGAACTCAAGGCGGAGGCCGAGGCCGAACAGGCGGCTCTGGCTGGCACCGATATCGGGTCCTCCGCCGGTACCTCTCATGCAATCCCGCCCGCCCTTGGAACCCCGGGCGCAGCCCATGAGGCCGAGCTCGTCGATGATGATATGGGATACGTCGGCGACCGGCGCCCGGTGGCAAATGTGGCGGTGGCCCTGACCATCATGGCGACCGCGGCGCATGCGTTTGCGGTGGTCACACGTGGGGCCGCTGCGTCGCGTTGGCCGCTGGGCAACATGTATGAGTTTCTCGTCGGGGCCGCACTAGTGGTCTCAACGGTCTACCTTGTCACTCTGCTCCGCCGGGACCTGCGATTCCTGGGTGTGTTCGTCCTCGGCTTGGTGGTCGTGATGATGGTGGCAGCCACGATTGGTTTCCCCACCGCTGTGGGTCATGTGCAGCCTGCGCTGCAGAGCCCATGGCTGGCAATCCACGTGTCTTTAGCCTCGCTGTCGATCGGGCTGTTCGTGCTGACATTCGCCATGAACCTGCTCCAGCTGGTGCAGGCACGCCGGGAGAAAGTCATGGCCGGCGGCGCCACTGGGTGGTCCGACCGCATCCTCTCCCAGTGGCAGTTCATGCGACTAGTCCCCAACGCGTTCTCACTGGAGTCTTGGGCGTACCGGATCAACGCGGTCGCTTTCGTGTTCTGGACACTGGGTCCAATGATTACAGGCGCAATCTGGGCCCAGCAGTCCTGGGGACGTTACTGGGGGTGGGACCCCAAAGAGGTGTGGACCTTTGTCATCTGGGTGGTCTACGCAGGCTACCTGCACGCCCGGGCGACCCGCGGCTGGACCGGTAACCGCGCCGCCTGGCTGTCCATAATCGGCTTCGTGTGCATCATCATTAACTACGCCGTGGTCAACGTCTATTTCCCCGGTCTGCACTCCTACGCCGGGCTTCCGGAGTAATAGGAGGACCGCCGAATGGACGTGCTCAAATACTCCGCCCTCAGGCTGGGCATCTTCGCCGTCGTCTTCTTCGGCTGCCTGTACATCAACCTGGGTCAGTTCACGATCATCTTCGCGGTGATCATCGCGTTGGCGGTCTCGTGGATGGTCAGCTACCTGTTCTTCAACTCCTGGCGAGTGGCGGCGGGGGAGCAGCTGGCAAAATGGCTGGGGCGGCGGCGTCGTTCCACCGCTGAGCAGGAGGACAACGCGGCGGAGGACGAACTGGCCGAAAATTTCCACGAAGCGTCCGAGGAACCGGTCACCCCGGAGGAGAATCGGCAGGAGCGCCCCGAATGATGCCCCCACAGGCCATTCCCCGGTCCGCGCGGAGCGGAAACGGACACGTCAGAACCCTGCGTCTACTACCCTAGATGGCATGGTTCGGGTTTTTATGGCTCTCGGCGTCGTCGCCCTCGGTCTGCTGATCTACAGTACGGTCGACTGCATTCAGACGCCCAAGCACAAAGTACGTGTGCTGCCGAAGATTGCCTGGCTACCCATCATCATTCTGCTTCCGCTGCTCGGCGCCGGGCTCTGGTTGGGCTTCGGCAAGGCCCGCGGTAGCAATGGCGGTGGAGGCGGTCAGCGCAGAGGCCCGGTGGCCCCCGATGACGACCCAGAATTCCTGCGAAAAGTGGAGTTCCAACGCCGCCAAGCCCAGCGCCGCGAAGAAGAGGCCCGCCGTCAGGCGGAGGAGAGTCGAAGAAAGCGTCAAGCTGAGCAGCGGGCCGCTGAGAAGAACCATGAGAAGAAGGACGATGACCGCGGTGCGGAGTCCAGTGACTGACATGACCCTGCCCGGAACCGTCTCCGACACCTTCGACCCGCACCAGTGGCGTGAGGTCGAGGGCTTCGACTTCACGGACATCACCTACCACCGCCGGGTGGAACGTGATCAGGACGGCGCAGTTCTGGGGGATCTGCCGGCCGTACGGGTGGCCTTCGACCGTCCCGAGGTGCGCAATGCCTTCCGCCCGCACACTGTGGACGAGCTGTACCGCGCTTTGGACCACGCACGCATGACACCAGATGTCGGTGCGGTCCTGCTCACCGGTAACGGCCCCTCGCCCAAGGACGGCGGACACTCGTTCTGCTCAGGAGGGGACCAGCGCATCCGCGGCCGGGACGGATACCGGTACGCCGAAGGAGAGACGTCGGAAACTGTCGATCCGGCCAAGGCAGGGCGGCTGCACATCCTTGAGGTTCAGCGGCTGATCCGCACGATGCCGAAGGTCGTCATCGCAGTGGTCAACGGGTGGGCCGCTGGGGGCGGGCACTCACTCCACGTGGTGTGCGACCTGACTGTCGCCTCACGTCAACACGGTAAGTTCAAGCAGACCGACGCCACCGTCGGATCCTTCGACGCCGGCTACGGCTCCGCCCTGCTGGCCAGGCAGGTGGGGCAGAAGAAGGCTCGGGAGATTTTCTTCCTCGCCCGCGAGCACAGCGCACAAGACATGGTGGAGGCAGGTGCAGTCAACGAGGCTGTCGACCACGAGCAACTGGAGACGGTCGCCCTGGAGTACGCCACCGATATCGCCGCGCAGTCCCCGCAGGCGGTGCGTATGCTGAAGTTCGCGTTCAACGCCCCTGATGACGGACTGGCTGGTCAGCAGGTCTTCGCCGGTGAGGCCACCCGCATGGGATACATGACCGATGAAGCGGTCGAGGGCCGCGACGCGTTCCTGCAGAAGCGACAGCCGGACTGGTCCGACTTCCCCTACTACTACTGAAGCTGGCGTCGTCGTTATCCCATGAGTGAGTACTGGTTGCCGAACGCGCTGAAAGCTCTTGAGTCCACACGGCTCGGAGACGGTGCGCCTCTGGAGTTCCTACCGGGCGAGACCGGAGCCGCTCCGAGTTGGACAGACCGCCCTGAAGCGGCCGGCACCGGGGCCGCGGTGGTGGTGCGCACCTCCGGATCCACCGGGACACCCAAGCAGACACTGCTCTCCTGGGACGCGTTGGATGCCTCCGCGCAGATGACGGCCCAGGTACTGGGCGGGCACGGCCAGTGGCTTCTGGCTCTGCACCCCAGTTATGTGGCAGGTCTGGCCGTGCTCTCCCGCAGTCTGGTGGCGGGTACCGAGCCGGTGGCGCTGCTGGAGAACACCACAGACCCGGAGCGTTTCGGCAAGGCCGCTGAGCAGCTCACCGCAGACCGGCGTCTGGTCTCCCTGGTGCCCACTCAGCTTCAGCGGCTGCTCACGGACCCGCCCCGACGGCTGCTGGAAGCACTGCGGCGGTTCGATGCGATCCTGCTCGGCGGGGCTTCCACAAGTGCTGACCTGTTCGACCGCGCACGGAGTCTGGGGCTCAACGTGATCCGCACCTACGGTATGGCCGAGACCTGTGGAGGCTGCGTTTACGACGGATACCCGCTGCCCGGGGTCACCGTGGAGATGGGCACCCACGGACGGGTGCTGCTCTCCGGACCCATGGTCGCCCTGGGGTACCACGAGGCGCCTGAACTCACTGCGGAGAAATTCGAATGGGCTCCTGATGCGCGATCCCCGCAGGCCACGCCAATCCGCATCGGCGAGGGCCACCACCAGGGCAGAGGCCGACGTTTCCGCACCGACGACCTGGGGCAGCTCACCACTGAGCGCGCAGCCGAGGTAGAGAGCATCGCCACAGTGACTGGAGCCGGGCACTCCGCTCAGATCGTCCCGCGATTGACCATCACCGGCCGAGCCGACTCAGTGATCATCACCGGCGGGGTGAAAGTCTCCGCCGAGGAAGTCCGCTGCGCCATAGAGTCCCACCCTGCAGTCAGGGAAGCGTTCGTTGCGGGCATCGAGGATGCCGAGTGGGGGCAGAAGGTGGTCGCTGCAGTGGTGCTCTCGACCGCCTCCCGTGAAGGCAATACGTTCGATGAGTTCGAGGTGCTGCTCAGAGACCGTCTAGGCGCAGCCGCTGTCCCCAAACACTACGAACTGCTCGGGGCGCTGCCCCTGCTGCCCAACGGCAAGCCCGACCGGCAGTCGCTGATTGAGACGCTGACGAAAGGTACCGACCATGGCCACAGCACGTGAATGGGTGACCGGGGCCCGGCCTAGAACGCTGCCGATGGCCATCTGCCCGGTGCTGATCGGTGCCGCAGCCGCTTGGCCCCAATACCTGGGGCCCCTGGACTTCGCCACTGTGGACCGTCTGCCGCCCAACGTCAACGCGCTGATCCCTGTGGTGGCACTGTTGGCGCTGGTCGTGGCGCTCGCGCTGCAGGTGGGGGTCAACTACTCCAATGACTACTCCGACGGGGTGCGCGGCACTGACGATGTGCGAGTCGGCCCCCAGCGGCTGACCGCTTCTGGATTGGCTGCCCCCAAGCAGGTGAAGTATGCGGCATTCGGCAGCTTCGGTGTCGCGGGTCTGGCTGGGTTGGGCATGGTGCTGCTGACCCAGGCATGGTGGATCCTCGCCGTCGGGGTGCTCTGCATACTCGCCGCCTGGTGGTACACCGGCGGGTCGAGGCCCTACGGATACCGCGGACTGGGCGAGGTCATGGTGTTCGTGTTCTTCGGGCTGGTTGCCACGCTCGGCACGGCTTTCGCCATCACTGAGGTGGGCCGCGTCCATGGCTTTGTCGTGGAGTTTCCTGCGGCGACAGCCATCATCGGTGGGGTCTCACACGGACTGATTGCCTCAGCTCTGCTGATGGCGAACAATGTTCGGGACATTCCCACCGATGCTGAGGTGGGCAAGAACACGCTGGCGGTCCGTTTCGGGCAGACCGGCGCCCGGTTGGCCTATTGCCTGATGGTCGCCATTTCTGTGGCGATACCGCTGGGTCTGAGCTTCACCGGCTACAGCCCATGGTTCTGGTTGGTGGTGCTGGCTTGGCCGGTGGCACTACCCCCGCTGATCACCATGTGGCCGTGGCGCAAGACCATGCCTCAGGGTGTGGCGCTCATTCCCGTGCTCCAACAGACCGGGACTCTGGGGTTGGCCTTCGCCGCAGCCTATTCCGCCGCTCTGGTGCTGAGCGCCTAAAGCGTGGGACCGGGTCACTGGCCTTCCAGAAGCAGGCGCGCCAGATCCTCCGCGACTCCCTGACCGCCATGCTCGGCCCGCAGATCCTCATCCATGGAGTGAAGCCGCAGCTTCACGATGGCCCCGGCGTCCGCGTCGTAGAACACCGCTTCCAGTTCGCCACCGTTGCCCGGGTTGGTAGGAAACTCCCGCTCCACTGTGTGAATCTCTGTCCCATGGGCCTGGATTGTCTGGATGTCGTTGACCCGCTCAGGCAGGTCCGGCTGATCTAAGAAGGCGGTGACGGTCTGCTCGGCGTGCTCAACGGAGTCGGTGACCATGAGTTGGGCATTCGGTGCCCAGGACGGCTCATTCTCCGCACGCTGGTCATCCGCGCGCGCCAGGCTGCACAGGTACCGGAAGCTGTCCTCTGTGGAGGGTTCGTTGCCGTAGTTCGTCGTGGGGCGGCCGTAAGAACCGAACCCCGAGAACCTAAACTGCGTCGGCTCATCGAAGAAGTCCGGTTCCTCATCGAAGAGCAGGCATTCATCGGTGAGTTCCTGCACCGGAGCATGCTGGGCGAATCCTTGAGACTCTGGCCACGCATCAGCAGTCCTGGTGATCCACTCCTGAGGGATATTCAGCTCATCGGAATCGTCACCGCTGTCGGTCTGCGACCCGTTCTGCGAGTCCGGTTCTTCTGCGCCGCTGCCGTCGGTTTCGGCCTCGGGGGAGGCGCCGTTGGTCTCCGTCTCAGCGGCAGGCGAAGGCTGGTTGTCGCCATCTGATGTGCTCGAATTTCCGCATCCGGCGAGCGCCAGCGTGCTCAGAACCACCGCAGCGAATGGCGTTCGGAGTCGCATGGTCAATAGTTTGCCATGTTTGCACTCGCAAATCAATAGCTGGGAGAGAGTGATCAGATTGGCCCGGTGCCGGTCTCAGGTGGCAAGACGCTCTTCGGTGTCGGTCGATGTGTGCGACGTGGGTTCCGCGCGTCGGCGGATCTCATCGACGATGTCGACGACGACGTCGACGCGGTCGTCACCGATGATGGCGTCTGGAGTGCCGTTGTCGCTGAGTGGGGATTCGTAGAGCGCACTGACGTTCATGGAACCGTTAGCGGTGAGGTAGTCGATGATCTGCCCGATGAAGTGCAGCTGGTCTGCACTGAAGTTCGCCCCGTCGATGAAATCGTTGAAGCTTTCCTGCACAGCTGCACGCTCCAGGCCGACCAGGGAACGGATGAAGAGCCCCAGCCCGTTGGCCTCTTGAGCTGCGCTAAGAACGTCTTCACGGGTGCCGATGCCGGCATCGACGAGCATGTCCTCAAGCGCGCTGAGGTCCTGGCCGGTGAGTTGGCGGTTATGGCGAAGCTTCTGCAGCGCGAGGTTGTCCAAGTGCTCTTCGAGGTACCGGGCTGCCTTAATCCTGAACCGGCGGAGGTCTGTGCCGGGAGTAGTCTGGGCGAGTGCCACTTCCTGGGCTTCGGTGAGCTCATCGCTGAAGCTGGTCTGCACCGGCTTCCAGGTGCGCTTGTCCACATACACCACGAGGTCGCGCACCCGACGCCGAACATCTTCGAGCATCAGCGCTGTCGCATCCTCCCACCAGGGGTCCTCGACGAGTTCCTCGAGCAGCCTCGCCTGGGCCTTGACGGCGGGGACGTTGACCTTGGTGAGCAGATTCTCGGCAATGTCTTGGATTCTGTTGCGCTGGGTGGCCAGAGCGGTGGCGTCGCCAGTGATGTGCCCGAGTTGCGCGCGCAATATGGTGAGGTCAAAGGTCTTGGCTTCTTCTTTGTCCCTTTGGATGCTGGTGGGTAACTGTCCGAGGGTCTCGGAGAGTTCCTGCGCGGCAGCGGGGGAGAGCTGTTCCCATGGCCCTGCCTGCGAGTATGTCTCTACCAGTTCGCGGTGGGGTCGGACCTGAATGTTCTGCGGGTTCAGCCCCATCACGTGTTTTCGAGCGGCATGGCCCACATCGGCATAGAGGTGTTGCGTCCGGTATTCGACACCTTCTACGGTGGCGGATCCCAAGTCCACAGGACCGGTGACGACCGTCGGAGCTCCTTGGCCAGACCCTGACGTGCCCGTGTGGAGGGTTGTCAGCAGCTCCACTCGGTGCCGGAAGAGCCTTTCACTGAGGGTTTGCGGTCGGGCTGCTTCGCGGTCAGGCAGGTCGGCGTTGAAGAACTCGACGTTGCCGCAGAAGTCGAGGATGAGGAATTCGGTCTTGTGATCTCCGGGACCGAACAGATCGAGGCGCTTGCGGGTACCCCGGCCAACCATCTGCCAGAACTTGGTCTTGGAGAAGACGGGTTTGAAGAAGAGGAGGTTGACCACATCGGGGACGTCGATGCCGGTGTCGAGCATGTCCACGGTGATGGCGATGTGTGGCGCTGACTCTGGGACGCTGAAGGAGTCGATGAGCCGCTGGGCGTGTTCCACTTGGTGGCTGATGACCCGGGCGAACTCGCCTCCGTACATGGGATACTGGGTATTGAAGCGTTGGTAGATGAAATCGGCGTGGGCCTGGCTCTTCGCGAAGATGATGGTCTTGCCGAGCATGTCACCACCGGCGACCTTGATCCCCTTATCCATGAGTTCGTTGAGGACCTTGTCCACGGTGTCTGCGTTGAACAGGCGCTGGTTCATCTCGGCGGAGGTGACGGTGTCGGGTATCTCCCCATCTTCGTCCCATTCGAGGGCATCCCACTCCAGTTTCTCGTCTTCGGTGAGGTCGGCGTAGTGGATCCCCCGATCCAAGAAACGGGTGCCGAGCGTGAGGGTCCGCGGTGGAACCAGGTAGCCGTCGGCAATCGCCTCGTCGAGCGGATACGCATCGGTGGGGACGCCTGGCTCCTGATGAAACAGCTGGTAGGTGTTCTTGTCCACCTGGTCTACCGGAGTAGCCGTGAGCCCCAGCAACAGTGAGTCAAACCAGGCAAATATGCTGCCGTACTTTTGGTACACGGACCTGTGGGCCTCATCCACGATGACCAGATCGAAGTACCCAGGGCTGAATGGGCCTGTGCCTTTTTCCGCGTAGTCGCGAATCCGGTTGAGCATTGTCGGGTAGGTAGAGGCGAAGATCCGGGCATCCTGGTCTTTCTCTTCGACCAGGTTCACTGGAGGTTCCTGAGGGAGGTGTTCCTTGAAAGCGTTGACTGCCTGGCGTACTAGCGCCTTTCGGTCCGCGAGGAAAAGTACGCGTTTGACCCAGCCGGCTCGCAACATTTGGTCCACCAGAGCGATCACGGTGCGGGTCTTGCCGGTGCCGGTGGCCATGACCAGCAGGCCTGCTCGGCGTCTTTCGGTGAATGCCTCACCGATCTTGCGGATGGCGCGGGTCTGATAGTGCCGCTCGACAATGTCGGATTTCACCGGAGTCTCGGTCAGCGGGCGACGCCGCCGGCGGGACTGGATGCGCCACCCAAGTTCATCTTTGCGGAGGAAGGCAAGAATTTCCCGCGGCGCGTAGCCGCTTCTTTCTTGGGAGGCAGCGATACCAACGCTTGCACGGTCGTCCCATATTCGCGTGGCGATGCCATTGGTGAAGAAGATCAGGGGCCGTTGCCCGAATTGGGCCTCCAGGGCGTCTGCGTAGATGCGGGCCTGTTCCTGGCCAGCTTCGGGGTTCCGGCTGGTGCGCTTCGCCTCGACCACCGCGAGGGGGAGCCCATCGTCGCCCCAGAGCACGTAGTCGGCATATCGGGTGTCTTCGGAGGTTGCTTCGCGCAGCAGCACCTCGGTCTCGGCGTGATTTCCTGAGACGGTAAGTTCGCCGGCCGCCGTGACGGTCCAGCCCGCTTCTTCCAGGGCGTGGTCGATGAGGTCGCGGCGGGTGGTGGCCTCATCGTAGTCGCGGGTGTCGGCGGCTTGTTTAGTCTGTTGCGCCTGGCGGACCTGGGTGCGGAGCTGCTCTAACTCGTCCTCAAGGGCGCGAGTCCTAGCCGCGGAGTCCTCTAGTTGCTGACGGTAGTCTTCCTGTTCCTGATGGACCTTGGCAGCGAGCTTGCGCAGTTCCTCCACTCGCATCGGTTGACGGCGAGCGGCCAGCTTGGGGTCGAATGCGGCGTGAACGGGCACCGTATCTGGGGTGGTGGAGAAATGCTGGGCGCCCCAGATCAGCACGTGGTGCAGGTCCCGCACCACGTGGAGTGCGACTTCGGAGCGGGGCGCGCGACTGTCGTGGACCGCGGTGTTGCCGACTTTACGAATGAGGTCGAGCTTCTGGATGATTCCTTGACCGCTCAGTTCGCGGAACTGCGCATCGTGGACTCTAGCTGCGAGGTCATCCCGGTAGGGGTCTCCCAGGTCGCGGACCTGGTAGATATGAAGTACCAACTGCTCGATGGCATGACGAGCGTAGAAGCAGGCGCTGCGGGGGTCGTTGCCCATGTACTCTTCTGCTCGCAGGCTCGAGGCGTAGATCTGCGGCCACTGCGCCTCAATGAAGGCGAAATTACTATGGGCCGGCATCTCAGTCCCCCTCACGTGTGTCGGCACTCACTCACACCGTATCGGATCATATCCACGTGCATAGGTAGGCGATGCGAGTGGAAGGTCAGCGGTTTGTGTGCATACCCACTAGCAGGCGCGACCTACAGGGCCTCGAGCCGATCCTGTCGGGGTGAAGGTGCGACGCGGCCAGGTTTGAGAGTCACGGTGTACCCCAGTTCTCGGAGGGCCTCAGCAGCGGTTTCGACTTCATCGCCGATGGCGGCCGCTAGCTGACGCTTTCTGAACTTGATCCGCTGGCGGCGCAGGAGTTCTTTGCCCTGGGCGGCGACGTCCAGTCCGAAATCAACGACGAGCGCTTCGAGGATGTCTTCAAGGCTTGGCCTGAAGCGGTGGCCACCTGTGGGGAAATGGAGGGCCTCTGTGCGCGGAGCCTTCCTTACGCTTCGGGATTTCGGGTGGCCGCGGCCCATTATCCACCCCAACTCAGGGTGATGGGAGTGAACGTTGATATGAGATGCGGGAACGCTGTTGGATCCTCGGTCGTAGTCGAAACGCACCAGAGGTTCGTTCGATGAAGGAAGGTAGTCAGCGTCCGTTTCCGTCACGTCAACAGGGAGTATAGGGAGCACTTGAATAGAGGAGCGCTGAATCGCCATGTACTTCTGATTGGCGCTCCATCGGCAGACGAAGCTGAGAGAAAGGCGCATGACTGGTCGGCTTTGAGCGAGGAAGAGTACGCCCTTTTCTGGTGTGCTGAGAGAGAGGGAGCGTGGAGCTTTCCTCACGGTCACATGGTTTCCAGGACCCGCTAGAGTCGAGACTGCGGCGTTTGTAGTTTCGGCGAAAGTTTCGAGCTCCCGAAGCAGCGGATCGTCAGACACGTAAGTACTCAGGACTCGAGCTGCAGCATCTCGACGATGCTCTCGAGGCGGAAGAGGATGTCCACCTGATCACGGGTTAGGTCCTCGAAGTCTCGCTCAGAGAGCTCCTCGAACGTCAGGCGAGCACGGGCTTCAAGCTCTCGCTTCTCCGTACGTAAGTCTTCAACAGTGACATCGACTATGGGGATCGTGGTCATTGGTCCTCCCTTCTCCTCATTTTACTACTGTACCTATGACAACCCGGAAGCCTTCACTGCGATTCTCGTACTTGTGCTTCTCGTCATGCGAAGCTGTTACTCGAAGAAGTCCTCATCCACCGTGACGACCTCGTATGTCCGCTCGACGTGGACGCCGACCCTGTACTTGATCATCAGCGATGTGAGCCGCTCGCCGTCGATGAGCACAATTCGGGTGGGCAGGTTTTCCGCGTATTCGCGTGCGTGCCGGGTGAAGTGGCTCGTGGTGATGAACACGCCTTTGTTGGCACCGCGCCCGTGGAGAGCACCGATGAAGGCTTGGAGGGTTTCTCGACTGATGCTGTTGCCGGTGGTGTACCGCTTTGCCTGGATGTAAACGCGTTCGAGACCGAGCGGGTCTTGGTCTACGAAGCCGTCGATGCCACCATCGGCAATTCCACCGACCTTGAGGCCGCGCTGTTCTGCGCCGCCGTAGTCCATCGCTAGCAGGAGTTTGACCACGGCATCCTCGAAGAAGTCGGGTGTGCCGTCTTGGAGGCGTTGGAGGAGTTCGTCTGCTGCGGTGCGTTGGAGTTCATCGATGGCGCCAGATATTCGGTCTTCGGGGGTGGAGTCGTCGCCGGGCTCACCAGTCTCCTGGGCGACCTGCATCCCTGCTTCTGTGCGCCGTGCGGCACGTGCCTCTGCATGGGCAACCCATGAGGGGAACTCTCGCAGGTCTGTCAGTGTGATGCTCTTCGGATGGTCTTTAAGCGCTTGATGTCCAACCTCTGTGATTTGGTATGCGCCCCTGGCTGGGCGCTCCACGGCTCCGGCTTGAGTCAGCGCCGACGTTGCCCACCCAATCCGGTTGTCTACCTTCGACTGGCCGGATTTTAGGATTACGCTCAGCTGATCTTCGGTTATTCCTGTTGCCGCTGTGGTGGCTGTCCGCAGTGCACGCCGTGAGTATGTCTCTCCATCGGAGAGGACTTGGAGGACCGGGTGCATGAACTCGTGCCATTTCGGGATATCGAGAGCGGATTCGTCAGAGATGGTCATCATCACCTCTCGCGTCAGCCCCAAAAGATGGGGTCGTTGGTGGATTCTAGGAACGCCAGCACTTCTCGGACATTTGCCGTCGGCTGGAACCACGGATAGGCGTGGAACTTGAGGTTGCGGTCGCGCCAGTAGATGGACCACAGTCCGGTGCGTGTGGTGTAGCGCAGTCTGGCGATAGGAAGACGTGACCACTCGGTGAGGTGCGGGCTGTAGGGCGGATGGCATTCGAGGATGTCAACATGCCGGTTCGTCACGTCGCACTCGATGCGAATGCGGTCCTTCAGGTGCTCAGGAACGCGTTGGTCGCACCACTCAGCGATGCGCTCGGTGTCGGAGGCGGGGACGGCCATGAGTCAGAGCTCCCCTCGGAAGGCGCGTGACTGGAGGGAGGCGAATAAATCGGTCGCCCGCTGACAACGCTGTTCGGAGCGGCGTCGAGATGCTCGAGTTGCTTCCGTCATGCGCTGGATCTGGTTTACGGTTGAGCCGAGCAGGCGAGGAAACGGCAGATCGCGTACGGCCTTCTGGTTGATGTTCAACATTGTGATCCCCGACGCAGAGTTCTTGAGGATGCGCCGAGCGCCTTGGGTGCGCAAGTACGCGGCCATGAAGGCGCCGACTTCAGGTCCCGATTTTGGTCGAAGAAGCATGGACCCTGTACCGCATAGCGCAGGTAGGTCGGAGTCGTTCACAACGGCAGCTCGACCGATGTCTCCTCGTCGTCCAAGGACAACGTCTCCTGCCCGAACCTTGTAGGGACTGAGCTCGTGTGCCTTCGCCGGCGAGACCATCTCCATCTGGGCGATTCGTAGTTCCCCGTCTCGAATGTGCTTGGGGTTGACGACCGGAATTCCGGCAGGAACATAGTCAGTCTTGTGCAATGCTGACCCGAATGGGCCAGTTCGAATATCGGCATAATCGCCTAGTCGGGCAGCATCGCTACGGCCAGACCAATCGGCGGCCAGCGATTCTGCTGCTGCTTCGAGGACGGAAAATGAAGCTGCCGTGGCCGACTGCACCGAGTTGAGGAAATGTTGCGCTTGGTCCAGGATGGCGGCGATGCGGCGTTGTTCGTCGAGGGGTGGGAGTGGGAGCCGGAGATCCATGAGCGACTTCGGCTTGAGTCTCGGAAGATTAGCACCCGCCGACCTGGCGGTGAGTTTTTCAATAACCTTGCGCTGCCGCAGGTAGTGCAAGAGGTAGCGCTGCTCGAGATGGTTTCCGGTTGCCAAAGGCAATATGTCTGTGCTCGCGACTCCGAAGAAGGGGGCGACGGTTATCTTGGCCAGGTAGGGGCGCAGTTTCCCGACCAAAATGTGGTCGGGGGTGTAGAGCACCTTTGAGCTTCTGACTCCAGCCTCGCCGACAGTAGGAACATGCAGTAATCGGCCCCCAGCTTCAATGTGTTCGAGGCCAATGTAACGGGTAGAAGCAAGGATATTTCGAGGGTCCACACCTCGGCGATCAATGGAAGCAACCTCCCCCAACGCCACCTTCGTCCAGCCTTTGGGCAGCTCGCTCACTTCAGCATTTCCTTCAGCTCGGCGAGGCCAGTGCGGATCTCATCGTCGAGTTTCTCCAGCTCCTCGATGATTTCCAGAGGGTCCTGATGATCCTCCTCCTCGAAGACGATTTCTTTGTACCGGTTGATCGAAAGGTCGTAGTCGTTCCCCACGATCTCCTCACGTGGCACGGTGAAGCTCTGCTCGGTTCTCGCGCGTTCGCGCTCTGCGCCTTCCCGATGCGCCCAGCGGCTGAGCACATCGGGAAGGTTGTTCTTGGCGTGCTCCTCCGCGCTGAGCGGATTCTCCGGATGCGCCCCCGATTTCTCAACGTCCAGCAGGGGAGTGCGTTTGTCGTCCAGGCTCATCCCATCAGCAGTGACCTCGTAGAACCACACCTCATCGGTGGCTCCGATGCCACCGTCCTCGGCGTTGGTCTTGGTGAAGAACAGCACTGCCGTAGAGACCCCTGCGTAGGGCTTGAACACACCCGAGGGCAACTTCACCACTGCATCCAGCTTCTGCCCGTCCACCAGCTGACGGCGTAGATCCTTGTGCGCCTTCGAGGAGCCGAACAGCACGCCGTCGGGCACGATTACCGCGGCCCGTCCGCCAGGCTGGAGCAGTCGAAGGAAAAGCGCCAGGAACAGCAGCTCTGTTTTCTTGGTCTTCACCACGTTCAGCAGATCACGGGACGTGGACTCATAGTCCAGACTCCCCGCAAACGGAGGATTGGCCAGCACCAGGGAGAAGTCATCCGCCTCGCCGATCGCACCCTCCGAGAGCGAATCGCGGTACCGGATGTCTGGATGCTCCACCCCGTGGAGCATCATGTTCATGGAGCCGATGCGCAGCATGGTCGAATCGAAGTCATACCCATGGAACATGTCCTCATGGAACTGGCGGTTCCACTCCGGTTTGTACAGCTGCTGCTCGTATGTCTCGCGTACATACTCCGAGGCGGAGACCAGGAACCCGCCAGTACCGCAGGCCGGGTCGACGATCCGATCACCAGGCTTCGGGTTTGTCATTGCCACCATCAACTCGATGATGTGCCGCGGGGTGCGGAACTGCCCGTTGGTTCCCGAGGTGGAGATCTTCGAGAGCATGTACTCATACAAGTCCCCGTTGGTATCCCGGCGGTCCATCGGGAGTGAATTCAACAGGTCCACGACTCGGGTGAGGATCCCTGCCTTTTCCGCGTTGATGGTGAACCGCGCGTTACGCATGTGATCCGAATAGGTGGACTCATCGGCCCCCAAGTTCTGCAGCAGAGGGAAGACTTCGTCTGCAATCAACCGGTGCATGGTCTGCGCATCCTTGTTCTTGAGTTCCTGCCACCGTAGATGATGCTGATCCTCGCGAAAGAACGCCTTTTCGGCCGGGTTGCCGGTGCGCCGGGCCTTCTGCTCCTGCGCAGTCTGCAGGTCGTCCAGCCGCCTAATAAACAGCAGATACGTGATCTGCTCGATGATCTCCAACGGATTCGACATGCCACCGGTCCAGAACGCATCCCAGATCCGGTCGATCTTGCTCTTGAGCTCTCCAGTCACCATGATAGCCACCCTATCGAGAGGGTCAGACCCGGTTCGGCACCGAAGTGGAGTACTACAATTGGGGCGGTCGCGGTGTGCCCGGCTTGGGGTCCTCGTTGTCGTTGTCTTTGCGGTTCTTCTCCAGCTCTTCGAGCCGGGCTTCGAGCATCTCGATCCGCCAACGGTCCTCGGCTGCGAGGTTGACCTCAGACTTGCTGGGAATGCTGTGCTCGATCTCGGCGGAGTCGGAGCCTGTTTCCAACTCGTCGACCCGTTTCCTGAGTTTCTTCACCTCGTCGTCATCGCTGCCGCCTGGCAACGGCCTGCCGGTGGCCATGCTGATGATCTGGGTGATCCCGAACACCAGGATTGCGACGATGGCGATCCACGCAAACCAAGGCATGGTGCCAGATTAGCAACTGATGCCTCACCGCGTCTGCGAGAGTGCGTATGCTCTCTGGGATGCAGGAGATCGACATTGATGACTTGGGGAGGATTCAGCAGTTCTACCGGCACTTCGCTCAGGTGGAGGCGGCAGAGGTCTCCGCCCTCTACGCCGAATGGGCCGCAGCCGTCGCGCAGGACCACCAGGTGCTGGAGCTGCTGCTGGAACTCGAACCCGCCAAACGGCAGCCGAACCTCCTCTTCGCCGCAGCCAGAGTGCATGGTGTTCCTCTGGTTCCCTGGCCACAGGCGCGTCAGGTCCTTCTTCCCCGTTGGGAGCATGTGCGCGACACCATGCGCCGCCGACGCACCCAGACCAATGAAGCCGGCAGAATCGCGGTGCTGAACCTGGCCTTTGCACAGATCGCCGCTGAGACCGGAAAGCCGCTGGCCCTGATTGAGGTCGGCTGCTCCGCTGGACTCTGCCTCTATCCGGATGCCTGGCCCATCGGATACACCACTGGAGACGACGACGCCGCCTTACTCGCCCCATCGGGCAGACTCACCTCCTCTGTGCAGCTGAACTGCGAACTCCGTGGTGTGGACGCCCCGGACCGCCTCCCCGAGGTGGCATGGCGGGCAGGGATCGACCTCAATCCGCTTGAACTCACTGATGCGGCCGACCGTCAGTGGCTGGAGGCCCTGGTCTGGCCGGGGATGGAGTACCGGTTGGAGCGCATCACCGCTGGTGCTCAGTTGGTGGCTGCCGATCCTCCTCTGCTGGTATCCGGCGACCTCAATGCGGAACTTCCTGACCTGCTGGCGCAGGTGCCTCAGGGCACCGTCCCGGTGGTCTTCCATTCCGCGGTGCTGGTCTACCTCCCAGCTCAGGATCGGCAGAGGTTCGTCCAGCTGGTGCGCGGCTCAGGTGCACGGTGGGTGAGTAACGAGGGACTGGGCGTCTTCCCGGAGATCGCAGACCAGATTCCTGGCGAGGACCCAGAGCGTTCCGGTTTTGTTCTTTCCCTGGATGGGCAACCGCTGGCCCGGTCTGGCCCTCATGGTCAGTACCTCGAGAGTCTCAGGCGCTAGTCCTCATCTGAGAGACTCGAGCTGATCTCCGGCTTCGGCGCGTGGCCCAGCGCGGCGCGGAGAGTAGCGACAGTCAGAGCCGAGACGGAGAGTAAGCTGAGCACAAGACCAAGACGGCTTTCCTCAGCGAACTGGTTGTACAGCGCTGGCGCCACAAAGGAGATAGTGGAGAAGAAGGCGAAGAACAGGGCGAAGTACGCGCCGGTCGGGATGTTCTCCTGCCATCCCTTCGAGCGGAACCCGTAGGCGCGGACGAAGTAGTGCAGAGAGGTTAACAGAGCCGCGAAGGAAAGGATCAGCCCGGACCAGCCGATCCAGTCGTTCTCCGCCCGACTGTGTCCAACGAAGTACAGCCCTGAGGCGAAGAACACTGCGAGGCCGACCGTGGCCCAGGCGTCATGTGGTGGCCCCAAGGGCGGTTTGGGGTCAGGATCTTTCACCGCATCCGAGAGGGACTGCCGTTCGTGTGTGTCACGGCCTGCGGGGCTCATCAGAACTTCCTCTCCCGTCGCGTCGTCGTCCTGGTTCCGTATTCCACCGTAGACGGAATGCAGCCAGGTCTGAAAGGTCTCATGAGGGCTTACGGGCCAACAGGATCAGCTCGGGGGAGTCAGGCGTCACCGAGGATCGATCCCAGTCACCCCAGGTCTGCTCCACAGTGAAGCCGGCCTGGTGGAGAGAATCGCGTAGCACAGGAAGCGGCCGGTAGCGCAGCGGCTCGTCAGCTGTGAGGTACCGGCCGTCGGGGAGAATATTATGCCCCCGTGCGGTGATCAGGGGCCCATCGGCGTCGTCGTGCTCTATCCTCACCACCTCAAGCCATGAAGTGAACTCACCACCCTCAGGGTGCTCCTGAGTCTCCCGAGTGGATTCTTCGTCCCAGGCGTCATGATCGAGACCGTGCGGATTGCGGGACTCGAACGCCAGGAAACCGCCGGGCTCCAGCGCGCGGTACGCATCACTGAGTGCGGTGTCCCATTCGGCGCGGTAGAGGAAGTACTGGGCCACATGCCCCATCATGATGGCGGCGTCGAAGGAGGAGGGATTCACCTGGTCCGCTGTGCCCTGGATGAGATCCACGCGGTGTTCCGCGGAAGCCTTCCGCACACGGCGGCGCGCGGTGGCGATCATCGCACCGGCCGGGTCAACACCGGTGACGTGGAGGCCATCGCGGGCCAGGGCCACCGCCAGGACACCGGTGCCGCACCCAATGTCCACCACACGGCGCCCACCGAGCTCGAGGACCAGCTCCCGGTAGAAGTCGAAGTCCCACAGTCCCTGGTTCTCCACATCGTAGAGCCTCACGAACTCCGGATCCTCCGTCCAGGGATGAGGCAGGGCATGCGGTTCAGGGTGCGCGGACATGGCGTTAAACCTATCGTGAGCGGTTACGGGCAGCTGACAGCCAGGCTCCTATGGTGTGATGGACCTATGACTTCACCGGCCGATCTGATCATCAACTGGGACGTGGCACAATCCGCAGCAGCTCGTCTGGTTCCGCCGGGGCCGCCGCTGAAGCCCCCAGCAGCCGCACAAGAAGTCGCTGATCTGCGTCAGTCAGCTGCCGAGGCCGTCAGCTATGTCCACACCATCACCGGGCTGAGTGCCGCTGAGGGACTGGGCGCTGACCAGCGTGATGTGCTGGTGGTGGACCGGCCCGGATGGTCCGCGGCCAACACTGACAGTTTCCGCAAACTTCTCAGACCGGCTCTCGAGGCAGCCGCGGAGAAGAAGCCACAGCTGTTCAGTGAAGGCTCCAGCGCGCAGGTGCTGGGCTCAGCCGCCGCCGGAGCCGAGCTGGGCGGAATCCTCGCCTTCCTCTCCGCCAATGTGCTCGGCCAGTTCGACCCCTTTCACACCTCGGAGCAGGCCCCGGCCGGCCGGCTGCTCCTGGTGGCGCCCAATATTGTGGAGATCGCCAAGCAGCTCAACGTGGACCGCAGTGATTTCCGGCTCTGGGTCTGCCTGCACGAACAGACTCACCGCGTGCAGTTCGCCGCCGCCCCGTGGCTGCGGGACCACCTGATGTCTTCGATCAGCACACTGTCAATTTCCACTATGAGCCAGGCTGACGCGCTGCCGCAGCGGATCGCCGAAGCGGTCAAGGGTCTGCGGCAGGAACTGAAACAGCAGAAATCCGGCGGACAGGGCGACGCCGCGGCTGAGACCCACCCCCGCAACCGCCTCCTGGAGGCAATTCAGTCTCCCGAAGACCGGGAGATCATGTCCCATCTCACCGCGGTGATGAGCCTGCTGGAGGGCCATGCGAATGTGGTGATGGACGCCGTCGACGCCTCCATCGTGCCCACCGTCAAGACCATCCGCCGCCGGTTCGAGCAGCGCGGAAAGAACCGTTCCCCACTGGAGAAAGTGATCCGCAAACTTCTGCAGCTGGATGCCAAGGCCGCCCAGTACCGCGACGGGCAGAAGTTCGTGGGCCACATCGTCGAGACCGTCGGCATGGAACGCTTCAACACCATCTGGGAGTCCCCGGAACACCTCCCCACCGAAACTGAGCTGCATAACCCCGATGACTGGATCGGAAGAATGGGCTTCACCCCGCAGGGGTAGGGTGGCGGCGATGCCAGGAGCTCCGTCAGCGTTGCATTCGGCGCGCAAGGCCGCCGGCGACATGCTTGACCAGCAGGGTCTGACCCTGGTGGCCTGCTCAGGGGGAGCCGATTCCCTGGCGCTCGCCGCCGCGGCGGCCTGGCACCATCAGCGCACCAGCGGCCCCTCGGCGACCGCCCGCGTAGGCGGCATCGTGGTGGATCACCACCTGCACCCGGACTCCGTGGAGATCTCAGGCAGAGCGGTCAGCCAACTCAAAGACCTAGGACTTGACCCCGTCAGGATCTACCCTGCGACGGTCCGCTCCGATTCTCCGTTGGGGCCGGAAGCTGCTGCGCGGACCGGCCGTTATCAGGCTTTCCGGGAAGCGATGCAGGACCTCGGCGCCACCAGAATCATGCTGGCCCACACCAAGGACGACCAGGTCGAACAGGTGCTTCTGGGCCTGGCCCGCGGTTCCGGGACCCGGTCCCTGGCGGGGATTCCGGCGGCGCGCGGCCCATTCCGCAGGCCGCTGCTGGACCTCAGTCGAGCAGATACTGAATCCATCTGCCGCCACCATGGACTGGACTGGTGGGACGATCCTGCCAACGCCGACCCCAGATACCTGCGCTCGAAGATCCGTACGCAGGTTCTTCCCTATCTGGAACGGGAACTCTCCGGCTCCATCCGGGAGTCACTGGCCCGTACCGCAAAGATCGCCGCGGCTGACGCCGATTACCTGGAGTCCCAGGCCAAAGACGTGTTTCCCGCCCTCCTTGAGGACCCGGACCATACCGGCGCGCTCCGCTTGAAGCTCAAGGCCCTGCGGGCCGAACCGCCTGCCATCCGCCGACGGGTGATCGCCCTGGCGGTGGCCGCAGCCGGGGGACCCAACCCCAGCTTCGAGCGACTCTCAGCGACCGAGAAACTGGTGACCGGCAGCCGCTCCGCGGGCCCTGTGGAGTTGGAGGGACACATCCGAGTTCACCGTGGTGCGCGTCAGAGCCCGGACTATGGAAAACTGGTGATCGTTCCGCCATCAGGGTGAGAACCGTCCGCCGAATCGGCGGGCGCGGCAGAGACCAAGGAGCACTGCGGAGCCGATGGATTCCCAGGACGTCCACGACGACCTCGAAGAAGTTCTCTACACCGCCGACCAGATCCAGGCTCGGATCGGCGAGCTCGCCGCCGAGATTGACCGCGACTACGCCGATAAGGACGTGCTCATTGTCGGCGTGCTCAAAGGTGCGGTGATGGTCATGGCGGATCTTTCCCGCGCGCTGAGCTCGCATATCGCCATGGACTGGATGGCCGTCTCCTCCTACGGCTCCGGCACCAAGTCCTCCGGCGTGGTGCGCATCCTCAAAGACCTCGATGCTGACCTGATGAACCGACACGTGCTGATCGTGGAAGACATCATTGACTCTGGACTGACACTGAGCTGGCTCAAGGCCAATCTGCAGTCCCGGGGGCCAGCCTCGGTGGAGATCTGCACTCTGCTGCGCAAACCCGATGCGGCCAAGGTGCCGATTGACGTGAAGTACATCGGCTACGACATCCCCAATAAGTTCGTTGTGGGCTACGGCCTCGATTTCGCTGAGAAGTACCGCAATCTCGACTGCATCGGCATCCTGGCGCCGCACGTCTACGAGTAGGCGATCTACGATGGAATGGGGCTTCAACCCGGATACAGTCATGGCAATTGCGACTGGTCTCGCAGCCGTTGCCGCTATAGTCGCGGGAGTTTATGCAAAAGGGTCGTTCGCTCAGATGCGCACGCAGGCAAACGCTGCGACCCAGCAGCTTCACGCAGCCCAGAAGCAGGCGGAAATCGCCAGACAACAGTTCGAAACGGACTCGGCGATTCGTGAGCGGGCCCAAGCTGAGTCTGTGGCGGGTTGGACTGAGACCTCCCTGGGAGACGACGGGGAGGAGAATCTCCATGTTGTGCTACAAAACACCTCGTCGGCGCCCGTCTATGACGTGCGATTCGCGGTGTTCTTTCCGAATCTCAAGGGAGACGAGTGCCGCTATGCTGGGTCCCCAAAGTTTTTGCCTCCCACCGGCAAAGAGAACGAATGGAACGAAATCGCTGCGGGAGCCCAGGAATATTGGAAGCACGAGTGGCTCAAGCGGCGCAAGAAGAACCGCCGTCCGCTCGTGGAGCTACTCTTTCATGACTCCACCGGCGCAGCCTGGATCCGTTCACACGAGGGGGTCCTCAGTGAATATCGTGGCACGAAGAAGTACCCGGACTATTGGACGAAGAGCGGGGGGAGGCCCCTTATTGGCCCCTAAATTTTAGCTGGCGGACAAACGGCCTCAACTGCCACTTCGCTATGATCTCGGCTCGCCGATTATAGGCGGTCCCTTATGGGCGGTGAGTCCGCCTGAGGCGAACTTCCGGCACCCCGGCTTAGGCGGCGTCGTCGTGCTCTAGTACCGTATAGAGCTGACCCTTATCCTTGTGTTCGCACGCGCGCGACGGAGCTGAATGAACTTCAAGAAGATCTTTACCGGGCCGCTGTTCTGGATCCTCCTAGCGGTGCTGATTCTGCTTGTGGCGGTTCCGGCGCTGTTCAGCTCCTCCGGAGCCGGCCAGCGGGTCGACACCAATGTGGGCATGGAGCTCATTGAGGACGGCCAGGTCACCGAGGCACGGATTGACGACGGTGACTCGCGGGTGGACCTCACCCTCGCGGAGTCCTTTGAACTCGACGGCACTGAGTACGAAGACGCCGTACACTTCCACTTCTCCCAGGCGCGGGCGGAAACGGTCGCGGAGTCCATCGCCGGAGCTGACTTGGACGGCTACACCGACGAGCCAGAGCAGTCGAACTGGCTGCTGTCAATGCTCGGGTTCATGATTCCGTTCCTGATCATCGCTGCGATCTTCATCTGGCTCATTCTCCGGATGTCCGGCGGCGGATCCCGGGTCATGCAGTTCGGTAAGTCCAAGGCCAAGATGTTCGACAAGGACATGCCGCAGGTGAACTTCCAGGACGTTGCCGGAGCCGAGGAAGCTGTAGAGGAACTCCACGAGATCAAGGAATTCCTCTCCGAACCGGAGAAGTTCCAGCGTCTTGGCGCCAAGATCCCCAAGGGTGTCCTGCTCTACGGCCCTCCCGGCACAGGTAAGACACTGCTGGCCAAGGCAGTGGCCGGTGAAGCCGGTGGTAGTTTCTACTCGATCTCGGGTTCGGACTTCGTCGAGATGTTCGTCGGCGTAGGCGCCTCCCGAGTGCGTGACCTGTTCAAGCAGGCCAAGGAGAACTCACCGGCGATTATCTTCGTCGACGAGATTGACGCCGTCGGGCGTCAGCGCGGAGCCGGCGTAGGCGGCGGTAACGACGAACGTGAGCAGACCCTGAACCAGCTGCTGGTGGAGATGGACGGCTTTGACGCCAACGCCAATATCATCGTGATCGCCGCAACCAACCGGCCCGATGTGCTCGACCCAGCGCTGCTGCGCCCCGGCCGGTTCGACCGGCAGATTCCGGTTGAAGCGCCAGACTTCAACGGCCGTAAGCAGATCCTGCACGTCCACTCCAAGGGCAAGCCCATGGTGCCTGACCTGGACCTCAAACAAGTCGCGCGGAAAACCCCCGGGTTCACCGGCGCGGATCTTGCCAATGTGCTCAACGAGGCAGCCCTCCTCACGGCCCGCTCCAACGCCGACCTGATCGATGACCGCGCTATAGATGAAGCGATCGACCGGGTCATGGCAGGTCCGCAGAAACGCACCCGGTTGATGAAGGACCACGAACGTCGAGTCACCGCCTATCACGAAGGCGGTCACGCGCTGGTTGCTGCAGCACTGAACTACTCGGCCCCGGTCACCAAAATCACGATCCTCCCCAGGGGGCGCGCCCTGGGCTACACCATGGTGATCCCCGAAGATGACAAATACTCCACCACGCGCAATGAGCTGCTGGACACCATCGCCTACGCCATGGGTGGCCGGGTGGCAGAGGAGATTGTCTTCCGCGACCCCTCCACCGGTGCCGCCAATGACATTCAGAAAGCCACCGACACTGCACGCCGGATGGTCACCGAGTACGGCATGAGCGCTAAGGTCGGATCCGTGAAGCTGGGCTCCGGGGACTCCAGCCCCTTCTTGGGGAAGGAGATGACCTCAGGTAAGGAGTACTCCGAGAACCTGGCGGCGATCGTCGACTCCGAGGTGCGCAGCATCATTGATGAAGCCCACGATGAGGCCTACTGGGCGCTGACTGAAAACCGGCACATCCTGGATACTCTCGCTGAAGAGCTGCTGCGGGTCGAAACGCTCAACGCCCACGAGGTTGCTGAGATCTTCACCAATGTGACCAAGCGCCCCATCCGCGAGGTCTGGGAGTCCAGTCCCGACCGCCCGCTGGTGATCGAGGAAAAGAATGGCTGAGACCGCATCCCGCCATTCGTCGGCGAATGCCGCCCAGAAAACCCGCCTATACGTGGCAGATGTATCGGCAGTATGCGCCGCCGTATGAGGGAGGACGCGTGATGACGGATGCAGTCGACCTGCCCCGTATTGAGGCCGCCGTGCGCGAGATCCTCCTGGCGATCGGTGAGGACCCGGACCGGGAGGGCCTGAAACAAACCCCAACCCGGGTGGCCAAGGCCTACGCGGAGGCATTCAAAGGGCTCCACCAGGACCCCGCAGAACTGCTGAGCACTACCTTCGACATCGGGCACCAAGAACTCGTGCTGGTGCGGGACGTGCCCTTCTACTCCATGTGTGAGCACCACCTGGTGCCGTTCTACGGCAAGGCGCATGTGGGCTACATCCCGGCCGAAGAAGGAAAAGTCACAGGGCTGTCGAAGCTCGCCCGTCTAGTAGACATCTTTGCTAAGCGCCCCCAGGTTCAAGAGCAGCTCACCACCCAGATCGCTGATTCGCTCATGGAGCACCTGCAGCCACAGGGTGTGATCGTGGTGATCGAGTCTGAGCACCTCTGCATGTCCATGCGCGGAGTCTCAAAACCCGGAGCGAAAACCGTCACCTCCGCCGTGCGCGGGGCCCTAAGAAGCGCTGCGACCCGCTCTGAGGCTATGAGCCTCATCCTGCACAGCTGAGGCCTTCCATCATGCACATCATGGGAATCCTGAATGTGACCCCAGACAGCTTCTCCGACGGTGGCCGGTTCATCAGCGCTAGCCAGAGTGCCGTTAAGGAGATCGACGTCGTCGTAGAAGAGGCCCAACGCCTACTGGACGCCGGAGCCGACATCATCGACATCGGTGGTGAATCGACCCGCCCAGGCGCCGAACCTGTCCACCCGGACCACGAACAGCAGCGGATCCTGCCAGTGCTGGAGAGACTGCTCGGCGTCTCAGCGGTCATCTCTGTCGACACTCGGCACCCGGCCACCGCAGAGGCTGCACTGCAGCTCGCCGGCCACCGGGCATCAGAGCTCATCATCAACGATGTCTCCGGTCTCCTCACTGATGCGGCGATGCCCCGCACGGTGGCTCGTTTCGGCTGCGAGGTGGTCATCACCCATAACAGGGGAGATGCCCGCACCATGCAGGACCGAGCCGAGTACCGTGACGTGGTCGGTGAGGTGATCACTGAGCTGCTGACGATCCGCCAACGCTATCTGGACGCTGGCGTCTCTGCCGAGCGGATCATTCTTGACCCCGGGATCGGTTTCGCCAAGACCCACGACCAGAACTGGCAGCTGCTGCGTCATCTGTCCCGATTCACCGACCTGGGACACCGGATACTTTTAGGTGTCTCCCGCAAAGGATTTCTCGGCCAACTGTTGGCCGATTCTCAAGGCGCACCCCGACCTCCTGAACAGCGCGACGCAGCCACGGCATCCCTGAGCATCCACGCAGCTCACGCTGGCTGCTGGGCAGCCCGGGTCCACGACCCGCGTCCCACAGCCGATGCTCTCGCTGTGCTCACCGCGCTGCGCTGAACCTGCCCGCCGGCGGAGTGTCACAGTGCCCCGTAGCTCAGAGAATTCCTGAGTAGGCGTTGAGGGCCGGCTGTCCGCCAAGGTGTGCGTACAACACCGTGGAATCGCTGCTGATTTGGCCTGAACGCACCAGGTCGATCAGTCCAGCCATGGATTTTCCTTCGTAGACCGGGTCAATGATCATGCCCTCCAGCTGCGCGCTGGTCCTCATGGCCTCCACGGTGGACTCAACGGGGATTCCATAAAGGTCTCCCGCCCAGCCCGCCAGGACAGTGATTTCATCATCGCGCAGCTCGCGGTCCAGCCCTATGAGTTCAGCAGTATGCCGAGCGATGCGTGAGACCTGATCATGGGTTTTCTCAAGTGTGGCTGAGGCGTCAATGCCCAACACCTGACGGGGCCGGTCCTGCCCTGCGAATCCAGCAATCATGCCCGCATGGGTTGATCCGGTGACTGTGCAGACCACGATCGTGTCAAAGAATATGCCGAGCTCCTTCTCCTGCTGCTCGACCTCATAGGCCCAGTTCGCGAAGCCCAGACCCCCGAACTTGTGCTCCGAGGCCCCTGCGGGAATCGCATAGGGGACCCCTCCAGCCTCTTCAACCTCAGCGATAGCCTCTTGCCAGCTGGAGCGGATGCCGATGTCAAAACCAGAGGGGCTGAGGGACACCTCCGCGCCCATGAGCCGGGAGAGCAGAATGTTGCCGACCTTGTCATTGACCGCGTCTGGCCAGTCCACCCATTTTTCCTGCACGAGCCGGGCTTTCAGTCCCAGTTTGGCTGCGATGGCGGCGACCTGGCGGGTGTGATTGGACTGGTAGCCGCCGATGCTCACCAAGGTGTCGGCTCCCGAGGCCAGAATATCGGGAACGATGTACTCCATCTTGCGTGTTTTATTGCCGCCGAAGGCGAGCCCAGAGTTGACGTCTTCGCGTTTGGCCCAGATCTGCGCGCCCCTAAGATGCTCCGTGAGCCGCTCCAACGGATGAACCGGGCTAGGTCCGAACGTCAGGGGATAGCGGTCAAAGTCAGACAGGGCCATCGGAGGGCCTCCTTGGATAGACATCACGATCGAGAGGCGTATCGCACCACCACTTGCAATATATTGAATATTGCAGCCGAGGATATGTCAATGGCGAATCTTCCGCGAGCGCACTTCCCCACTCGCATAGGATGCTTGGCATGCCCGTGCCCACAACGAACCCAGTGCACCAGCGGTCGCTGCTGCGCGACGACGTCTACCGCGCCATCCGCGATGCGATCGTCACCGGTGCCATCCACCCAGGCGAGAAGCTGGTCGACACCCAGCTCCAGCAGTGGTTGGGAGTGTCTCGAACCCCCATCAGGGAAGCGCTTCTGCGCTTAGAGCGCACTGGCCTGGTCACCGCAATCCCGGGCCGTTCGACCATGGTCACGCCCTACGACAAGGAGGCAGTCGCTCACTCCCGAGCCGTAGCGGCTGAACTCCACGCACTGGCCGCCTTCCTCGCAGTACCGAACCTACGCCCGGAAGATCTCTACCAGCTCCAAGATGCTAATGAGGCCCTCAGCGAGGGCGTCGGTACCCAGAACGCTGACCAGTGCGTTCAGGCTGATGATACCTTCCACGGAGTCTTCACCAGCAGGAGCCTCAACCCCGTGCTCGCCGAGCATCTGGATCAGGTGATGCCGGTCCTCAGGCGAGCCGAGTACCTGCACTTCGACTCAGCCCGAGCCCATGCTTCTGTGGCCCAGCACCAACACATTATTGATGCCGCAGCCGCTTCCGATTCTGCACAGTGCAGAGATCTGGTGCGGTCTAACTGGATGGCCCTCGAAACCTAAGCACGCAGCGCCCCGAATGCCGCATCGTCAGGCGCGCGCGGCAGGCTTCAACGGGACCCGACCGGTGGCGTAGCCTTGGACCATGGGGTACGACGTGATTCGGCTGAACGGCCTGCAGTTGTCGGCGCTCATCGGTGTTCTCGACCAGGAGAAGACGGCAGCACAACCCCTGGTCATTGATGCAGAACTCCGCCTAGATCTGACCTCTGCTGGCCAAAGCGACGATCTGGACGACACGGTGTCCTACGCAGCGGTGGCTGACCTCATCGAGGACATCGTCACAGATCGGAGATTCGCGCTCATCGAGGCGCTCGCAGAGACCCTGACCACTGCCATCATCCGGTCTGACGCGCGCATCGAAGCGGCCGCAGTCACCGTGCACAAGCCGCAGGCTCCGCTGACGCAGGCGTTCGACGATGTGTCGGTCACCATCCACCGCACCCGCTCCGAAACCTCGGAGAGCCCCGCACTGGAAAGCCCACGGCAGACAGTCTCCGGCATCTACGAGGGTGAACTGGTCGAGGACCAAACCAGCTCGGTTGACTCGCCGCTGACCGACGATGAGGGCGTCACGCTCACCACCCCTACGGCGCACCTAGGACACTATGACCGCACGTCTCTGGCAGAGCTTGGGCACGACGACGCCTCCGTCACTGACCACTACCGCGACCCTGACTTGCCCGCGGCCTTCCCGGTGAGAAGCGTCCTGGCCCTAGGCTCCAACCTCGGTGACTCCTGGGCCACGCTAGCCTCAGCCGTGCGGGCACTGGAGGAAGCTGAAGACGTCGTCGTCGTCAAGGTTTCACCGACGGCGCGCACCAAGCCCGTGGGCGGACCGGCCCATCAGCGAGATTTCCTCAATCGCGTGGTGGAGATCGAGACCAGACTCTCTCCGCACGGCTTGCTGGATCTGGCTCAACGGATTGAAGCGGACCACAACCGGGTCCGGGAGCAGCGGCACGGGCCCCGAACGCTCGACGTGGACATCGTCACCTTCGCCTCGGCGACCATCGACTCATCACGACTCCAGGTCCCGCACCCCTCAGCGGCAGGCCGAGCCTTTGTGCTGCTGCCCTGGAGTTGGATGGACCCGGTGGCGCTGCTCAGTGGGCGGCCCGTGCGTGAACTGGCTCAAGAAGCGGAAGACTACGACGACGTGGTGAGGCTTGAGACGTGACCCAGCTGCGACCGCTGTGGCTGTTGGTGATCGTCGTCTTCGCCGCACTAACCGGTTACCTTGCGACGGTCCTGATGGCTGCCGCCGGATTCAGCTCCCCAGTGCTGCCGCTGTCCTCCGCCATCACCCTGGGAGCGATTGGGCTCATTGTTCTGGCCCTGGGGCTGGTCGTCTGGCGTGACCAGCGCCAGATCCAGGAAGCCGAAGACCGGGCACGCAATGAGAAACGACCCAACCGGTCACGTCCCGCCCGCAGACTCCACCCCCTGCAGGCAGTCCGAGTCGTGGCGGCCGGACAAGCCTGCGCCTATGCTGGTTCACTGATTGCCGGCTGGCACGCCGGAGTCCTCATCGACCTAGCTCCGGCCGCTGGCGCCGGCACACCCAACGTCACCTCGGCGCTGGTCGTGGTGATCGGGGGAATGGTGTGGGTCATCACAGGGTTTGTGGTGGAGACGCTGTGCAAACTGCCGCCCGACCGCGGCGTCGGGCAGAGTGAGACACGATTCGACGACAATGGAACGGAGCCGCATGCTGCACTCTGAGGCCATCGACCCCACAGGGGTTGAATGGACACGTGTGGATGAGAAGTACATCACCGTCAAGTACATCACCGGAATCACCGGGTGGCTGATCACTTTCGCGATCGTAGGCACCCCGCTGGTGCTGAGCTGGACGGGGATCTGGGCAGAGTTCCCGCTCTGGCTGCAGGTTCTGGTGATCGGAGGTCTGGTGTTCTGGACCGCGGTGGACTTGATTCTTGTCCCGCGCAGAGTTCGCGCCATCGGCTACCACGAACGTGCCGACGACCTGCTCATCCGCCGTGGGCTGCTCTGGCAGCGCGTGGTGGCTGTTCCCTACGGACGGCTGCAGTACGTGGACATTGAAGCTGGGCCCATCATGCGCAAGCTCGGCCTGTGCACTGTGCAGTTGAAGACCGCCTCGGCGGCAACCGATGCCACGATCCCGGGAGCCGTGCGGTCAGAGGGGGCCAGGTTGCGCGACGAGCTCGCCGCCCGCGGACAAGCACGTCTGGCTGGTCTCTGATGGAGAACGAGTCCGGCCAAGTAGAGCAGCCAGAGCAGAAGGAAGAAGAGTCCGGCAAAGAAGTCTGGTTCGACGACACCTGGACCAAGGTCCACCCGCTGAGCCCTCTGGTGCGCGGATGGGTCACGATAGTGGCGATCCCCGCGGCGTTCTTCGCCTACAACTGGGAAATGTGGTCCAGCCTCTGGACCGCGTGGCGGACCGGAGAGCTGATCGACAACGTCCAGTCGAATCCACTGCCCTACCTGATCGGCGGTGGAGCCTTCCTGGCGTTGGCGTTGATGATCTTCATCGGGTTCACTCTTTCCTGGTGGTTCACCCGGTACAAGATCACGGAAGAGCATGTGATGGTGAAGTCCGGGATATTTGTCCGGCAGCACCGCCAGGCTCGGATCGACCGCGTGCAGGCCGTTGACCTGCGTCAACCTCTTCTGGCGCGGATCGCCAAGCTCGCAGAGCTGCGGTTCGAAGTTGCCGAAGGCGACGGCACCGCCGCCACCTTGGCGTTCCTGCGCAAGCGTGAGGCGGAGGAGCTGCGCACCGAGATTATGGACCGCGCCGCAGGGCGCGCGCCGGCATCCGTTGCTGAGGAGACCCCCGAGGGTGCCGCCACCGAGGAATCTGCGTCTCGGGATGTTGGAAATAACGGCGAATTCTCCGGCATTTCCAACATCCCGAGACATTCTGAGCAGCAGACGTCACCCGCTCACACACCAGTGCCTGACCGGCAGATTGCCCGCGTGCCGATCTGGCGCCTGATCGCCTCCATGGTCTGCGGGCCTGGCGGCGTTATCGTCGTGATCGTGGCAGGCATCTACGTCACCTACCTCGGCGTCACCACAGCCATTGTGTGGTTGACCGGCGAGGAAGACGCCTCACTGGTGATGGAAGTCGGCCTCCAGCCCGCTGTGGGGATTCCCATCATCATTGGTGCAGTGGTCGGATTCTGGGGTCAGCTGACCGGAGGGTGGAACTTCACCGCCACCATGACTCAAGCGGGCCTGCGGCTGAAATACGGATTGACCACTACCAACACGCAGACTGTTCCTCCCGGGCGGGTGCAGGCGATCCAAATCCAACAGGGTCTGATGTGGCGGCCCTTCGGCTGGTACAAGGTCATCGTCACTGTTGCCGGCTACGGACTCGACTCACGCACCACACTGCTGCCGGTGGGCACCGCAGATGACGTGATGAGCCTGACCGCGGAGATGTTCCCCGACCTCAAGGTGGAGCACCCCGAGGAGGTGTTCATGGAGGGGCTCCGCGGCACCGGCACACAGCTCGGTTTCACTGAGGTTCCCGCCCGCGCTAGGGCGTTCGACCCGCTGGTGCGCAAGCGTCGCGGCTTCTTCACCACCCCCAGCGCCATCCTTCTCCGCGATGGGCGGATGACCCGGCGGCTGACTATGGTCCCGCATGAGCGCATCCAATCCACCGCCCTGCAGCAGGGGCCCTTGGCCCGGTGGCGGAAGGTCGCCACGCTCCACATTCATATCCCGTCAGGTCCCATCACCGCTTTGGCCAAGAACCAGGACCTTGAGCAGATTCGCTACCTGTTCGAACAGGAAACCGCGTACGCCGCCGTAGCTCGTCGCCTCACCGACCGGAACCACTGGATGATGCCGGAGGAATTGGCGGAGTTCGAAAAGAACGTGGCAGAAGCGGTAGAGAAGCTCGACGACGCCGCCACCAGCACTTCCGCCCCCTAGACTTGCTTGGGCGCATACACACGGTCCTCGGCCCCGAACTGCGCCCCGCCTGCCTGTGTGCACCCAAACAACGTGAGGACCAGCGAGGATGACCACACCAATCGATCCGTATGCCGCTGACATGCCTCCCTGGGCCAGGGAAGGCCGGCTGGGCGTCGGCGTCATCTCCGCCGGAAAAGTCGGGTCCGTGCTGGGCGCGGCACTGCGCAACGCAGGCCACCAGGTAGTCGGCGTGCACGCTGTCTCAGTCGACTCCCAAGACCGGGCAGAGAACCTCCTGCCAGGTGTGCCGGTTCTGGAAATTCCGGAGATCGTGCGCCGTGCGGAACTTGTGCTCCTGGCTGTACCCGACGACGTTCTCGGTGAGTTGGTCACCGGAATAGCAGAGGCCGGTCACTTCCAGCCCGGCCAGCTGGTGATCCACACCTCTGGCCGCTTCGGCACCGGTGTGCTGGCACCAGCGCAGCGGGCGGGGGCGATCGGCCTGGCCATCCATCCAGCAATGACGTTCAGCGGCATGAGTCTGGACCTGCAGAGGCTCAACGCCAGCGCTTTCGCTGTGACCGCTGATCAAGATGTCCTCCCCGTGGCTCAGGCGCTCGCGGTGGAAATGGGCGGCGAGCCCGTTGTGGTGGAAGAACAGCACCGAGGCGCCTATCACGCGGCTCTGGCGCATGCCTCAAACCACCTCAATATCCTCACTGCTCAGTCATCCGAAGTGCTCGAACGCATTGGGATCGATGATCCGTCCCGTGTCTTGGGCCCGCTGATGCAGGCCTCGCTGGATAACGCACTGGCCTCGGGGACCGGGGCGCTGACTGGCCCAGTGGCCCGCGGGGACACGGGAACGGTCCGGCAGCACCTCAGGGAATTGGCTGCCTCCGGGCTGCCCTCCGACGCGCGCGGCGCATACATCGCCATGGCCCAGTCTGCCGCTCAACGGGCCCTGGCTCTGGGCACCATCTCCGAGGCCCAGGCGGCTGAGCTGCTTGACCTGTTGGCGCAATAGCGTCGAAGGCTCCAGCTAGCAGCAGCACTAGGATATGTCCGTGACCCAGGTCTTCCACACTGTGACAGCTATCCGTGCCGCAGTGACACGCGCCACCCAAGAATCTGCGCGGCGGCAGCCGGTTGTCGGCATTGTCCCCACTATGGGGGCCTTGCACTCCGGCCATGGTGCACTGCTGCAGGCGGCACGCACCAGCGCAGACATTGTGATCGCCAGTGTGTTCGTCAACCCGCTGCAGTTCGATGACCCTCAGGACTACCAGCACTACCCCCGTCAGTTTGAGAAGGACCTTGAGCTGCTCACTCGGCATGGTGTTGATTTTGTGTTCGCGCCCGACCTGGAGCAGATGTATCCGGGCCACCCAGAAGCCCCCCTGGTTCGAGTGAGCACTGGGGAGCTCGGCCAACGGTGGGAGGGGGCGTCCAGGCCGGGTCACTTCGACGGAGTCGCGACCGTGGTGACAAAGCTCTTCACTATTCTTCACCCACCAGCTCCCGCTGTCTGTGAAGCGTGGTTCGGGCAGAAGGATGCCGAACAGCTCGCCATTATGCGCCGGCTTGTCACTGACCTGAACCTCCCAGTCCGCATCAGGGCGCTGCCGATCGTCCGCGATGAGAACGGGTTGGCGCTCTCCAGCCGCAATATGCGGCTGAATGACCAGGATTACGACGCCGCCCTCAGCATCCCCCGTGCCCTTGTCGCCTTGGTGGAACGGGCCGAATCGGGGCAGGAGCTGGACCTTGAAGAGCTGCGCGGGCACCTTCGGGCCGCGGATGGTCTCGATCTGGACTACCTGGTGGTCGTCGACCCCACGACCCTTCAGGAGATCGAAGACGGCGCCCTGGACAAGCCCGCACTGGCTCTCATCGCCGCACGCGTGGGTCCGGTTCGGCTCATCGACACCATGGACCTGCGGCCAGGGCTCTCGCCGTCGAAGTGAACCCCACGAAGAGGGGCGCACTGAAGCAATATTTCAGCACCTCAGCCGCTGACGTAGGGTGGATCCATGAGCACAGAGACCGATTTCCCCTACATCGATTCCTCCGTCCGAGCGCAGGATGATCTCAATCACCACGTCAACGGAGAGTGGCTGAAAACAGCTGAGATCCCTGATGACTTGGATGCCTACGGCTCCTTCCTCGAACTCCGGGACAAGGCTGAGGCAGATGTTCGCGCCATCCTCGACGAGGCTGCGCAGACAGCTACCGAAAGAGTGGTTGATGTAGACCCCGATTTCGGAGACATCCAGCAGCGCATCGGCACCTTCTACCGCGCGTTCATGGACGCTGAGCGGGCTGAAGAGCTGAAACTGGGCCCCATCCAGGAGCGCCTGGATGAGATTGGCTCCGCCTCAACCCCCGGTGAGCTGCTGCGCCTAGCCGCCACATGGCAGCGTCAGGGACTTGATGGCCTCGTGATGGTCGGTGTGACCCGCGATGCAGGTAACCCTGAGCGGGAGCTTCTGCACATGATGCAGGGCGGCCTGGGGCTGCCTGATGAGGCCTACTACCGGGAAGATACCTATACCGAGATTCGTCACAAGTACAAGGCTCATCTGGAAACCTTCCTCGCGCTCGCCGGAGTCGCAGACTCAGCGCAGGCGGCGTCTGAGGTCCTGAACCTGGAGACCAAGTTGGCTTCCCATCACTGGGACCGGGTGACCACTCGGGATGCGCAGAAGCGCTACAACCTGAAGTCGCGTGCTGAAGTTGAGCAGTTGATACCCCTGATCAGTGAGGCGTTTGAGGGCTGGGGGCTCTCTGATGCTCAGTCGGCGGAGATCGTGGTCGGCCAACCGGATGTGCTGCCCGCTTTCCAGTCCGCACTGACTGAATACCCAGTCGAGACGTGGAAGCACTGGCTCCGCGCTCAGCTGCTGCGGTGGGCGGCTCCACTGCTGCATTCTGAGGTGGTCAACGAGCATTTCGACTTCTACGCTAAGACCCTCAACGGCACCCCTCAGTTGAAGGAGCGGTGGAAGCGAGGCGTGGCGCTGACCAATGGTCACCTGGGTGAGGACGTGGCACAGATCTATGTTGCACGGCACTATCCCCAGCAGGCTCGTCAGGCCATGGATGAGCTGATTGCTGCCCTGATTGAGGCTTACCGTCGCTCCATCAGCACCCTGGAGTGGATGGGTGAAGAGACACGGCAGAAGGCGTTGGAGAAGCTGGACACCTTCATCCCGAAGATCGGATTCCCCTCCAAATGGACAGATTACTCAGATGTCGAGGTCGCTGTTGATGACGTCGTCGGCAACGTTTCCCGCGCCGCGGAGAAGGAATGGGACCGCGACGTCGCCAAAATTGACGAGGGTCCAGACCCCGACGAATGGCATATGACGCCGCAGACAGTCAATGCCTACTACCACCCGCTGGAAAACGTCATCTGCTTCCCGGCAGCGATCCTTCAGTTGCCGTTCTTCTCCGTTGACCGGGACATGGCGCAGAACTTTGGTGCCATCGGTGCGGTCATTGGTCATGAGATCGGTCACGGTTTCGATGATCAGGGATCCCGCTACGGCGCGGATGGTTCTCTCACCGACTGGTGGACAGCTGAGGACCGCACCGCCTTCGAGGAGCGCACAGCCCGACTGGTCGAGCAGTTCAATGCGCTGAGTCCTTCAGCACTTGATGATGAACACACTGTCAATGGCGAACTCACATTGGGGGAGAACATCGGTGACCTCGGGGGGATAGGCATCGCCCACAAGGCGTATAAGTTGTGGCTGGCTGCCCGAAACCAAGGCGTGAAAATCACCGAGGTGAGTGGCCCTGAGGAGAAAGACGACGACGCCGTCGGAGACCTCACCGGTGACCAGCGGTTCTTCTTCTCCTGGGCACAGGGGTGGCGCAACGTCACCCGGCCTGAGCGTGCCCTGACGCTGCTCAGCGTTGACCCGCACTCTCCTGCTGAGTTCCGCGCGACCCAGCCGGTCAAGAACGTGGATGCCTTTCACCGCGCCTTCGGGACCGTTGAGGGTGATGGCATGTACCTTTCACCTGATCAGCGGGTGACAATCTGGTAGTTCTTCTACCTGGAGTAGAAGACGTAAACTGGCGGGGTGACTGAGCAGACTTCGACCACGACCGACATAGACACCACCGACCAGCGCGCTGTGCGCATGGACAAGCGCACACGCCTGCTGGAGCAGGGTGTGCCGGCCTACCCGGTCACAGTCGAGCGCAGCGCTTCGCTGGCGGACGTGCGCAGCCGCTTCCCCGATCTGGAGCCAGGTGCCTCTACTGGTGAGACCGTTTCGGTCACCGGACGTGTGATGTTTATTCGGAACACCGGCAAGCTCTGTTTCGCCACGCTGCAGGAGGGCGGGCCACAGGGCAGCGGCACTCGGCTGCAGGCCATGATTTCGCTGGCCGAGGTCGGTGAAGAGAGTTTGGCGCAGTGGAAGTCTGCTGTCGACCTCGGCGACCAGGTCCAGGTCACCGGCGAGGTGATCACCTCGCGTCGCGGTGAGCTCAGCGTCATGGCACGGTCGTTTGTCATCGCCTCGAAGGCGCTTCGGCCACTTCCAGTGCTGCACGCCGATCTCAACGAGGAAACCCGAGTTCGTCAGCGGTATGCAGACCTGATCGTGCGTGATGAGGCGCGCCAAATGGTCTACACACGTGCGGCTATGGTTCGCGCCATCCGTGACACCTTGCACTCGCGGGACTACGTGGAAGTTGAAACTCCCATTCTGCAGCTCATTCACGGAGGAGCGCAGGCTAGGCCGTTCCGCACTCATCTCAATGCGTTTGACCAGCCCATGACGCTGCGTATCGCGACGGAGCTCTACCTGAAGCGGGCCGTAGTGGGAGGCATTGACCGCGTCTTCGAGATCGGCCGCGTCTTCCGCAATGAAGGCGTCGACTCAACGCACTCCCCAGAGTTCACCATGCTGGAATCCTACGAAGCCTGGGGTGACATGTATGTGATGGCAGACCGTATGCAGGAGATGATCCGCAATGCTGCACAGGCCGCAGGCAAGGGCCTGAAGATTGAGACTGAGCGAGGTGTTGTTGATCTCAGCGGCGAATGGGCATGGCTCTCGGTCTACCCCGGGCTGTCGGAAGCTGTAGGCCAAGAGATCACCCCTGATACTGATGCCGGCACACTGCTGGCTGTCGCCGAGAGGCATCAGGTGAGAGTCGACCCGGCATGGGGTGCGCAGAAGCTGGTCCTTGAACTATTCGGCGAGATCGTCGAGCCGACACTGCTTCAGCCCACGTTTGTGTGCGACTATCCGCCAGCCGCCCAGCCGCTTGCCCGGCCACATCGAGAAAAGCCTGGTGTGATTGAGGCATGGGACCTCATCATTGCCGGAATGGAGACGGGCACAGCCTTCTCTGAACTTATTGACCCCGTCATTCAAAGAGAGCGTTTGGTGGCACAGGCTCATCAGGCAGCTGGCGGGGATGAAGAGGCAATGCAAGTGGACGAAGACTTTCTCCGAGCGCTGGAATATGGGGCGCCACCGATGGGTGGAATCGGTTTAGGAATCGATCGACTTGTGATGCTGTTCACTGGATCAGGTATTCGTGAAACCATACTGTTTCCTCTCCTCAAGCCGGAAAGTTGAGCCAATATGGATAATTTCTGGACGTATTTTGAAGTGCTTGCGCCATCGATAGGCGTGGGTCTGGTCTTCTGGTTGGCGATGCGGGCGATCTTCCGCGCTGACCGCAATGAGCGCGCCACTGAGGCTGCGGTGCGGCAGGAGATGAATGACACTACGAGCCGCGAGACACAAGCCCATCAGTGAACAAACCAAGATGAATTCTTGTGGGGTCTTACTGAGTTGACGGTCTTTGTTTTTCCCTGCGAGAATAGAGCTGTCGTCAGAGAATTGGTCCCTGGCCACTTATAATTATTTATCAGCCCTCAGTGTGCAGACAACAAGCACAGTTTTCGCGGGCTGTCGATACTCTGCAGTGAGGTGCATCGCTCATGGCGAAAAAAGTACAAGAAATCCTCGTTGATGATCTAGATGGATCACCGGCTAAGGAGACTGTTCACTTCGGTCTTGACAGCAGGTTTTACTCGATTGACCTGTCGGAAGAGAACGCCAAAGCGCTCCGCGACACTCTCAAGAAGTACGTTCGCAAGGCTGAGGCAGTTCCTCCCCCGTCACCTCAGAATGAGGCAAAGAAAATTCGAGAATGGGCGGTGTCCCATGGATACACCGTCGCTAAACGGGGTCGCCTTCACCGGGACATCGTCGAGGCGTATCGCAACGCCAAGAAGCGCTGACATTTTCGGGTAGGACTGACCCCCGGCGCGGGCTAGTACGAGCTCCCGCCGGGGGTCAGTCTTTTCCCTGTGGCGAACAGGTAGGTGAGTCGGCGGCAAATGGCCGTAGCCTTGGACTCTCGGAAGACAATGCTGTAGGGAGCGTCAGTTGGCTATGTTTGAGAGATTTACTGACCGCGCACGTCGCGTCGTCGTGCTGGCCCAAGAAGAGGCCCGCATGCTTAACCACAACTACATCGGCACTGAGCACATTCTGCTTGGGTTGATCCACGAAGGTGAAGGCGTCGCTGCTAAGGCGCTGGAGTCCCTGGACATCAACCTTCAGGGTGTTCGGGAGAAGGTGCAGGAGAAGATCGGACCGGGCCAGAATGCCCCGTCCGGGCACATTCCCTTCACTCCGCGCGCCAAAAAAGTGCTCGAGCTCTCACTGCGTGAAGCTCTTCAGCTGGGCCACAACTACATCGGCACAGAGCACATTCTTCTCGGATTGATCCGGGAAGGTGAGGGTGTCGCCGCTCAGGTGCTGGTGGAGATGAACGCTGACCTCAATAAGGTCCGCCAGCAGGTCATCCAGCTGCTCTCCGGCTACTCCGGAGGCGATCAGCAGGAGAAAGCTGGTGCTGGAGTCGGACAGGGCGGCGCTTCGGGAACCCCTGCAGGCTCTGTGGTGCTTGACCAGTTCGGTCGCAACCTCACTGCAGCTGCCCGTGAAGCGCAGCTGGACCCCGTGGTGGGCCGCGACTACGAACGCGAACGGGTCATGCAGGTCCTTTCCCGCAGGACCAAGAACAATCCTGTGCTCATTGGTGAGCCCGGCGTCGGCAAGACAGCCGTCGTTGAGGGCCTGGCGCAGGCAATAGTCAACGGCGATGTCCCCGAACTGCTGCGCGATAAACAGCTCTACACATTGGACCTCGGTTCATTAGTCGCAGGCTCTCGCTACCGCGGTGACTTCGAAGAGCGCCTGAAGAAGGTCCTCAAAGAGATCCGTACCCGCGGAGACATCATCCTGTTCATCGATGAGATCCACACTCTGGTGGGTGCCGGTGCAGCAGAGGGTGCAATTGACGCTGCCAATATCCTCAAGCCGCTTCTGGCGCGTGGAGAACTGCAGACCATCGGCGCGACCACGCTGGATGAGTACCGCAAGCACATCGAGAAGGATGCTGCTCTGGAACGCCGTTTCCAACCCATCCAAGTCGATGAACCCTCGGTGGAAACCACAGTGCAGATTCTGCGCGGTCTGCGTGATCGCTACGAAGCACACCACAAGGTGTCCATCACAGAAGAAGCACTGGAGCAGGCCGCCAATCTGGCGAACCGGTATATCAATGACCGGTTCCTTCCGGACAAAGCAATTGACCTCATTGATGAGGCCGGTGCGCGTCTAAGAATTCAGAAAATGACTCCTCCACCGGAGTTGAAGGAATTCGACGGCAAAATCGAAGAGGTCAAGCGGGAGAAGGAAGCCGCCATTGACGCTCAGGACTTCGAAGGTGCTGCCCAGTTCCGCGACAAAGAGCAGAAGCTCGTCGAAGAGCGTGCCCAGAAAGAAGAAACCTGGAAATCTCGGTCAATGGATGAGATCGCTGAAGTTGACGGTGATTTGATCGCCGAAGTCCTCGCCTTCTCGACCGGTATACCCGTCTTCAAGCTCACCGAGGCGGAATCCGACCGGCTCAAGCGCATGGAAGAGGAGCTGCACAAGCGGGTCATCGGCCAGGATGAGGCTGTGAAGTCCCTCTCACGCGCTATTCGCCGGACCCGCGCAGGTCTGAAGGACCCCAACCGTCCCTCGGGCTCATTCATCTTCGCCGGTCCTACCGGTGTCGGCAAGACAGAGCTGGCCAAAGCGCTGGCAGAGTTCTTGTTCGGTGATGAAGAGGCCATGATCACTCTGGACATGTCGGAGTTCAGCGAGAAGCACACAGTCTCGAGGCTCTTTGGTGCGCCCCCAGGGTATGTGGGCTATGAGGAGGGTGGTCAGCTGACGGAGAAGGTGCGGCGTCGTCCTTTCTCGGTTGTGCTCTTCGACGAAGTCGAGAAAGCACACGCTGATTTGTTCAATTCACTGCTGCAAATCCTTGAAGATGGTCGGCTCACCGACTCCCAGGGTCGGGTAGTCGACTTCAAGAACACCGTCATCATCATGACCACCAACCTCGGGACCGGTGAGATCTCCAAGGGTGTGACAACAGGCTTCACGTCCACCTCGGACACCGCAACCAACTACGAGCGGATGAAGGGCAAGGTCAGCCAGGAGCTGCGCCAGCACTTCCGCCCCGAGTTCCTCAACCGTGTAGACGACACCATCGTCTTCCCGCAGCTGGAACAGCAGGAGATCGTCAAGATTGTCGACCTGTTCATGGACCGGCTGCGCAAGCGGTTGGCAGAGCAGGCAATGACCGTGGAAATCACCCAGGAAGCACGCGAATTCCTGGCCGACCGCGGCTACGATCCCGCCATGGGCGCGCGACCATTGCGCCGGGCGATCCAGTCCATGATTGAGGACCAGCTCTCAGAGCGGATTCTCTACGGTGAGATACCGCACGGTTCGGAGATCAGCATTGCGGTGAAGGGCACTGGCCCCGACCGTGAGCTGACTTTCGACTGGAGTATGCCGACTGACCACCAGCTGGAGGCAGCCGAAGAACCGGCAGCTATCGAAAGCTGAGCAGCACCAAAGCGAACGGGCCGGGCCTGGCCACACAGAGTGTGACCGGGCCCGGCCTTTCTCATGCCCGGACTTCTTACGCCCACGGCGCCTGAGGAGTCCGGGGGAAAGGATAACGTGGAGCGCATGGCGAAGAACAAGTCCTCGGCGGGGTTCGAGTGCTCAGAGTGCGGCTGGCAGACCGTTAAGTGGGTCGGGCGGTGCGCTGAGTGCCAATCCTGGGGAACCGTCGTGGAGAAGGGCCAGACGAAGGCTCGCACGGGCCCCTCGCGCTCGCTGACCGCACCGGCGAGGACCATTGCGGAGGTGGACTCCTCCGTGGCTGAGTTCCGGCCGACCGGGATCGGGGAATTGGACCGAGTGCTGGGCGGAGGGCTGGTACCAGGCGCAGTCATTCTGATGGCGGGGGAGCCTGGCGTGGGAAAGTCCACGCTTCTGCTGCAAGCAGCCGCGGATGTGGCGCGCAAACACACCTCCCAACCGGTGCTCTATCTCACAGGTGAGGAATCGGCTGCCCAAGTGAAGAAGCGCGCAGAGCGGATCGGTGCTGTGGCGGACGGGCTCTACCTGGCAGCCGAAGCTGACCTGGGTCAAGCGTTGGGGCAAATTGAAGAGACTGGCGCCGAACAGGGCGGCCCCCAGCTGACCATCATGGACTCTGTCCAGACGCTCTCGTCGGCCGAAGTCGACGGCGCAGCCGGTGGGGTCACCCAAATCCGTGAAGTGACAGCCGCCATGATCGAGTCCGCCAAGCGGCGCAATATGACGACTATTCTGGTCGGCCACGTCACCAAAGAGGGAAACATTGCCGGGCCGCGAATGTTAGAACACCTTGTGGATGTCGTGTGCCAGTTCGAAGGGGAGCGGCACTCGCGGCTTCGCCTGCTTCGAGCTGGGAAGAACCGCTACGGACCGACTGACGATGTAGGCTGCTTTGACCTCACCGAGGACGGTTTGGTGTCTCTGGCAGACCCCAGTGGGCTCTTCGTCTCCGCGATGACCGAACGGGTACCAGGAACCTGCATCACCATTACGCTGGAAGGCCGCCGGCCGCTTACTGCGGAGGTGCAGGCTCTGGTGGCAGAGTCCCAGGCCGCACAGCCGCGCAGAGCAGTCTCAGGGCTGGATTCTCCTCGGGTCTCGATGCTCTTGGCCGTGCTGCAGCGGCGGGCCAAGCTCGCCACATTGATGAAGTCCGAAATCTACGTGGCCACGGTGGGCGGGGTGAAGATCACCGAACCAGCGGCAGATTTGGCAGTGGCCCTAGCGGTGGCCTCTGCGACCCTGGAGAAACCGCTGCCCAACAGGTTCCTCGCCTTTGGGGAGGTCGGTCTTGCGGGAGAGGTCAGGCCGGTGCAGGGGCTCAGTAGGCGCCTGCAGGAGGCTCAGCGGCTCGGCTTCACGCACGCCATCGTTCCCCGAACTCCAGAAAGCAAGGGCTCTGCAGAGAAAAAGAATATCCCTGAGGGTATGACGGTCCGTGAGGTGGGATCCTTGGCGGAAGCGCTGAGCCTAGTACTGGGAGAGAAATAGTCAGGCGTTGTGCTCAGGAGCAGACTCAGCAGAGGCTGCTGGGTTCATCAGGCCTCCCAGGGCGGACTCAGAGCACAGATCACCGCAGAGCCCTCCCAGGGCGCCGGGGACCACTGAGTAGTAGGACCACGTTCCGCGTTTCTCTCTGGTGAGGAACCCAGCATCAACCAGAATCTTCAGGTGGTGGGAGACGGTGGGCTGCCCGAGGTTCAACGGCTCGGTGAGATCGCAGACGCACGCCTCGGCAGACTCTCCGCCAGCGATGGTGGCCAGCAGCATCAGGCGGTTGGCATCACCGAGAGCCTTGAACCTGATCGCAAGGTCTGCCGCAGCTTCGGCCTGAAGTTCAGCGGCGCCAGGGGGCGGGGCGCAGCACTCTTCCGCGACCGGGGCAGGAGTCGCCGAAGAGTCCGGGAGCGTCGCGGTTAATGTCATCAGGCGGCCCTTTCTTGCATCACAACTGCTAGATTGACATGTATCGATGTAGTGAAGAATACTCGTTATATCGACAGTTGTCGATGATGCTCATGCACTCTCAACGATAAGGCACTCGTGACGACTTCTGAGGCTCCAGATACAGGCGCTGTCATTCAAAAGCTTTCCCTGTTGGACAAATTCCTGCCGCTGTGGATTCTCGGCGCGATGGGTTTCGGGCTTCTTCTCGGCGCAGCGCTACCTGTCTTCGGTGAGGCCCTGGAGTCAGTCAAGATCGCTGGCGTCTCCGTACCGATCGCCATAGGCCTGCTGGTGATGATGTATCCCGTGCTCGCCAAGGTCCGGTACAACGAGACAGGGCGAGTGATCTCAGACAAACGCCTCATCATCACATCCTTGGTGATCAATTGGCTGCTCGCGCCTGCTTTTATGTTCGCCCTGGCCTGGATCTTCCTCCCCGATCTTCCTGAGTACCGCACGGGTCTGATCATCGTGGGTCTGGCCCGATGCATCGCCATGGTGCTCATCTGGAATGACTTAGCCTGCGGAGACCGTGAAGCCGCCGCCGTCCTGGTAGCGATCAACTCCGTGTTCCAGGTGTTCATGTTCGGGCTCCTCGGATGGTTCTACCTGCAGCTCCTGCCAAGCTGGTTGGGGCTGGAAACCACCAGCACAGACTTCTCCATATGGGCGATCACCATCTCAGTGCTCGTCTTCCTCGGCATCCCGCTGCTGGCCGGATTCCTTACTCGTACCATCGGTGAGGCACGGATGGGCCGGGCCGCCTATGAAAACAAGGTACTGCCCGTCATCGGGCCATGGGCGCTCTACGGGCTGCTGTTCACCATTGTGGTGCTCTTCGCCCTTCAAGGTGACCAAGTCCTCAGTCAACCGCTGGATGTGGTCCGGATCGCTGTGCCACTGCTGATCTACTTTGTTGTCACCTTCGCCGCATCCATGGTGATCGGGTGGATCCTCCGCATGGGCTACGAACGCTCCACCACTTTGAGTTTCACCGCTGCAGGGAACAACTTCGAGCTGGCAATCGCAGTCTCCATCGCGACATTCGGTGCCGCCAGCGGTCAAGCTCTCGCCGGCGTCGTCGGGCCGCTCATTGAAGTCCCCGTCCTGGTCGGTCTGGTCTATGTGGCCCTGTGGGCGCGGAAGTTCTTCCGCGGAAGAGCTATGCCCATCAGCGCCCCGCCTGCTCGCGCCTCAGCTGCAACCACAACCCGCTAAGAAAGGTCCCCCCGATGTCTAGCCCCTCCACTGTGGAAAACCATCAGCACTCCGAATCCACCCCGCCTGCTGTGACGTTCGTCTGTGTCCACAACGCAGGCCGTTCCCAGATGGCCGCAGGGTTCCTCAGGGAGCTCTCAGCTGGCGGCTTGGTCGTCTACTCCGGCGGCACCAAGCCGGCCGATCAGCTCAACCCGGTAGCAGTGGAAGCCATGGCAGAGGTCGGGATCGACATAGCGGCGCAGTCCACCAATGAACTCACTGCTGACATGCTCCAGGAATCGGACGCCGTCATCACCATGGGTTGCGGTGACGACTGCCCCTACTACCCGGGGAAACGCTACGAGGACTGGCCGCTGGAGGATCCTGCGGGCAAGGACCTCGAAGCTGTACGCGCTATCCGGGATGACATCAAAGCCCGTGTGGAAGGTCTGCTGGCCTCCCTCACCAGCTGAACTCCGCAGTTTGCTCTTACAGGTCAGGCAAGTAGGTGAGGGCGTCGTCGTGCTCATATCCGGAGGCCTCAAGAAGGTCCACCACCATAGTGCGCACCAGCAGGACCAGAGCCTCACCTTCGAGGTCGTGAATGTCCAGCCGTTGCGGGTGGAGGCCGGTCGCAACAGCGGCCAGTGAGTCCCGGGCGGTGTTCATCCACCGGTCAAAACCCGGACCGGTCTCGCTGGCAGCCTGACCCAATTGAGCCGAAGCATCGGCCAGCTGCTCAATCACACCTGCCAGCTCGAGAGTGCCTGCATCGGAAAGCTTGGCGTGATCGATAGTGCTCACAGCGCGGCGGGTCATCAGGCGCAGACTCCGCACCGCCAGGTCCAGCTTCTCCGCCGTGTGCTCAATGCGGCGGACGTAGTGCCGGTGCCGACGATGGGCGGGGGAGTAATGCGTCAATTCCTTGGCCGCCGAAAGGGCCTTAGAGGTTTCGTCCACCTGAGACTGCAACCCACGCGCACGAATCAGCGCATGCCACGCCTGCCGGGAGTCAGAGGAGCGCAGAGCGGCTGCAGTCTCCCGCAGCGAAAGTGTGAACTCCTCAGCGACTCGACGCAGTTCCCGGACCGGTTCGCCCCGCGGATCCTTCGGTGTCAGTAAGGTGACCAGCAAGGCTGTGGTGCCGCCGACCACCGCATCCACCGAGCGGGTAAACGGGCCCAGAGCGGCATCTGCAGGCACCGGGACCATGACCACAAGCAACGCCTGCAGGCCCATCTGCATCGCGAACACGGAACCGGAGTCGAGGAATCGGGCCAGCATGACTGCTGCGAACACCGCCAGAACTGCGGTCAGGATGCCGGTTCCCAGGCCGAGAACCAGCATGTCAGCAAGCAGCACACCCAACGTGCAGCCAATGGCGACTTCCAGGACCTTGCGCAGCCGGGGCTCCTTGGTGAACCCCATGGCGATGAGGGCCGCCACCGCAGCGAACAGCGGGGTTTCATGGCCCAGTACCTGCTCAGAGATCACGTAGGCGCCCACACCGGCGACTGTCATCTGCAACGCAGGCAGCACCGAGCGCTTGGAACGGACCGCCCCAGCCCGAGCCCGATTGGCAGCCACCCGGCGCGTGGACCTCAGCGCACGCCGCAGGTGCTCAAAAAATGTCCTCACACCAGAAGTCTAGAACTCCAGGGCAGCGTGTGAGCACGCCTTCCCAGCCAAAGAGTGTCTCGGAATCGGGGAAAGTACGGGCCTGAGAGGGATCGTTCCCCACATTCTGAGACACTCAACACATTGGGTGGGCTCCCGGCAGGGCTATCCGGGCCTCCCGCTGTTCTGCGAGTCCGTCAGCCAGGAGCGATTCCAGGCAGCGTTGCCGCTGATCGAGATCCGCGGACGGCAAGGGTAGACCGTAGAGCAGGTCATCACGTGCAGTGGTCCCACCGGTGCGCAGCGCGGCCATAATGGCACCGCGCACCTGACGGTCCGTCCCAACCCAGCTCTGGCCCCGGGTCTTCTGCTCCTCAGTGGGCGGAGGTGAGCCGGCGAGCCGCCATGCGCAGAGCTTAGCGACCGGGCACGCAGAGCATGCGGGGGATCGTGCCGTGCAGATCAGCGCTCCGAGCTCCATGGCTGCGATGTTCCAGGTGCAGGCCAGCTGGCCGCCATCAGCCTGCGGGTCAGGGAACACGTCGCGGGCCAGTCTGCGCTGCTCGGCGGTGAACGTCTTTCCAGGAAGCGCCTGTCCGGAAAAGATCCGGGCGTGCACCCGTCGAATATTGGTGTCGACCACCACCTCAGGCTGGTCAAACGCAAAGCAGGCCACAGCGGCGGCGGTGTACTCGCCCACACCAGGCAGAGCGCGCAGCTGATCCACATCCTGCGGCACCTGCCCGCCGTGGCGCTCCACGATCGCCACAGCGGCCTGCTGAAGGCGCAGCGCTCGCCGCGGGTAGCCCAGCCGGTCCCACACGGTGAGAATCTCTGCCAGTGGGGCCTGGGCCGTATCAGCAGGCTCGGGCCAGCGGCGCATCCACTCTTCCCAACGCGGCAGCACCCGGGCCACCGGAGTCTGCTGAAGCATGGTTTCGGAAACCAGCACGCCCCAGGCAGAGCAGTCCTCTCGGCGCCAAGGAAGATCACGCGCTGCCCGGTGGTACCAGGAGGTCAGCGTGTGGTGGACTGGCTCAGGGGATAATGCGGTACGGGCCGTCATACGCGGTCGTAAAGCTGGCGTAGCTCAGGAGGGATCGGGTACACCACACGGGTTCCATGTGCAGCAGGCACATCCGCCCCTCGCATCCGTCGGCCAGTCTCTGCGCCGAAGAAGTTGATACCCACCGCGGCGGTGAGCATAGCCGGTCCGAACGACAGCAGGGTGCCCGCAGCCCAGGCCCACAGGGTGGGTTCTGCGACGGACCGCTCGAGTCCGGTCCACCCACCGGCGAAGACCAAGCACAGCATCCCGCCTACCGTGAGAACGATCCCCAGGAACCAACACACCCCGGCTGCCGGGGCCACCTCAGGCTCAGCGTCCGCGATCACCGTGTTGTCCCGCGGTGCGGCACGGAAGATCAGCCAGCCGCCCACCAGGCCCCATGCCGCCGCTACCAGATAGGCGGCGATCATATCGGAGGGTCGATGCCAGGCCTCAATGAACAGGTAGGCACCCCAACTTCCGCCCCAGAGCGCGCCCAGCACGCCAATAGCTGGCCGAGCTTTGGGGCTGGCGACCAGGAACACCGCAACAACAATCGAGGCGGCCATCGTGGTGTGCCCGCTAGGCAACGAATTGTTGATCCAGTACGTGGGGTTGTCCGTCAAGTCCGGCCGGTCCAACATCCCGTACTTCAGAACCTGGGTGGAGATATTGGCCGCGAGCACAGTCCCGACCGCGATCAGGCCCGCCAGGTACTTCCGACCTGCGAGCACGATGACAGCGAAGAGCACAGCTGGGGGAGCCATGATGAACACCGCAATCCACCGGTTCTGCGGATTCAGGAAGGGCAGCGGGTGATCAAAGTGGTCCGCGGTCATCCGCATCACATTGTCGAGGAACTGGCCGGACTCGGTGCGGACGAAGTATTCGTACACGACCAGGAACAGCACCCCCGTCACCACGAGCGCGGCAATCCACAGGCCAGTGCGACGAGCGGGCGCGCGCAGCGCAGACGAGGATGAAGGCATAGACCTATTCTTCCAGCTCGTCCTGTGAACTTGCGAACATAGACTTGAGGCTGTGCCACAACACCAGCTTCCGGAGCGCGCAGAGCTGCTCGACGCCGCCGTCATCGTCTCTGTGCCTATGCGCACCCGGTTCCGAGGCCAAACCCGTCGCGAGGTCATGCTGCTCCGTGGCCCTGCCGGGTGGGCTGAGTTCGGGCCGTTCCCCGAATATGGCCCTCGGGAGAGCTCCCACTGGCTGCAGGCGGCAGTCCATGCGGCATGGTCTGGGTTGGGCTCCCCGGTCCGCGAGCAGGTGCCCGTCAACGCCACCGTCCCCGCCATAGGGCCCGCCGAGGTGGAGGGCGTCCTGACACGATACGGCGACCTGGACTCCATCCCCGCAGTGAAGATCAAGGTCGCTGAACCGGGAGAGACCGGAGAGGACGACGCCGCCCGCGTCGCCGAGGTCTGCCGGCTGCTCCCACACGCGGGGATCCGAGTAGACGCCAATGGGGCCTGGAGCATCGCTGAGGCGGTGACCCACCTGTCAGCCATCGCGGAGATCGCCGGGGAGGCATTCGAGTACGCCGAACAACCAGTCGCCGGAATCGAACCCTTGGCCGACCTGCGTGAACAGCTCCACAGCCGGGGGCTGCCGATCCGGATCGCCGCCGATGAAGCGGTGCGCAAAGCGGAAGACCCGTTCCGGGTGGCCGCGCTGGGCGCCGCAGACCTCCTGGTGGTGAAAGTCCCGCCACTGGGCGGCGTCGGACGAGCCCTCGATATTGTCACTCGATCCGGACTGCCCGCAGTGGTCTCCTCAGCACTGGACACCTCAGTCGGCCTCACAGCAGGACTCGCCCTGGCGGCACAGCTGCCCGCTCTGCCCTATGCCTGCGGCCTGGGAACCGTCAGCCTCTTCGACGCAGAAGTGGTCGCAGAACCGCTCATTCCGCACGGCGGCGTGATCCAGGTGCCCGTGGCACAAGACCCAGCAGGCGGCGTCGTCGTGCGCTCACCAGACCCGGTACCAGCCCTGGTGCAGCAGCACCGGGTCACCGGAGCGCGCGAGGCGTGGTGGTTCGACCGGCTCACAGCCGCCTACGATGTACTCCATGGCAGCTGAGAGGGGTCCGTTCCGGGAGTTCGACGATTCCCACGACGCCGAATCGCTCAGACTGGCCCGCCGGGTCCTGCGCGGCATGGCCCTGAACATGCGCCATATGGTGATAGCCCCCGGATCGCGCTCAGCCCCACTGGCCTACGCCCTCGCCGAGGCGGAGCAGCTGGGCGCCTTCACCCTGCACGTGCGGACAGATGAGCGTTCCGCGGCGTTCACCGCCCTCGGGATCGCACTGTCTACAGGGGAACCAGCCGGGGTGGTCACCACCTCAGGCACAGCAGCCGGGAACCTCCTGCCAGCAGTGATGGAAGCTGACATGTCCGGGGTTCCGCTGGTGGTCATCACCGCGGACCGGCCTGAGCGTATGCACGGCACTGGCTCGAACCAGACCGTGTGGCAGCAGGGCATGTTCACTGGAAGGGTTCGCGATGAGCTTCACCTTGAGCAGTCGGACATCCACGATTCAAGCTTGCGCCTGGAGCCGGTCTCCCGTGACGACATGCTCGCCGCCGAGACGCAGGTGGCCCTCCTGCTCCGAGCTGCCACCACGGTGAACTCCCGATCCGCCGCAGGCCCGGTCCACCTCAACATCGGGTTCGCCGACCCGTTGGTTCCTGCAGAACTGCCAGGCAACGCTGGAACGCAGCGCTGGGCGCGCAAAGGGGTGATCCCGCCCAGCGAACGCGCACGCCTCTACCGTGCGGCAGCAGCTGGTGCCGGGAAAGAAACCGCACAGAAGGTCCCCTGGCTCGCCGAACCAGTGGAGGCAGAGACAAACCATGAGGTGACCGCAGCTGGGGATCCTGCTGTCGAGGAACCAGGCCGTGTGCTGTTCGTCATGGGAGATCAGGCCCCTCAGGAAGCCATCGAGTTCGCCAGCCGACTGGGTCACCCCATGCTCGCAGAACCGACCTCCGGGGCCCGCTGGACTGACCTGACACCCGTGCAGGGGTACCGGCTGTTGCTGCAGTCTCCGCCCGGGTCACGTGCCGCTGAGCTGACCGCCGCAGTGGAGCGGGTAGTGGTGGCGGGGCGGCCCACACTGACCAGGCCAGTGCAGAAGCTGATTTCCCGGGAAGACATCCAGGTGGTTCAGTACGAGCCCCGCGCCAGCCCCTGGCACGATGCACGGCTCGCCCGCCGGATCATCACCGGCCACCAGGAGCTTGCAGACTTTGCCGGACGCCCTGGGACCGCCTGGTCCCGCGCCTGGGAGGAGGAAGGGCTGAAGGCACAGAGCATCATTGACACTGTGCTGCGTGAAGACGACGACGCCGCGGGGGGCCTCAGCTCGGTCCGCGCAGCCCAGTTCGTGGCTGAGACAGTCAGGACGCCACTTATGCTCGGGTCATCCTCAGTGATCAGAGACGTGGACCTGGCAGCTGCCCTGACTCGGTCGCTGCCCGGCATGACCGGCAGCTCCGTCACCTCACGTTCGATCCACGCACTACGTGGAGTATCTGGGATTGACGGTAACCTCTCAGCCGCCTCTGGTGTGGCACTCGCGGCGGGTCAGCGAGTGACCGCCCTGGTCGGAGACCTGACCTTTCTCCATGACGCCAACTCTTTGCTTATCCCCTCCACCGAACAGGCGCCCCACCTGGACATTGTGGTGATTAACGATGCCGGTGGCGCGATCTTCGATCAATTGGAGCACGGTGAAGTGGGACGCCGTGCTGGCCAGGCCAAGACTGTGGAAAGGCTCTTCGGCACTCCCCAAACAGTGGACATTGAAGCGCTCGCAGACGCCTACCAGCACGAGTACTTCTTCACCGAGGATTTGGAGGAGCTTGGTCGGGCACTGTCCTACCCGGATGATCGGGTGGGCATTCGCATTATCGAGCTGCGGACTGACCGGACCCGGCTCCGAGACCTTCACGCCAAACTGCTGCAGGCCCTGACACCTTCACGCTGAGCCCAGGCGGCCTGCCGCAGGACACCGCACTGATCAGGGGTCGAGCCCCAGCGCCCACAGCATGGGTTTGAGCTTGACCTTGGTTTCGGCCAGTTCTGACTCGGGCTCCGAACCGGCCACCACTCCGCAGCCGGCGAAGATGCGCAGTCGCCGACCACCGGCCGGGGTGACGTCATCTTCGAACACTCCGCCGCGCAGGGCGATGCCGAAGTCGGCGTTTCCCTCCGCGTCCATCCAACCCACTGGCCCGGCGTAGGGGCCACGGTCCATACCCTCCAACTGGGCGATGAGGTCAGCGGCCGTCGTCGTCGGGGTTCCACACACTGCGGCTGTCGGGTGCGCAGCTTCTGCCACCTTCAGAGGACTGGGCAGGCGGCCTGAGGAATCTGCTGCCAATTTTCCTGAGATGTCGCTGGCCAGGTGATACACATTGGGCAGCTGCAGCACACTGGGCTCGGTCGGTGACTGCAGAGTGTCCGTGATGGGGCGGAGCTGTTCGAGCAGGGAGGTCACGGCCAGATCGTGCTCGCGGTGCTGTTTGGCGTCGCGGACCAGAGTCGAGGTGCGCTGGGCCCTGTCAATGGTGCCTGCGAGGACCCGCGAGGACAGCTGAGTGCCGCGCAATCGGACCAGCATTTCCGGTGTGGCGCCGAGCAGAGTCTGCGGGACCCCGGGCCCCGCGCCCACACAGTAGGTCCACGTCTGGGGGTATTCGGTGGCGAGCCGAGACAACAGCGTGCCGATGGGCACTGGTGCCTCGGCGGTCACCAGCACATCCCGGGCCAGCACGAGCTTGTCGACGGTTCCGTCGTGAATCGCCGACAATCCTGCGGCGATCGCGCTCAGGTACTGGCGTTCGGATTGGATACCCGGCAGCAGCCGCGCTTCCGATAGATCCGCGGCAGGGGCGGGGTGCGTAGCGCGGAGTCCACCTGTAGGCTCCAGCCAAAGGCCGTGCCGGTCAAGGACCTGCGCATCCGGTTCTGGGCGGTCGGTGATGAGTAGAAGGGTGGTTTTTCCACCTTCCCGACGGATGAGAACTTCAGGCACCAGAAGCTGTGAAGCAGACTCGGAGTCCTTGGAAAACGCTACTGAGACCAACGCCACAGGTCCGTGACCGCTCTCCCCAGCTGCCCGTGATTCGATCAGCGAATCCCAAAACACGGAGAGCGAGTCAAAACGGCCCTGCCCAGTAGCTGTGGTGCTTGCCGCAATGCCAAGACCAATCATGCCTTCGCCGCCGCGGATCCAGGTGCCGGAAGGGTTGAGGTGGGGAAGCAGCGCCACCAGTCCGCCAGGAAGGTCTACGTCGCGCGCAGTGATGTGGAGGCTGGGCGGCGCTGAGATCATGGCTCACCCATCTTACGCGGCCCACCAGGGGAACGCTGTGCCCCGGCTCATGGGAGAATACTGGGGTGAATCGCCGCGCTGGGAACCGAGCCGACCTTGACAAGAGGCCACATGACGTCGCCTCCATGTTTGATCAGGTCGCTGAACGTTACGACCTCACCAATGACGTCATCTCTTTGGGGCAGGACAGGAGATGGCGGCGGAAGCTCACTACGGCTCTAGACCTCCAACCAGGCGAGTTTGTGCTGGATTTGGCGGCAGGCACGGGCGAATCGACTCTCCCGTTTCATCGCGCCGGAGCGACCGCGGTGGCCTGTGACTTCTCCCTCGGCATGCTGCAGGTAGGCAAGCGCAGGCACCCGGAGCTGACCTTCGTGGCAGGGGACGGCATGAATCTGCCCTTCGCCGATGACAGCTTCGATGCGGTGACGATCAGCTTCGGGTTGCGTAATATTACTGACACTTCTGTGGCGCTGAGCGAAATGCTCCGCGTGACAAAACCTGGCGGACGCTTGGCGGTCATGGAGTTCTCCGACCCCACGTACAGGCCATTCAACGTCATCTACAACGAGTACCTCATGCGGGCTCTTCCTCCGGTGGCCCGCGCCGTATCCTCCAATCCGGAGGCCTATGTCTACTTGGCGGAGTCCATCCGCGCCTGGCCCGATCAGGACGCCCTAGCAGCGCTGATCGACGCCGCCGGCTGGTCACAGGTGGAGTACCGGAACCTCAGTGGCGGGATCGTAGCCATCCACCGTGCCTTCAAGCCCCACCAGAGCAGCTCCCGCATTTCCCACAGTGCGGAGCTCTCTGGCGAGGGTGCACCCGACCGGAAGGGCTAGGCTTAAGCCCAATGACCGAATCACGAGCCTCAGGTGCGAGCACCGGCGCCGCAGCAGCCGAGCAGACGGTGCACGCCGCTGACCTTCCGCAGGACAAAACCGACCCAGTGAACATCGAGCTTCCGGCAGGCTTCGATGTTCTCGCCGACGATGAGCAGCTCACGGCGCAGGTCACTGAATCCCTTGATGCCGTGGAAGAGCAGCTCCTGGCGGCACTGTCCAGCACTGATGAGCTGGCCAACTCTGCTGCGCGGTACCTGGCTGAAGCTGGCGGCAAGCGGGTCAGGCCGCTTCTGACCATCCTGACTTCCCTCTTGGGAGATGGCGTGGATGACCGGGTGCTCAGGGCCGCTATGGTGATGGAAATGACTCACCTGGCGACTCTCTATCACGACGACGTCATGGACTCCGCGCCGCTGCGCCGGGGAGCTCCCAGCGCCCACGTTGTCTGGGGGAACTCCGTGGCGATCCTCACCGGAGACCTTATTCTGGCCCGAGCTTCACAGCTGATGACTGAGCTCGGCGACGACGGGCCCCGGATCCAGGCGGAGACCTTTGAACGCCTGGTCATGGGCCAGCTGAAGGAAACCGTGGGCCCACGCGGTGGTGAAGACCCCTACGACCACTACCTGGGCGTCATCGCCAATAAGACCGGGTCCCTGGTGGCGGCCGCGGCGCAGCTGGGTGCCTACTACGGGCGCACAGACCCCGAACTGTCCCAGATGCTGCAGACCTATGGTGAAGCCGTAGGAATTGCGTTCCAGCTAGCTGATGATGTCATTGACCTCACTGCCGACGGCGTCTCATCAGGAAAAGCCCCTGGAACGGATCTTCGGGAGCAGGTGCCCACACTTCCGGTGCTGCTGCTGCGCCGTGCCGCTCAGAACAACGACGACGCCGCCCACGCCGCTCTGGAGCTCCTAGAGCGAGACTTGAGCGGGGACGCTGAGTTGGCGGAGGCAGTCCAGGCTGTGGTGTCGCATCCGGTGACGGAGGAGGCTTGGGCTGTTGCCCGGAGCTGGTCCACCAGGGCCAAGGACGCGATCTCACCCCTGCCCGAGTCGACGGTGAAGGCCGCGCTGCTGAGTTTCGCAGACGCCGTCGTCGACCGCGAAGGCTAGCTCTGTTCCAGGACTTTCTCAAGGGCGGGTTTGAGTTCCCGGGCCAGCTGCGCCCGGTATCCAACCTCCAGCGGATGCCGGATCTGCCGGTAGAGCAGATCGTCGCCATAGCGCGGGAAAACGTGCAGGTGGTAGTGCCATACGTGTTGGTTTCCCGCCGGCTCATTGTGCTGCCTCACGGAGGTGCCCTCAGGGCCCCAGGCACGTTTGATGGCCAGCGCCACATGTCGGGAGAAAATGCTGATCTTGGCTAGCAGATCGTCCTCGAGGTCATAGAGCGCCTCTCGGTGAGCGGTCGGGATGATCATGGCGTGCCCGGCATGTGGGCCGAATCCGTCACAGGCGATGAACACCAGAAGGTCCTCATCCTGATACACCAGGTCACTCAATTCACAGCGGTTCCCGGGATCGGATACGTCGCCGGCAGCGAACTGGCAGAAAGGGCAGATATAGCCTTCTGGTGCGTGAGATTCCCACTGGACCACCGCGTCGTCGTACGTATCCTGTCCGGGAGTGTGCTCCGCTGTGAAGCGTGAGGACTGCTCAGGCACGGTCAGTCCTCCTCGAAGGAGAACTCAAGCAGGTCGAAGAGGAACTCACTGACAGTTGCTCCTTCCGGTGTCCATTCGTGCTTGTCGTTGTTGCGGCGGTAAATTAACGGATCCGGCACTTTCAGATCAGCGGTATCCACTCCCCATACCCAGCGTTCATCCTCATCCTCCAAGAACAGCAGGTACCCCTCTTCGGTGACCAGCTCATCGGGATCGAAAATGAAGTGATAGGCCTCCAGAATCTCTTCGCACTGGCCCAGAGCCAGGTAGAGCTCCTCCAGAATGAGCGGCAGTTTGGTCCGGTCAGGTAACTCTGAGTCGGACAGCAGCTCTGAGAGTTCGCTGCGGCTGTACCCTTCACCAGGTGTCCATTCGGCATCAAGATACCGGGGGACCAGGGCTTTGAACTTATCCAGGAACATCTCCGCCATTATGTGCTCGCTTCCCGCCTTCCGCTGTGTGCCAACCGGTTTCCGGATCGCTGTGTTGTCATCTTATGGGCCATGGGAAGAACTGCGGCAACCGGGTGTGTTGACCATAGTGGGTGTACTGGAAGGCCCAGTGGTAAACCCTGATACGACCTATGGGCGCACGACCCATATAGGGCATACTGTCCTGAGGTAAATTCGCGCGCTCGTTGCGTTCATTGAAAGGAAACCCGCCGTACCGTGTCTGAGACTTTCAACTCCCGGCCCACACGCGTCGCAGTCGTCGGTGCAGGTCCCGCCGGGGTCTACGCATCGGACATCTTGGCCAAGGCCCAGAAGAAGCACAACCTGCGCTTCTCCATTGACCTGTTCGACCGGTACCCCGCGCCATTCGGCCTGATCCGCTACGGAGTGGCCCCTGACCACCCGCGGATTAAGGGCATCATTAAGGCCCTGCACAAGGTGATGGACCGCGGTGACGTGCGGCTCTTGGGCAATGTGAACATCGGCTCCGATGTCAGCATTGAAGAGCTGAGGGAGCATTACGACGCCGTGATTTTCGCCACCGGCGCCATCAAGGACGTCGAGATGGACATTCCCGGGGTTGAGCTGGAAGGTTCCTTCGGCGCGGCTGACTTTGTGTCCTGGTATGACGGGCACCCCGACTACCCTCGGGAATGGCCCCTTGAAGCTGAGCAGGTGGCCGTTATCGGTAACGGCAACGTCGCGCTGGACGTGGCGCGCGTGCTCTCCAAGCAGCCCCACGATCTGCTCTCCACCGAGATCCCAGAAAACGTGTATCAGGGCCTGGCGGCCTCACCAGTCACTGATGTGCATATCTTCGGCCGGCGTGGGCCAGCCCAGGTGAAGTTCACTCCGTTGGAGCTGCGTGAGCTCTCCCACTCTGAGGATGTGGACATCGTCCTCTATGAAGAGGATTTCGACTTCGATGAAGCCTCCGATGAGGCCATCAAGTCCAGCAATCAGATCAAGACCATGGTGAACACACTGGCGAACTGGCTCGTCGAGCAGGAAGAACGTACAGAGGAGTCCTCCCGCAAACTGCACCTGCATTTCCTCCACCAGCCGGTGAAGATCCTCGAAGGTCAGGACAGCAACGGTGAGGGCACCGGCAAAGTGGCCGGGATCCGCTTTGAGCGGATGGAACTGGACGGGACCGGCAATGTCACAGGGACCGGTGAGTACCAGGACTACCCGGTGCAGGCGGTCTACCGCGCCATTGGATACTTCGGTTCAGAGATTGAAGGCATCCCGTTCGACTCCAAGCGGGGCGTCCTGCTCAATGAAGCAGGGCGCGTCCTTGACGAGGAAGGCAGGCACGTCCCCGGCACGTACGCGACTGGTTGGATCAAGCGTGGCCCTGTGGGGCTTATTGGTCACACTAAGGGCGACGCGCTGGAGACGATCGGTTGCCTGCTGGAGGACATTGACCGGCTTCCCGAGGCGCAGAATCCTGGTGAGGAGGCGATCCTCGAGCTGTTGGAGTCCCGTGGCGTGGAGTACACCACCTGGGAGGGATGGCTGAAGCTCGACGAGCACGAACTCTCGCTGGGTGCAGCCGCCTCCGAGTCAGGTGAGGTCCAGCGTGAGCGGGTCAAGGTTGTTCCCCGCGCAGATATGGTGCGGATCAGCCGCGCTCAGCGCTGACCGGCCATCTCCTTGAGCCGCGCGATCCGGTCTTCCATCGGAGGGTGGGTGGAGAACATCTGCCGTGCCCGGGGGCCGAACGGATTGGCGATCATCATATGGGCGTGAGCATCATGTTTGGGGTCTTCCTGTAGCGGAACCCGGGAGATGCCGTTCTGCAGCTTATCCAGCGCTGAGGCGAGCGCCAGTGGGTCCCCTGACAGCTCGGCCCCATCAGCGTCTGCGTCATATTCGCGGGTACGGCTGATAGCGGAACGGATCAGGCTCGCCGCGATGGGCATCAGGATGACCGCCAACAGGCCACCCACGAGTGCCAGCGGGTTACCGCCGCCACCGCGGCCGCGACCGCCCCCAAAGAGGATGAAGAACTGCGTGATGGTGGTGAGGAATCCTGCCACTGCCGCCGCTACCGAGGAGATCAGGATGTCACGGTTGTAGATGTGCATCAGCTCATGCCCGGTGACTGCCCGCAGCTCCCTGGGAGTCAGCAGATTGAGAATGCCCTCTGTGTAGCAGACCACGCCGCGTTCAGGGTTGCGTCCGGTGGCGAACGCATTGGGTGTCGGCTGAGGGGAGATGAAAATGCGCGGCACTGGTTCTTGTGCCCGGTGAGCGAGCTCTTCAACCATCTCATAGAGCGCTGGCGCCTGTTCCCGGGTCACCGGGTAGGCGCGCATCGCTCTGAGAGCGATCTTGTCTGAATTCCAATAGGAGTAGGCAACGGAGATCAGGCCAATACCCGCAAAGATGAACAGCGCTGCGGGGCTCTGCATGGAGTAGGCCACGATGGCGCCCACCATGAGCACCATGGCGAACAGGAACGCGAGCAGTCCTGCGGTGCGCAACCGTCCGTGATGATGATGCATCGTTGACTCCTGTCGTAAAAGCGCCGTGGTGACTCGTTCACCTGGATCAACGCCATTCTATGTCTGTGTGTTCCGGTGAGACTTTCGTCACGGTCTGGATCTTTTGAGTGAAGTTCCCAGTTTGTTTACCTGAAATTCACTTTCGGCTGTCAGCCTTCAGGGGACAAAGCAACTGGATCGCTCCAGTACCGTCGAGGGACCGCCCTCACCATGCACGAACGGAGAGCTGATGGCTGTACTGCCAGCACCGGAGAAGCACGAAACGTTTAGCACCGGCGCAGTTGCTGGCACGGTTCACAGCCCCCGGCTTCCCGCAGGCCTTCACCACCGATTCTCCACCAGGACCGTCACTGTCCTGAACTGGTTGATCGTCGCCGTCTGCGTCTACGTCTTGATCACCGCAGTCAACGTGATCGGCTCAGGCTTCTCCATCGCTGCCGGCGATCGCGCTGCCTCACTCTTCGAGTTCGCTGCCAACCCCGTCGTCGGTCTCATGATTGGCATCGTTGCCACCGCGCTGAGCCAGTCCTCGTCTACGACCACCTCGGTGACCGTCGGCCTTGTTGCAGGTGGCCTGCCGTTGGGGATCGCCGTGCCCATCATCCTGGGTGCGAACATCGGCACTACCCTGACAAACACGCTGATAAGCCTGGGCATGATTCGGGACAAGGAACAGTTCCGGCGCGGTTTCGCAGCTGCGACCGTGCATGACTTCTTCAACCTGCTCGCGGTGGCGATCTTCCTGCCTCTGGAGATCGCATTCGGTTTGCTGGAACGTATGGCGACTGCCTCAGCCTCTGTACTTACAGGCTCCGACGGCGGGATTGTTGCTTCGATATTCGGCGGCATCGGAACAGTGGTGAAGACCGCGACGACGCCTCTGGCGAAGCTGATCACCTGGAGTCTGGAATGGCTCCCGGGAGTTTGGGCCGGGGTCGCGATGATCGTCGTCGCTATCGCGCTCATCCTGACCGTGATCAACCTGATCGGACGCAAGCTCAAGGCATTGCTGGTGGGTCGGGCACAACGGGTGCTCAACACCGCCATCGGCCGCGGCCCGGTGACGTCCATTACCTCCGGAGCATTGGTGACGGTGATGGTCCAGTCCTCGAGCACCACCACATCCCTGATGGTTCCGCTGGCAGGGTCCGGTGCGCTGAGCCTGCGCCAGCTCTACCCGTTCGCGCTGGGCGCGAATATCGGAACGACCATCACGGCCCTTGTTGCCGCCTTTGCCTTTGACGGTGCAGTGGGCACGATCGCCCTGACCGCAGCCCTGGTCCACCTGTTCTTCAACGTGTTCGGCACCATCCTGATCTACGGCCTTCCAGGGATTCGTGAGATTCCGATCAAGGGAGCCGAGTGGCTCTCCGATTTGGCCGTTGACCGCACGATCATCGCCTTCGCCTGGGTAGTGGGCGTCTTCATCGCCCTACCGCTGGCGCTTATCTTTTTCCTCTGATGCGCTGATCAGCGCATATTGATGAACTGAAGATCAGCGTCCTCAAAATCTTTCAGCATGCTGATGGCTGCCTGCAGATCGTCACGAGACTTTGACGATACTCGCAGTTCATCGCCCTGAATCTGAGCCTTCACTGACTTGGGACCTTCATCACGGATCATTTTTGTGATCTTCTTCGCGGTCGCCTGATCAATCCCTTCTTTGATCTGTCCCTCAATTCGGTATGTCTTTCCCGACTGCTTCGGCTCAGACGGTTCATAAGACTTCAGTGAGATCCCCCGCTTGATGAGCTTGCTCTCCAACACGTCATTGGCAGCCTTCACTCGCTCTTCGGCATTGGCTGTGACGACGATCAGCTCACCGCTCTGTTCCACCGAGGCGCCGGTGCCCTTGAAGTCGTATCGCTGGGCGATTTCCTTGGACGCCTGATTCAGCGCATTCGCCACTTCCTGAGAATCTACTTTTGACACGATGTCGAACGTCGATTCCTTAGCCATGGTCGCTCCTTCTGTCGGTGAATTGATGTGTAGTACAGACTACGACGACTCACCAGCGCAAGATATTGAACATAATTCAGTTGTTGAGGTGGATTGTGTAGACTCGCTCGCAGCAGCGCGTATGCGAAGCCTCGCCCCAGGCCACCGGGACATGTGGCCGGCAACGCTGCGGACCCGACCGCACACCACATGCTGTGTCGCGGAGTTCGCAGCCTCAGAGACAACGAGGCGACAGGGCTCCCCGGCGCGGCGTAACTTCTCGAAAGGACGCAGCCGCATGCCTGCCGTTATCCAGGATTCCCGGCACCAAATTCTCGTCTCCCATGCGGGCTCACTACCGCGCACCACAGAGCTCATAGAGGCCAACGCTGCCCGATCGTTCGAGGCCGATGGGCTCACCCTGAGGCGCACCGCCGAGTTCGACGACCTGCTCGCCGAGGCGGTCAAAGATCTGGTCGCCCGGCAGAAGGCTCAGGGAATCACCGTTCCGGGAGACGGAGAGTTCGGCAAAGCGATGAGTTCACCCGTGGACTACGGCGCCTGGTGGTCCTATATCTTCCAGCGCGCAGAGGGCTTGGAGGTCACAGGGGAGGACATCTTCACCCAGCCACCGGTGGCGTCCTCACCGCGCAATGTGAAGCTCACCAGCTTCCCTCATCGTCGTGATTGGGTCCGTTTCCATGATGCCTATGCCGATCCAGCATCCGGGATAGGCACCGGATCCACGGCTACGCCGTTTCCGGCAACCACGGGTCCATTGAAGTACAAAGGCCAGGCGCAGATCACCTCTGATGTGCAGAATCTACGCGCTGCATTGGACGCCGCCGGGCTTGAAACTGGCTTCATCACCTCCTTGTCACCCGGTTCCGGTGCCCGGATCGCCGACCGTTACTACGGTGATGAGGAAGCCCACATCTATGCGTGGGCGGATCTGCTGCGTGAAGAGTACAAGGCTGTGATCGACGCGGGTCTGATCCTGCAGATCGATGACCCCTCCATTGCGGAGAACTGGGACCAGATTTCCCCCGAACCCTCCGTGGAGGATTACCGCGCCTTCACCCAGTTACGCATTGACGCGTTGAACTACGCTCTCCGGGGCCTGCCGCAGGAGCAGATTCGATTCCACCTGTGCTGGGGTTCCTGGCATGGTCCGCACACCACCGACATCGAGTTCCGGCACATTGTGGACTTGATGCTTCAGATCAATGCCAAGTACTACTCCTTCGAGGCTGCCAATGCCAGACATGAGCATGAGTTTGCTGTGTGGGACAGTGTGAGGCTTCCTGAGGGCAAGGTCATCGTTCCGGGTGTTGTCTCTCATGCGACGAACGTGGTGGAGCACCCGGAGTTGGTCGCCCAGCGCATTCTGAGGTTCGCTGAGCGAGTGGGTCCGGAGAATGTGATCGCCTCGACCGACTGTGGGCTCGGCGGGCGCATTCACCCACTCATCGCCAACGCCAAGCTTGAGGCCCTGGCTGCCGGTGCCAAACTCGCTACTGAGAAGCTCTTCTGATGGGCGGGATGGTGCTGCGCCGTCGTGGTGGTGCGAAAGGGTCAGCGCGGTGAGGGCGCCCAGCCGAGTGCGGGGCCGAGCCTGGATGCCACATCGTTGAGAATGTGAGTGCAGTCTGTCTCGTCGAGACTCGGCGGAAGAGCGAAAGTAGCATACTGCGCGCCGACATAGTCGGGATCAGCAAGCAGTGCATCGGCGATCTCATCGCTGGGGCCGATCAGCACATGCTCAGGAAGGGCCTCGGCGATCTCCCGATACCGTGCCTCTTGCTCACGGCTCGCGGTATCGGTGGGAATGACAGTGCGGACCAGTTGGGCCTGCTCCTCTGAACCGATCAGACGGCCACCTGAGAGCAGATTCACTGCATCAAGGTCCGCTGAGACCGAGTTTTCACCCTGACCTGCGGGAATTGTGGCCGTGGTGCCGAGCCGGATACGTGCCGTGCGCTGAGTGGCTGCGGCGAGGACTGCCACCGGGGAAGAAACTCCTTGCTCGCCACTTGCGGGGGAGAGGACCGCGGAGTCGAGCCCCAGATCCTCAGCATGTGCAATGATGCGCAGCGTAGCTTCCAAGCCCTCTGCCGGACCAGGGGCGTGTACGCCTGAGCTGATGAACCCCATGCGCTTGAGTGGTTCGCCAGGACCCGCGAAGTCTTCCGCGCGGCGCCGAGCCCTCGGGACCACCCGCGTTCCGCCTCGACGGCGTGTTTCCACCAGGCCCTGTTCACGCAGATGGCTCCAGGCCTGCGCGATAGTACCGACGCTCACCCCGAGCTCCTGGGCCAGGTCACGAACAGTCGGAAGGCGAGAGTCCACAGGCAGGACCTTCGCCTCGATCAATTGCCCGATCTGCTCAGCAATGCCCGCCGGAGCGCGGTCAGTGAGCCGACCGGCAAGCTTTTCTGCATCGAGTTCAGACATGTCGATGGTCTCCGATTCTGGTGGGAATTCTGCCTGTCATTCTACTCCTCACCCCAATTCGAGAATTGCGGGTAGGGTGCGGTAAAGTTGACCGGTGCTTGCGCTTGGGCGCGCCGTTCACGGCGGGTTACCCGAGCGGCCAAAGGGGGCTGACTGTAAATCAGCTGGCACAGCCTACGTGGGTTCGAATCCCTCACCCGCCACGTACGCGTTCGCAGCGCAAGCGCGCAGTGGCCCGGAATTTTCTGTGAAGAGACCGGGCCACTGCCATATTCCAGCCTTCGCCGCCTGCTTAAAGCCTCTGAGGACTCCACACGAACCTGGTGTGTGCCGTATCGTGGCGGCCATGGCTACCACTGACCTGACTTCTGACGTGTTCCAGCAGACGCTGGAGGACTCCGACATTCTCTTCATCGACTTCTGGGCCGACTGGTGCGGACCGTGCAAGCAATTCGCCCCGGTCTACGAGCAGGTCTCAGAGCAGCATCCGGACATCACATTCGGCAAAGTCGACACCGAGGCCGAGCGAGAGCTCGCTGCGGCAGCGCAAATCAGCTCAATACCGACGCTTATGGCCTTCCGCGAGAAAGTCCTCGTGTTCTCCCAGCCCGGCGCGTTCAACGCTGAACAGCTGACCCAGGTAGTAAGCGCTGTGAAAGACCTGGACATGGAAGAGGTCCACAAGCAGGTCGCCGAACAGGAAGACGGCGAATCTGCTCAGCAGGGCTAACGCGCTCGGTGGTCCTCCGGTGCAAGCCGTGGGCCGAAGCGTTCGCTGCGAAAACCTGACAACTTCAGCAGCCGGATGACGCGCTGCCGGTGCGGACGGAATGGCTGCAGCAGATCAAGCATCCCCGCATCATCAGTCCGCTTCCCCGTCAGGGCCTCACCCACAAAGTGAGCCAGGTGATAGTCCCCCACGGCTGGAAGATCTGCCGACCCATGGGATCGCTGCAACGCCTCAGCGGTGGTCCACGGCCCTATTCCAGAAATCGCGGTCAGTTGCTCGGACAGTTCACCGACGCTGCTGGTCTCGACCGGAGTTGAAGCCCCTAAACGATGCACGCTGCTAGCTCTCTCAGCCAATCGCAAGATCGTGCGCGACATCGGTGGTTGAACCCACATCTGGTGCCATTCCCAGCTCGGGACCCGTTTGAGCTGCCCACCGGTGAGGGGCAGCCTCAGCCAGTCCGGGGTTCTGAGGGTTGATGCCGTGGGTGCTTGCTCGCCGTGACGGCGGAGAAGGTGCCGCCAGCCGTGCCGGGCCTCACGGTGGGTGACCTTCTGCTCCAATGTCGCCGTCACTAGCTGGTCGAACAGCCCTCCTGTGGCCGGGAGTCGCACTCCTGGGTGGCGACGGCGCACCTGGGCCAGCGTGGTGGAGATCCTGTCCCCCAGAGCATCCAGCAGGAACTCCACTTCACTCCAGTCATCCTCTGCGCCGAGCAGCGTTGGAACCCGATCCAGGGCTGAACCAAGTGCTTCTCCACTGTCACTGATGGCATGGACTCTCACGCGGGAGGTATCCAACTGGTCAAAGCGTAGGGCTACGGCCCCCACGTGTCGGCCGACGGTGTCGTATTGCCGCAGAGCCAGCCATGCACCGGCCCCCGGTGTTCCTCCAGGTCCACCGGCGAAGGAACCTGAATCCACACGGATGGCGGGATCGGCATAGCCACGCTGCAGGACCCCCAGGGTCCGCGGCAGGTCGAAGGGCGCATCCATGTCCACCACCCGGACCGCCTGAGGTATCACCGGGCTACTCTACGCGCGTGCGGCTCAAGGGTGCACCGTCATTATTGCGTCACAAGACGCAGGGGCTGGGGTACTGAGAAGCTCGCCGGTACGCTGAAGGTCATGAAATACGCCGAGTCCGTCGTCGAGCTGATCGGACGCACCCCTCTGGTGCGTCTGAACAATGTCACCGCCGGTATTGAAGCAACTGTGCTGGTGAAGCTCGAATACCTCAATCCGGGTGGGTCCATCAAGGACCGAATCGCCTTGAAGATGATCGAAGACGCTGAGAAGTCCGGCCAGCTGGGCCCCGGCGGTGTGGTCGTTGAACCAACCTCCGGAAACACCGGCGTCGGTCTAGCGCTCGTGGCCCAGCAGAAGGGCTACCGGGCAGTTTTTGTCACGGTCCCCAAAGTGGCCAAGGAGAAACGCGACGTGCTCCGGGCCTACGGAGCCGACGTGGTGGTCGGGCCTTCCGGAGTAGGCGGAGAGTCCCCGCTGAGCTACTACGGCATCTCAGACCAGCTGGCCCGTGAAATACAGGGCGGCTTCAAACCAGACCAGTTCTCCAACCCTGGAGCACCGGCCAGCCATTATGAGTCCACCGGACCAGAAATTTGGGCTGATACTGAGGGCAAACTCACCCACTTTGTGGTCGGCGCAGGCACCGGAGGCACCGTCACCGGAACGGGCCGCTACCTCAAGGAAGTTTCCGCTGACCGCGCCTCCGGCCCAGTGCGTGTAGTCGTCGCCGACCCGGACGGGTCCGTCTACTCCGGCGGAGAAGGCCGACCCTACTTCGTTGAAGGCGTGGGCGAGGACATCTGGGTGCCCAACTATGACCCCTCGATCCCTGACGAAAAGCATGCCGTGACCGATGCTGAGTCATTCTCCATGTGCCGCAGGCTCGCTACCGAGGAGGGGTTGCTCGTGGGCGGCTCCTCTGGGCTGGCTGTCACCGCCGCCCTGAGAGTGGCCAAGGATCTGGGCCCCGACGACGTCGTCGTCGCAGTCTTGCCCGACTCCGGACGTGGATACTTGGCCAAGATCTTCAATGATCAGTGGATGATTGACCACGGTTTCGGTGAAGTGGTCTCCACCTCCACCGGAACAGAGATCAGTGTGAAGTCCACAGAGGAAATCAGCGCTGCGGTCCGCGACGGTGAAATCGCCAGCGGGGGCTCAGCACAGGCAGCCCGCAAAGCTGGACTTGATCACTCGGCCACTGCAGCCGACCTCCTACGGGCCAAACGGGACATGTTCTCCGATGCGCTCCCGGAGGTCATCTCAATCACCCGCGACACCACACTTCGTGAAGCGGTGAGCGTGATGAACCGCTACGGTGTCGACATTGTGCCAGTCATAGACCGCCCGGGCGGGGCTGCCCGTATCGGTGAGGTCTACGGCGTGGTAGATGTTGCCCACCTGTCGGAGGACGTCATTGAGGGCCACGCCGGACCCGATGACCTGGTCTCAGACCACCTCAACGACAACCTTCCCCTGGTCGGGATCACCGAACCCGTTCCGCATATTCTGACCAAACTGCGCGCCAACCCCACCCTTCTGGTCGCTGACCGTGGAGACATTGTCGGCGTGCTCACCCGCAACGACCTGCTGGCCCACCTGTCAGGCGCCAAAAGAGAGAAAGACACCATCGATGAGTGACCCCAAGGCCAACCCCGGATTCTCCACCCACGCCATCCATACCGGTCAGGATGTGGACCAAGTCTTCGGCGCTGTCGTTCCGCCGATCCACTTCTCCACCACCTACGCCCCAGACGGCATCGGCAACCTGCGCAACGGCTACGACTACGGACGGGCCGGTAACCCCACACGCACCGCCCTCCAAACCCAACTGGCAGCACTCGAAGGCGGCAAGCACGCCTTCAGCTTCGGCTCCGGCCTCGCAGCAGAGGACGCGATCATCCGCGGCCTGATGCGCCCCGGTCAGCGGATCGTCATGGGCAACGACGCCTACGGCGGCACCTTCCGTCTCTTCGACAAGATCCACTCCGCATGGGGTGTCTCCAACACCCCGCTGGATCTCAGTGACCACGACCGTGTGGCAGCCGAACTTGAGCACGACGACGCGACTCTCCTGTGGGTGGAGACCCCCTCCAACCCGCTGATGGCCGTCACCGATATCGCTGCGCTGGCTGAGATGGCGCACGTCAACTCCGCGCTCCTGGTGGTGGACAACACTTTCGCCACCCCATACCTCCAGCAGCCGCTGCTCCTAGGAGCCGATGTGGTGGTGCACTCCACGACCAAGTACATCGGCGGGCATTCCGACGTGGTTGGAGGAGCCGCAGTGCTGGGCTCAGGCCCCGCAGCTGATGATCTGGCCGAGAAAATAGCCTTCCAGCAGTTCGCTGTCGGAGCGGTCTCCGGGCCCCTGGACGCCTACCTCACCACTCGGGGTCTGAAGACACTGGGAGTGCGCATGGACCGGCACTGCGCCAACGCGCAGGCCATCGCCGAGCACTTCGAAGGTCATCCAGCGATCGAACGCGTGCTCTACCCGGGTCTTGCCTCCCACCCCGGCCACGAACTTGCTGCCGCACAGATGCGCAGTTTCGGTGGCATGGTGTCCATGCAGCTGGCAGGAGGAGAACCAGCCGCCCGCAAAGTTGCCGAGGCAACCAAGTACTTCATCCTCGCGGAGTCGCTCGGCGGCGTTGAGTCCCTCATGAACTACCCGCATGAGATGACCCACGCCTCGGTACGCGGCACCGAGCTCGCAGTGCCGGAAAACCTGCTGCGCCTCTCAGTGGGCATCGAAGATGTCGCTGACCTGATAGACGATCTGGAACAGTCCCTGGCTGGGCTCTAATGCGCAGAGTGCCCCGCAGCAGCTGATATGACCCGAGTCCAATCAGTGCTGCTCGCAGGCGGAGCCGGAAGCAGACTTGGGGGAGTGGACAAAGCCCTTCTCGCAAGGAATGACCGAACCCTGCTCGAGCACTGGACTGACGCGCTTGCCGAGCGTGAGGTGTCAGGCGTCGTCGTCGGTTCTGATCACCTCCGCCGCCACCTTCCCAGCGACGTCCTCCTGACGCGTGAAGTCCCGCCACTATCGGGGCCTGCAGCAGCCGTCTGCGCCGGAGTGCGGGCGCTGGCGCAGGTAGGACCGGCAGAACCCGCCGAGGTGCTCCTCCTGCTTGCAGTGGACACAGTCGACCCCGGCCCGCTGCTGGACTGGTTGCTGGACTGGATTCCTGCACTGCGCGAAACTGGCGAAGAAGCCGTGGTCCCACGAGACCAGCAAGGGAATTTCCAGATGCTCAGCTGCGCCGTGAACCGCATATGGCTCAGCAACCGCGTCTCTCACCTGGCACCGGGTGAAGAGACGGGCCGGTCGCTTCGTTGGCTGCTCACAGCCGCGCCGACCGCGCACCCGCTCATGCCCGCAGGCCTGGGCCGGGATGTCGACACCCCCGAAGATGCTCAACAACTCCGTGTCACCCTTCCACTGGCCCAGCCCAAGGAAGAGCCCTAGACACAAGAGTTCTGTGAGAACCTGGTCAGAACCGTCCCGTGACGTCAGGATCGAATCCCGCGAGGAGCACCATGCCAGAAGCCGACAGCCCCCAGCACACGGAGCATTCCATCCACGAACCGATAGCGCAATGGGTCGATGAACTCATTCGCCACCTGGAAATCCAAGGCACCAATGTTGACATCGATGAGCTCCTCAAGGTCGCCGGAGAAGCCGCCCACACAGTGGTCCGTCCCGCCGCGCCGGTGACCACGTTTCTGATCGGCTACGTGACCGGTCTGGCCGAAGCCTCCGGGCAAGCGGACTACCAGAAGGCTTTCACCGCTGCCACGCAGCTCACCCGCAAACTGCTCGAACAGCGCTCCCAGCCCGCAGAGTGAACCAGCCCCGGCGGAAAGCAGTCCCATTGTGAGCTCTCCCATCCCCTTCGAACAGGCCAGAGGCATCGCGGCTTCTGCTGAAGCGCTGCCTGCTGTGCGGCGCAGCCTGGAGGAAGGGATCGGTTGCGTGCTCAGCGAACCGGTGACCGCGCAGCTGGATATTCCCCATGCCGCGACCTCCGCCATGGACGGATGGGCTGTCACTGCCGCCGAGGAACCACAGTGGGCGCTGAGGAGTGATCGCGCAGACCGGCCGGGAATCGTGCTGCAGCCGCTGGCTGCTGGGGAGGCCGTCGCGGTAGTCACCGGAACTCCCATACCAAAAGGCGCCCACTCGGTGCTGCGCTCCGAACATGGGTATATCGACCACAGTGGCTCTCAGGGCACGCGTCTCCATGCCACCCCGGGCACCCCTGACCTGGAGCCGCACCGCAATATCCGGCCGACGGCGGCCGAGGCGCACACCGGTCAGCTGCTCTGCGAGCCCGGCCGCATCCTCACCGCAACCAGGGCAGCCACCGCAGCAGTGGCTGGTTATGACAACCTTGCGGTCATCCCTCCACCTCGGGTCCGGCTGATCCTCACCGGCGGAGAGGTCATCACCTCAGGACATCCCGCGCCGGGGCAGGTCCGCGATGTGTTCGGACTCGCGCTGCCGACCATGCTGGGAGCCATGGGAGCAGACCTGGTAGGCAGTGACAGAATCGACGACGACGCCGCCGCCCTCGTCGACCTGATGGAGAAAAATCCGCCGGATGTCATCATCACCACAGGCGGAACAGCTGGTTCACCCGCCGATGTCCTGCGCCCAGCGCTCACGCGGCTTAGGGCCCGGATCCTCGTTGACTCAGTAGCGATGCGCCCCGGACACCCGGCCCTGCTGGCCCGCCACAATGGCACATACATCCTGGGGCTTCCTGGAAATCCTCTGGCGGGCTTTGCGGCCCTCGCGGCCCTGGGAGAGCCCCTCATCCGCGCGCTCAGAGGGATCACCCCAGCCGCGACCTCCCATGCTCTCAGGGCGGGTAGTGCGCTTCAGGGACCCCGCACCGGGGTGCGTCTGGTGCCAGTGCAGGTCACCCAGGAAACTGTGCAACCCTTACCCCACACCAGCTCCCATATGATGCGGGGTCTAGCGGAGGCCGACGCTCTGGCCATCGTCCCCGCCGGTGGCCTCACAACCGACCAGCACGTGGAATGCCTGCCAGTGCCGGGGAGCCCCGGCCCCATAGGCGGCAGGGCCCACATCAGCATCCGATGACCAGACAGAAGGAGGCGTACCATGGGCCGTATCACACAGCGTAAGCGGATCACACGGATCCTGCGTGAGGCTGACAACGCGCCCGCCCGCCCCCACCAAGACGGCGTCACTTCCCGAAGCAAGGTTGATGTGCTGGCCGTTGAAGAGCCCCTTGAGGTCAGACTGTCGGGAGAAGCGTTCACCGTCACCATGCGCACCCCCGGCAATGACTTTGAACTGGTGGCCGGGTTCCTCGTGGCGGAGGGAATGTTGGGCACGTCAGAGGAACTGCGCGGAATGCGGTACTGCGCCGGCGCAGACGAGTTCGGAAACCAAACCTATAACGTCATTGACTGTGACCTCGATCCGCATGCGGTCCGAGCCTCCATCAGTGAAAAACGCAATGTTCTCACCACATCGGCCTGCGGAATATGCGGCACCACCTCCATCGACGCGGTGGAGAAGACGCTCCCACCTGCCCCTTCAGCAGGCCCTCAACTGAGCATCAGCGCAGAGACCCTTCTGCAACTGCCCGAGACTCTGCGGGATCACCAGCAGATCTTCGACAAAACCGGAGGAGTCCACGCAGCAGGGCTGTTCGACTCCGAAGGGCACCTCATGTGTCTGCGCGAAGATGTAGGCCGCCACAACGCGGTGGACAAAGTCATCGGGTGGGCTCTGATGGCCGACCGCCTACCACTGACGGGGACAGTGCTGCAGGTCTCCGGGCGGGCATCCTTTGAACTGGTGCAGAAAGCAGCCCTAGCTGGGATCGAGATGCTCAGCGCAGTCGGAGCCCCGTCCTCGCTCGCAGTTGATTTGGCTGAGCGCGCTGGGCTTACACTTATCGGGTTTTCCCGCGGCAAGAGCGCAAACGTCTACACCCATGACCATCGCCTCGAGGGCGGACTAGAATTAGTGCCCCAGGACACATTCAGAGTCGAATGAAAGATCAAGGATCTGCAGGCCATGTCTAAAGTACGGGGACGCCGCGTCGAGTTCGGCGACATCGACGAAACAACACTGCAAGTCGGGGAGCCCAAGGGATCCGCCGCCGGACTCAAAGCCGTAAAAGTATCCTTCGAGCGCGGCTTGGAACAGGGTGGAGTCAGCAGGACCTTGCGATCTATGTATCGGGTCAACCAGCCCGGCGGCGTCGACTGCCCCGGATGCGCCTGGCCGGAGTCCACCACCGGTGACCGCAAGAAGGTCGAATTCTGCGAAAACGGGGTCAAAGCACTGGCAGAGGAAAACACTCAGCGCATCGTGACACCGGAGTGGTGGGCCCAACATCCCATCAGCGAATTGGAAACCCGGACAGAATACTGGCTCGGACAGTCCGGCCGGATTACCGAGCCGATGATCATCCACGAAGGCGAAGACCACTATTCGCCGATCTCCTGGGGTGCAGCCTTCGACCTCATAGGAGAGCATGTTCGGGCCACAGATCCCGACCGGTGTGCGTTCTACACATCAGGCCGAACCGCCAACGAGACAGCGTTCATGTACCAACTCCTGGCGCGAAGTCTGGGGACCAACAACCTCCCGGACTGCTCCAATATGTGCCACGAATCCTCCGGCACCGCGATGACCCCCACTATCGGCATCGGCAAGGGCACAGTATCCCTAGAAGATATCGAGCAGGCAGAACTGATCTTTGTGGTGGGTCAAAACCCTGGCACCAACCACCCGCGCATGCTCGGCTCCCTGGCAGAATGCCGGAAAAACGGCGGGAAGGTCATCGCCGTCAACCCGCTTCCTGAGGCCGGGCTTCTCAAGTTTAAGGACCCCCAGACTCCCAAGGGACTCATGGGAGGAGGGGAACGGATCAGTGACGAATACCTGCAGATCCGGGTCGGCGGTGACCAAGCACTCTTTCAAGCCTTGGGGCACTTGCTGCTGAAGGAAGAAGAAGCCAACCCTGGCAGCGTCGTCGATTCCGTTTTCATCGAATCCTCCACTAAGAACTTTGAGGCCTACCGCGAAGCCCGCACACACCTCGACTGGGAGGAAACCGAACGAGCGACCGGCCTGACCCGAGCCCAGATCGAGGACACGGCGGCGACGCTGGCTGCCTCGAAGGCGACCATCTTCTGCTGGGCGTTGGGCATCACCCAGCAGCCGCACTCGGTGGACACCATCAAGGAAATCGTCAACCTGCTCCTGCTGCAGGGGAACTTCGGTAAACCCGGCGCGGGGGCCTGTCCTGTCCGCGGCCACTCCAATGTCCAAGGCGACCGCACCTTCGGCATCTGGGAGAAACCCACCGAAGGGTTCCTCAACCGGCTCGACGCCGAGTTCGGCATCACCTCTCCGCGACCCCACGGTCACGACTCCACCAACACCATGAAAGCCATGGCTGAAGGCGAAGTCGACGTTTTCGTCTCCCTGGGCGGGAACCTTGCTATGGCTAATTCAGACACCGCACTGATGGCTCAGGGGTTGAAGCGCACCGGGCTGACGGTCCATATCTCCACCAAGCCCAACCGTTCGCATGTGATGCACGGCAAGACCTCCCTCATCCTGCCCACTCTTGGCCGCACTGATCGGGACGATAAGCACCCCGGTGGTGCTCAGTTCCTGTCAGTGGAGAACTCGATGTCGGTGATCAGCAGCACGCAGGGTCGGCTAGAACCTGTCTCCGATCACCTACTCGCCGAGCCGGTCATTGTGGCTCGCATGGCCCAGGCAATTCTTGGCGCCGACCACCCGGTGGACTGGCAGGCGATGGCCGAAGACTATGACGTCATCCGTGACCACTGTTCCCGAGTGGTTCTCGGCACGGAGAACTTCAATAAACGGGTTCGCGACAAATTCGGGTTCGTTCTCCCGAACCCTCCTCGAGATCACCGGGCCTTCGCCACGGAAGACGGTCTTGCCCACTTCACGGTCAGGGACCTTGAATACCTGATGCCGCCCCCCGGTCACCTCGTGCTGCAGACCATGCGTTCCCATGACCAGTACAACACCACGTTCTACGGACTCGACGACCGCTACCGCGGAATATCCGGGGGCCGAAGGGTCATTCTGATTCATCCCCAAGATCTTCAGGCCGCAGGGTTCGCCGACCGAGACTTAGTCGATGTGGTCTCCGTCTTCCGCAATGAGGAGCGACGGGCCGAACGCTTCCGCCTCGTCGCCTATCCGACCGTTCGAGGCTGCGCCGCCGCATACTATCCAGAGGCCAATGCCCTGGTCCACCGGGATCTGGTGGCCCGAGAATCCAATACACCAGGGTTCAAGGCGATCTTCATTCGCTTTGAACCCTGCGCCGCAGAGACCCGCGAAGAAGAACATCACGTGGAGCGGGACGTTGGGCTCGAATTGGCTACCCCGTAAGCGTTCTGTCCCATCTGCACACCCTGCACCACCCCACTCAAGAAGGAGCGCTCCATGCCTCTCACCGTCAACGCCGTGGTTGTCAAAGACAAAAACGCGCCCGCAGCCATTGAACAGATCATCATTCCCGACCCAGGCCCGGGCGAAGTTGTCGTCGATGTCCTCACCTGCGGCGTCTGCCAGACCGATCAACACTTTCAGCAGGGTGAAGTTGGGGATAACTTTCCCTACCTTCTCGGACATGAGGCCACAGGTAGGGTCTCCCAGATCGGGGAGGGGGTCACCTCTGTGGCAGTGGGAGACAAAGTGATCCTCAACTGGCGCGCCGTGTGCGGTGAATGCCGGGCCTGTCGCAAGGGCGAGCTGAAGTACTGCTTCGACACCCACAACGCTAAGCAGAAGATGACGCTCACCGACGGGACCGAGCTTGAGGCAGCATTGGGCATTGGCGCTTTCGCTGAGAAAACACTCGTAGCGGCGGGGCAGTGCACTGTCATCGATGACATCCCAGACGCAGCCAATGCCGCCGTCGGGCTCCTCGGCTGCGGGATCATGGCCGGTATTGGGTCGGTGCTCAACACCGCTGCGGTCAAGCGTGGGGAGTCCGTGGCAGTCATTGGCGTAGGCGGTGTGGGTACCGCCGCAGTGGTCGGAGCCAAGCTCGCCGGGGCGACCACCATTATTGCGGTGGACATCGATGACCGGAAACTGGAGCAGGCACAGAAACTGGGTGCCACTCACGTCATCAATTCCCAGCGGACCGATCCAGTAGACGCCATTCGGGAGCACACTGACGGTTTCGGCGCAGATGTCGTCATCGACGCCGTCGGCCGTCCTGAGACATATAGGCAGGCGTTCTACGCCCGTGACCTCGCTGGACGAGTGGTCCTCGTGGGGGTCCCTGACCCCTCACTGACGATCGAACTGCCGATGATTGACGTCTTCGGCCGCGGAGGGGCCCTGAAATCCTCCTGGTACGGCGACTGCCTGCCCTCCCAAGACTTCCCGATGCTGGTAAACCTCTATCAGCAGGGCCGGCTGGACCTCGATGCCTTTGTCACCGAGCGCACTACCCTGGACAAGGTCCAAGAAGCCTTCGACACTATGAACCGCGGAGACGTGCTGCGCACCGTCGTCGAACTCACAGAATGAGCCCAGAGCAGAGCCACCTGAAGTAGGAGTACACATGAATGCACGGATTGAACACCTCGAGACCTCCGGCACTTTCTCTCTGGACGGCGGGACCTGGGATGTGGACAACAATGTGTGGATCGTCGGAGATGATCACGATGTGATCGTGATCGACCCCGCGCACGACGTCGACGCCGTGGTCTCAGCCGTCAACGGAAGGAACGTGGCAGCAATCCTGCTCACCCACGGGCATGACGATCACATCCGCCAAGTCCTGGACGTCAAGGAAAAAATTGGAGGCCCCATCCACCTCAACCCTGAGGACCGGATGCTCTGGAACCAGGTGCACCAAGGATCAGAACCCGACGCAGAAATCAGCGCCGGAGACACCTTTGGCGTCGCCGGCGCCACACTGCGCGCTATCCACACTCCTGGGCACTCACCGGGATCCACCTGCTTCTACTCCGAGGACTTGGGAGACATCCCTGTTCTGTTTTCCGGGGACACTCTCTTCCAGGGGGGTCCCGGTGCTACAGGTCGTTCCTACAGCAGCTTCGACACCATCGTGGAGTCGATTCGAACCCAACTCCTTGGTCTGCCTGCTCAGACTCGGGTCAACACTGGGCATGGACCCTCCACCACGATCGGGGAGGAAGCCCCCAACGTCTGAACCCTCGCGTGAGAGGCGTTGATCCTTGCAATGGCGGGGAACTGGCGTGGTTGAGCTCTGGAGGCAGGCCGCATTGACTGTGTAGGGTGAGGAGTAAGCGGCACTGCTGTGTCGCTGACAGCCGCATTTGAATGATGATGGAGAAACCATGACACAGCCACCTACACCGCCGAACGGGGACGAGCCACGCCAGCCCCCTTACCCAGAGCAGCCTCAGCAGAACCAGCCACCTGAGTTCGGTGGATACCAGGCGCCACGTGACCAGGGACCCAATGCAGCAGGGTTCTTCAAGGCGCTCTTCGATTTCAGTTTCAAGAGCTTCGTCACCATCAAATTCGCAGCGGTCATCTACGGTGTTGCTCTACTGCTGATTGGTGTCCTTGCTCTGGTGGGCATCATCATAGCGTTTATCACCATGACTGAGTCTGCCGCTGCGGGTCTGCTTACGCTTCTGCTTGTCTTGGTCGCTGCGCCCTTCTACCTCATTCTGATCCGATTGACGTTGGAGCTCTATGTGTCAATGATTCGCACCGCGCAGAACACTGCAGCCACCACCTCGGAGCTGGAAAACCTGCGTCGGGAAATGTCTCAGCGCCGCTAGAACCCGAAGCCGATGTGCTTGCTGAGCGCAGCATGGGGTGATGATTCTCCCTCGTGCCACAGCAGTACGCGGTCACAGCGCCGGGTGGCCCGCATAAGGCCCGCCACCCGGCGCTGCTGAGCCCGATGCAGTGAAACCGTCTCCTATGGCGTAGACTATCCAAGCACTCTCCGGATAATCCCGTTTATCTGTGCAGACTCCTGGCTCGCCCGGTCCCCGGTCGGTAGGTCCAGTTGAGCGTTGTTTTCGTCACGGGTCGATTCCGGAAACCCTCGTGGTCCGTCCCCGTGAAATGTCCAGCGTGATATCACATGATGAATCCTGCTGTGCCCATGCACTGCTGCGCCGAGCGCCAGCAGTTCGAGCACAAGTGGTCTGAAGAATCATGCACTCTGAGGCATAAAGCGGGGATCGAGCCGCACAACTGTGACAAGGAGTCACCGTGACAGAAACACCTCAGGCCAATCAGCTAGCGTTCAGCGACCTCGGACTATCCCCGAAGGTGCTGAGCACAATTGAGAAGATGGGATACGAAACCCCTTCTCCCATCCAGGCAGAAACCATCCCTCACCTGGTCGCTGGCCGTGACGTCGTCGGGCTTGCTCAGACGGGTACCGGTAAGACCGCCGCCTTCGCCCTGCCAGCGCTGACTCACATGGCTGCCGATCATGAGGCCGGCGACCTTGGATTCCTGCCCAACACTCTGGTCTTGGCCCCCACTCGCGAGCTGGCGATTCAGGTCGCTGAAGCGTTCTCCAGCTACGCCGCCCAACTCAGCGGTATCTCTGTGCTGCCCATCTACGGCGGCGCTCCCTACGGCCCACAGCTGCAGGGTCTCCGCAGGGGAGCCAATGTCATTGTTGGCACACCAGGCCGTGTGATCGACCACATGTCTAAGGGATCTTTGGACCTCAGTGAGGTCAAGCACCTCATTCTGGACGAGGCTGATGAAATGCTCCGTATGGGCTTTGCCGAGGAAGTCGACAAGATCCTCGCGCAGACCCCTGACACTAAGCAGGTGGCTCTGTTCTCGGCCACTATGCCTAAGGCGATTCGCAGGATCTCTGAGGACTACCTCAACGATCCGATTGAAGTCTCGGTCAAGAACAAGACGACTACCAGTGCGAACACTCGTCAGCGGTACGTCTTCATCAAGCACCACGCCAAGCCAGAAGCTTTGGTGCGGATTCTTGAGACTGAGCCCCACGAGGCGGCAATTGTGTTCGTCCGGACCCGGTCTGCCACCGAAGAGGTCGCCCATAAGCTCACCGCCCGTGGTTTCCGGGCTACAGCGATCAACGGTGATATCCCACAGAATCTCCGGGAGAAGACCGTTGAATCACTCAAGGACGGTCGCATTGACCTCTTGGTGGCCACGGATGTTGCAGCACGTGGGCTCGATGTGGACCGGATCAGCCACGTCTTCAACTACGACATCCCTTTGGACACCGAGTCCTATGTGCACCGCATCGGGAGGACCGGCCGAGCCGGACGCTCCGGTGAAGCGATCCTCTTCGTCACCCCGAGAGAGCGGCGTATGCTGCGTTCCATTGAGAAGGCCACGCGCCAGACTGTTGAGCAGATGAACCTGCCCACCGTTGCTGACGTCAACGCCTCCCGTTTGGATCGTTTCTCTGAGCGGATTACTCAAACCCTTGCCACTGAGGACCTTGAGGACTACCGGGACCTGGTCACCAGTTATGTCAATGAGCACAACACTCCGGCTGAAGACGTCGCCGCGGCACTAGTAGCTGTGGTGCACGACGGTCGCCCATTGCTGCTGGATGAGAAGGCAGAAGACGATCTGGCCCGCGCCGCTTCGCAGAGCTTCGAACGTGAGGACCGGGGAGCATCCCGTGACCGGGGTCCCCGTGATGCTGGTGCTCGCGCTCCCCGCCAGAAGGGCTCACCTTCGGTGGCCGGCCCAGGAAATGCGATGTACAAGATTGCTGTCGGCCGCCAGGCTGGCGTTGCACCGGGACACATTGTGGGTGCCATCGCAAATGAAGCCGGTCTGTCTGCCCGGGAGATCGGAAGCATCGATATCCGCCCCACACACTCCCTCGTGGAGCTGCCGGAGACGCTGACGAAAGATCAGTGGGCCGCGCTGTCGAAGACGCGGATCGGTGGAGAGCTTATTCGGCTCGAGCGTGATTCCGGGTCTCACGGCGCATCAAGCGGAGGCAAGAGGTTCGACACGGGCAAGAAGCGCAGCGGATTTGATACTGACCGGCCCGCCAAGAAAGCTGCTAAGAAGCCACGCTGGCGTGACCGCTAGGCTTCGTGTTCCGGGCTCGCCTCTTGGGGCCGTCAAGGGTTTCAGAGGCGAGTCTTGAGCTGGTGTCCAGTTCGCCCTGCCTACACTGCAGGATGACTGAACTCAGCGCTCAAGAACTCATTTCCCGCATCGACGACATCGGTACTTGTATGTTCACTACCGTGGACTCATCAAAACGGCTAGTGTCACGGCCGATGTCGGTGTCCCATATCGACGAGCAGCACCGGTTGTGGTTTTTCAGCCCTGCTGAGTCGGAGAAGATCGACGACGTCCTCGGTGATGGCCACGTGAACCTCGCCTTTGTCGCCGATAAGACCTGGATCTCTGTCACTGGTGTCGCCCAGGTGGTCGACGATGCTCATAAGAAGCAGCAACTTGAGGATCTCGGCGCTAAGGCCTATTTCGCCAAAGGCGGCGAGGACTCAGAGGCCCTGCTGATCAGCGTGGACCCGGACACTGCCCAGTACTGGGAAGGACCGGGCAAGGCCGTGGCGCTGGTGAAGCTGGTCGCCTCAACTGTCACGGACAGCGCGCCGGCCATGGGTGACAAAGGCCGCGTCGAGCTCTAAACCCCACCACACGGACTCAACCACAACATCCGGTAGGACTCTGCCAGCGCCAAACGCTGTTGTCCGACCGGATGTTGCGTTTCTATAGCTTTTCTACTTTCCCCGGCCCGCGCGTCAATGGCGGCCGAGAATGTGACGCAAAGCAGTGTCCAGTTCGGGGTGCCGGAACCCGAACCCCAGGTGGAGGGCCTTTTCTGCGCTGACATGCTGGTCAGCCAACACGATTTCCTGGGCTCCTTCAGAACCAAGAAGTAGCTTGGGCCCGAAGGATGGCACGGGTATGGCCGATGGTCGGCGCAGTACATTGCCGAGAGTTTTCGCGTAGTCGTGAGCGGTCACTGGGTGTGGAGCGACACCATTGACCGGGCCGCGAGCTTCTGGGTTCAGCAGCAAATGCACGGTGAGTGAGGCAAGGTCATCGAGGCTTATCCAACTCTGGACTTGCTCCTGGCCTAGTGGCCCGCCGGCACCGGCGGCAAAGATCGGCAGCAACTGCTGCAGTGCCCCGCCTGATGGCGACTGCACGATTCCGGTGCGGAGCATGGCCACACGAACACCTGCAGCTTCAGCTCGGAGCGCGGCATCCTCCCAGGCGTCGCAGACCCCTGCCAAAAAGTCGGTGCCGACTTCAACATCTTCGTTGAGGACCTGGTCCTGGTGCGGTCGGTCCGCAGCGGTGGCGCCGTACCAGCCGATCGCTGAGCCACTGATCAGGGTCCTGCCCCTTGGATTGGCCCTCTCAGCGCTTGCCAAAGAGTCCGCGATCAGTGTGGTGCCTTTGATTCGGGAGTCGCGCACCTTGCGCTTGTGCTCTGCGGTGAACCGCGAAGCCAGCGGGTGGCCTGCGAGGTGAATGACGGCATCCACCTCCGCCAGTGCGGCGTCGTCGATTTGTTCATTGTCGGGGTCCCAGGCGATCTCCCCATTCTTAGGGGTCGTGCTGGCGGGGTCGGTGAGGTCGCGGCGGACAAGGTGGCGGACCTCTATGCCCGCCCCACCGAGGAGAGCACATACCTGTGTGCCGATCATGCCGGAGGCGCCGGAGACTGCCACGATCTGAGGTACTTCAGGCTTCGGTGACTCCTGGGCCGCGGCGTCGTCCTGTTGACTCTTCAGGGTGCCGTGGGCCTGGTGAAAGGCCAAGTCCTCGGTGGTTTGCCGAGTTCGGAAATCGAATACGCGTAAGAGTTCGTTCTCGAACACCCGGTGCAGTTGCTTGGTGACGGCCTGGGGGAGGTGAGACAACACGGGGAATTCGTAGGTGACGGTCTCTCGGAGCATGGTGCCGGAGCCTTCGTCGCTGAACTCACGGGAGTGGCGCCAACTGCGCATGGGGCCGGAGACCATGACGTCGCTGAAACTCCGACCCTGCTCGAAGTCCTCGTGGCGAGAGGTCCACTTCATGCTGCTTGGGATGGGGAATGGCAACATGGAGCTGAGAGTCTTGGCTGCTGCAGTGGCGCTCGTGCCCAGCAGGCCTGGGAGGTTGAGTGTGATGACGGAGCCCGAGCCGTTGACGGGGCCGTTCGGCGGTTCCTGGCGGACCGAACCGGCGAAGGGCGGGTGGAGCCGGGTCAGCGCGCCCGCCCGCGTGTACCAGGTGAACACATCCTCCCTAGAGAATGGCAGATACGTTTCGTAGTGGAACTGTGGCATCAGAACTCCTGCAAGTCTCGCCGACGGGTCCGTTAGCCGCAGGTCAGCGGCAGGCCGGTATACGGACGGTACCACCGCCACAGGTGCATGCGCTGGATGGTTCTGCTTCTTGGCCAGTGGGAAAACTGGGACTGCCCTGCGGGCCAGTGCCCTTGAACTTGAGGGAGCGTCGGCAGCAGTGTTACTGTTTACTGCCGTTGCCCCAATAGCTCAGTGGTAGAGCGCAGTCTTGGTAAGACTGAGGTCCCGGGATCGATTCCCGGTTGGGGCTCCGCATATGGCCCGAGGTGCAGCATTATTTCCTTGACACTCTCAGTGTGAGGAAGCTGCGCCCGGGTCATTCTTTCTTCAGAGGATGGCAACTCGAACCCCTTGCCGATTGAGCGTGCTGCGGGTTATAGGATCAAAAGTGTGTACAGCTTGGGCATGTCATAGGTGTCTTGCTCATCCTTTCCTGGTTCATTAGCGTTTCTTGGTCGGTCAATACCGTTCTTCCCGTTGGCGACTTCGCTTCAGATTCTTCGTAGGACGAGTACTTCATGGAGGGATCGCAGTGCTTGTGGGGCTGCCATGGTTCTCGCTCGCCATGCTCGCGTTCGACGCGATCTTCGTCTCCCACCGCACATATCGCAAAGTTGAGGGCCTGACTGGGGCCGCAGTACCGCAATCAAACGACCTCTCCTTGCACCTGTGCCGCAGGCGGCGACTCGCATGGCCGTGAGCTCCAAGGACGAGGCAGAACCTCCTGGGGAGAAATCGAGAAGCCCAACTTCCGCGCTTTGACCAGCCGGAGCGCGTGTGGAAAGATTGCTCCTTGGACATTTCCGCACTTGGAGTTGTGAACACACCACATCCGGAGTGGATATTGTCGTGGCGGTGTAGCTCAGCTGGTTAGAGCGCACGACTCATAATCGTGAGGTCGGGGGATCGAGCCCCCCCACCGCTACCAAAGCAAGATAAAGAAGAGACCTCTATGCCCATGGCTGGAGGTCTCTTCCCATTCGCGGCACTTTGATAAGCGGGCAGCATTCTCCTCACAACGGGGTTATAGGCAGAAATGTGTGTATGGCCCGGGCGTGTCAGGGGCTGCCGGCCCAGCCTTTCCTGG
>NZ_VAVZ01000089.1 GCF_005771525.1 Nesterenkonia salmonea | reverse complement strand
TGTCAACGACGGTCGAAAACTGGACACTTATCGACGTTTGAAAACTGAACACTTTTGGTTGGTTACGGGGTCGTAGGGTTGGTGGTCTCGAGGAGCTCACGGCGGGTCCGTGTCCGGTAGGACTCCCCGTCGAGGGCGAGGACCTCGGCGTGGTGGATGAGCCGGTCGATCATGGCCGCGGCGATGGTGTCATCGGCGAAGATCTCTCCCCAGCGACTGAACGCCAAGTTCGAGGTGATCAACAGGCTGCCTTGTTCGTATCGGGATGCCACCAGTTGGAAGAAGAGGTTCGCGGCATCGGCATCGAAGGGCAGGTAGCCTAGCTCATCAATTATGAGGAGCTTGTAGCGCTTGAGGCGTTTGATCTCGTGGTCGAGGCCACCGTGGCGCTGATGGGCCTCGGTGAGCCTGTTGACCCAGCCGGCGGCGGTGTCGAAGGCCACTGGGTGCCCGGCTTGGCAGGCCTTGATCCCCAGCCCGATCGCTAGGTGCGTCTTGCCGACCCCTGGTGGTCCCAGCAGGATCACGTTGTCCGCCTTCGGCACGAAACTCATATTCGACAGGTGGGCCAGCACGTCCCGGCGCAGACTCGGCTGATAGTCGGGGTTGAAGTCCTCGATCGTCTTCCGGGACGGAAACCGGGCCGATTGGATCCGCAGGGCGGTGCCGTTGGCCTCCCGGTCCGCGACCTGGCGCTGAAGCACCGCGGCGAGGTACTCCTCGTGTGACCAGCCCTCATCCCGGGCAGTGGTGGCCAGTTGTTCCCAGACCTTGGCGATGGTGGGGGTCTTCATCGCCCTGGCCAGGTGCGCCAAGGTCGAGCCGATCTTCTCGCTACTGTTGGTCCTTGAGGCGGTGGCGCTCATGCCGCCCTCCTCTGGTCCTCAGCGGGCATGGTGGTGCTGGTGAGCCCGAAGAGCTCGTCATAGACGCTTAAGGGCCGGTAGCTGACCTCGGCGTCTCTGCCGGCGGGTTGACGGCGGACCTGGTTGTAATGAGCGCGCAGCGTCTTGGCGGTGGCCACGTGCTGGGGGTCGGTGATCACTTGGGCCTTCGCCCAGCAGCGGGGATGGTCAGCGGCGATCTCACCGTCACAGACCACCACCACCCGTCCCAGGGTCGCGGTGACTTGCACCAGTCGGCCGATGAACCGCGGATCCACGGAGTAGTCGTTGGTGTCCAGGCGGACGTAGTAGTCCCGGCCCAGCCGGATCTGGTGGTTGAACCCGGTCGCTGGCGGTGAGGGCGGCAGTGCGGTCATCGCCGCAAGATCAGTGCCCACCACGTTGATCGGCCGATCCCCAAGGCTGCGGACCTGACGTTGATTGGCCCGCTCAGTCAGCCAGGCGCTGATCTGGGTATTGAAATCACCTGGGGAAGCGAACTGACGCCCCGGCAAGAAGCTGGTCTCGAAGTAGTCGTTGTTCCGCTCAGTCATGCCCTTGAACTCCGGGTCCCGGGCCGGGGCGATCACCATCCGGGTCGCCGCCGTCCCAGCGAAGGCCTGCACCGGCGGCAACGGCTTACCCTTCGGCGCGATCGCAGCCTCACGGTCCCAGATCAACGACTTCGACACTGCCCCGACGCCGGTGATCAGTTGCCACATCCCTGCCAACAAGTCCCCGGACTGTCGGGAAGGGATCATCAACGCAGTCAAGAACCTGGAGAAGGTCAGCGTCATCACCAGCACCGGCAGCATCCGGGCCTGTCCATAACCCACAGGGATCTTTGGCTCCGGGAACCACAAGTCGAACTGAGCTGCCTCACCTGGCTTGTGGTCCAGCCGATCAGCAGGGTCCACCCCGGTATACAGCGGGCGGATCTGCCGGATCTTGTCCTTCAAGATCGTCAACGAATGCTCCCACCCCAGCCGCTCAGCGATCACCGTCGCCGGCATCCTCGGGGTGTCCTTCAACAGCTTATGCACCTCCGGCAGAACCGCGTCCACCAGCGATCCCTTCAATTGCCGCTGATACTTCGGCGGCTCATCCGAGGCCAAAGCCTTATAGACAGTGGTACGCGACACGCCAAGCTTCTCAGCGATCTGCTTCTTCGGTAACTTCTCGGCCCGGTGAAGCCGACGGATCTCAGCCCAATCTTCCACAGTGATCATGCCTCCTAGCATGGTCCGGATGTCCAGAATTCATCCGTCGCTAGGTGTTCAGTATTCACGCGTCGTCGACA
>NZ_VAVZ01000088.1 GCF_005771525.1 Nesterenkonia salmonea | reverse complement strand
GGAGGCGGCCCAGGGAAACAGACCAGCCGAAACGCTGATACTGCGCCCTGGGCCGACCTCACCTGGCTGGGGACGCGTTGGATCAGGCCCGACAGCGGGTTCAGCGTGAGACCACTGGGCACCGGGGCCGCACAGGTGACCCGCTCTACGGTGCTCGGCGAACCTTGCGCACCGGGGCTGAGCTGCTCACCGAGCGCCAAGACATGCGCCTGCGGACAGTGTTCGCCTCAGATGAGCACGTCGAGGTCGAAGCGACCTGGTGGATCTATCAGAAGATCGTCGCCGCCTACCGGCACTCATCGAAGTCCACCGGCAAGCAGATGCTCACCGAAATTATCACAGCCCTGCGCCGCGGAATCCCGGCGAAACTGATCGAGCTGAAGAAGCTGGGTCGGACCTTCAACCGCCGGGCCACCGACATCCTGGCCTACTTCGACCGGCCCGGAACATCCAACGGACCCACCGAGGCGATCAACGGCCGGCTGGAACACCTGCGCGGCACCGCCCTAGGATTCCGGAACCTGACCAACTACATCACCCGAGCCCTGCTGGACACCGGAGGATTCAGACCCTATCTACACTCTCATCTGCGATGAGCCCATTTGATGCCCGTGTGGTCGATGGCGTTGAACTTCGGGAGTCATACAACGTTGCTCCAACCACTAGTGTGCCGATCGTTCTGGAGCATCTCGATGATGATGAGCTGGCTCGTGAGTTGGTGAGCGCCCGGTGGGGTCTGCTACCGATCTGGGCGAAGGACGCTTCGTTCAGCGCACGGACGTTCAATGCCAGGTCTGAGACTGTTGCGGAAAAGGCGAGTTTCCGCTCTGCAGTTCGTTCCAAACGGTGCGCGGTCCCGGCTGATGCGTATTACGAGTGGCTGAAAGAAGGCACCGTGAAGCGGCCTCATGCGATTCGGCCGGCGGACGGTAGCTCTATTGCTTTTGCGGGGCTCTACGAGTGGTGGAAAGATCCTCAGGCGGTCGAGGATGACCAGTGGGTGCTCTCGACCACAATTCTTACTGGCCCCTCGCCAGAGCCTGGTAGCGGCGGGGTGCTCGATGACCTCGCGGGGCTGCATGATCGCCTTCCTTTGCCACTGAGCCAGAAGACACTGAGTGAGTGGTTGCATCCTGAGAAGCTGGAGAAGGCTGATGCCATCTCGCTTGTCGATATGGTGCGTGAGGATGCTTTCGAGGTCGCATCCGGCTGGGAAGTTTACGAGGTCAGCCGAGATGTTGGCAACGTCAGGAACAACTCTCCCGATCTTCTAGAGCCGATTACACCGGGAGCCGGGGTCTAGCCACGCTTTGACGATGGTCAGCTCGTGGCTGTTATCTGCGGGGGGATAGGTCCCCCCTGGCTCAAAGTGGCACACCATCGCCCTCTTATAAGTTCACTTATATTTTGATAAGCTGGCTTATAGGAGGTAGTGGAGATGTCTATTGCAGTACCAAAAGAAGTGAAGCAGGCCGCAAAACTGCGCCACCGTCGAGAACTTGATGACATCGACTACAAACGGACTCTGCGTGTAATACGGGAGAAGGGCTATCCGCAGCGAACTGTTGCGGAGGCGTTAGGCATTTCGCAGTCTGCTCTGTCTCAGCAGCTCAGCGGTGTTGAGGCCGTTGAAGAGCCGCGAGAAGGCTTTTCCGGTGCTACTGCGCTTGAGGTGTGCCAAAGGTACGCGGCCGGGTTCCTCGGCCGTGAGCAGCTTATAGATGAGCTGACACGTTGGCCATATGCCCAGCGCGAGAAGACAGACGGCTACGATGCGTTGGTGGTCGATCCGCCAGGTACCTGGTCTGATGTGCGTAAGGCGTTGCGGGATGGATTGATTGACGCCGAGACCTATGACCAGGTTCTCGACCGCTTCAACGAGAGGTAAGTCGTTCTTGGTGTCTGAGCATGAGGGGCACATACAGCGCGTTGTCGAGCTGTCCCGCCCAGGTGGACCGATTGCGACCAACGCGCCCACCGCCACAGTGAATAATCCCGCGTGGTTCCGGTCCGGACCAGACGGGGAACAAGAACCGCGTGGTGAGCGCAATGCACTGCATCACCAGCTACAGCGCGAAGCCCGTGACGCGTTTCCGAATGTTGAGCAGGAGAAGAAGGCCGTGGTGTTGGCGGGGCCTCCAGGTGCCGGGAAATCGACAGTACGCAAGAAGGTCTTGGGTAAGGACGATGACAAGTACCTGGTCATCGACGCTGATGTCTTCAAAGAGGGTCTTCTGAAGCAGGCGACATCGGATGGCAGCTATGAGAGCTGGATCAAGCCCGACGCGGTGGAAGCTCTAGAACGCGAAACCGGGACAACTTTCTACCCGATGGAGCTTGCTTCGTTGGTGCATGAAGAATCCTCCATGATGGCGGCTGATCTACGACGAGACGCTATCGAGCGCGGAGACAATATCGGGCTCTTCACAATCCAGGGTGTAGTTGTAGTCTGAATCCTCCGCTTTCGAGCAGGGACCGGGCG
>NZ_VAVZ01000087.1 GCF_005771525.1 Nesterenkonia salmonea | reverse complement strand
TGGCGGATAGCCGGAGTTGGAAGCAATAGTCTGCGTAGTTGGAAGCGGCGTTCCGGTGACCGGGTAGCGGCTGGTTGTCGGCCCGGCCACCGGAGCATTCATTGTGTGATTCTATTCCCAATATCCGGCGGAGGCTCGGGCTTTTTCGCCGCGGTGTCGGCGCATGTCGACTTCGCCGAGGTTGATTGTCCGGGCGTTATTGGCCAGCCTGTTGACGATGGAGTCGGCCGCGACTCTATCGGGCAGTGTCTGGGCCCAGTAGCCGGGGCTGGTTTGAGCGGCGATCATGGTGGCTGCCCGGTGTTCGCGGTTGGCAAGGATGGCGAAGAGGTCGTTGGCGGCCTCGGGGTCGATGCCTACGGTGAGGAAGTCATCTATGACCAGCAGGTCTGCCTCTGAGAGCTTAGTCAGCAGTGCTTGGTGGGCTATCCCGTCCCCGCGGGCGATGATCAGTTTGCGGGCCAGTTCATCCATCCGGGTGTAGATCACCTGGTGCTCATTATGGCAAGCGGCGACCCCGATGGCGCAGGCGATATAGGTCTTGCCTCCGCCGGTGGGTGAGGTGATCAGCAGATTCGCAGTCTCAGCGCTCCAGTCGTGTGCTGCGTAGCGGCGCATCCGGTTCGGGTTGATGCCTCGACCTTCCCGGTAGTCAATCTCTGCGATGCTCGCTTTGGGGATCGGGAACTGGGCACCCTGGATGAGCTTGTCGATCCGGTTAGCCCGCCGCTGGTCCAGGGCGTCGTCGACGGCAGTGAGGAAGACCTGCTCAGGGGTGAGTTCGTCGTTGGCCTCATCGGTGATGAGCTCCTCGAACCGGGCAGCGACGTTGGTCATCCGCAGCGCCCGGAACTTTTCATAATCAGCAGTAGTGAACATCTGAAGGTCACCGTCCCTGCTGCTGGTAGTAGTCGGCGCCACGCACATAGACCCCAGAATTTTCGGCAGCCGCGGCATCTGAGGGTTTCGCCGTGGATGCCGCCGCCCGTCTGGGCCTGGATGTTTTGGCGTCACTATCGATGGCGGCCACCAACCGCTTCAACCCTGAGTAGGAGGCGTAGCCGCCGAGGTTGAGCATCTGTGCTGCCGCTGCTTCCAGGCGCTGCTTGTTCTTCCGTCCCAGGGTTTCCAGGATGTTCTGACATTCCAAGTAGCCTTGAGCTTCGATCTGGTTGCGGTCCAAGATCTGGGTGATCATCTCTACGGTGGCAGGCCCGAACGACCCAGCTCGGCGGGTGAACCAGTCCCGGGACCACAGCCCGGCCACATCCTTATGCTGATCGGGCACATGGGCCGGGTCGGTGGAGTACTGGCCACGCCGACCCTGACGGCGCCGGTGCTCAGCAACGATCTCCTCGGCTGCGAAGACCACTACCTGGGTCTGTGTCAGTCGTGCCCGCAGCAGTTGGCCGGCCAGCCTGTGAGGCACTGAGTAGTGCTGAGAATCGCAGGTGACATGGTAGTTTCGTCCGACTTTGACCTGTTTCCATTCGACCTCCTCGAAACCTTCAACAGGCAGTGTCGCTAACGCTTCGGCCTCTTCAGCGGCGAAACGTTCATACCGTGTGGTGTGATCAGCACGCACGATCTGATGGTTGATCTCATCGACTCGCTCACCGATGGCCTCATTGAGCTCAGCGATGCTCATCCAGACCTCCTCGGCGAGGTAGCCGATCACCCGTTTGTTGATGGTCTGTACTGCTGATTCGACTGCTGCTTTGTCCCGGGGCCGCCGGATGCGGGCGGGGACGATCGCGGTGCCGTAGTGATCAGCCATCTGCTGATACTTCGGGTTGATCACCCGGGCAGCATCACCCTTAGCTCCTCGATGAGTAGCAGTCGAAGCATGATCCGGGACCACGATCTGGGGAACCCCGCCAAAGAAGTCGAAGGCGCCGATATGGCCCTCCAGCCAGGACCCCATGCGCATATCGGTGAACCCACGGCAGTAGAGGTAGCCGGAGTAAGGCAGAACCGCCACGAATAGATACGCTTTGGTGACTTCACCGGTGATGGCATCAACGATCGGCAAAGTGTCACCGGCCCAATCGATGAACACCGCCCTGCCCGGCTCATGATGCAACGTGGCCACCAGATCGTTCTTGGCTGCGTAGTCGCTGAAGAGATGACAGTACTGCGAATACCCATACTTACGCCGATCGGACTGAGCACCCAGGTAGGTCCGCCACCCCTGCAACAGCGTGAAATGCGGATTCGAACGCATCGAGGCCACCACGGCAGCGAACTCCGGAGCCTCATAATCACCAGAAGCCCGTCGGCGGCGGTCCGGGAACAGTTCACCGATCCGGGACTGCGGTAACTGTGCCAGCGAATCAGCGGTGATGCCGTGCTCGGTAATCACCTTCCGCGCCCGGGCCACATCCCGCTGGGAACATCCCAGCATTTCACCGATCTGCCGATAAGACCGCGACGCCAAAAGTAAGGACATGATCGTCCTGTAGTCAGCCATGAAGGCCTGCCCTCCTGCACAGAGAAAAGCGACGCCGGCCGGCGCCGCCATCACTCAGCAGACCACAAGCGCTACCTGAAGTCCGGAACGTCGCTTCCAACTACGCAGACTACCGCTTCCAACTCTCGCTACGTGCCA
>NZ_VAVZ01000086.1 GCF_005771525.1 Nesterenkonia salmonea | reverse complement strand
CCTAGCATGGTCCGGATGTCCAGAATTCATCCGTCGCTAGGTGTTCAGTATTCACGCGTCGTCGACAGAAACCGGTGGTCAGGTCCTCATCACCACTGTGTCAGTCGGTCTGCACAGTTTGGCGATGCTCTGCTGTGGGGCGGTGTTCATGCGTCCTGCGCGCTTGGTCGGCATTATCGGGACCGCGGTGTGCGTTCTGAGCTTGGGCTGGAGCGTGGCGATGATCTGGGCTGGATGGAGTGAATGGGAGCCGGTCCAAGTTCTCCTCTCCGGTATCACTTTCACAGTTGCCTTCAGCTTCGTCAGTCTTCTCCTGGCGTCAACAACCCACAGAGACACGCTCATCCAAAGGCTCCTGTGGTGTGCGTTGGTTCTTGTGGGAATCGGGGCACTACTTACTTTGTCGTTGATTTGGGATCTGTGGTGGGAAAGCGAAGCCTTCGGACGGTTCTACGGGATTATTCTGATATTGGCCGTCCTCGCGGGCGTCCTCGCCCCACTCCTGTCGGCCCTAAGGCGCCGCACAGCGCCTGAACCGACACGAGAAACCCCAGTAACAGGTCCTGCGGACCACGGGCCGTCTCACGGTGCGACTCTCTCCCCAGAGGTTGCTGCAGCCTTGGAGGAAGAGGCCGGAGTCCGAGGACTGACAGTGGATCAACTGGTGGCGCCGCTGCTCAAGGGTCCACGGTAACTGGGGTCGTCACGATCTGGAGACCAGCTGCTTCGTCGGACAACGGGCCCGTGCGCTCCTCCTGGTTGTCAGCTCTGGCGCTGTCCAGGGTCGGAGAATCGTCGAGCTAGAAGGGCCAGGGTCTTTCGCTGCGCCTCGCTATAGGCCACAGCTCCGTATTCATCAAGCAGATCGGCTGCTCTGCCGAGTTCGATGACCTGACCCTCCGGCAGAAGTGATGAGACGACCTCCGCCAATGGGGTCGCGAACTCGCCAACCAGCTCTGTGATCTGCTCATCGCTGCTCGTCTCGCCAAGAGCATCGAAGCGGCGAGTGAAATCCACAGACGCCGCTACCAAATCTGGGTGGTGTTTCAGATACTCGGAGAGCCCCGACAGATACGCCTTGGCCGACTCACCGGAGAAGTGACTAAGCAGGACAGCCTGGTCACGGTCCACCTGTGCGGCGCGCTGAGGATAGCCAGGCACGGTCAAGAGCGCGTAGAGGGGCGCCAATTCCGCTGGCACGTCCGGCGAAGCTCCGTGGCTGCGCAGCTGACTGATCACCTTCCGTTGTTTTGTCAGGCGTTCGATCTCTAGAGCGAGTTTCTCGTCCAATTAATCCAGCAGTTGGACTGAGCTCAGCTCCTCGGAGTCAGCGTCATCAAAGACTGCGGGCATCCGCTCCAAAGGAACACCCAAACCGGAGAGCTGCTCGATGCGCAGGAGCCGGACGAGATCTCGGATGGTGTACTCGCGGTACCCGTTGGAAGTACGCGGCGGCTCGGCAAGTACTTGCACCTGGTGGTAGTGCCGAAGTGTCCGCACCGTGACACCGGCAAGACGTGCCATCTCTGCACTCCGCACTTTTGATCTCCTAGACTTCCTCGGTCGTGGGTTTCTCCAGAGTACGGAATGCAGAGCCGAAGAGCCCGTAGACCACGAAGATCACCCACAGACTGACGAAAATCAGCGCGACTACCTCAAGATTCATGAACTTAACCATCACAGCGGCTACCGCGACGCCGGCAACGGCGACGGCGACGGCTGGGGTTATAGCGTTCTCTGTGCCAAGGATTCCACCCCGCGTAGCTTCGGGAATCCGTCCGATGTTCAGCAAATCCCGAAGATGAACCGTAGGCGGCGTCGACCTTGCCATCAGCAACGTCATGCCTACAAGGAAGCGACTCTTCAAAAGAACCCCCCACCCATCTCTAAGCTGGCACCATCCAGTGCCTTCGAGCTTCTGGACTTGACCTTCTGTGGTGGCGGATCGACCCACGACGGCGGAAAGCATAAAAGTCATCAGCCCCGCGGCCAAAGAAGTTCCGGCGGTGATCCATAGAACTGTTGTTCCTCCGAAGAACCCCATAAGAGTGCCGGCCACTGCGGGGCCGAGAAGTAACGCAATGGTCGTGATAGTTTCCCGCTGGCCCATCAAGACGCTGTGCGGCGGTTGATACGGTCGAGCACTACACCCATGAATAGGCCTGCGAGTAAACCGGGGATCGCGGTCGCGGCAGCCACAGCGCCCGTTACCAAAATACTGCCGGTAGTGGACAACACGATGAGCGGCACAGTCAAGTACGTCAGGAGACGAGGATCGCCCCGTCTCAGGGGCGGAGATCTTTTGTAAGGAAGAGGGTCGGAGCAGCGATATTCTCTCTGCCAGTGCAATGTTCTTGGTCGGGGTGACAGGATTTGAACCTGCGGCCTCGTCGTCCCGAACGACGCGCGCTACCAAGCTGCGCTACACCCCGTAATGGCTTATGCCAGTCGTTGATTCTACAGTGGCAAGGCATTGACTGAGAAATTGCGGCGAACACAACTAAGGCCTGAACTCGGCTTCATTGCCAAGTTCAGGCCTTAGTCTCATGTTGTGTCCGGCGGTGTCCTACTCTCCCACACCCTCCCGGGTGCAGTACCATCGGCGCTGTGGGT
>NZ_VAVZ01000085.1 GCF_005771525.1 Nesterenkonia salmonea | reverse complement strand
ACAAAGTCGCCCGAGCACGAACCAGCCTCAACGAACAGGCAAACCAAAACTGAGACAGACCACTAGCATCATTGATAACATTGGAAACCGCGCTGCTTGATTTGCCTTCGGAGGAGCCAGAGGTGGTCTGCAGGTCGATCCGACTCAGTTTTCAGCAGAGGAGCTGGGAGCCATGACCCGTCGGTTCGCGTTGTCACTGATGCTTGGGGCACTCTCCATCACTGGGACACTTCGAAAAACCAGAACTTCCCGTCACACGATTTGTATAACTGCGCGGGTCGCCATTACTTCCACCACGGTTTCCCTGCCCTGTGTTCGGTCAGCGGGCTTCGACGGTGCCCATCATGCCCTGGTCTTCGTGGTCGAGGATGTGGCAGTGGTAGACGGTACGCCCAGGGAAGTCGTCAAAGGCGATGAGGACCTGCACTTCCCCGAAAGCCGGGACGTTCACAACGTCCTGCCATCTCGGTTCGGACAGGTCGCGGTCCCCGTCTTCTACGATCTGCATGGGCCAGACGTGCAAGTGGATCGGGTGGTCCATGGGGCTTGAGTTTGTCAGGGTCCATTGCTCCACGGTCGCAGTCGCCACCGAGATGTCTGTCCTGTCGGGATCGAACTCCTGACCGTTGATGGTGAACGTCATCATGGTGGTGGCCTCGTCACCCCCTTCACCGCCCATCATCGTCCGGTCGCCTCCCATGGCCCCGGTCATACCCATGGCGAAGTCCACGGTGCGGGTGGCGACGGCCGGCTCATCTCGCAGATCTCGCAGCGCGGGGCCCTGCGACACGAGCGCGGGCCTCGGGGCGGGGTTCCCGGACACTTCGAGGGTGAGCAGTCTGATCGGTTCGTCGTTGCCGGGCTCGTTGTCGCCCCTCATGGTCCCGCCCATGCCGCCGCGGTCCACTGGTGCGGCGACCAGGGCCGAGGAGCCCTCGGTGGCTTCAACGAGGAGTTCAATGCGGTTGCCGGGGGCGATGTCCACTTCGGTGACCTCCTCGGGGGTTGGGAGGCGCCCGAGGTCGCGGCTGAACAATCGGACCTGCTGTCCGGCCAGCTGCAGGCGGAGGTAGCGTGAGGGGCAGGCGTTGACAATCCGCCAGCGCTCCCGCTCCCCCGGCGCGGCGGTGACCTGCGGGCGAAGTTGTCCGTTGACCAGGACCAGCTCACCTTCCCGACCCATCATCTGCTGCATCTGGTTGACTCCGGCGAGGTTACCGGAAGCGTCCAGGGTCAGGTCCGACATCACCATGAGCCGCTCTCGGGTCATCGGGACGGGCTCATGGTCCTCCACGATGATGGCTCCGTAGAGTCCGGCACCGACTTGCTCGGCCACATGACCGTGGCGGTGCGGATGATACCAATAGGTACCTGGCGGGTGGTCAGCAGGCAGAGCAAACTCATAATCAAAGGACTCGCCGGGGTCAATGCTCACGAACGGATTATCGCTGTTGCCTTCGGGAGAAACATGTAACCCGTGCACGTGTAGGTTCGTCGAGACCCGAAGCTGGTTATGCATCGCCACCCGAATCGTGTCCCCCGGCGCCACGTGCAAAGTCGGTCCGGGCAGGGAACCGTTGAAAGCTTGGACCGAGGCTTCCCGGCCGGCGACCTCGATGCGTGCCGCGGCGGCGATCAGGTCCAGTTCCAGCACACCGTCGCGGCTGACCAACACCTCCGGTTCGATTAGGTCTGCACCGCCGGTGTCGCCGGTACCACCGGTGGTGGTCCACCACAGCCCGGCACCGCCCACGACGGTGGCCCCTGCCCCGGCTGCGCCCAGGGCCAGCAGTTGGCGGCGGGTCAACGAGCTCACCGACCGTCCCCTTCCAGGTTCCGAAGCCGTTCCTGGTACTCCTCGATGTCAATCTCGCCGCGGGCGTAGCGCTCATCAAGGATAATTCTTCCCCGGCCAGGGTCTGCGCCCATCTCACGGGTGGTGTTGGATCCGCCGGTAGTCGAGGATCCGCCGGTGAAGGCCTTCACCAGGACCACCCCCAGCACGATCACTCCGAGGAGCACTAGCAGCCCAAAAATCCACGTCTGTACCATACCGCCCGTACCGTCCCAGTTCATCATGGGCATGCTCCTCTTCTCGCGTTCCCGAATTTTATTTTGAAGTGCAACACTGACCGGTTGTTTCTAAGTGTAGGTGCTCGTCGAATGCTTCGGCCGGGGTGAACCAGCCCAGGCATTTGCGGGGCTGGTTATTGATCTCGGTGACAGCGGCTTGGAGCTCTTCTTCGCTGAGGTGGCTGAAGTCTGTGCCTTTGGGATAGTAGCGGCGCAGCTTGCCGTTGTGGTGCTCATTGGTGCCCCGCTGCCATGAGGAGTAGGGGTCGGCGAAGCTTGGGCTTATGATGATCCGTGTACGCATCTCGTGCACCAGATCGAGCATGACCTCCTGGTTGGGATAAGCGTCGGCCTCGATTCCGTAGAGCTTCAAAACTTTCGGTGTACTACCCCCGCTTTGATCCAATGCAGCGATGAAACCGACCTCGTTCTTGACCCTGTCCTGTTTAGCTGAGTCCATGGCTCCCTTTCGGCATACTCGAACTACTGCCTGTGCTTCTTCAGCCTACTGTCCCTCGCAGTTATTTGAATCTGTCCTCGAGCCCACCTCTATTAAGGGACGGTTATCGCAGTTCACCTCCGCACGTCGACCATGAGGAGCGTGAACCTAGTGGTGTGTCTCGTAAATAGTTAGGCCGTCTGGGGATAGAATGGAGTATGTCTGCTCCAG
>NZ_VAVZ01000084.1 GCF_005771525.1 Nesterenkonia salmonea | reverse complement strand
GAGCGGGCATTATCGCCGCAGAAGTTACAGGCTGTGGACGTAAAGGGAGCATCGTTCTTCTGATGACCGGCCCGAGTGTCCTGCGGTGGTGCGGCAATCCACTATGATGTTACCTAAGAAGTTACATCGTGATGTTCTAGGTAACGAATGAAGGTGGCTGGTGGGCGAGTTCCCGGGGTCGGCGCGGTTGATGCTGGTGCCCGGCGTGGTACATCTAAACGAGCCCGCGGCGGTGTTCGAGGCGATGGTGACGGGCTGGTCGAGACAGCAGCGCTCCCGACAGCTGGGCGAGCACACTGTAGTTTCGCGGGAACGGCTGATCCGCAGGTTCCAGGAGTTCTGCGAGTCGTATCCGTGGGAGTGGACGCCCGCGGATGTCGAGGACTTCACGGTGTCGCTGACCTCGGGGCAGAACCGGCTCGCCCTCTCAACGATCCGGGGCTATCACCTGACGTTGCGGATGTTCGGCGACTACATCACCGACTCGCGGTACGAGTGGCCGACGCAGTGTCATGACCGGTTCAGGCAGGTGCCCTCCCAGGTTTGCAACGAGTGGAACACTGTCGCCCATCTCAACGACTACGAGGGCAGGCCCGAGCGGCGCCCGCTGACGTATCGCGAGCTGGAGTCGCTGTTCGACTGGCTCGATGAGCGAGTGGATCGGATCGCAGGTTCGGGACGCAAGGGTGCGCTGGCAGCGTTGCGGGATGCAACCATGCTCAAGACGACGTATGCGTTCGGGTTGCGCCGCAACGAGCTCGCGCGCCTGGATATTGCGGACTTGCGTCCGAACCCGCACATGCCGGCCTGGGGTAGGTACGGGTCGGTGCATGTGCGCTACGGCAAAGCGACTACCGGGTCGCTGCCGCGCCGGCGGACGGTGCTCGCGGTTCCTGAGTTCGACTGGGCCATCGAGGGCCTCAAACAGTGGGTCGAGGAAGCGCTGCCACTCTACGAGGCAGGCGCGCACCCAGCACTCTGGTTGACCGAGCGCCGCACCCGCGTGAAAGTCCGACAGATCGACGACTTGTTCGCTCAGGCGCGGGTCGATCTCGGCCTCGACGAGCATCTGAGCCTGCATTGCCTGCGGCACTCGTATGTGACCCATCTGATCGAGCACGGCTACCCAGAGCGGTTCGTTACCGAGCAGGTCGGGCACACGTATGCCTCCACCACGGCGATCTACACGTCGGTGTCCAACGATTTCAAGAACAAGACCTTGCAAGCAGCACTATCGAGGGTCTACCGGGCCGATGAGAAGGAGCGAACATCATGAGAACGATTCAGGTGCAGTGGAATTTGCGGCAGGTGATGGCCGACCGAGGTATGTTCCAGACCAGCGAGCTACTGCCGCTGCTGGAAGAGCGCGGCATCCACATGACCCGCGAGTACGTCTACCGGCTGGTGACGAAGACTCCGCAACGACTGAACACCGAAGTGCTCGTCGCGCTCTGCGACGCGCTGGCATGCACGCCGGGTGATCTGATCACTGGGATCGTCACCGAGCAGAAGCAGGCTAAGACTGGCACCAGCGAGGGCGGCCCGCAAATCGGCGACTTGCGCCCTGTGCGCGCGAAGATCCGGCGGCCTGACGGCGTCACGGAGTGACACGACAGTCCGCGAGCCGAGAATGCGCGCGCTGCGGGGCCTGGGCGACGACGGTGATGCTGCCAACCGGTCCGCTCTGCTACCGCTGCCGCCGCGACATCGCCTACCACCCGGGCATCTGCCCCGAGTGCTTCGAGCTACGCCCTATCGCCTACCCCTCCACCAGCAGCTACAACGTACTGGTTTGCGCAGGCTGCGCGAACGAGGAGTCCGTGTTCGCCTGCTCCGAGTGCGGACGAGAAGACCACCCCTACGGGGCAAGTCGCTGCGCCCGCTGCATCCTCAAGGAGCGCCTGACCGCCCTGCTCACCGATCCCGAGACCGGATGCGTCCACGAGGCGCTGGTGCCGCTGTTCGAGGAACTGCTCCGCGCCCGCCGACCGCAGAGCGTGATCACCTGGCTGACGAAACCACCCGCGATCGGCCCGAGCCTCCTGGACCGCATGGCCCACGGCGAACTCGCAGTCAGCCACGACACGTTTCGCGCCCTCCCAGCGGGGCGAGCTGAGAACTACCTGCGCGACTTGCTCACCGCGACCGGCATCCTGCCGCCCTATCACCCGCCGATCGAACAGATGGAACGCTGGCTGAGCACCCGGCTCGCCGAGGTCTCCGGTGATGACGCCGCTTTGATCGGCCGCTATGCCCGCTGGCACCTGCTCCGACGGCTCCGCGGCCTGGCCGAACGAGGCCCACTGAGCAAGCCCTCGATCTATAGCGCCCGCTCCCACATCAACGGCGCAATCCGGCTCAGCACCTGGGCCACCGCGAACAGCACAACAATCGCAGCGCTTACCCAGCCGCAACTCGAGTCATACCTGACCGAGAACCCCGGCGGGCGCACCACCCAGCAATCGTTCATCGCCTGGCTCGGCCGCAGCAAAGAGAACACGCAAGTCATGCTCCCATGGCGAGGCACCACGCCAGAGGTCGTCGTCTCCGATGACGAACGCTGGGACAGCATCGACCGGCTCATCAACGACGACGAAATCGCTCTCTACGCTCGTATCGGCGGCCTGTTCATGCTCCTGTTCGCTCAGCCCCTCCGCACGATCGCAGCGATGACCCGTGACCAGATCATCATCACCGATGCCGGTCGCGTGACCGTCACGTTTGATACCGAGCCCGTTGAGATGCCGCCCGGACTCGACGAGCTGATCCGTCGCTACCTAGACAAGCCCGGCACCCCCTCGATCGCGAGCACCGACCACGGCTGGCTGTTCCCCGGCCGATACCCCGGCAGCCACCTCGTCACCGACGTGTTCCGTTCCAAACTCGTCACCGCGGGCATCCACCCCGGCACCTCACGCAACGCCGCGATGTTCGGCCTCGCCGGACGAATCCCGCCACCTGTACTTGCCGACCTCATCGGCATCGCCGACCACACCGCCGTCAGATGGGCCGCTCTCGCAGCCCGCGACTGGTCCGGCTACATCGCTCAACGCGCCGAATAAAACCTGCCCTCAATAACGCACGTCCACCGACA
>NZ_VAVZ01000083.1 GCF_005771525.1 Nesterenkonia salmonea | reverse complement strand
TGCCTCTTAACCGGCTAAAGTACTTGTTCCTGCTTGTCAGCGACACTCCGCAGAATCGGTCTAGCAGTGTGATGTGAGTCACGGATGCTACAACTGTGTTCATGAGCAGCAGTGTCGATCTGCGACTTGCCCGCCACGATGAAGGTTGGGCGCTGGCTGGGGCGGATGCGTCCCGGTTCGGACTGGTCAACGATTATCTGAGTCACCTGCTGGACCGGAACTACTCGTTGGCGACGGTCAGGGCATACGGGTATGACCTGCTGGCGTTCTGCCGGTGGTTGAGCGAAGTGGATGTGGAGGTCGAGTCAGTCACCACGAATGGGCTGCTGGACTATTTGAGGGCCTGCCGGGAAGCGACGATCCCTGGCCGGGCGGGACCGGAGGTCATCACGATGACTGGTCAGCGTCTGGATCGGTATGCGGCAACGACGATCAATCGGCGCTTGGCTGCGATTGCTGGCCTGTATACCTTCGCTGGTCTGAGAGATCCAGAGGCGAGTAATCCTGTCCCGCGAGGCCGTGAGGCACGCTGGGTAACCGCTGGCGAGAAGTCCGGGATGCTCGCTCACACCCGAAGGCGGCGGCAGCCCCGCTCGGCGCTGCGGTTGCGGGAGTCGAAGAAGCTGCCGGTGGCGTTATCGGCGCCGGATGCGGCGAAGTTGGTGGCCAGCTTGCGCACTTGGCGCGATCGGGCGATCGCGGGGCTGATGCTTTGGTGTGGCCTGCGCTCCAGTGAAGTGTTGACGCTGGCCGTTAAGGATGTCGATATCGGCGGCCGATGGGTCACCGTCACTGGTAAAGGCGCCAAGCAACGACGCGTGCCATTGGATGCTGATGTCGCTTCGGTCATTGATGTGTACCTACTGGCCGAACGCCCCGCCTCGGACTCTGATCGGCTCTTCCTGGTGGCCAAAGGCGCCAACCGCGGGCAGGGCTTGACTGCGGCTGGGTTGCGCACGATTTTCCGCTACCACCGAGGTCTGACGGGGATCGCTGGTGGGCATCCACACGCTCTGCGGCACACCTTCGGCACCACGTTGGCCGAAGCCGGTGTCGATCTAGCGGTGATGCAGGCCCTGCTCGGTCATGCTCATGTTGATACCACCGCACGGTATGTTCATCTGGCCCCGGCCCATGTGAAAGGTGAGTTCGATGCAGCACGCGCACGCATCCGCGCCCAGACTCGTTGACACCAGCCCGGAACTGGGCGGTGAGGATCTGCTGGATGACTATCTTGATCGCCTGGCCGCGACCGGCCGCGGCAACGTGGTCTATGAGCGGGCGGCACGGAATTTCTTCGGCACCTGGCCCGACCCCCAGGCATGGGCGGCGCAACCGCTTGCCGCCCGGCTGGCCGCCGATAAGCACGCCCGGCCAGTGATCACCTTCCTCATGGTCCACCACGGCCTGCGCCCGGGTTACGACTATCTGCTCGAACGTAAGCTCTCCTCGATCTGGCGCGAAATCCAGGGCAGCCGGTTGCAGGCCGAAATCGAGCGTTTCCTCTCAGCTGCCCAGAGGCTGGGATTCTCGCTGCGGGTGCGCTTGGCCACCGGATCACAAGTTCCGGTGCGGCTGCTGATCCAGACCGGCCGGCCGATCGCCGAGCTGGTCCAAGACGACCTCGACGCTTTCGCCGCGGCCTGTCATGAGCGCGGCCGACGAACCGGAACCAGCCACCGCCACTACCTCTCAGCGATCAGCAATACCCAGACCGTGCTGTTCCACCTGGGCATCGTCGATCAGCTGCCCCGCAGTGGCGGCCCGACCCCGCTGGAGGAACGACTCGCTGAGGTGGCCGCCCCGATCCGGGCCGAGATGATCGCCTATCTTCAACGCAAGAAGGCCACCTGCCAGGCCAAGACCGTCTCCGCATTGGCGACCCGACTCAAACACTTCGGCACTTTTTTGGCCACTTCTGATCCTGAGCTTTCCAGCGTGGCTGATCTGGATCGGCGCCGACACATCGAGCCTTGGCTGTCTTCGCTGCTCGATACCGTCAGCGACAAAGACGGCCAACCGATCAGCATCGGCGACCGCAACCGGCGCGTAGTAGCGGTGACAACATTTTTGACCGATATCGCCGAATGGGGCTGGGACGTCGCGCCCTCCAGGAAAGTCATCTTCCGCGACGACATCCCGAAACTTCCGCAGGTGTTGCCCCGCTATCTCCCCGTTGACGCCGACCGGCGCCTACAAGAGGCGCTGACCCTCCATCCCGCCAACGAACTGGCCGCCCTGGCCCTACGCCTGCAACGGGCCTGCGGGCTACGCATCGGGGAGCTGCTGGATCTGGAGCTGGACTGCGTGCACCAGATCCAGGACAACGGCGCGTGGCTGAAGGTCCCGCTGGGCAAGATGGCCACCGAACGCATGGTCCCACTGGATTCCGAGACCCTGGAGCTGATCGACCGCATTACCCAGATCCGTTCCCATGGTCGACCGATGCCGCACCCACGCTACCGGCGACCAGCCCAGTTCCTGTTCACCTATCTCGGACGCCGACTATCCCAACAGGGAGTCCGGGCCGAACTTGATCACGCCGCCAATATCGCCGGACTCGAACACGTCACCTCCCACCAATTGCGCCACACCTACGCGACCGCGCTGGTCAACGCTGGAGTCTCCCTGCAAGCGCTAATGGCTCTGCTCGGTCACGTCAGCGCAGAGATGAGCCTGCGCTACGGTCAACTCTTTGATGCCACCGTCCGCACCGAATACGAACGCGCCCTGGATCTAGCCAAACAGCAAACAGCTCCGCAACCTCCGGCACCAACCGGCCCGGGCGGCCGGACCCAGCTGCCGCTAGCCGACATCACCGGCGGACAGGACTGGCAGGACACACCGCTGCTGAAATCACGCATGGCTGGCGGGTTCTGCCTGCGCACACCCGCCCAGGGCGCCTGTGCCTATGCCAACATCTGCGAACACTGCCCCAGCTACCGCGCTGAGCCCTCATCACTTCCGATCCTCGCCGCCCAACGTGTCGATGCCCAAGCCCTTGCCCGCGATGCCGAAGACCGCGGATGGATTGATGAAGCCGACCGCCACCACAAGCTCATCAACCGCCTCGACGCCCTCATCGCCGACACCGAAGCCGCCGCCTGATGAACCCCCACGACCGGATCAACATCATTGAACGCGCCTGCACCGACCTGAGCCGCAACGGCCAACCGATCACGTTTGTCGCTATCGCCGCCGCCACCGGCCTGAGCCGTTCAACGATCTACCGCAACACCGCACTGCGCGGCATCGTCGAGGAGCACAAACACGCCGAAGCCACCGACACTCCAATGACCGCGATCAGCGACGAGATCGCCACCCTCCGAGCCGCAGTGACCACCCTCGCCGAGCGTGTACGCAGCCACGAAGATCAACTCCGCCGGCTGCGCCGCTGAAAAGATTAACCGGCCAATAGCCCAAAAGAACCCCAATTAGCCGGATAA
>NZ_VAVZ01000082.1 GCF_005771525.1 Nesterenkonia salmonea | reverse complement strand
CGCGGGCATTTCAGGATGAGTCAACGACTAGGTCCAGGCGGGCATCTGGGATGAGTCAATGCGCGGATTTGTGCTGCCCATGAGTGTCGGTGCAATCTTGATGTCGGCTTCCACAGTCGTAGTCGCCCTCAACGCCCAGTTGCTGCGTCGGCTCGACCTCACCCCGCAAGCAAGCACCGACCGAATCCTCGACCGTTCCCCAGCCGCTGACCATGCGCCTGACGAGACAAGCCCAACGACCAGGAGATGACGACCATGACCGCCACGACCAACGCCAGCCCCGCAGGCCATGGCTACATTAGTGACAAAGACCGCTACCTGGCTCGCCTGAAACGCATTGAAGGTCAGACCCGCGGCATCCACAAGATGGTGGAGCAAGACTCCTATTGCATCGACATACTCACCCAAATTAGTGCGATCAACTCTGCCCTGGAAAATGTTGCCCTAGGCCTGCTCGATGACCACCTCAAACACTGTGTCACCTCCGCAGTCAAGGACGGCGGCGCTGAAGCTGAAGCTAAGATCAATGAAGCCTCAAAGGCCATCAGCCGACTCGTAAAGTCCTAGGGAACGGGCACCCCAGAACGCAGAGAGTTCAGCTCTCGTGGACGACGTCAAACCTCTCGCCCCCGTCAGTGCTGTGCAGAAGGCTTCCCCCCACAGCTGCCCACATCTCATCCTTGTCCACCGCGTGGAGCGCCTCAGGGTGCCCCTCCACGCCAGCATCGACCTCACCGACCTGTTCCCAGGTGATACCGTCATCCTCACTTCGGTGCACCCCGGCATCGGGGTCGAGGGCGAAGACCGTCCCGTCAGCGGCCCAGTCCACATGCTGGAGGATTGGGGCCTTAGCCACGGGGTTGAAACTCTTTCCACCGTCTGCGCTGATGACTGGGCCACTCTCTGTGGTGCCCAACACAGTGTCAGCATCGCGAGGATCAATAGTCAGGCTCGCCATCGCTGGAGCACCCGGACTATGCCAGGTTTCGCCGGCGTCGTCGCTGATCATCAGCTCCTGCCCGGAGGCTGCGTCCACTCCATACACTCGGTCTCCGAGGGCATCCAGGGCATGGAAATCCGCTTCGCCGCTCAGTGAGACTTCTTCCCACGTGGCACCGCCGTCAGTCGAAGCAATCAGTCCGAGGTTGGCGGGAGCATTCTGACCCTCACCCGGGTGGCCGCTGGCCAGCATCAGTTCCTCATCCGCCACAGCGAAGCCCATGAAATCCTGGACCTCAGAGACGCGTTGCGGACCATCACCATGGAGCCGAAACAGTCCGTAATGGCTGGCGATCATCAGCGAACCATCGGAAGGATCGACGTCTAAACCATGGACATGTTCCAGGTCTTCACCCTCCTGAGAGACTAGTGGCGTTGGGGGAGTGTCTTCCTCGGTGACAGAACCGCACGCCGACAGGGCCAAGGCAGAGGCGGCGAATATCGCCAATGGCCGCGGAGCCAGCTGCCCGACCGACTTCTCACGAGGCGCAACTGTGAGGAAGCATTTCTTCCTGCTCATGGTCAGCTCCTTCATCTCCGGACGCCAGACACCAAATTCTACACAGCGTAGAAAATGTCGGTCAGCTCCACGCGACGCTCACCTTTGTCGCAATTTGTTCTCATTAGTTAGAAGCCGTACAGTGACCCTCAATCCTCTTCGTTCTGAAAGGCACCGCGATGCCCGTTTTCTCTCTCACCAAATCGCCGGCTGAATCACGCGTCCCGGGTAGCTCACAGGGGACTCTGAGACTGTTGCCGTACGGGGCTCTCACAGCGGCAGCCACCCTGCTCATCACATCCTGCGGCAACCCAACAGATGAGGACTCCGCCTCACCGGATAGCGAGGAGGCCGCCAGCAATATCAGTGTGGTGGCCTCAACCGACGTCTACGCCGACTTAGCTTCACAGGTCGCCGGCGACACAGCAGACGTTCAAGCCATAGTCGATAACCCCGCGATTGATCCACATTCCTACGAGGCCACCCCGCAAGACCGGCTTCGCATTGAAGAGGCCGATATGCTCATCGCTAATGGTGGCGGCTACGACCCATTCCTGACCAGTCTGGCCGAGTCGGCTGAGAGGGACCACGTCCTACTCCAAGCTCTCTCCGAACTCAACGAAGAGACAGATCACGAGGATCACAGCGACGCTAATGCCCCCGTCACGGAGAGCGAACCAGACGGTGACGAGCACCCTGAGGACGATGACCATGAAGAGGACTCCAACGACGAGACCGAGGATGCACATGCCGGTCATGGTCACGAAGACGGTGACGAGAATGAGCATGCCTGGTACGACCTTGCGCTGATGAGCGACTTCGTGAACTACCTGGGCGAACACCTCGGAGAGTTCTCACCGGAGAATGCCGAGCTCTACACCGAGAACGCGGAGAGGCTCAGCCAGGAGATCAATACACTCGACGAGCGCAACCGCAACCTCGACGCCACTGGGACCACATTTATGGCCACCGAGCCTGTCTCTGCCTACCTCCTTACAGATGCCGGATTCGAAGATGAGACCGACCAGGACTTCCTCGCTGCCATCGAACACGGAGACGACGTCTCCCCTCGACTGCTGCAGGAAGCCCTAACGACCGTTGAAGACCTCGATTTGTTGGTCTACAACGAACAAACCGAGACCAACCAGTCGCTGCAGATTCGCCGAGCCGCAGAAGACGCAGGCGTCCCAATCCTAGAGTTCAGTGAAACATTGCCGGAGGACGCAAACGGCTATGTGGACTGGATGGAGAGAAACGTCGAGCAGCTTGAGTCGCTGATACACCGATAGATGACATCTGGTGTCCCTATGGCAAAAAGTAATGGAAGAATCCCTGGGGGATGCTGTCGCGGTATTTAAGACCCACGAAGCTGGTGTGAGCCTGAGCTAAAGCCACCAACTTCGGAGTCAGCTACACGATTCTGAGGAACTGGATACGCCAAGCAGGCACCTATGACGGTGCCCTTGAAGGTAAGACCCGCACCGCAAAGAACGAGCTGCGGCCCATGTGCCGCAAGCCAAAGTTGCGATAAGGCGGGACCCGGTGGTAAACGATCCCCTGAAACGACTGAAACCCCTGGATGACCAGGGGTTTCAGTACCGAGACACCGGCTTTTTGTGGCTCCGACCGGCGTCGATCCGGTGACCTTTCGATTTTCAGTCGAACGCTCTACCAACTGAGCTACAGAGCCGTATCTGAAAACCGATGTCCTGCGACCCTGACGGGACTTGAACCCGCGACCTCCGCCGTGACAGGGCGGCGCGCTAACCAACTGCGCTACAGGGCCTTACATGCTGCTGTGCCGAATCGGCACGAGGAGAAACTTTATCAGAGCCTCTCCGACTCCGCCACTTTGAAAAGCGTCGAAGTTAGTACCCCCAACGGGATTCGAACCCGTGCCGCCGCCGTGAAAGGGCGGTGTCCTAGGCCGCTAGACGATGGGGGCCCGAAATCCCAAGGAGAAGACTGCTCATTTCCTCCAGGGGAACCTGTAAGAGTGTAGTTGGTTATCCCTCAACGCGGCAAATTGTCGCATTGACTCATCCCAGATGCCCGCCTGGACCTAGTCGTTGACTCATCCTGAAATGCCCGCGTGTG
>NZ_VAVZ01000081.1 GCF_005771525.1 Nesterenkonia salmonea | reverse complement strand
CCTGGCTGACCAACGAAAGCCTCGAAGAACAACAGGGCCAGCTACACCACTACACGGGACTTGACCGTCACTGAAGAAGCTCTTCTATGCGTCCCATGCGCAGTTCCGCACCAATCTGAGTCCCCTCTGGGAGCATCTAGCGCGGCCTCGGCCAGCCGGACAGCGGATCATGGCGCACAACGAGGGTGCCTGGGTAGCCACTGAGCGTCCCCACATCATCCTGCACCTCCGTGGCCTGCTCACCCAGGAGCCCCCCGGCCCGTTCCGCCACACTGAAGTCAACGTCTGGGAACTGATCGATTTCATCCTGGACTGGGATGAGGCAGAGTTGATTCTGCGCCACGGCAACCAAATCACTGAGGCGAACCCCCTCTACTACTTCCTGACCTACGACCCCAGCGCCGATAACCCCGGTTGGTCCTCGTATGAGGGCGTAGGACATTTCACCGGGTGGCACGTCTGGGCCCATCCCAGCGGACGAGTCACCGCCTCGCCGATCCGCGCCGACGACGAGAACGCACTGCACGAACAAGCGGTCAACACAGCACTGGCGAAGACCACAGATCACCGGGAGGCCCTGTGCTTCCTCCGGCAACGCTTCCACTCAGCCCGGGGAGACAGCCCGCACGAGACGGCGTTTCGTCGTTTCATGACCCTGGTGCTGCTGGATCTGATCTTCGTCCGCTCCGGCTACCTGATTCCTATCCCGGATCATGACGCCTTCGACTACCGCATCATGTCCATCCCGGAGGAGACCCCGGTGGCCGACCTCGAGCTGGAGATCCACTACGGGGACATCGACCAGGTCAAACGTCTTCATGACCATCTGTTGGAGTGGTCCAGCCCCGAAGAACCATCCAACCTGGCATACCGCGCTGAAACCAATGAGACCGGTGTGCCTATGGTCCGGCTCCTTGCCCAGGTCCCCGCCGATCAGCTTGGTCGCCGGTTCGCAGAGATGCTGGTGAAGAAGACCGGCGTCTCAGCACTGTGGAGGCAACAGGGGCCGACTCTGAGGCATGACGTACAGGAAGAGAGGATCCCGCTTCCGGAGAATGCAGGCAATGACCTCGTCGCCGCGAGGATCCGGACGCGGTGGACTGCGGTCAAGGAGATTTTGGACCGATACGGGGCCCACACACCGATGTCGCATAAAGGTCAGCCGCCGCCATTCGACGCCGGCCCCACCACGGGCAGACTCGATATCACTCTGGAAGACAGTGAGCACCGTCGTGATGAACGACTTCAGGCGCTGAGTGCTGAACTCGGGAAGATCATCGGCTCCACCATTCGGTACCCGCACGGATAGTCTCCCCAGCCCAGCCTCAGCGGCCTTCGTGATCAGCGGCGTGAGGTGGCCGCCTCAGCGGGCACGCCGGTCACGGGCTCCATCCCGAACCGCGTTTTCCACGCGGTGGAAGAAGTCGATGTCCCGGTCGTTCGCGGCCTCGGTCCAGCGGGTGCTGATGATCTGGATTCCCCAGGCTTCATCAAGTTCGCGATTCAGCGAGTCATGCTTCCCGTAGAACGGGTGAATGTTGGTCTCACGGTCGAATGCTCCCAGCCATTCGCTCGGAACCCCGTCCTTCCTCCCCACAGGGACAGGCTCCACATCTTCTCCGCCCTCAGGCGGGAAGAGGCGTACCAGCACGTCTTCTCCGAGGGCATGAGAAATGTCCTCTGTGAATTCCCGTGCTGCAGCAGGCAGGGCGAATCCGGTGATGTATGCGCGGCGTGACTCGGAACCCCCGTGCTGCGCATGCTGGAACCGGGTAGTCATCAGCTCGAACCAGTTCAGGTCCGTGAGGCTTGAGCGGATGGCTGCGTTCGTCCGCGGATGCCCCGGAGTCTCGACTACCTTTGGGGCGCTGATCTTGCCGTCCAGATGCCGGATCGTCAGCCGTGTCAAATGGTCGATGTTCTTTGCGGTCGGCCACTGTTTCAGCGGTGCGTAGGTGCCCATAGGGTAGACCTCCTTGGTCTTTTCACGTGTAAGTGAGAAACAACCGTAGGACTGGCTGATTCTCATGTGCTCAGAAGAGGTCCATTCCGGTTTCCCGGGGGTGATGTCCTCTTCCTGGACTATCAGTGTCCGGGAAGTCGTAGCGTGCGATCACCCATCGAGTCCCAGCCCTCTGTAGACTGACCGCATGAACTTCCTTGGCGAGCCACCCTGCCCATTCGGGAGGGTGTGTTCTCGAAAGGAAGCCATTCATGTACATCAGCGCAAACGTCGTCCACTCACGTGAAGGCTGGAAGCTCCGCATTGCTGAAGCCTCACATCTTCGGACGGTCATCTTCGACGCCGTCGACCTCGCCTGCGGTGCCACTAGTCACCGGCTGATCTGCCGTCACCGCTGGGGGCTTCGGCTGCTCAGCTTCCTTGGACAGGATCGACTCCTGCTTCAGCTGTCTGTGACCCGGCGGCAGGCTGTGAAAATCTCTCCGGCTACCGTCACCAGAGCTGAAGAAGACCTGCTCGCTGAGTGGGTTGCCCCCGGAAGTAGGTCCACGCGTTATGCGGGCCGCGGATTCTTCAATGGGTACAGATTTCAGCATACTCAGCCGGGCTGCGGTAGCCGAGNAGTAGGTCCACGCGTTATGCGGGCCGCGGATTCTTCAATGGGTACAGATTTCAGCATACTCAGCCGGGCTGCGGTAGCCGAGCGCTGAGTGGCGTCTGATGGTGTTGTACTCCTTCTTCCAATCGCCGATGATCACCCGAGCATGGGTTAGGGACCAGAAGCTGGTGATGTTCAGGCACTCGTCTCGGATTCGGCTGTTGAAGGACTCCACGTAGCCATTGCGCCACGGGGCACCGGGTGGGATGTAGTAGATCCCCGTGACCTCTCCAGCCCAGTCGGCCATCGCCTTACTGATCAGCTCCGGGCCGTTGTCGCACCGCAGAACCTGTGGCAGTCCCCGTTGCGCGGCGATAGCGTCGAGGTGGGCGGTGAGGTCATCACCGGTGATGCTGCGGGCCACGATCCCGCCCAGGCATTCGCGGGTGTGCTCATCGACGATCGAGGTGATCTTGATCGCCCGGCCGGTCTCATCGGCGTCGAATTGGAAGTCCACCGCCCACACCACATTCGGCGCGCCGGCCTGTGGGGCTTCCGTGGTGGAGGACCCCACGCGTTTGCGTCGACGTTTCACCGACACCCGCAGGCCCTCTTCACGCCAGAGCCGCTGGACCTTCTTATGGTTGACCGCCCAGCCCTCGGCTCGGGCGTCATAGTAGGCCCGTCGGTAGCCCCAGCGCGGGTGGTCCTTTGCATAAGCGGCTCTTCACAATCCAGGGTGTAGTAGTGGTCTGAATCCTCCGGATTCCAGCAGGGACCGGGCGATGTAGTTGGTGAGGTTCCGGAACCCCAGGGCTGAGCCACGTAGGTGCTCCAGTCGCCCGTTGATCGCCTCGGTGGGGCCGTTCGAGGTGCCGGGGCGGTCAAAGTAGGCCAGGACGTCGCTGGCTCGGTTCTTCAAGGTGCGCCCGAGTGTGGTCAGCTCGGTCAGGGCCTTGGGTACGGCGCGGGAGAGCTTAGTGATCACCGTGTTCATCATCTTCTTGCCCTCGGCCCGGTCCGGTTCTCGGTAGGCGGCGACCATGTGCTGGTAGAACGCCCAGGTGGCTTCGACTTCGACGTGGGCGTCACCGTCGAAGACGTCCTGGATCCGTGAGTACTGCTTATCGGTGAGCAGGTCGGCCCCGGTCAGCAGGGTTCGACGGGCCTTGTACAACGGGTCCTGTTTGCGGCCCCGGTGGCCGAGGGTCTCCAACTGGATCCGGCGGCGGCATTTCTCTACCGCGTCGCCGGCTAAGTGAGGTCGGCCCAGGGCGCAGTATCAGCGTTTCGGCTGGTCTGTTTCCCTGGGCCGCC
>NZ_VAVZ01000080.1 GCF_005771525.1 Nesterenkonia salmonea | reverse complement strand
TCCGGTGGGATTCACGGCCTGTCAAGCAATACCAATGGCGATAAGCCCCAAACCGCGCAATCTCTTATAGCCACTCATCGACGAGACCCCCACTGCGGTGTGGTTTCGCGAACGAAACGACCCTTCTGGCGCAGCCGGTGGAACTGCTCACGGCCAGGATGCCGAGGCCGACCATTGCTGCCACGGGATTGGCCAGCGCGTGCTCGGGTCACCCACCGATGGTCGGTCGACTGCGGCACACCGACCTGCTCGGCGGTCTTTCTGATGCTCAAGCCCTGAATTACCTGAGCGATCACAGTTTCGGAAGTATCATCCCCGTAGCGAAGGACTCTGCGACCAGGTGCTACCGGTTCCACTGCGACTCCTGAAGCTCAGGCCGATGCAACCGTCCCTTAGAATCCTCCTCGAAGAAGAAGCTGCTCCTGGTTTCTATCCGGTAGGTACTGTGAAATGATTGTCCTGCGCCGAGTGCGACGTGCCGACAGGACTCGCTTAATGATGGCGTGGCCTGACCCGGTACCGTGTGAGTGAGCTACCAGAGGAAAAGATGTCAATGGTGACGAGAATAGCTATCAATGGATACGGGCGGATTGGACGGAGCTTTCTCCGAGTCCTCGAGGACCAGGGACAGGCCCTCGAGGTGGTGGCCATCAACGATCTCACCGATCCCGACTCAGTGGTTAACCTGACCAAGTATGATTCCATCCTCGGTCGCTTCCCTACAGAAGTGACCCGGGACGGTGACTATCTGTTGGCCGGTCAACACCGCATCAAGCTGCTCTCCGAATCAGATCCTGCCAATCTTCCCTGGGATGAGCTAGAGATCGACATCGTCCTGGAGTGTACCGGGCTGTTCAGAACTCATCAGACCGCCTCCCAGCACATAAGTGCCGGAGCAAAGAAAGTCATCATCTCCGCGCCGGCCAAAGGAGCAGATGCCACCATAGTGCTGGGGATCAATGAGTCAACCTACGACCCGCTCAACCACACTGTGATATCCAATGCGTCCTGCACGACCAACTGTCTCGCTCCACTGGTCAAGGTGCTCAACGACGATTTCGGCATCGTTGAAGGTCTCATGACGACCATTCACGCCTACACCGGGGATCAGCGCCTTCATGATGCTCCACATAAGGACCCCCGACGCGCTCGTGCTGCCGCGGTCAACATCGTGCCTACCTCCACGGGCGCGGCCAAAGGAATAGGCATGGTGATTCCAGAGGTGGACGGAAAACTGGACGGTTTTGCCGTGCGCGTGCCGGTAGCCACTGTTTCGGGGACTGATCTCACCGTCAGGGTCGAGAAGCAGGGCGTAAGCGCAGACGACGTCAACTCCGCCTTCAAGAGGGCAGCCGGAGGGCCCTTGGCTGGGGCGCTTGCCTACAACGAGGATCCGCTGGTCTCTTCCGATGTGATTGCAGACTCACACGCTTCCATATTCGACGCACCTTTGACGAAGGTGATCGGCCAGACGGTCAAGGTGTTCGGCTGGTATGACAACGAATACGGCTATTCTTCCCGCATGGCGGACACCGCCGTATACATTGGCCAACGGCTCTGAGCCCGAACCTGCCGGTCAGCGCCAGAACCAGTCTTCACACAGGATAAGGAGAAGGGCTGAACGATGCGCATTGGTTTGCTCACATCCGGAGGCGACTGCCCGGGCCTCAACGCGGTCATCCGTTCCGCCGTGCTGCACGGGATCAAGAGCTATGGAGACGAGTTCGTTGGATTTAGGGACGGTTGGCGCGGACTGATCGAAGCCGACTATATGGAACTCTCCCGCCACAATGTGCGCGGCCTCTCCCGCGTCGGCGGCACCATCCTCGGCACCAGTCGCACACACCCCTACAATTATCCCGGTGGCGGTCCGCAGAACATGGCCAAGCAGCTCAAGCGCCACGACATCGATGCCGTAGTCGTTCTCGGTGGTGAGGGCACCCTAGCCGGAGCCAAGCGTCTTACCAATGCAGGTCTCCCGATGGTGGGCGTTCCCAAGACCATCGACAACGATCTCAATGCCACCGATTTCACATTCGGATTCGACACCGCCATTTCAATAGCCACTGATGCCATGGACAGGTTGCGCACCACCGGCGAGTCTCATCACCGGTGCATGGTGGCCGAGGTGATGGGCCGCCATGCGGGATGGATCGCCCTGCACTCCGGAATGGCCGCCGGTGCCCATGCAGTCCTGATACCAGAGAAGCGGGTCAGCATGGACCAGGTGTGCGAATGGGTCGAGCAGGTGCACTCCCGTGGCCGCTCGCCACTGGTGGTGGTAGCCGAGGGATTCATCCCGGACGGTGCTGAGGAAGCCCTAGCAGAGAAGGGGGAGGAGGCCTCCGGGCGGCCGCGACTTGGCGGGATCGGCGAGTGGGTCACCGCACAGATTGAGGAGCTCACCGGCATCGAGACTCGCAACACAACGCTTGGCCATATTCAGCGTGGCGGGAACCCCACCGGCTATGACCGGGTACTGGCCACCCGGTTCGGGATCAAAGCCCTCAATCTGGTTCACGAGCAGGCCTGGGGCCGCATGGTTTCCCTTCGCGGCACAGACATAGTCGAAGTCGACCTCAACGCCGCACTAGAAGGCCTGAAGACCGTACCGGCAGAGCGTTACGAGGAAGCGAAAGTCCTTTTCGGCCGCTGAGCAGCGACGGGTGTGTGCGTCCCGCCCGAATTTTATTTTGAAGTGCAACACTGACCGGTTGTTTCTAAGTGTAGGTGCTCGTCGAATGCTTCGGCCGGGGTGAACCAGCCCAGGCATTTGCGGGGCTGGTTATTGATCTCGGTGACAGCGGCTTGGAGCTCTTCTTCGCTGAGGTGGCTGAAGTCTGTGCCTTTGGGATAGTAGCGGCGCAGCCTGCCGTTGTGGTGCTCATTGGTGCCCCGCTGCCATGAGGAGTAGGGGTCGGCGAAGTAGGTGTCTATACCGTAGTCGGTGACCAGCTCGGTGTGGAGGTGCATCTCGGTGCCGTTATCCATGGTGGTCGAAACCCGGGCATGGACCGGCAGTGGCCCGAAGAGTCGTTTCTGGGCCTCGATGCCTTCTTGTGAGCTCAGCGCGGCTACTTTGGTGGCCCGTAGCAGCCGGGTGTGTCGTTCGACCTCAGTGTGGATGCCATCGCCGCGGCTTTTAGTCCCCAGCACACTGTCACCTTCCCAGTGGCCGAACACGGCGCGCTCATCAACCTCAGGCGGACGGTGGTGGATCGAGACCCGGTGAGGGATCTTCGAGGAATGGACCTTACGGCCATGGTGCTTACGGCGCTTCTTCCGGCCATGGGGCAGGTATTCGTGCAGGCGGCGGTGCTGGTTCTCTGGGGCGTAGATGAACCGGTAGATCGTCTCATGGGACATCCACATCGCTGGGGTGTCGGGGAAGTCGATGCGGACCCGGCCGGCGATCATTTCCGGGGTCCAGCCGTCACCGAGCTTGTTGACCAGGTAGGTGATCGCCGCATCACTGCTCAGCCGTGTTCGCTGGTGTGATCGTGCCGCCCGGGCGGCGGCTTTGCGGTGGGCACGGTCTGCCCGGTACTGGGGTGGGCTCAGCGCGCCACCGTGCAGCCCGGCGTCGCGGTAGGGGCGGTAGGCGGCGTTCTCATGCGAAGGGCGCCACCGTCCCCTGCGCAGTTCCCGCGAGAGCGTTGAGGGACTGCGCGATAACGCATCGGCGATGGTGCGTAATGATTCGCCGCGGTCGTGGCGTTTGTCGATCTCGATGCGCTCATCAAGGTTCAGATGACGGTATCCTGGTTTCAACGGGAGTGTGGCCTTTCTTGATCAGTGTGGTAACCGATCAAGTGTCACACTCCCGTGCTACGTCCAGGTGGATTTCCCATAACGCCTCAGGGAGTGTTGCACTTCAGTCCAGAACCCGGGCCGGAGCCCCATCTGATGCCCTGCTGGTAAAATAATGGGTGACGAGGACGGGTCTCGATAATTCGGGGGTCTCCGTCATCGTCGCAGGAGTAAAGACTCCCGGGAAAGGGCTGTTATCAGTAACAGAGTTCACCCCCTGCCATTGGCTGTCCCCTTTGACTCTGCAGAGCGGAAGTTGGGCGTCGTGGTCGGCTTCGACGGTTCCGAACAGAGCATACTAGTGGTGTGTCTCAGTTTTGTTTGATGGCTTCGAGGGCGACGCGGCCGCGGGCGACTTTTTCGAG
>NZ_VAVZ01000008.1 GCF_005771525.1 Nesterenkonia salmonea | reverse complement strand
ATACAAACCCCCAGGTCAGCCAAACGCGCCCCCACCTAATCGCGGAGCGTGAGCCAAGTCAGGTTTCTGTTCGTGTTGCCTCCACGTCTGAACGATGGAGGTCGCACGGACCTTGACCTGGCGACGCTGCGCCGGGCGACGTTCGGTCTCAAGCTTGGCGCGGGCGTAACCCTCATCTCCCTGGCCATCGTGGAGAAGCTGGCGAATCCAGAGATGGCGCGGGCTATGCTCGAGCAGGAACCGCTCCTCAATCTCCTTGCCCCGTTCGGGGTAAGCGCCGACGCCTTCGCGGTGGTTGCCGGGTCCGTCGAGCTTTTGTTGGGGCTGCTCGTCATCTCCGGCGCTCTGCCGCAGGTGGTTGCGATCCTGACGGCCGTGCCGTTCACCGCGACGCTGGCGCTCTTTGGGGCGACCGAGTTTCTGGGACACCTGCCGTTGTACGGTGTCCTGCTCAGTTTCCTCGTGCTGGGGAGCCTGGAAGAGACTTCCCACAGTCTATCCGGGCTGCGGCGACGGGCGGGTGTGCCTACTCATTGAGCGGGTCGTAGAGACCAGCCTTCTCCGGGAACGCGGCGAACCGGGTGCAGATTTCGTCGGTTCACGTCTCATTTCTTGGACCGGAATTGACCGCGCCCCGTCTCAGAATCTGATCCACTGGGGTCGGTTTCGGGCGTCCCCTTCAGGGCGTCCTGGTCGACTTTGTGCCCCGCAACAGGGTTGCGCTGCTCAGAGGCCGGGGTGTGGATCTCCAGCTCCTCGGCCAACGCCTCATCAGTCCGCGGGCGGCGGCTGAAGAGCCAGATCAGAGCGGCGATGGCGATCAGGAAGACGACGAAGGCGACGATCTGGTTCAGCCTCCAGTCCAGGCCGATGAACTCCAAGGGGAACTGGGTGCTCTTATCGGGCTCGTCGCGGCGCATCGATTCGATCCAGAAACGACCCATCATGTAGTAGGCCACATAGGTCCAGGCCAGCAGGCCCTGTTTGAACTGGAAGCGCTTATAGAGCCAGACCAGTGCAATGAATCCCAGCAGGTTCCACAGTGATTCGTAGAGGAAGGTGGGGTGGAATGTGGTGAATTCGCTGGCGCCGGGAGGCAGCGCTTGGTGCGGCTGGTCGGTGTCGATCTGCAGGCCCCAGGGCAGGGTGGTGGGGCCGCCGTAGAGCTCCTGGTTGAACCAGTTGCCCCAGCGGCCGATCGCCTGAGCCAGGATGACTCCGGGCACGATCGCGTCAGCGAAGGCGCCGAATTTGATGCCGTTGCGCCGGCAGAAGATCCACACGGCCACCGAGCCGGCGGCCACGGCACCGATGATGCTGAGGCCGCCCTGCCAGATCTGGACGGTGCGCAGCAGGTCTCCGCCTTCGCCGAAGTAGGCGTCGGGAGAGCTGATGACGTGGTAGATCCGGGCGCCAATGATACCGAAGACCACTGCCCAGAGTGCGGCGGAGAGAATGTCGTCGCCGTCGCCTCCGCGTGACTTCCACAGGCGGGTGGCGACCACCACTGCCAGAGCGATGCCCAGCAGGATTGCCAGGGAGTAGAAGGCGATGGATAAGGGCCCGGGTAGGTCGATGTGGTTCATCGGCGGGGCGGGGAAGCCCGCAGAAATCATGGCGGCAAACATATCAGGTGCGTCTCCTTGCTTAGGATTCTTCGGGGTTCCGGGAGAGGTGGATGATCGAGGCGACCGTGCCGCCCCACACCGTCACCAGAGCCACGATCATCATCACAATCGCTGCGGTAGTCATCGATGAATCACCTCAATACCGGGTCTGCGTCCTCGGGGATCTCGAAGACCTCCTCGGCGATGGGCTCATCCACGCTGTGGATGGTGACCTGCAGCTCACCTTCCGGCCCCGGGACCCGGTGTTCCCCCGGGCCGAACTGTGCGGCCCACGCGCGTGGCTCCAAGACCATCTCTGGGAGGTCGATGTCTTCTGGCTCCACGTTCTCGGTCCGTGACCAGGTCAGTTCCGAGTCCGGGCCCTGGTCAGCGACATACAAGGTTCGCTCCTCGAACCGGTAGATCTGGTCCGCGACCGGTGTTCCTTCGATCTGGGTGGTGAGCCGGAACGAGGGCGCATCGTCCAGGTCCCTCACCCAGAGGCGGTCCTGCTGGTCATCAACCTCGATGACCATCTCGAAGCTCTGTGCGTACTCGTCAGGGACTTGGGTTTGGGCATCCTCTCCTGGGGTCTGCGCCTGGCCGGTGAGCTGCGGGTTCTCCTTGAGGAGGCGACTGTCGAAGTACGCTACGGTCCCCAGCATGAGCACTAGAGGCGCGACCATCAATGCGACCACACCCGAGATTGCGGCAACGGTCAGCACCCCGCTCTCGCGCCGCTGGCGCTTCCGCCCGAGCACGGTCTTGGCGAACGCGGCTGCTTGAAGCGAGACCGCGAAGACCCCCATGCCGAGGAAGACGTACATGAACCAGATCGAGGGGTAGACCTGCCACTGGGGCGGGGTCGTCTGGAAGAAGTAGAAGAAGTATAGGGTCCCACGCAGCATGGCGAGGTAGAAGATGACGTGCACCAGGCTCCGGTGGATCCATTTCCACGACGACGCTCCGAGGAAGTTCACAGCTCGGTCGGAGGAGGTCACCGCCAGCAAGATGATCATGGGCAGCATTACCATCCCCATCATGTTCATGATGCCGACTTCGGCGCGTGCCAGGACGAATCTGTCCAACTCCTCCACGTACTGGAAGCCGAAGAGCGTTGCGAAGTCCCCGCGCGCCCAACGGTCCCATATGGTGTAGGCGTGCCCTACTGCCAGTACCGCGAACCATATTCCGAGTTCCCGCCGCCACGGCAACAACCGTTGGACGGGCTTCCAGAAGGCCGACGCGGGCGAGAGACTCAACGTCAGGAACAACAGGACGAACGCAGCATGTGCCCATGCTCGCCAGAAGGGATGGTCCTCTCCCCAGTCCGGCCACAGTGCTGGCTGGACCCCCCAAGCCGAATACGACAGATAGAACAGATAGACCAACAGCCCCGAAACGCTCGCCATGCCCAGATGGCGCAGCAAGAGCGTCTTCTTGCTCGTGATACGACTTCGCATGTCTGCCAGAGCCTGTTCTCCTCGTCGAGGGATCATTCTGGAAGACCTGCGTAGGAGTGCAGGCCGGGGAAGAAAACGTTGACGACGGCGTAGTTGATGATGATGCACACAAAACCTATGATCGACAGCCAGGCGTGGGTCTGGTCAACGTAGGGTGCAACCGAGAGGTAGAACTCATCCTCGGGCAGGGGCACCGATGATTCGTTGCCATCCTCATCGATCATCACAACTGCTTCTGTTTCTACGGATGCGACAAAATCGGTGGGCCGCTCCGCCAGCGGCAGCCTTTCCAGCTCCTCGACAAGCTCGCGTCCGGAGGCATCCTGCAGCCCGGGGGGCTGACAGCGCAGTGTCACTGCCCCCAGAAGGGACTGAGGGGTCTTCAGATGAACATGCTGCAACAGACACCATCGCTGCCAGCGCCGCAGCAGTCGTGCTGAATCGTCTGGTGTGGCTGGCCCGAGTCATGGTGGGGGTTCTCCTAGGTGCTGAGTGGTGTGACGAGTTCTTGGGATGGACTGATGGTTTAGAGGCTATCGCGCATTTCTTCCATCTCTTCGATCTCTGCATTCTGATCAGCGATGACGTTCTCTGAGAGTTCAAGGGCCTCCGGGTTCTGTCCCGCGTCGAGGTGGTCCTCTGCCATAGTCACGGCACCTTCGTGGTGGATGATCATTTGGTCTAGGAACAGGCGGGAGGCTTCCTCTCCCTCGGCTGACTCCAGGTTGGCGAGGTCTTCCTCGCTCATCATGCCGTCGTGCCCACCATCGCCCATCATGCCATGATCGTCGTCCTCCATCATGCCACCGTGGTCGCCGTCCTCGTCGGGCTCGTGACCCCAGGCTTCCAGCCATGATTCCATCTGTTCAATCTCGGGCTGCTGAGCGGCTCGGATGTCTTCCGCTAAAGCCGAGACCTCAGGATCGGCGTCATCGGTCTGCAGCAAGATGTCCGACATTTCCACCGCCTGCTCGTGATGAACGATCATCCCGGAGGCGTACTCGACGTCGGCATCGTTGAAATCGCCATTCGCAGTCTCAGTTTGTTCGTCCTGTGCAGCGGGATCGTCGGCAGGTTCCTCGGTGTCCTGATTTGGCTCTCCGCACGCGGTGAGTGCGACAGATGCGGCAAACACGCTGGCTGCTACAGCACTGAGTTTCGTCTTCATGTCTTGATCTCCTTAAAGTTGGTTCGCCTCAAGTAGACATGAGGTGGAGGCGGCCAGTCGTGCCAGAAGTGGGTTCTTCAGAGGATCTTTAGAAAACTTAAACTCTCGCTTGATGCGGTTGTGTCGGTGCTCACTGGCCTGACCTTCGCACCCGTGGCGGCCTCAGAAGCATCTCCAGCGGCCCGCGGCTAACCAGCCGACGCCAGATGAGCGAAAAGGCTGTCAGCAGGACAATGATCAGGATGCTGGCCACAAGCCCTTCTGGAACGTCCGCGGGCCCTGGCCGGACCGCGACGGCGAGAATCAAGAGATGACCCACGTAGGCGGTGAATGCCAACTGCCCCAGCTTCACCAGGGGATCCAACGAGCCTTGGGTGCCGCGGTCAGCAATCTTCAGACATAGTCCCAGCACGAAGATGGCCGCGCCGGTGCCTTCGACCAGCCATAGCGGCATCTGAGAATGAGCCACGGAGCTGATCAGTCGTTGCCACACCAGATGACTGGTGGGCTCACCCATGTAGGCGATGAGTGTTAAGGAGATGGTCCGTGCTCCGATGGCGCTGACCGCGCCCCACAGGATGAGTCGGGTGCTAAGGAATCGACGGGTCAGGTCCTGCCGTCCAAGCCACATCCCGAGGAGGAACGGGGCCACCCATACTGCGACTGGATAGGGACCCGTGACGAAAGTGCCGGCCAGGAGTTCCCCAGGAGAATCAGTGGCTGAGAGTGGATCCCGGTCAAAAGCCTTGTCCGTGCCTTCCTGAACCGCGAGCCACAATATGGGCCCCAGCGAGGCGCTGAGCCCGGCAAGGACAAGCAGGGCCTGTGCGGGAGCTCTGGTGAGCGGCAGCGCCGCTGTGAACAGGACGGCGTAGGTCACCAAAATCACTGAGACGCCGTGGTCCACTGCTTGAAGGAGCAGTCCGCCCACGAACAGCACCAATGCCCGCCAGAGGATAGAGCCCACGGGTATAGGACTTTCACCGCTCCGGGCCCGCCGGGACAGGAGGGAGAATCCGATCCCGCCTAAGAGCATGAACAATAACGACGCCCGTCCGTAAGGAAGGCGGTAGAGCATCTCGACCAGGCTGTCGCCACCGCGAGGCCCGACATTGACGACCACCATACCCGCCACGGCGAGGCCACGAATCAGTGATTGGTTCTGTGACGAACGATATAACCGGCCACATCCCCTTGCCGCTCGCCTCGGCTGGAGACCAGCAGATTCCAAGTCACACACCGCCATACCAGACATACCTTCCACACGCCGTTTCCTCGCCGTGCAACTCCCAGCAATCCGGGCGCTGCTCCCCCTCTTGGACGCCGGGATCGTTATCCTTGCTCCATCCGAGATCATCCAGGAAGAGAACCGACGAACAATCCGCGACCTCGCACAGGGCATCAGTGACCGTCTTCTGGAGGACGCGCCGAGCTTGGCCCAGCGGTTTCAACCACAGAACCTTGCCTGGGACGACGACGTCAGGGGCTTCTTCTCCTTGGCTGGAGGTGCCGTCGAGGAGCAGACCACGAAGTACCTGAAACGGGCCGTGGAATATTTCGCCGCAGAGTACGTGCTCAGTCAAACGACGCGGGCCACTTACACTTCGGTCTTCGACTGGGAATCATACCTCCTGAAAAACGGAGTCAGTAAAGCCCTCAGCCCGCTGACTCCTACCACTCAGGTAATGCTCTCATCACGAATACCGGCGTTGACTGGCTTGAATCCAGATATCATACAGACCATTCACGACGACGAAGCCTTCGGAGATTTTCGAGTCGAGCTTGAGAATATTTATGGACATTGTCCGCTCGGATCCAGATCAGAAGTCGACGCATACATGCGCGATAAAGAGAAGACATTACTCGAACCCAAGCTTGCCCAATTGAGCAAAGACCTGGAGCGCGGCTGGTTATCTCGCCTCGGCGTAGGTGCAGGTCGGGTCCGCTTCTCCTTGATCGCGGGTTTGATTTCGAGTGGGTTAGGTGTGGCAGCAGCGGGCCCGGCAGGGGTTCTCGCTGGTCTATTGCCGGTAGGAGGAAACCTCTTCGACGCAGCGGCAAGCGGCTCCCAAGGTACGACGAAAATCTGGTCCTCGCTCGTGCAACACGGACAAACACACCGCGATGAAATACCGCGGTCAGAAGATACGCCTGGAAGTACTAAACCCAGTGAATCGATCAATCCCTGGGGAATCGAACCAAAACCCGACCACCGGGTCCAGGTGACACCAGGGACTATTCTTCGCTGGGACGCTGTTCGTCCCGAAGGCCCTGTAGAGGGTGGCAATTACCACAAAGGTGTCTACTCAGCCTGCACATGCGGCAGTACCCTCAAGTACAAGTTCTGCTGCGCTGGGATTACACCCGCGCCGGAATAGCCGTCCGGCGCAGATCAACCTAGGTGATGTCAACGTGACCTTATTTCCGCCGCTGGTGTGACATGGAGGCGATCACAACGAACATTCCCACGACACTGATGATGATGACCATGAGCGCGGTTGAATCCATGCGACCAGCATAGTGATCGGATTCCTAATCGGGCCTGAGACGGCGTCCTATGTCTCGCCGTAGACTGCTGAATTTGCCGACATCAGAGGGCTAGGGCGTCCCACTGTTCGGCGGCCTTGGAACCGGCTGGCCCCGGCTGGTGATTGGGAGCGGATGGGGCGGGTTCGTCGGCGCCGTCGTCGAGGTCGTCTTCGCCGAAGACCTCCGCGACCCACGCTGGGGTAGGAGTCACTGCCGCGTCGGTGCGCTGGGCGACACCCAAGCTGATCAGCCAGTCGCGGTACTCGTGAGTGGTCCGGAAGAACGATTTGAACACCACCGGCGTGGCCCCTTCAGGTTCGATGGCACCAACGCCTTTGGCCGCGGCTGTGTCTTCGCGCACATGGGGCGGGATCATCGGCACTGCTTCGTGGTCGGAGAAGACCAGCTTGCGGTTGTTCTCGGTGGGTTTGGCTCCCAGCAGCGCCTTGTGTCCCAGGTTGGTCCTAAGCGCGGTGTCGATGCCGGTGTTGGTCGAGGCGATCTGGGTCGAGATCATCAGGAAGATTCCCACGAAGCGCAGCTCGGCGGCGATGTTCTTGATCGCGTCTTTCAGCAGTGACTTGGCGAAGTTCGTCGCTTCAGCCTTCTCTTTGAGTTCGATCTGCTTCTGCGGCGCGTCTTTGGGGATTTTGGGCACTGAGTCCATGGCGTAGAGCGCGGTCAGCTCATCGACGACCACGACCAGGGGCTTGAAGCCCTTGCCTTTTGGCAGGTCTTTGAAGTTGACCTCGCCTGCGCGTTTGAGCTCTTTGCCGCGGCGCTGACCTTCTTGGCGGACCATCTCTGCGGTGGCCGCCGAATGCCGGATCGAGTCACACCCCCACCCGCCGGGGGTGAGGAACTCTTTGCACCACATGAAGTCCGCGGACTTGGCCGGGGTGTCGATGACACACATGTCCGCCCCACGGGCCAGCAGGTATGCGATGTAGGCATTGATCGTGACTGTTTTTCCCGATCCCGACGTGCCACCTATCTGTGAATGGTTGTGGGCATCGAGGTCGAGGTTCATCGTCTGATGCCGCTGGCCGGGTTCGGGCAGGGCCACACCCATCGGGACTTTGAAGTGATCCTTATTGGTGTGATCGAAGGACTCCATCTTCTTGGGCATCGGAGTCTTATAGACGGCATCGAAGGTGGCCAGCTCGGCGGGAATGATTGAGCCCCTGCGCCCGTGGGTGTCGGTTTCGACGTACCAGCCGGGCTCACCGATGATGACGCTCGCGACCTCCTCCAGAGCCCCGTCATGCTTGGAGGGCCGGTAGGTCGGCGGCAGCGAGAAGTCGAACCCGCCGTCAGTGCGCTCGGCGACCTGGATGTTCCACGGGTCCACGCTGAGTGCGTTGGAGATCGCATCACGGGCACGGATGACCTCGTCTGTGAGCTTGGAGATGATCGCCCGGCGACGGTGCGGCTCGAAGGTGGTCATCTGATAGCCGGGGTAGGTGTCGGCCAGCGAGACTGCCCGTTTCTTGCCGTCGGACTGCTTGGTGTCCTGGGGCAGTCGGATCTCCATGGAGTCGTTGCCGGCGTGGGAGGCGACCAGGGTGTTGGACTCGCGTTTGAAGATCGCCACACCCTCGGAGGGCTCATAGCCGTCGAGCTCGAAGCCTTCCCCGTGTTCCGTCGCGATCTTGGTCAGCACCTTGTCCACGTGGGCGGGCTTGTCGGGTCGGAACTTGGATCCGACGTTGACGCGGATGCGTTCGATCCCCATGCTTGCTGCTTTGGTCACTGTCTCTCCTAGAAATCCTCAACGTGCTCCACCTGGTCAACATGCGCGTTTGCAAGATCAAGGGCTGTGGTTCAGGTGGAGATGTTTCGGCAATGGGCAACAGCTAGTCCTGATTGACCGAGGGCGGCCCGGACACGGTGGTCCCACTTTTCTCCCACTTTTCACCATGATTTGGAGGGGCATTGCGGGAATCTGGGGGATCTCATAAACTCAGTCAGGAGAGCGAACTGGCGGGCGAAGAGGCTTATCTCCGGGCTTCTGAGGATAACTTCAGACAGCAGAAGCCCTCCTCACTGCTTCTGCACGCGTCTTCCATTCTGAGCGGTGATCCTCCGAGAGCACTCCGCCCCCAACTGGACGCCCTGAGGTGCGGTCAACCTGCAGGAAACACACTCGAAGTACGCTGTTGCGCATGTCCACACCAGACTCCGAGCCGGACTCCGCAACATCCCGCGGCAACGGTGATTCAGATGACCTCGACGAACGCGACGCCAATATCCAGCCACTAGCCGGGCGTGTGATTCCCCACTCCGCAGCAGAAGACGTTTTGGGAGTGCTGACCGGCACCTTCATGGCGGCGCTGGGCCTCTACCTGCTGGAACAGTCACAAGCTGTCAGCGGGGGCACCGCCGGCCTCGCACTGCTGCTCACCTTTGGGACACCACTCGGTCTAGCGTGTTTGTTCTTCCTGGTCAACGTTCCCTTCTTCGCACTGGCGCTATGGCGGAAGGGGTGGAGATTTACTCTCCGAACCGCTCTCTCCGTAGGCGTTGTCTCTGCCTTCGCCGCCGTCTGCGAGATGTACTTGCCAGTACCAGATATCAACCCTGTCTTCGGAGTTTTCGCTGGCAACACCCTGCTCGGTGTCGCCCTCCTCATCGTCTTCCGCCACGGAAGCTCACTGGGCGGGTTCAACATATTGGCGATCATCGCTCAAGAGCAGTTCAACCTCCGGGGCGGCTATGTGCAGATGGGGCTCGACATCACCGTCATTCTGCTCGCCTTCACTGTCCTCGCCCCTGAAAACGTTTTGCTCTCCACCGCAGGCGCTGTGGTGATGAACGTTATTTTGGCTTTCAACCACAGACCCGGCCGCTACAGAGCCTGAGTAGCAAAGCGTAAGCTAAGCCACATGATCAGTGTTTTCGATCTTTTCAGTGTCGGGGTGGGCCCTTCGTCTTCTCATACGGTGGGTCCGATGCGCGCAGCGCGCCGGTTCGTCGACGAGCAGGTGGCGCCGAAGGCCGATCAACTGGCCGGGATCCAGGTAGAGCTGCTGGGATCCCTCTCCGCCACAGGGGCAGGCCACGGAACCTTCGACGCTGTCCTGCTCGGACTGGAGGGCTGGTCTGCTGATGAAATACTCCCGGAGCAGGTTGATGAGCGCAAGGCCGCCATTGAGGCATCTGGGACCGTCCAGGTGGCTGCCCAACTCGGCCATCGTGTGGATGTGACCTTGCGAGTCGAGGACTTCATTCAACGCCCGCTCACGCATCTGGAGCGGCACTCCAACGCCATGATCCTGCGCGCGGTCGATTCCCAGGACGAACTGCTCGCTGAAGAGACCTACTACTCAGTCGGTGGCGGGTTCGTCGTCGCTGAATCTGACTCTCCAGCTGCCGAGCTTGCCGAAGCCGACGCTTCAGTTCCCTACCCGTTCCGTACCTCCGCGCAGCTGATGGCGCACTGCCGAGATACAGGACTGCCCATCTCCAAGATCATGATGGCAAACGAACGGGCCCACCGCACCGAGGCCGAGATCATCGATGGGATCTGGCACCTCTGGGAAGTCATGGAGGCCTGCAAAGATTCCGCACTTGCCAGGGAGGGCCCTCTACCCGGAGGGCTGAAAGTACGGCGCCGTTCACCAGCTTGGCACGCCAAACTCTGGCGGGATGATCCCGAACGTTCCTACGCCTACTGGCAGGAGTGGGTGAACCTCGTAGCGCTGGCCGTCAATGAGGAGAACGCTTCAGGTGGCCGAGTGGTGACAGCGCCGACCAATGGAGCGGCGGGCATCATTCCGGCGGTCGGCTTCTACGCCACCCACTACGGGCCCGGCTCTACATTTGCCGATCAGGCCAACCGTCGAGAAATTGTAACCACCTACATGCTCACCGCGGCCGCGGTGGGGGTGCTGTACAAGGAGCAGGCCTCCATCTCCGGTGCGGAGGTCGGCTGTCAGGGAGAGGTCGGGTCAGCCTCCTCAATGGCTGCCGCCGGGCTGTGCGAAGTCTTAGGTGGAACCCCCACGCAGGTGGAGAACGCCGCTGAAATCGCAATGGAACACAACCTCGGGCTGACCTGCGACCCCATCTCGGGCCTCGTCCAAGTTCCCTGCATCGAGCGCAACGCGATCGGCGCGACCAAAGCAGTCAACGCCGCCCGCATGGCTCTCATGGGTGACGGTGATCACCGCGTCACGCTCGACGACGTCATCAACACGATGCGCGAGACCGGCAAGGACATGTCGCACAAGTACAAGGAGACAGCCCTCGGCGGCCTCGCGGTCAACGTCGTGGAGTGTTGAGCCTTCCCAATCAGGGGCCAGGGCTCAGCGCATGAGATCGATGAGGATCTTTCCCCGGGCTCCGCGTTGGTTGTGTTCCATGGCCTCCGGGGCTTTCTCCAGGGGGTAGATGGAGTCGATATCCACGGTGAGTCGGCCATCAGCGACTCTTTCCAGCAGACTCTCCAGGCGGGCGCCGTCGGGCCGGACCCAGACCCACCGGCCCTGCTGCTCCAGAACGGTGGGATCAGCGATCGACACGTGACGTCCACCATCGGTCAACACAGCTAGTGTCTGCTCCAGGACGCCACCAACACAGTCCACCACAGCGTCCACTCCGTCTGGGGCGAGCTCGAGGACACGGTCAGCAAGGCCGTCGCCGTAGATCACCGGCTCCACTCCAATATCACGCAGTCGCTGGTGGTTGGCTTCAGATGCAGTACCGATGACTCTGGCGCCCATCTCGAGGGCCAGCTGGGAGGCCAGGTGTCCAACTCCCCCTGAGGCCGCGTGGATCAGCACCGTGTCTTTGTCCGTCACGCTCAGTGTTTGGAGGCAGCGCAACGCGGTGAGGCCGGTCAGCGGAAGCCCTGCTGCGGCGTCGGAACCCACTGCCTCCGGAACATGCGCCACCGAGGTGGCCGGCACGGACACGTACTCGGCGTAGGTGCCACCCTGAACGAAGTCTTTCCGGGCGTAGCTGGCCACCCGGTCCCCGGGTGAAAACTCGGGCACATCAGGGCCTACCTGCTCCACTACCCCAAACACGTCCCACCCTGGGATCACCGGGAAGAAGGTGTTCATCATAGGATCCAGGGCGCCGCTCATCAGTTTCCAGTCCACGGGGTTGACCGAGGCCCGCTCCGCTCGGATCAGCACCTCGCCGGGGCCAACCTTTGGTGTGTCCACATCCGTGAGCTTCAGAGTGTTCGGGTCGCCATATTCTTGGTAAGTCATTGCACGCATACCTGGGGCAACGTCCCAAGCGGGACCAACATTCCGGCCGATAGTCTAGATCCGTGAGCTCTCCATTTTTGCGGCGCCTGAGAATGAACGACGCCGCCGCTGTCCTCGCCGGTTTTCGCGCTGATCCCGAGGAGATGAGCAGGCAAGGAGAAGTGACCGATCTTGATTCTGCGCGGAAGTACATAGGTTTCGTCACCAGCATCTCTGAGGGTAACCACGGCTTCGCGGTAGTCAGCGACGATCACTGCGTAGGGGTGGTCGGCATCAACGGCGCTACTCAGCACCGGCTTGGGTGGTTCTTCTACTGGATGCATCCCGACTTCCGCAGACTCCGGCTCGGTTCAGCTGCTGCTTCAGCGGTAGCGAATTGGGCGCTCACCGACGAGGAATCGTGAGGTGGGGGTTTCGAACGTTTAGAGCTTGGCCATCGGGTCAACAATCCCGCCTCCGGAGCCATTGCTCTTTCCGCTGGCTTTCTCCACGAAGGCACGGAACGGCGCAAGTTTCTCATCGATGGTCACCGAGTGGACGTCCTCACCTACGGTCGGCTCAACACAGATCCCCTTCCAGACCAGACACCCATGAATATGGAGGCCTAACCATCACTCCCCTGGTCCCGGGCATTCGGGCTGTGCTATTCGACCTCGACGCGACACTGCTGGATCACGACTCGGCCCGCGATGCGGCGATAAGCTCCCTTCTGCGCACCCATCACCAGCTCACCAACACTGAAGTGAATGATCTGGTGAGGCAGTGGCAGGAGATTTCAGATCTGGTCTACGAGCGCTACCTGACCGGCGAACTGACCTTCGCTGAGCAGCGGCTCCATCGCATGACGCAATTCTCAACCGAGATCCTCGACCTAGGTATTAATAGCGACGACGACGTAGATCCCACCGTGGCGGCACTGCGTACTTTTCACAGCAGCCAGTGAGGCTGTAGGCCACCCCGTTCACACCTGCCTCATGGTAGGAGACAACCCTGATGCTGACGTAGCCGGCGCTCGCGCAGCTGGTATGCACGCGGTTCTGCTTGACCGTTCCCGAGCCTCATCAGCAGAGAAAAGGGACCTGTCCACGATCAGCACATTGCATGAGCTGATCCAGCGAATTCTCGGGAAGCGCACCGTAGAGTGGACAGCATGACTTCCACTCTCGAACTCAACTCAGGTCATCGCATTCCCGTCGTCGGTTTCGGCACATCCGCTCTGGCAACTCCTGCGGCGTCAGTCGAAGCAGCGCTCAGGGCCGGATACCGCCACGTCGACACCGCGCAGATGTACCAGAATGAAGAGGGCGTGGGGCAGGGTCTCCGGGCATCTGGGAATCCCCGTGAGGAGGTGTTCATCACCACCAAACTGAACAACCAGTTCCACGAACCCGCCGATGTCCACCGCACCTTCGCAGCGTCCTTGGACCGGTTAGGCCTCGACAGGGTGGATCTGTTCCTCATCCACTGGCCGATGCCTGAGCTCGACGTGGACTACGTCGACACCTGGAAAGCCATGATCGAGCTGCGCGATTCAGGACGCGTCTCCTCCATCGGAGTATCGAATTTCCAGGAGGAGCACCTTGAGCGGATTATCGACGCGACCGACGTGGTTCCGGCAGTCAACCAGATCGAGATTCACCCCTATTTCGCCAATAACGACTTGCGCGAGTTCACCAAGTCCCAAGGGATCGCAATCGAAGCGTGGAGCCCACTTGGCAAAGGCGCTGAGCTCAGCGACCCGGTCATCGCTGAGCTCGCCGAGAGGTACGGCAAAACTCCGGCCCAGGTGCTGCTGCGCTGGCACCTGCAGCGCGGAGATATCGTCATCCCCAAAACAGATACACCGCAGCGGATGAGCGAGAACCTTGACCTCGAAGGACTTCACCTCTCCGATACTGAGATGGCCTCCATTGGGGAACTGGACAGAAACGAGAAGGTCTACGGTCCAGCACGCACGGGGAAGTCAAGGACTAGTTAGTCGCCATGGTTGCTCCACTTGTCCCTGACAGCGCACTTCATGCCAGCCTGCTGTTCGCGGTGGGATACGGCCAGACCCCTGACACGCAAGCGCCGGGGCTCTCCTCCGACATGGCAGAAAGTGTCGGAGCGATGCTCGACAACCAGGACACAACTCATCTGATTCCACTGGTCAAGGACACAGTGCGAGCCGGGCAACAGAGCCTTGACCAAAACCCTGCGCTGACAATTTCCGCTAAGAGATACGCGGAGATTCGGAGCGAGTTCATCGCCACTCACGGGATTCAATCCAGCAAAGGGAAGCAGGTGTGGCCGGTCGGCGCCACGACCATACTCAAACGCTCAGGAGGATCGTGGAACGAGGCGCTCCGCGCGGCAGGGTTCGCGACATCCACACAGCAGACACCTCAGGGCTTCGGCTCCGCCAGATTCACCCCAGACCAGTTCGACGCCGCCATACGGGCTTTCAGACACGACGCCACCACGGGCAATTACTCCACCAAACTCCAACACTATGTGGAGTGGAGGAAAGAGCTGGTGAACCAGGGACGCACCGACATCCCCTCCGGTCCCGCTATCCGAAACTTCTACGGCAGCTGGAGCGCGGCCCTCGCGACAGCGAGCAATTCTGCACCGAGCCGGTCCGACTCGCAGCGCTGAAGAGCGAGCCTGGTCACCGAATTATTCGACTTCGAAGTCGATTCGGTGCCGACCAGTCGCTGCATTCGGGATGGGGTCCTGGCGTTCGCCCGTCTGAACTTCACCATCAGCGGTGACTGCCCGCACCGATACCCAGTGCCTTCCCGGTTCCGCATCAGGAAAGACGTAACGCCACTGCCGCCACGTGTCGACGGAGACTTCGGATGCGAGGTCAGCTGATTCCCATTGGCCATCATCGACTTGCACTTCCACAGCATCGATTCCCACATGCTGCGCCCACGCCACTCCTGCGATCACCACATCCCCCGAGGGCAAGGTCTCCAAGGCACGGGGTACGTCGATCCGGGATGAGACGAGGATCGGTCCACGCTCGTCCCAGCCTCGTTCAGTCCAGTACGCAGTGTCCTGGTCGAACCGTGTGACTTCTAGCTCGACTACCCATTTGGTCGCTGAAACGTAGCCGTAAAGGCCGGGGACCACCAGGCGCGCGGGATACCCATGCTGCGCGGGCAGAGGTTCGCCGTTCATACCCACGGCCAAGAGCGAATCACGGGAATCTGTCAGAGCTTCCAAGGGAGTCGATGCTGTGAACCCGTCGGATGATCGAGACAGCACCATATCCGCCTCCGGTAACGGGTTGGCGCGCGCCAGCAGCTCCCGTACTGGGTAGCCGAGCCACGTGGCGTTTCCTAGGAGGTCCCCGCCCACTGGATTAGACACGCATGCCAGAGTGATGTGGTGTTCCTCCAAGGGCAGGGACAGCAGCTCAGACATATCGATGAGCACCTCATTCTCCACGAGACCGTGGATTCGCAGAGTCCACTCCTCGGGGTTCAGCTCTGGGACCACCAAGGCGGTGTCAATGCGGTAGAACTCGGAGTTGTCGGTGATGAACGAAGCGACTCCGTCGACTCCCACAGACGCCGAATCAGGAATAATGGCCGCGCGTACCGCGGGCGAGGGCAGGACCAGTCGGCCGACCGATGTCGCCACATCTTGGGTGAAGGTCTGAACTGAGCGTCCCAGAGTCAATGAGACGGCCGCCACGGCAGTGCCCGCTGCGGCCAAGCCAAGAAAAGCTCGGCGCGAGGCAGCCGGTGGGCGCTCATCCTCGGGGGCAGCGGATGCGCGGGGGCGGGCCGTGATCACCAAGGCAGTCAGCGCCGCAAGTCCCATACCCAAGCCGACCACGGTGGGCACAACATCCACCCACCCCGTGTCCGGGCGGCGAAGCACCACGCTGATGAATACCAGCCCGATGACGCTGAACACCGCGCCAGCGGTCTTGAGTCGGCGACCTGCCAGAATGCCAAGCAGCCCGGCAAGTAGCGCTCCACCAACCGCCATGCTGATAAACAGCACAAGCTTGTTGTTGTTCCCGAATGTGGAGATGGCGAAATCCTGCAGCGCAGGAGGCGAGAGCTCAATGATGGTGTTCCCCAACGCCACGAGAGGGGAAGCTGAGGGAGCAAAAAACCTTGCCAAAATGTCCGCAAGACCAAGAAACACCGCAGTGGCGACGATACCGGCCACCGCGCATCGGATAATGGTGGGCAGTCGGTGAGGTGTCAGGTCAGTGGGGCTCATGATCAGTGTTCGGAGCCATGCCGCGCGGTGGATGGGACATTAGAGTTCGGCGACGATAATGGGGTCATCTGTTGGCTGGGGAGAACCGCCCGAAGGCTCGATCGTCACACCGAAGGCGACGCCCTCCACTAGGTCAACGGAGTCCAACATTTCAGAGCTTTCACCGCTCATCAGGCCGAGGCTTTGTGGTCCCTCTTCATCGATGAGCCACATCTGCATCGACTCATCTGCAGAAGGTGACGGGACGTCGTGAGGCACGATGTGGATCATCCTCGCATCCATCGAATACGTGACCGTGACGCTGCCCCCGGCTGCGGATTCGACGTGGGCTGCCGAAAGATCGGGCGCTCCGAGCAGTAGCTCCATCTTCTCGCGCTCCTGCTCAGCTGCGGTCAGGGACTGTTCGACCTCCTGAGCCTGCTGCATCTGGTTGAAGAGCATGGTGCCCAGAACGGCGGCGACGATCACCAGCGTTGAGGCCGCCAAAGCGAACACCGCCTGAGTCATCCGCGCACGACGTGATGGTGCTGCATCGGGTGTTGATGGAGATGGTTCGGCTTCCGGCGGGTCCGGTTCGCCTTCGGGGTTAGCTGCCTTACTCGGAATATTCAGGATCGCTGCTTCGACGTCGGGGCTGGGCTCGATGGGCTCATCTGATTCCGAAATCAGCGCGATCGTGTCTGAAAATGCTGCGACTTCTTTACGGAACTCTGGGTCAGACTCGTTGAGGGAGTGTGCAAGCTCAAGCTCTTCTGGGGCGAGGCCACCGAGCACATAGCCGGCCGCGAGATACTCGTGATCAGCGTGCATCATTCACCTCCAACTGCGCTCTGAGACGTTTCATACCGTCGCGTATTCTGGATTTGATGGTTCCCAGCGGGGTGTCCAACGCAGTGGCTATCTGGCTGTGGGATAAGTCCTGATAGTAGGCCATCGCAATGGCCGTGGCTTGCTCGGCGGGTAGCTGCCGCAGTGCCGTATTGAGTCGGATGGACTCCACGTGATTCAGAGCCTCGGTCTGAATGTCTGGCTCGACCTCATGGACCTGCTTGACACCTTCGGTGAAGTCCCGATCCTGCTGGGCTTGGACGGACCGAACCCGGTCAATGGCTCTGCGACGGCACATAGTGGTCAACCACGCTCGACCGGATCCTGCATCGGGCCGGAACGAATCGGCCCTGGTCCAGACTTCGAAAAAGACGTCCTGCAAGACCTCTTCTGCAAGGGACCTGTTCCGGACAAGACGGAAGATTGTCGCCAGCAGAATGCTGCCGTGCTGCCGGTACAGGGTTTCGAAAGCCTGTTCGTCATGGTGCTGAATCCTTACAAGCAATGCGCCGCAGGCATCCATTGCTGTACCCGGCTGCGGGGAATCGCCGAGGCGCTCCTCAGCCGGTTTGAATCTGGACACTACTCCAGCTTGCCATGGACTTGGTCTAATCACGAGTTGCGCTGACCCCGCGAGCCTAGTGTCGTCATCGATGGGGGAAAAGGACGATGGCGGCGCCCGACGGGCCTCAATGGGCTGTCGAGGCGCCGCCATCGTGTGCGCGCCATGGGCATGGGCGCGTTGCGGCTCCACCTACAGAGTGGGAGGGGGTTTTTACTCCTCGGCGGCCGCTGGCATCAGGACACCGTCGATCATGTAGACCACGGCGTTGTCGGTCTGAACGCCACCGCAGACGAGACCTGCCTCGTCAAACATCAGATCTTCACCTTCTCCGGTGATCGTCACAGTAGCGCCGTTGACTGTCTCATGCTCGCCTTCGATCTCGTCAGGGCTCAGCTGTCCCGGGATCACGTGGTAGGTCAGAACATCAGCGAGGGCGTCGGCGTCCTCGGCCAAGGCGTTCAGGTCCTCTTCTGGGACCTCACCGAAGGCATCATCTGTCGGCGCCAGAACAGTGAACTCGTCGCTGTTGAGGGTGTCCACCAGGTCAACATCAGGGTTCAGCTCTCCGGAGACCGCGCTGGTCAGTGTGGTGAGCATTGGGTTGTTGGAAGCAGCGGTAGCTACTGGATCCTGGGCCATGCCGTCGACAGAGCCGTCACCCTCAGGAACCTGTTCTGCGTAGTCCTCACAGGCTGCACCCACTAGGTTCGCGGCGGGATCCATGTCCTCGTCGGAGTCTTCGTCCATGTCCTCATCCATGTCGTCGGACTCGTCCATGTCTTCAGCATCGTCATCCATGGCGTCATCCTGGGCCATGTCTTCTTCGGTCATGGCATCCTGATCGGTCTCAGGTGCCTCATCGTCGGCGCCGCCGCAGGCTGTTAAGCCCAGCAATGCGATAGTGCCGATGCCAAGGAATTTGCTTGCTGTGCGCATTTCGGTCTTCATGACTGAAATCTCCTATCGAACTGTGTTGTGGGACAGGATCCGATCTCTTTGGTGTGATCGACCTGCGTACTATCAGTTCGGCGCCGCGGACGTATCGGATGGGAAGAATTTCGGATTTCTTTTTCCAGGCCCTGAGGACCAGACAAAAGGTGTCCCTTTATGTCACAGTAAAGCGTCCAACGCTGAGGTCTCGTGGCGTTGTGCGTGAATCACCTGTCACCGCATTTATCTACTGAGTGAGGAACCCGATGGCCGCAGCACCCGCCGCTTCCGAAGCCTCCAAGGTCAATTGGCATGTTTTCACCATCTCCGCAGCAATCATCGTGGCGTTCACGGCCTGGGCGGCCGCAGCTCCGGACTCCGCCTACGAAGTATTAGAGGGCGCCTTCACCTGGATCAGCGGCAGTTTGGGGTGGTATTTCATCCTCACCGCCGCAATCGTCGTCGTCTTTGTGCTTGTGATCGCTTTCACCCGGTCGGGGCGAATCAAGTTGGGGCCCGATCATTCCAAGCCGCGGTTCAACCTCTTTACCTGGACCGCCATGCTCTTTGCGGCGGGCATCGGGGTGGACCTGATGTTCTTCGCCGTGGTCGGACCGGCCACCAACCTCCGCGTGGGCCCGGGGGCTGCGGATGGCACGCTGCAGGCCGCAGAAGAGGCCGCGCTGTGGACCATGTTCCACTACGGGATTCCCGGATGGGCCATGTACGCCCTGATGGGAATGGCTTTCGGACTCTTCGCCTACCGTTACCACCTTCCACTGAGCATCCGCAGCGCCCTGCTGCCGATCATCGGGCGCAGGGCCCGCGGCAGGACAGGGGACATCGTCGAAACTGGGGCTGTGATCGGAACGGTCTTCGGCATCGCCACCAGCCTGGGAATCGGCGTGGTCTTCCTCAGCTTCGGTATCGGTTGGATTTTCGACATTGAGGCCGGCACGGGCATACAGGCAGCGCTGATCATTCTTGCCGCTGTGGTGGTGACCTTCTCCACTGTCTCCGGTGTGGACAAAGGCATTCGCCGCCTCGCTGAGCTCAATGTACTCGTGGCCATTCTGCTCATGATCTACGTTTTGGTCTCCGGTGAGACGGTCCAGTTGCTCAACGCTCTGGTGAAGAACTTCGGAGACTTCGTCGCTCTGTTCCCGGGGATGCTCACCGAGACCTTCGCCTATGACACATCAGAGGCCTGGCTCGACGAAGGCTGGGTCGAATGGTGGACCATATTCTTCTGGGCATGGTGGATGGCCTGGGCGCCGTTCGTCGGACTGTTCCTGGCGCGCATCTCCAGGGGACGCACCCTCCGGCAGTTCATTGTTGGGGTGCTGGTCGTTCCGTTCGCCTTCATCGCCGTGTGGATCTCAATCTTCGGCAATGCCACAGTCTCCCGGATTATGGGCGGGGACACAGAGTTCGCAGAACAAGCTGAAGACTTTGAGGGCTCAGGCTACTTCGCACTGATGGCTGAATACCCCGGTGCGTCCTTCATCATCGGAGTCTCCGTGCTGGTCGGGCTGCTCTTCTACGTCACCAGCGCCGATTCAGGTGCCCTGGTGCTAGCGAATTTCACCTCCAAAACCCAGGACACCACCTCAGACGGGCCCCCGTGGCTGCGCATCGTCTGGAGCTTCATCATCGGCGGGCTCACCCTGGTGATGCTGCTGCTGGACGGCATTTACACCTTGCAGATGGCCACCGTGATCGTCGGACTGCCGCTGTCGATCATCCTCTACCTCCTGATGGCGGGCGTGTGGAGAGCCTTGCGCATGGAGAGCTATGCGGCCGAATCACGCGAGTCCACACTGTCCTCCGCGCTCTCCGAACGCATTGTGGAAGGTGGAGAAGGTGCCCGTGGTCAGTGGCGCCGCCGCCTGGCCCGGCACATGCACTATCCGGACGAGGCTGAAGTCACCAAGTTCATGAACAGTGTTGCCACGCCTGCCGTTGAAGAGGTGGCCGCCGAGCTGGAGAAGCAGGGCGCCCAAGTCAGTTGCAGCCGGGGAACTGTTCCAGGGACCGATATTCCACATACGGATCTTCATGTGTTCTTCGGAGACAGAGCTGAGTTCAAATATCAGGTGTACCCGATCGCCTACTCGGTGCCCAGCTTTGCTCCAAGGCTCAGGACTCGTGACGAAACTTACTACCAGGTGGAAATCTTCTCAGCGACCGGATCGTTGGGACACGATGTGTTCGGATACTCCCAGGAACAGATCATCACCGATGTCATCGACTCCTATGAGCGGCATCTGGCGGTGCTCACGATGAATGAAGAGGCCGGCAGCCCTGTCACTATGGAGGTGGGACAAGTTCCCGACGATTGGGATCACGACCGCACCCGCGCTGGAGAGATCACCAGGCCCACTGAAGGAGACTCATGACCCATCACACGACCACACAACAGGCGTCCACGCTGTTCATCAACGGCGCTTGGGTTCCCAGCCAGAGCGGAGAGACTAGGCTGACCAGCTGTCCAGCTGACGGCAGCGAGGTCGGCGTTGTCTCCGAAGCTGGGGAAGAGGACACCTTGGCAGCGATCGCTGCCGCCAGGGAGGCATTCGAATCCCGAGTGTGGGCTGACACTCCGGCCGGCGAGCGGGGCGACTTCCTGCTGAAGGTCGCGGCACAGCTCACCGAACGCAAAGCTGAGTTCGCCCGCGCTGAAGCTCTCGACACTGGTAAGCGGCTCGTCGAAGCCGAGATCGACATGGACGACATCATCNTCTCGACACTGGTAAGCGGCTCGTCGAAGCCGAGATCGACATGGACGACATCATCGCCTGCTTCACACACTTCGCGAAGCTCGCTGACGCCGATGCCGGCCGAAAAGTCGACGCCGGAGACCCGACTGTGCGTTCCCAAGTGGTCTACGAACCCGTGGGGGTCTGCGGGATGATCACGCCCTGGAACTTCCCCCTGCTGCAGGCCGCCTGGAAGCTGGCTCCCGCTCTCGCGGCCGGCAACTCTCTGGTCCTGAAGCCGGCGGAGCTGACTCCGCACACCGGGATCCTCATCATGGACGTCTTTGACTCCTTGGGGCTGCCACCCGGTGTGGCAAATCTGGTCACCGGCGCGGGAGCGACTGCGGGCGCGCCACTGTCTTCACACCCTGATGTGGATCTGATCTCCTTCACCGGCGGAGTGGTCACTGGCCGCAAAATCGCGGCCGCAGCCTCGGAAACCGTGAAGAAGATCGCTTTGGAGCTCGGCGGAAAAAACCCGAATGTGGTGTTCGCCGACGCGGACTTCGATGCCGCCGTCGACAATGCGCTCAATGCCGGATTCACTGACTCAGGGCAGGTTTGTTCTGCTGGTGTGAGGCTCATTGTGGAGGAATCCATCAAGACTCGGTTCGTCGACGAACTGGTCCGCAGGGCAGAACACATCCGCATGGGTGGACCCTTTGACGAGAGCGCAGAAACCGGTCCGCTGATCTCCGCTGAACACCGCGACAAGGTCCACGCCTATGTGGAGAAAAGCATCAGCGAAGGCTGCACCCTGCGCACCGGTGGTCACTTCGGTGGACCCGAGCATGAGAAGGGGTACTTCTACGCACCTACCGTGCTCGACGACGTCTCACGCGGTATGCACGCCGTCACTGAAGAGTCTTTCGGCCCAGTGATTACGGTCGAGACTTTCACGACGGAGAAAGAAGCCATCGAAACAGCCAACGACACCATCTACGGTTTGGCAGGAGCTGTCTGGACCTCCGACGCGGGCACAGCGCACAGGGTCTCCTCTCGCCTGCGCCACGGCACAATTTGGATCAATGACTACCACCCTTACCTGCCTCAGGCCGAGTGGGGCGGTTTCAAGCAGTCCGGCATCGGCCGTGAGCTGGGAATCATGGGCTTCGAGGAGTATCGCGAGGCGAAACACATCTACGAAAACACCGAACCCGCCGTCACCGGCTGGTTCAGCATGCCTGAGAAATAAGGAGATCCCTTGCAGAACAGCACTTTCGACTACCTCGTCATCGGCGGCGGCTCCGGTGGGGCCGCCGTGGCTGCACGCCTCTCAGAAGACCCCAACGTCAGCGTCGCCCTGCTTGAAGCAGGGCCAACGGATGCTGACAAGGACGAAATCCTGCAGCTGAACCGGTGGATGGAACTGCTGGAGTCTGGCTATGACTGGGACTACCCGATTGAGCCGCAGGAGAAAGGCAACTCGTTTATGCGTCAGGCCCGGGCCAAAGTGCTCGGGGGCTGTTCCTCACATAATTCCTGCATTGCTTTCTGGGCACTGCGCGAGGATATGGACGAGTGGGAAGCTATGGGCGCGACCGGGTGGAATGCCCAGAGCACCTATCCCTTGTTCAAACAGCTGGAGACGAACGACGCCCCCGGTGATCATCACGGACGCAGCGGCCCGGTGCATCTGATGACCATCCCGCCCCACGACCCCTGCGGGGTGGCGCTGCTGGATGCCTGCGAACAACAGGGCATCCCCAGGGTTCAGTTCAACACCGGCGAGACCGTCCTACAGGGTGCAAACTTCTTCCAGATCAACCGGAAGGAGGACGGCACCAGGTCCTCGTCCTCGGTGGCCTATCTGCACCCGATTCTTGACCGTGAGAACCTCACGATTCTGACCGACACATGGGTCCGTGAAATCGTGTTCGAAGGTGATAGCGCCGTCGGCGTAGACGTGGTGGACAATGCGTTCGGCCGTGCGCGCCGCATCCGTGCCGATCGGGAGATCATCCTCTCCGCTGGAGCTGTCGACTCCCCCAAGCTGCTCATGCTCTCCGGGATCGGGCCGGCAGCCCATCTGGCCGAGCATGGCATCGATGTCCGTGTGGACTCTCCCGGGGTAGGTGAGCATCTGCAGGACCACCCTGAAGCAGTCATCGCCTGGGACGCTAAGAAGCCGATGGTCGAAGACTCCTACCAGTGGTGGGAGATCGGTATCTTCGCTCCGACCAAAGAGGGACTAGACCGTCCAGACCTGATGATGCACTACGGTTCCGTGCCCTTTGACATGCATACGCTGCGCCACGGCTACCCGACCTCAGACAACACCTTCTGTCTGACCCCGAACGTGACGCACGCTAAGTCCCGTGGCACCGTCCGGCTGCGTTCCAGGGACTACCGGGACAAGCCCCGCCTTGATCCTCGGTACTTCACGGATCCGGAGGGTCACGATATGCGCGTCGCGGTGGAAGGCATAAAGTTGGCCCGGCAGATCGTGGCTCAACCAGCCATGGCTGAATGGGCTGGCGAGGAGCTTTTCCCCGGTAAAGACGTCCAATCAGATGAGGATCTGGCCGACTACGTCACCCGAACTCACAACACCGTCTACCACCCGGCCGGCTCGGTGCGGATGGGAGCCGATGATGATGAGATGTCACCCTTGGATGCGCAGCTGCGCGTCAAAGGGGTGAAAGGACTGCGGGTGGCCGACGCCTCCGTGATGCCCGAGTTGACCACGGTCAATCCGAACATCACCACCATGATGATCGGTGAGCGGTGTGCCCAGCTCATTCGCGAGGGCAGCGCCTGAGGCCCTTCTGATCAGCGGAAGCGGTCGGGGATCGTGCCGTATTTCAGAGCGCTCCAGAAGTCCCCGCGGACATAGCGGTGTTCCGGGTCCGGGGTCAGGTCCCAATGCCGGGTCTTGCCCCGGGCCAGGGCGCTGCTGACGAGCTGGCGGCGTCGTTGGCTGGTCCTGATTTGTTCGTCCAATTCATTCATGTCGTAGCGCGATAGCAGCGCTGCACGTAGGCCCTCCACCAGCTGTGACTGCGCGGGTACCGCTGCGAGGTTTTCCAGTTCCTGCGGATCGGCCCCAAGGTCGAAGAGCTGATCGGGATCCCCTGGACAGATGACGAGCTTGTACCGGCCGCGCACCAGTGTCAGTTGGGGAGCGTAGGTCCCCTCGGCCAAATATTCGATGAACACATCGCGGTCCTCGGGCTCGACTTGGCCTGACTGTTCCCTGCGGATTGATTCCAGCAGAGATACCCCCGAAGCGTCCTCCACAGGTTCTCCGGGTTTGGCAGCGCCCGAGATCTCCAGCAGAGTCGGCATCAGGTCGATGAGCGAGACCGGGTTGGAGAAGCGCCCGCGTGGGACCGACTCCGGTGGTCCCGTGATGATGAGCGGGACTCGGGAGGACTGCTCATAGGGGGACATCTTGTACCAGAGTCCCTTCTCCCCGAGCATGTCACCGTGATCGCTGGTGACGATGATGATGGTGTTCTCCATGAGGTCAAGCTCTTCCAGGCGCCGACGAATGCGCCCAATGCAATCGTCGATGTAGCTGACTGCGGCGTAGTAGGCGCGCCGAGTGCGGTTGATCTGTGCGGCGTCGGGCGTGCGCTGGTCGAATCCGCTCATGGTCCGCAGCCGGTGCGTGTGCGGGTCTTGATCGGGGTGCGGCGGGTCAGGGTGCTCAGGGCCAGGGATGTCCACATTCTCAAAGCGATCCCAGTGTTGGCGGGGCGGCTCATAGGGATCGTGAGGATGGATGAAGCTGCTCACCATCAGGAAGGGGATCTGCTGGCCTGCCGCCTGGTTCGCGCGAACCCTGTCATTGAGATGCCGGAGGCTGCGCCAACTCACTTCATCGTCGAAGTCCTGCTGCACAGAGGCCTGTGAGACACCAGCAGCAAAGACGGCCTCTGCATCGTGATACCACTGCAGGCGCTCAGCCAGTGGTCGCTCCCAGTCGGGCACCATATCCAAATCGGCCGGGTAGACGTCTGTCGTGAGGCGTTCCTCGAAGCCGTGGTGCTGATCGGGTCCGATGAAGTGCATCCGGCCTATCAGCGCGGTGTGATACCCCTCTTGGCGAAGCCGATGAGCGAATGTGGGGACCGAGGCTGGGAAGTCGTCACCGTTGTCGCAGCAGTCGATCTCGGAGGGCATTCGTCCGGTCATCATAGAAGCGCGGGAGGGCGCGCACAAGGGCGTATTGCAGTACGCTCGCTCGAAGAGCGCTCCCCGCTCGGCGAGTTGGTCGATCTCGGGGGTGTCAGCTGCGGTATCACCGTAGGCGCCGAGGGCCTGGGCGGCCATCTGATCTGCCTGGATCACCACAATATTGGGGCGAGTCATGAGATGTTGGGTACCTTTCTCGAGAAGTGATGAAGGAGCTGTGGAATGTCGTCGTGCTGCGGGCCATCACGTGGTTCCGGCCCATTGGGAGGCCACGCGTCAGCTGTTGAGCGTCAGGTTCTGCGCCGTTTGGCCAGTGCTGCCAGCACAGAGCTCGCGCTGGTGGGTCTGGCGGGTGGACGTTTCCGTATGGGCAGTGAGGACCCTCTGGCGTATCCTGACGACGGCGAGGGTCCGGTCAGATGGGTCGAAGTGGCCCCGTTCGCCATCTCCGCTACGGCGGTGACGGTCGCGGAGTTCGCCGCGTTCGTCCTGGAGACTGGATACCGGACCGAGGCTGAGGTTCACGGGAACTCCCTGGTCTTCAGCGGTCTGCTTTCTGAGCACACAAGGAAGTCCTCGCCGTCCGTTGCCGCCACTCCCTGGTGGCACCAGGTCACCGGAGCGTCCTGGTTCAACCCTGCGGGGCCGGACAGCGATGACCTGCTGGAGCCCAACCACCCTGTCACCCACGTCTCCCACCAGGACGCTGTTGCCTATGCCGATTGGGTTGGTGCGCGACTGCCGGAGGAACCCGAATGGGAGTTCGCCGCCCGGGGTGGGCTGGATCAACAGCCTTATCCCTGGGGCGGGATACGTGAACCGGACGGAAAACCCCGAATGAACACGTTCCAAGGGGATTTTCCTCACCGACCATGTGGACCAGTGGGCCCACAGGCAGTGGATGCGCACTCCCCCAATGGATACGGTCTGCACAATATGACCGGAAACGTCTGGGAGTGGACCACCGGGAACTTCGCACCTGGTGACCATCGCCCTGTGATGCGGGGCGGGTCCTATCTCTGCCACGAGTCCTACTGCCGCCGCTACCGCACCTCGGCGAGGAGCACGGCAACAGCCGACACCTCGCTGGGTCACACGGGTTTCCGCCTGGCGCTGAGCACTGAGTAACAACGGTTCAGGTGGTCGGCTTGCCATCCGGGGAGTCGCTTGTTCTCTCTGCCTCACCCACAGTGCCGATCTCCCCGGTTTCCGGGTTGTAGTGGTCTTCCCACTCCCCGGTGTCGAAGTTGTAGCCCACGGGTTCTCCGTCGGCGTTGGTGCGTTGGTACCACTCGGTGTAATCAGAGTGCGATGAATCGACATCCGCGCCTGCGCCGTCATCGGGTTCGGTCTCCACAATGCCGAGAGCAAAGTTATCGCCGTACTGCTCGACACCTCGCAGTACCGCATTGCTGACCGCGGTGTCTGCATATTTGTGCCTCAGTGTGAGCGGATCGGTGCGCAGTTCTTTGAACCACGCAACGATGATCAGCAGCATGATGATCGCAAATGGAACGGCGGTGATGATCACCAGTTGCTGCAGCCCTTCAAGTGCCACCGCGTCGCCCAGCAGGAGCATGACCACGGCGATTCCGGTCATGACCAGACCCCAGAAGACGACGACGCCGACTTTGGGGGACTGGCTGCCGCGCGAGCTCAGGATGCCCATCACCGTCGATGCTGAGTCGAGAGCAGTGATCGCGAAGACTGCCAGAACCGCGATCGCAGCGAAGGGCACCCATGTGGCCAGAGCCGGAATGTTCTCCACAATGGCGAAGAACACCTCAGGTGCGGCCATGTCTGCACTGAAGCCCTCATAGCCTTCGCTGTACATCCACATGGCGGTGCCTCCCATCACCCCGTAGGAGACGATCAGCAGGATAGTGGGGATGATGGTGACCCCAAGGATGAACTGGCGGATGGTCCGGCCGCGGGAAATACGGGCGATGAAGATCCCGACGAAAGGCGACCAGGAAATCCACCAGGCCCAGTAGTAGACCGTCCACCAGGATTGGAACTCCTGGGTCTCCTCACCCCAGGATGCGGAGCGGGACATCATGTCGAACATATTGCCTATGTACTGCATCAGCCCCGAAGGCACAAGGTTGGCGAGGAAGAGCGTGGGCCCGGCGATGAAGATGATGCCTACGATGCCTAGGGTCATGACGATGTTGACATTGGACAGGTACCGAATGCCGCGCGTAACCCCGGAGACTGCCGAGATGATGAATCCCACTGTCAGCAGCGCCATAATGACGATCAGAGCGGTATTGCCCAGGTCGTCCCAGCCGGCCACGATCGTCACCCCTTGGCCCACCTGCATGGCCGCGATGCCCACCGTTGCGGCAGTACCGAACAGGGTGGCGATGATCGCGAAGATGTCGATGAGTTGACCGGCCAGGCCTTCGGAGTGTTTCTTGCCGAAGAGTGTCCTGAAGATGGAGGACATCAGCAGCACGGGGTGTTGGCGGAACTCGTTGAGAACGATTGCGAAACTCGGCGTTGATTGTTACGAAGGGCAGGATTTGTAGGCAGGTCGACTCAGACCTCACTCGGCCGACGGATTCTGAGCCTCAGACACCCCGTTCGAGGCCCTGTCGGGCTCCTATTCCGGGACTTTGGACATGAAGAAGCCCCGTCGCGCCTGTTGCAGACGGGGCGGGGCTCGGTGGGTACTCTGGCTTGGTTTTATCAGTTGACTCCGACGAGAACCTTAGGAGCGGGCCTATGCACTGCGGGCCTGGCTCTGGGTCTTTTCTTGTCCTTCGGGTGGGGCCGCTCAGGGCCATTGGTGTGCTCACGTCGGCGTCTGACGGGTTCACGGAAGGGACCGCGGCCACGGCCGTCAATCTTCGGATCCTCCCACCGGCCCAACTGATAGAGATTGGTGGTCATCACCAGAATGCCCATGAACAGGAAGGCGGCCGCATAGCCGCGGATGCGGCGCCGATCAGGTGCGGCCAGGGCGAAGGATGAGTGGTCCTTGATCAGGCGGTTGTAGGACTCCACGGTCTGTCGGGGCACGTTGTAAGCGGCCTGCCATTCAGGTGTGCCGAACTGGAATCCTCCGGCCATGGCGTGTTTGTCCCAGTGCTCTCCTTCGAGCACCATAGAGCCACCCTTGTTGTTGCACAGCCCTCCCCTGGTCTCATCGGCGGGGACCTTGGACTTCGGCACCGGCAACAGGGTCTTGCCCTGTTCAATCACGGCATTGTTCGCCAACTGTCGAAGAGGACACGTCAGGGTGGGGTTCGGCCCGGATGCTGGGCAGCGTCCTTGGCGGCGGCCCTGTTCATCGAGTCCGGTGCGGAACTGCACCAGATACCGGGCGCGCTGCTGCAGTCGCTGCTGGTAGGTCGTCTCGTCAATACGCTCGGGGTCATCGATGTCGCGCTTATAGCGGTCCACGGTGGCGGTGATGAGCTTGGACATGGCCAGCATCGCCGGTGAGTAGACATTGCCCTCCAGGATCACCGCCCCGTTGAAGGTATACGTCTGTCCCCAGAACTCAAGTCGGTGATCGAAAAGCAACTCATAACCCATGCGTCGGGCCGGCACCTGGTAGTCCTGGGACTTCGGGGAGTTACCGTAGGCCCGATCACCAATGAGCTTTCCGATGTTGAACCCGGCCTCAGGGATGTGCCGCAGGGCATGGATTCCACTGCGGCCCGGCGATCCTCCCGGGGTGGAGAGGTTGACCCCAGCGACCAGGGAGGGGAAGGTCCGCTCACGGTCAGGATCGTTACTGGACAACAGGGAGAAAGTGCCCTCCCATCCATAGCCTTTCAGCTCCGCGGTGCGCTGCCCTGGGCCTGGGGCACGCTCCGGCGCGTGGTCACCGTGACGGGCGTAACTGCCGCCGTAGGGCTCGATCGCCATGAACTCGGAGCTGTCCTTGGTTCCCTGCTTGCCATAGGCGGCAACCAGTGTGGCGTCCTGGACGATGTCTCCGCTGTGACGCTCACGCACCCATTTGGGGATAGTGGCCAGGACCATAGCGTTGACCACGGTGCGCAGCCGCTCCTCCTTGATCATCCGAGCGTCCCAGTCCACTGCGGCCTCCAGTTCGATGAACTCTTCCTTGGTCATCAACCGGTTTCGTCGGCAGGGGTAGGGGTCGATGACCTCCAGCATCCGAGCGTTGGAGCGGCGCAGCCGGTGACAGAGCTGGTCGGGACTCAGGCCGGTGATGTCGAGACCCAGCTCCTCTCGGGTGCGTTCATCGATGCCGTAGACCAGCAAGGCGACTGCGGCGAACATCGTCAGGGGCCTGCGCTTGCGCGCCAACAGGAACCAGATGGTCAGCATCTGCTCGAAGCTTGCGAAAGGTCCACGCGCACCCCGTTTGTGGCTACGGTCGGCGGCGTCCCACCGTTCCAGTTTCACCGCAGCCAGTGAGTTCCGGGTGATCTCGCGGACGGTGAGAAGATCGCCGTAGGTGACATGTGCTGGGTCGTCGTAGCGTCCGCGTTTCTCAACCTCGAAGTCGTGGCCACTCACCGTTGTCTCACCTGCTCAGCGAAGCTGGCCCGGACCTGCTTGCGCTCCCGGCGCATCCTCTTGCAGTGCTCGGCGTTCTCCTTCCGGTACCGTGCCTTGCGCGTGGCGTCATAGTCACGCAGCAGCGCGGCCGACTCTTCGGCGGTGGCATCATCCAAATAAGGGATGATCTTCTCCAGCCCGGTCAGCGTCTTCAGCCCCGCGATGTTGAGGAAGACCGGCATCGGGCAACCTGCTTCGAGCACGCGGACCATCCAGGTGATCCGCATCCGCGCCAGGTTGATGCTCAGCCCTTCGGTGCGCGCCTTGGACTTATGCAAGGCATAGCCGGCCATGCCACCGTGGCGATTCTTCGCATCGGGCTTAAAGATATAAGCACCGGGGGCCACGGAGTCGGCCAGCACCAGCGCGTGGTCTTCCCATTCGGCGAGCATGACCACTTCGCGAGGCATCCGTCCCCCGGCGACGGTAACGATGACACCGTGCTCAGTCTCCTGCACATCCTCACGCCGGAGCTGAGCAAGTTCCGCAGCAGTCAGGCCGGCCCCGAGGCCATAGGCCAGGGCCGTCCAGCAGGCATGACGCATATATACAGTGCTCTGGGATGAGGCCCACATCTTCAGACGCGAGACCTCATCCGGACGATACGGCGCAGTAGCCGGAACCCGGCACAACCGTTCCATGGTGCGCGGACGGATGCCGCCTTCGATGAGGTGGTCACCGACCCACAGCAGACGTGAGCGCACCGCACCTTTCGCATTGCGGTTGAGATGGTCTGTCGCGCTCATCGCGTAATAGGCGATGAGCTCACGATCGAAGATCTCCTGCCGGTCCAGCTCCAGGCCCATCACTCGGTGGCACCAGTCCACATACCTGGCCACCGAGGCCATATAAGTATCCGGGGTGGAGATCGAGTCGACGATAGTCTCCTCCATCACCTCGATGACGAACTCGCGGATGACCAGCCAGTGTTCTGAAGCAACCGCTGTGCGGGGCTGGTAGCTGTGGATGGACTGACGCTCTGCAGCGGGGAGCGCCCGTGGTGTCTCACCCATCGCAGACCACCGATCCGTAGACATCGGCAACCCATAGCGCCGGTACGGGACGGTGCGCGGCTTCGCGTAGAAGTGCGCCTCCCGCCTCTTCTGCGTAGACCAGGCAGGGTTGATAGTGGTGGCCGCTCGCCGGCGAATCCCAGTGTCGCGACGTGCTCCGGGATGCGGTGCAAGCCCCGAGGGCTGCCCGGTATAGGGCGGTGAAGGCTTCGGCCCCACGGTGGTCTGGACGTAATGCTCGGCGACTGCGCCCAACATCGAGGGCAACAGGTCCCGCCAGGGTCCGGGCAGTCCCGCTCGAAGATGCTTGGTTTGCTCCCTGATCGGCATGGTCGTATCCATGCATAATCAGTGAGCGGCGGGGCTTCCTGTGTTCTGACGTCACGCGGTCGAATATACTTTCGAATGACTGAATCGGTCAACTGAGTCCGCTTTTTCGGTCTCAGTGTGCATTTGAGGTATCGCGTGCGAGCCGCTACTGGGAGCAGGTACTTTCGACGCCTAGAGTCGGAGAAGTGAGCGAGAAGCCTCTGAAGCCGCGTGACTACCTGAAGACCCCGCAGATCTTCGGTGAAACCCCTGATGCTCCACTGCGCGACGATCTCCATGACTACGGCGACCCGGAGTTCGCCAGAGCCTCCGCCGCCAGGCTTCAGTCTTCATTGGCCCACACCGCGCTCACCACGATGAGGGCCAAGCACATGAAGATGGCCGGGCTAAGCGAGAGCTCGGGCATTAAACCCCGCCAGCTCTACCGGCTTCTGCACGGAGAGGCATGGATGCAGATCCATGACATCGTTGGGCTCTCACGCGCGCTGAAACGCGACCTCGCAGTCGGACTAGGCTACGCCTCAGAGGATGGGGGCGTGCCTCGGATCAGCTTCGCCACCGGAGGGCGCCCCTCCCCCAAGAACTCATTCCTGGACTAAGGAGCCCCACCGCCAAGCATCAGTGGCTTCACTAGATCTTCACGGCGAGCAGCGATTATGGCACCCACGCCCAGCATCGCCAGTGCCACCGCAACGAGGATCAGCAGCCCGAAGCCGGTCTGAGCCAGCGCTCCGTCGGCGGATGCCTCTGTCTCGTCGTCCAGGTGTAAGAACCACGATGTCTCCGCGTGCTCGGTGAAGGCACAGCACTCTTCGGGGTGGGCCACCACTGCCAGGCAGTCCACGGTGCAGTTGACACCGTCCTGGTGGGAATGGTGACCTGGTCGCCGTCGCGGACAGGCTCATCGGGGACGATGATCTCGGAATCCCCGCTTCCCTCGTCGGACGGGCCTGACAGCTCATCACTCGCACTCGACTGAGATATCGGTGTGGCCTTGGGATCGTCTGCTCCATCACAGGGCGGGGCGCCAGAAGCTTGAGAGTCTTCGGCTGGTCTGGCGGATAGCCTAGTTGGAAGCGTCAGTCTGCGTAGGTGGTAGCGGTGCTCCGGGTTTCGGGTGTGTGATCTCGGGACATCGTGGACACCAAGTCTCATCACTTCTACGGCGGATTCCACCGGGTTTCAATGCGGAGGGGCTGAAGTGAGCACCCCGTGGGACTCTTCTATAAGTTGTTAAGCGGTGCTCGGGGCTGGAGTTGCTGCGGTAAGTGTTCGGTAGACCCATCGGGCGAGATAGAGCTTGACGCAGCGGCGTATCTCTGGTCAGCATTTTCGAGAGCCGATGTGGGTTCGTCTTTCAGGTGACCCAAGACGGCAGCTCCGGGCACCGTTAGGTCACCTGGGCTGACTAGGACGATTCCGGATGATTCCCAGGCCTAAGACGTGATCGACATTGTATCCGCAAACATCCCGATAGGACGGATCCTCGAAGCTGCGGAGATCGCAGACACAGCCCTCTTCCTGTCCAGGTCCCAGAGCAGCGCGATCACCGGCTCGAACCTCTACGTGACGGTGGGCAGAACCAGATCTGACTTGAGGTGTGGGTACTGCTGATACGGGTGCCGGCGGTCATCGGCTGGTGCTGCGGCCGGCGAGCTTGGCTGCGCTGGTGGCCGGGGCCAGGTCGAGGCGGCGCAGCAGCTGGGCGTTGAGAGCGACCACCACGGTGGAGACCGACATCAGAATCGCGCCCACACTCATCGGCAGCACGAACCCGACCGGCGCCAGCACACCGGCGGCCAGTGGCACCGAGAAGAGGTTATACCCCGCGGCCCAGCCAAGGTTCTGCTTCATCTTCCGATAACTGGCACGGGAGAGATCAATGACCGAGAGCACCGAGCGCGGGTCCGAGGAGGCCAGGATCACTCCGGCCGAGCCGATGGCCACATCGGTACCAGCCCCGATGGCGATGCCGACATCGGCCTGGGCCAGGGCGGGGGCGTCGTTGACACCGTCTCCGACCATCGCGACCTTCCTGCCCTCCGCCTGGAGCTCGGCGACCTTGGCGGACTTGTCCTCGGGCCGGACCCCGGCGAAGACCCGGTCGATGCCAAGCTCCTTGCCCACGGTCTCGGCCACCGCCTGGGCATCCCCGGTGATCATCACCACCTGCGCACCGACCGCATGGAGAGCCTCCACCGCCTGGCGGGACTCCGGGCGGATCTCATCGGCCAGCCGCAGCGCCCCGATCACCTCGCCGCCGGACAGCACATGGAGGATGATCGCACCCTCAGCCCGCCACTGATCAGCCACAGACAGCTCGGCGGCCTCGTGCTGGTCGAGCAGATAGGGGCCGCCGACCTCAATCACCGTGTCACCCTCGACGGTGGCCTTGACGCCGACCGCTGGGGAGGAGGAGAAGTCACTGGCCTTCGGCACCTCCAGTTCGCGGGTCCGGGATGCGCCGACGACGGCTTTCGCGAGGGGGTGCTCGCTGTCGGCCTCCGCGGCAGCGGCCAGGCTCAGCACCTCGTCGCCCGTTCGGCCACCGACCGGTACGACGCCGGTGACAGTGGGCTCGCCCTTGGTCAGCGTCCCGGTCTTATCGAAGAGCACCGCGTCCACGGTGCGCATCGACTCCAGCGCGAGGCGGTCCTTGATGAGCACACCGCCCTGGGCCGCCCGCTCGGTCGCGATGGAGACCACCAGCGGAATCGCCAAACCCAGGGCATGCGGGCAGGCGATGACCAGCACGGTGATGCTCCGCACCACAGCACTGTCGGGCAGCCCCAGCACGGACCAGACGACGGCGGTGATCGCCGCCGCGCCCAGGGCGAACCAGAACAGCCAGCCAGCGGCAGTATCGGCGATCCGCTGGGCACGCGAGGATGAGGCCTGGGCATCGGCCACCAGCTTCTGAATACCGGCCAGGGCCGTGTCCCCGCCGGTCGCGGTGACCTCGACCCGCAGTCCGGAGTCGGTGGCGACAGTGCCTGCGACGACCTGCTCACCGGGCTGGCGGCGCACCGTCTTGGACTCACCGGTGACCATGGACTCGTCCATACTCGCGCTGCCATCGACGATCCGCCCATCGGCCGGCACCGAAGCGCCAGGCCGGACGATGACGACATCGCCGACCATCAGGTCGGCCGGGGCCACCGTGACCACCTCAACGCCGTCGACCTTCTCTGCCTCATCCGGCAGCAGCGCCGCAAGGGAGTCCAGGGCCGAGGTGGTCTGGGCCAGCGAGCGCATCTCAATCCAGTGACCGAGGAGGAAAATCACCAGCAGCAGCGCCATCTCCCACCAGAAGTTCAGCTCATGGTCCAGTAGGCCCAGAGTCGCGCCCCAAGAAGCGACGAAGGCCACCGTGATCGCCAGTCCGATCAGCAGCATCATCCCCGGCTTACGCGAGCGGACCTCGGAGACAGCACCGGTCAAAAACGGCCAGCCGCCCCAGGCGTAGACCACCGTGCCCAGCACCGGAGAGACCCACCACACCCAGGCGGCCTCCGGCAAGGAGTACCCGATGACATCAGCGAACATCTCATTGAACCCCACCACCGGCACAGCCAGTACCAGCATGACCCAGAACAAACGCCGGAACTGGCCCACATGGTCATGGCCGCCGTGTCCCCCATGATTGCTGTGCCCCTCATGATCACCATGCCCCTGGCCGGCGTCATGACCGGCATGGGCCTCTGGACCGTGCACCACATGGTCTCCATCCACGGTGTGGTCCTGATGATGCTCGGAATGAGAGTGCGTCTGAACGGGAGGATTGTGGCCGGTCGGGTGCGTATTTGCGTCAGGTCGAGGCATAGTTCAATTCCTAGTCTTCTCTGTTGCCGTCTTCTGTTGCCAGGGCCGGAAGCGCCGTTATCTGTCAGCGTGTTTGCGGGAGGACCTGGAATATCTGCTTACTATCTGTACCATCGCACAGCCACTGGATCATGAGGCCGCCGAGAGACCCAGCTCACATGCTGTACCGCATCCGGAGCAGACATCAGAGCTCGTCGAGCATCTGTTCCATGTGGTCGATTTCAGCACTCTGGTCGGTGATGACCTCTTCCGAGAGCTCCAGGGCCTCGGGGTTCTCCCCCTCTTCGAGATGCTGCTCGGCCATGGTCACCGCGCCTTGGTGGTGCATCACCATCTGTTCTAAGAACAGCCTGGAGGCCTCCGGCCCCTCGGCGGCCTCCAGCTCGGCGAGGTGCTCCTCACTCATCATCATCATTCCCTCATCAGCCATCCCACCGTGGTCCATATCGGAATGGCCGCCGTGTCCGTTCCCGTCCTGGCCCCACGCCTCGAGCCAAGCGTTCATCCGCTCGATCTCCGGCCCTTGAGCCTGTTGGATCTGTTCAGCCAGCGCTGCCACCTCGGGGTCCACGTCGGGCGTAGCGAGCACGATGTCAGCCATCTCCACGGCCTGTTCGTGATGGACGATCATCCCTGCCACGTAGTCGAGGTCGGCGTCGTTGAAATCATCGGATGCTGTCTGGTCGGCAGCCTGCGTGGCCGACGCGTCGTTATCCTGCTCCTGGCTAGTATCGGAGTCGCCGCCGCAGCCTGTCAGGGTGATCGTCATGACGATCGCCCCCGCCAGAGCAGCCTGGGAAATTCGCATCACCTGAGGGCCTCCTGTTCTTCCATTCCGGTGTCGTAGTACCAGTCAACCCGAGAACGTTTCTTCCGGCGGTCCAGAACGAGGCATCTTCAGAGATCCTTCATCAAAACTCAACCTCTGCTACAGGCCGCAAGCAGACACACCGCCGGACTCCCCGTTCACTGAGTCTTCAGAGGACCCCGGCTGGACCAGAGGAGAAAGCATCAGCACAGAGCCCTGTGAGCTTCACCTGGCGATGGGGAGTTCGATGGTCATCAGCGTCCCCTTGCCTTGCCCCTCGCTCTGTGCGGTGACGGTTCCCCCGTGGGCTTCGACGATAGAGCGGACAATGGCAAGACCTATGCCCGAACCGCCGTGTTCACGGTCGCGCGCTGTGTCGACCCGGTAGAAGCGTTCGAAGATATGGGGAAGATGTTCGGCGGCAATCCCATCGCCGGTATCACTGACCTGTATTCTCACACATGCGCCGGCTTGGGCTGCACGCAGTATCACCTGCCCGTCCGCTGGGGTGTGCCGGAGTGCGTTGTCCAGCAGATTGGTGAGCACTTGACCCATCCGGTCCCAGTCCCCGCTGAGCATCACGTACCGGGTGGACTCATCCACTTCGCAATGGAGGGTGACGCCGCGGACAACGTACTTGTTGCGCGCTTGCGTCATGGGGTTGTCCAGAATCTCACCTACCATCACCAGCGATCGGCGCATACTCAGTCTGCCCTCCTCGGCGGTACTGACCAGGGAAATATCCTGAGCCAGCCGGGTTAGACGCTGTACTTGCTCGCGAAGCAGCCCCAAGGTGGTCTCGTCGGGTTCAGCGACTCCGTCGCTGATCGCTTCGAGATAACCGTCCACAGTCGCGATAGGGGTCCGCATCTCGTGGGCAAGATCAGAGAGAAGGCGTTTTCTGGTCTGCTCAACATGGTCCAGCTCTCCTGCCATCCGGTTGAACGCAGACGTCAGTTCGGCGAACTCCGCGCCCATACTGCCCTCGGGAACGCGAGCACTGTAGTCTCCTTGTGCGACGTGCGCCGCGGCCTGCCGGACCTTGTTCAACGCGCCGACCATTCGTCGGGAAAGAAAAAAGCTGATCACGATCGAGGCGAGAAACGCCGCGAGCAATGCCAACGAAAGAGACAACGTCCACGCGGCTTCAAACGCTTCCCGTGCATGGGCCACCACAGGCGGGTCTGTGGCTTCTGCCATGATCATATGGTCATGGAAGATGACCTGTCCGGTGATGAAGGCGACCACCCAGGCTGTGCCGGTCCCCACAGCAAGAACCAGGACACTGGATGCTAGCAGACGCGTGCCCAGCTTCCAGCCCCATCTCAGCTCAGCTGGCATCAGCCGGTCCCCATTTTGTACCCGACGCCGCGCACTGTCCGGATGAACCGGGGACTGGCCGGGTCATCCTGCAATTTTCGCCGGAGATGACCGATGTGCACGTCCACCAGATGCTCGTCGCCTACCCAATCCTGACCCCACACTTCGTTGATCAGCTCACGTCGGGAGAAAGCCATGTGAGCATCAGAGGCAAGCACCGTCAGCAGATAGAACTCGATAGGGGTCAGGTCGACAGGGGAGGTACCAAGATGTGCCTCCCGGCCGGGAACGTCAACCCTCAGCTCCCCCACAGTGATGACAGCAGGATGGCTTATCGGCAACTGCCGGGGCCTGCGAAGCATGGCCCGGATCCGCGCGACCAGCTCCCTGGGGCTGAACGGTTTCGACACGTAGTCGTCTGCCCCCACTGCCAGCCCGATAAGCCTGTCGACCTCTTCCGCTCGCGCCGTCAACATCACGACATAGCAGTCCGAGAACGTCCGTATCTGCCGGCAGACCTCAATGCCGTCGATCCCGGGCAGCCCCAGATCAAGGACCACCACCGCGGGGTTCTGCTCCTTGGCCTGGTACACCGCGTCCTGGCCGTTATCGCTGATGACCACGCAGAATCCATCTCGTTCAAGATAACTGCCCACCAGATCCGCCAGAGGTTTCGCATCGTCGACCACGAGGACCGTGGACTGTTCGGCCGGAGCTGGAGACGTCATGCCTCGATCGTAAAGCAAGGCTCAGCGACTATCGCTCTGGTCCAGGCACGATTTCTCTGAAGCTTCACCGCGCCACGCTCACTGTTCCACTGCGTCAGAGCCATATATTGGGTGTTATGAAAGTCTTGGTGATCGGTGCTCAGGGTGCGGTGGGCGCGACTGTCGTTTCCACATTGCGCGGTTGGGGGCACCAAGTAACCCCGGCCTGCCGGCGGCAAGCCCACGATGGTGGTGTCATCCTCGATCTGACGGCAAGTGATCTCCGACCGCTTGCCACCGCCGCGAACCGCCATGACGTGATCATCAATGCCTCAGGCGTTGAGAACCAGTTCCTGGCACGGGCCATCGGTGAAGCAGTGCTGATCGATATTAGTGCCTCTGGTGCATATCTGGCCGGACTGGTCGAGAACGCGCCCAACGCCGCTATCGTGCTCGGTGCTGGATTAGCACCGGGTCTGAGCACAGTTCTGGCCTCGGAGCTGCGCTCCTCTGTTGGTGATGCTATCGACGTAGCAGTCATGCTCGGTTCAGGAGAAAAACACGGTAGAGCGGCCATAGCCTGGACAGCCGGACTCATCGGGAGCGAGATCACAGACTCGGTCGACGAAGGCGTCGTGTACAACTTCCGCGAACACCGTTGGTTCACCGGAACCTCAGGGAAACGACATCTCTACCTGCGCGCCGGGTTCCCCGACCAGACTCTTATCGGCCAGAGGCGTGGACTACATATCCGCAGCTGGCTGACATTGAGCGATCAGACTGCCACCCGTGCGCTCTCGCTTATCAGCCGCCTTCCGCAACTGCGGGGATTGGTCAGCAAGGTACCTGCGATCGGGAACCAGGACTGGGCAGTCACCGTCATCAACAGGCGTACCGGTGAGACTCGTCAAGTCACTGGCACCGGCCAGTCCGAGGCTACAGGACACATCACCGCACTCGCCGTAGTGACTGCCATGAACAATCCCCCGAGACACCCTGTCACTCTTGATGCGATCCTCGGCTCCGCCGATCTCGCGAGACTTCCCGGCATCGCCATACCTCCGCTGTGAGGTTGCTTCTTCTGCCGAACGCAGAGAGCGCCCTACAAAACCTAGATGTTCGCGTGAATATTGACGGTTTGGGCGGGAACTTCAAGGTGCGCGGGCTCTGTGGGGCGCTTGGTGCTTGAAGTTCCCGCAACTTCCCGGTTCGCTTATATGTCTCATCTCTCCACTGTTGGGCTCAGTGCGTGTGTGCGGGTACGGCGGCATCTGGGGCAGTGATACGGCCGTCGATGACGGTGACGAGGTCATCCAGGACGTCACGATGAACGAGATCATGCGTCACGAGCAGGGTGGCGGTGCCGCGTTCGCGGGTGAGGCGGGCGATGAGCTGCATGATCTCGGCACCGCGCTCCTGGTCTAGAGCGCTGGTGGGTTCGTCCACGAGGAGGACTTCGGGTTCGTGGACGAGGCCGCGGGCGATCGCGATCCTCTGGCGTTGCCCGCCGGAGAGCTGGTGGGGGCGCTTGCCGGCGTGCTCGGTGAGGCCGACCGCATCGAGCAGCTCCTCGACACGGGCATCGATCTTCGCCTTTCTGGTTCGTTTGGTGCCGCCGCCGAGCCGGGCCATGACCTGCAACTGCTCACGAGCCGTGAGCGCGGGGAGCAGATTGGACTGCTGGAACACGATGCCTATGCGCTCTCGGCGCAGGGCGGTCGCGTCGGACTTCGATAACTGGGCGGCATCGATCGTGTCCGAGTCGTTGCCGATGAGGACGCCGCCGGAGTCGGGACGGATCAAGGTCGCGGCGACGGCGAGGATGCTGGACTTGCCCGACCCGGAGGGGCCGGTGATGCCGGTGACGGTGCCGTTGCCGCCGCGGAGGGTGATGTGGTCGACGGCGGTGATGCGATTGTCCCCGTCGGGGAAGGTGAGGGTGATGTTCTGTAGTTCGATCATCGGTTGCTCCCAAGGGCGGTGAGGGGGTCGGCTTTGGTGACGGAGCGCAGCGCGAATGCCGCTCCTGCAAGCCCCAGCACCGCCATCACGACGGCCGGGGCGAGCGTAGTCAGAGGGCTCACGACGAACGGCAGCGCCTGACCCGCGAGCGAGCCCAGCCCGGCGACGGCGGCGAGGCCGACGCTGATCCCGGCGGTGAGGACAATGAGGGCTTGGCCGAGGGAGTCGCGCACGAGCGACCCGGTCGTGGCGCCGAGGGCTTTGAGGACGGCGATGTCACCTGCGCGTTGCATCGTCCAGACGGTGAAGAACGCTCCCACGACGAGCGCGGAGATGCCGAAGAGCATGACGATCATCAGCCCGAGCGACCCGATCTCGGACTGGAACGCCTCCAGCGCGGTCAGACTCGAAAGCGGTGTCTCAGCGACTGTGCCTGTACCGGGGCCAATGGCTTCCCAGTCTGCGTCGCCGGTGATGGCAAGTACGGTGGCTTCGCCGGTGCCGCCGACACGCGTGCTCGCCTCGCTCCAGGCGTCCGGGGTCATGACGATGACCGGAGTGTGGCTGTACCAGAGGTCCTCGCCGACCATGGTGACGGTGAAGTCGTTGCCCGTGATCGAGATCGTGTCACCGACTGCGACACCGAGGTCCTCGGCCGCGCCAGATGAGAGGCCGACCTCGCCATCGTGTGTTGGAGTGAGGTCGAACAGCGGGTTCGATCCGATGCCAGAAGCATCCTGTGGCAGCCCGTACAGGGCGACTCCGATGCGGTCGTCGGTGCCGCTGGCTGCGGCGCGTGACTGGGCGATCCCGACCGGCGTCACCGACTCGACACCGTCGGCCTGTTCCCACGCCTGGAGGGTGTCGTCGTCGAGGGAGGAGGTCGCGAAACTGGCGTCGCTGTCTTCGGACTGCTGCAGCACCAGGCGGTCGCCGGGCAGCTGGAGCACGGAGGAGATGTTCTGGGCGGCGAGCCCTCCGGTGAGTCCGGAGAGAAAGCCGACGAGCAGGGTGATCAGAGCGACGACGGCCCCGATGAGCAGGAACCGGCCGCGGGCGAACCGCAGCTCTCTCCACGCGACGAACATGATGAATGCCTTTCCGCTCGCACACTTTGCCCGAGCCACCCTTTAACCCTCCTTCTAGGAAGCAGGGGCGGGCATCGCCAAAACCGCGGGATTCGCGGTCAAACTTTTGGTTGATGGCCGGAAAAGTCGGCGCGCATAGGCTGGGAGAGTCATGCCGCACTCGACCCTCGCCCCGGTGTTCACCGGACTCCGCCTCGGCCTGCACGCCCTCCTCACCGGGCTCGCCGGCTTCGCAGTCGCACGCGCATTCGTCGTCTCCTCACCGGCCGCGGTATGGACGCTGATTGTCGGGGTCGCGTTCGTCGCGGTCTATCTCGTCGGCGCATGGGCAGCCCGCGCACATACAGGAGCGGGGGTCTCACGGCGCGGCTTCGCACTCGCCTGGGTCATCGCGCTCACACTGCTGTGGGCAGTCCTGACATGGCTGAGCCCCGAGGGGGCCTATCTCGTTTTCCCCTTGTTCTTCCTCTACCTCCACGTCCTGCCCGGCCCCGGTGGGGTCGCGGCGATCGTGGTCACCACTGCGTTCGCGATCCTCGCGCTCGGCCTACACCTCGGCTTCAGCGTCGGCGGGGTGATCGGCCCGCTGATCGGCGCCGGTGTCGCTCTACTGATCGGGCTCGCCTATCGCGCCCTCACCCGTGACGCCGAAGAACGCGAACGGCTCCTCGCGGAGCTGATCCGTACTCGGCAGCAGCTCGCGGATACCGAACGCGAACAGGGCGCCCTCGCAGAGCGGGCACGCCTGGCTCGTGAGATCCACGACACCGTCGCCCAAGGGCTCTCCTCGATCCAGATGCTGCTGCGCGCCGCCGAACGCGACACTCCCGAACCCGGCGCCGGATACCTGGAACTTGCCCGTGAGACCGCGGCCGACAGCCTCGCCGACACCCGGCAGATCATCCGCGAGCTCACCCCGGCCCGCCTCGACGACGGCCTCGCCGCCGCGCTCCGCAGGCTCGGCCAGGAGCAATCCGACCGTGCGCCGGTCCTCGTCGAAGTGGCCGCTGAGGATCTCGACCTGCCGATGGGAACTCAGACCGCCTTACTGCGCATCGCCCAGGGCGCGCTCTCCAACGCGATCCGCCACGCGAACGCAACCAGGATCGTCATCGAGCTCGCTCGCGACGACGCCACTGTGTCCCTGGTGGCGCGTGATGATGGGCACGGCTTCGACGTGTCTTCGGCAGTCGCTGACTCGCACGAGGCCGACTCGTTCGGGCTGCACGCCATGCGCGAGCGCGTCGAACAGCTCGACGGCACCCTCACCATCACCTCGACACCCGGCAACGGCACCACGGTCACCGCCCGGCTACCGCTGCCGTCGGGAAGCGGGGCGGGATCATGATCCGGATCGTGCTCGCCGACGACCACCCCGTCGTCCGCACAGGCTTGCGCGCCATGCTCGCCGGTAACCCCGATCTCGATGTGATCGGCGAAGCCACAACTCCGAACGACGCCCTCGCCCTCGCCACCGATCTGAGACCGGACGTGATGCTCATGGATTTGCAGTTCGGCACCGACCAGACCGGGGCCGACGCGACCCGACGCATCCGTGCCCTCCCCGCACCGCCGGCGGTGCTGGTGCTCACCAACTACGACACCGACGGCGATATCCTCGGCGCGGTCGAGGCCGGAGCCAGCGGCTACCTCCTCAAAGACGCACCACCCGAGGAACTGATCGCCGCGATCCGCGCCGCAGCCGCGGGCGAGACCGCCCTCGCACCCGCGATTGCGGGTCGCCTGCTTGCCCGGATGCGTTCCCCGCAGCCGAGCCTCAGCACCCGCGAGACTGAAGTGCTGCGTCTCGTCGCTGACGGCGCGACGAACAGCGACATCGCCACGCGCCTGCACATCAGCGATGCGACCGTGAAATCGCATCTCGTGCATATCTACACGAAGCTCGGCGTCTCTTCCCGCACCGCCGCCGTCGCCACCGCCCGCGACACCGGCATCCTGAGATAGAGGTAGAACTGAGCCAGCGCTCCAGCCTTACCCGCCCGCGTGCTCACCGTGTGGCCCCTGCGCCGCTGCTCGGCCAGGAACGCGTCCGCGCACGTCGCTTCCCCAGCGGGCCGGTCAGCGACCGGGCGAACTTGATGATCGTCCTGCGGGTTCCGCGGATATGGCCATCGCTGAGCCCGGCTGCAGCCATCGCGATCGCGTGCTCGTCAACGATCTCCTGTTCGAAGTCCTCGGAATCCTGGGCAGTCCTCAGCACCTCGTCGGCAGCACCGCCACGCAGCGCGACGAGCTTCATGAGCCCGGCAGTTCACACTTGACGACCATGCGTCAATCACACCGACAAACCGTCACTGAGAGTGACGGTTTGTCACTCTGCGTCGCGGACGGCGGGACCATGCAACCACAAGGGAAGCGGGATCGTCGAGGCACAGAATCCGACCGGGAACTTCAACGCATAGAGATTCCGACGTCGTATTCTTCCCCTCGTCCTGCGCCATCCTGTTGAGAACCTCAAAAATCTACACCGTACCGGTCAAGCTTGGCCCATCCGGTGTGTTGACCACTAACCGCTGAACTCGGTAACCCTTGGGCGTAATGGAGTTTTGATGAAGATTCTCTGAAGATCGGCAGAAGGTGTCCCACCATAGGGCGAGTTTCCGGTTGACTGGCAATCGCTGTCTAGTAGTCACTATCGGAAACGACCTAGGAGGGTGCCATGACGACCACGACCTCGGCGCCGGCAGGCCTGATACCACCCTCAGAGGATCCATGGCGCGGGTTCATCCCTGGGTCATGGATGGCCACCGTCGATGTGCACGACTTTATCGTGTGCAACTACAGCCCTTATGAGGGCGACGCACAGTTCCTCTGTGGCCCGACGGACAAGACCACGCGGCTGTGGAATACACTCGAGCGCCAGTACCTGGCCCACGAGCGCAGACTGCGAGTCTATGACGTGGACACCACTACGCCTGCAGACATCGATGCCTTCGGCGTGGGTTACATCAGCGAAGATGACGACGTCGTCGTGGGCTTGCAGACCGATGTTCCCCTCAAACGCGCCATGATGCCCAACGGCGGGTGGCGAATGGTGGAGACCGCGATCAGCGAAGCCGGTCATGAACACGACCCCCGGATCAAGGAGATCTTCACCACCTACCGCAAGACGCACAACGATGCGGTCTTCGACATCTATACCCCACGAGTCACAGCCGCGCGCTCGGCGCACCTGATCACTGGCCTGCCGGACGCCTACGGACGCGGCCGGATCATCGGCGACTACCGGCGGGTCGCCCTCTACGGAGTCGATGCCCTCATCGTCGACAAGGAGCGGATGAAGGACGCTGTCGCCGGTCAGGACTTCTCCGAGGACTGGGCACGCTACCGGGAGGAGCACTCCGAGCAGATCAAGGCTCTGCGAGCACTGATCCGGATGGGTGCCCGGTACGGATTCGACATCGCCCGGCCCGCCGCTGATGCGCGCGAAGCCGTGCAATGGACCTACCTGGCCTACCTGGCGGCGATAAAGTCCCAGGACGGTGCGGCGATGAGTATCGGGCGGTTGTCGGCCTTCCTCGACGTCTACATCGCCCGTGACCTGGCCGCGGGTGCGCTCACCGAGACCCAGGCGCAGGAACTCATCGACGCACTGGTGATAAAACTGCGCATCGTGCGATTCCTGCGCACGAAGGCCTACGACCAGATCTTCTCCGGGGACCCCTACTGGGCGACGTGGACCGATGCCGGCCTGGGTGCAGACGGGCGCACGATGGTCACCCGTACTTCGCTGCGGCTGTTGCAGAGCCTGCGTAATCTGGGTCCCGCTCCGGAGCCGAACATCACCATCCTGTGGGACGAGGCGCTCCCAGAGACGTTCAAGGACCTGTGCGCCGCGATCAGTGTGCAGACCTCCTCAATCCAGTACGTGTCCGATGAGCACGTCCGGGACCACTGGGGCGACGACGCCGCGATCGCCTGCTGCGTTTCACCCATGCGGACCGGCAAGCAGATGCAGTTCTTCGGAGCACGGATGAACATCGCCAAGACGTTGCTGTATGCGATCAACGGCGGGCGCGATGAGATGACCGGGTCACAGGTGGTGGAGGGCTTCGACCCGATCTGCAGTGATGAGCCGCTCGACTACGAACAGGTTTGGGCGGCGTTTGACGCCATGCTCACCTGGGTGGCCCAGACCTACGTCGAGGCGCTGAACATCATCCACTACAGTCACGACAAATACGCTTACGAGGCCATCGAGATGGCCCTGCACGACAGCGAGATCGTCCGGACCCTGGGTTGCGGTATCGCGGGGTTGTCGATCGTGGCCGACAGCCTCTCGGCCATCAAATACGCCACCGTCACCCCCGTGCGCGATGACACCGGATTGGTGGTGGACTTCACGACCGAGGGAACATTCCCGGTCTACGGCAACGACGACGACCGCGCCGATGAGATCGCCCAACTCGTGGTCTCCACTGTCATGGACAGGATCCGGGCACTTCCGCGGTACCGGAATGCCGTCCCCACCCAGTCGGTGCTCACGATCACCTCCAACGTCGTCTACGGCAGGGCGACTGGATCGTTCCCGTCCGGCCACCGCAAGGGAACACCGTTCTCCCCCGGCGCGAACCCGGAGAACGGGATGGACACCCACGGTATGGTCGCCTCGATGCTGTCTGTAGCCAAACTCGACTATGCCGACGCCTTGGACGGGATCTCCCTGACCAACACCATCATGCCCTCGAGCCTGGGGCACACCGAGAGGGAGCGAGTGCGCAACCTTGTCGGGATCTTAGACGCCGGCTTCGGGTCGGGGCTGTTCCACGCGAACATCAACGTTCTGAACCGGGCCACGTTGGAGGACGCGATGGCCGACCCCGAGAGCTACCCCAACCTGACCGTCCGGGTCTCTGGGTACGCTGTGAACTTCGTCAAGCTTACCCGAGAGCAGCAGCTCGACGTGCTCTCCCGCACCTTCCACTCATCCTCTTGGGGCCCGCCATGAGCACACTGTCCGCCCTGCCGGTCACTGACCAGTCGGCCCTGGCGATCGAGGGATTCGACGCACCCGAGCACCGGTTAGCGGGGACAGGGTTGGCGGGGCTCGCGGAGACGACACTGCCGCGCGAGAAGCGGCTCGAGGCGATGCGGGTCGGCGAGCTGGGATCGATCCACTCCTGGGAGCTGTCCACCGCAGTCGACGGACCGGGCACCCGGCTGGTGGTGTTCCTGGCCGGATGCCCGCTGCGCTGCTTGTACTGCCAGAACCCCGACACCTTGCGGATGCGCGATGGGCAGGCCGTCAGCGCCGAGGATCTGCTCGCGCTGGTACGCCGCTACCGCCCTGTGTTAGCGGCCACCGGCGGCGGGCTGACGCTCTCCGGCGGTGAGGTGCTCATGCAGCCGGTGTTCGCGGCCCGGATTCTGGCAGGTGCGCAGGCGATGGGTGTGCACACAGCGATCGATACCTCCGGGTTCCTGGGCACCGCCTGCACCGAGGAGATGCTCGCGAACACTGACCTGGTCCTGCTGGATGTGAAGTCCGGGATCGAGTCGACCTACACCCGCGTCACCGGCCGGGCGCTTGGCCCCACCCTGGATTTCGGACGGCGAGTCGTGGCTGCCGGAGTGGAGCTGTGGATCAGGTTCGTGCTGGTACCGGAGCTGACCGACGCCGCGGAGAATGTCGAGCCGGTCGCCGCCTATGCTGCGACCCTGTCCACGGTGACCCGGGTGGAGGTGCTGCCCTTCCACCAGATGGGCCGGGACAAGTGGGCGACGCTAGGCCGGCCGTATGCTTTGGGGGACACCTCACCGCCGGCGCCGGAGCTCACCGAGCGGGTGCGGGAACAGTTCCGCGCGCACGGCTTGGTGACTCACTGACCGCCCGTGCTGCCTGCTGGACACCTCTACCGACTGCCGCTCACCATAGCGCCAGTCCAGCGACGTGAGGAGGCAATGAACGCCTGCTCCTAATCCCTCAAGCCTTCCGACGGGTCTGCGACAGCGGGCAAAGGCAGGTGAGAACCTCCGATGTGCGCACCAGCATCGTGATCGGGGTACCTCGCTCTCAGGTGCAATGCGACCCCGAGTCTGTGGTCCGTGCCACGGACCAGGTATCGGGTGTGTCCGAGGTACTGGGTCATCATGGTGTGCATGGCCTCATCGATCCGAGCGAGAACCCATCCGGGCGCGGCCGGCGGGGATGAGAACTCAGACTCGGCAGTCAGGGAGCGACGACGGTCCTCGAATGCTCGGGGTGTTCAGCCTGTTGGGGAGGCAGGTCATCTGCTCGAACGTCGAGGGCCAGCCGCGCAGCGTCAAGAGCGGATGACCCTTGGGCGTAATGGAGTTTTGATGAAGATTCTCTGAAGATCGGCAGATGGTGTCTGACCATCGGGTGATGTTCCGGTTTAATGACAATTGCACCGAAAAGTCCAGGATTCCCGGCAGTAAAAGTCATGCAACACCACTCTGGGTAGCTCGGATGAGTTCAGGTGCACAATGCAACGCCGGCCGCTCGTTCTTCGACGAAGTCCCATGTTCTTGAAAAGCACGTTCATGGCAACGTCGGGGAAACGAGCAGGTCGACAGCCGATGACCGAAGATGAATGAGGTACAGCAATGAACAAGATACGTGTAGCGGTCAATGGTTACGGCGTCATCGGCAAAAGGGTAGCGGATGCTGTGCTTCTGCAACCCGATATGGAACTCACCGGGGCCGCTGATATCACCAGCGACTGGCGTATAGCCTCAGCAGCCGGGCGCATACCGATCTACGCAGCCACTGAGCAGGCCCAGCCGGAGATGGTCGCCCAGGGGATCCCAGTGCAGGGTTCCTTCGGTGAGCTCCTGGATGGTTCGGACGTCGTTGTGGACTCCACCCCGAAACATGTCGCTGCCAAGAATATTGAACGATACCGCTCCGCTGGACTCAAGATCGTCCTGCAGGGCGGTGAAGCGCACGAAACCACTGGTCACTCCTTCGTCGCTAGTGCGAACTACGAAAGCGCACTCGACCGGGAAAGCACCCGGGTCGTCTCGTGCAACACGACCAGTATCGTCCGAGTCCTGGGAGCCCTCGACGACGCCGACCTGCTGTTGCGGGCACGCGGGGTGCTCTTTCGGCGCGCCACAGACCCCTGGGAGTCCCATCTGGGCGGGATCATGAATACTGTGGTCCCCGAGCAGAAGATTCCTTCGCACCAAGGACCCGACGCGCAGACCGTGCTGCCGGACTTGGATGTCATCACCATTGCCGCAAAAGGCTCCCACACCCAGACGCATAACCATTATTGGACACTGCAGCTGACCCGTGAGGCGAGCACCGAAGAGGTTCTTGAGGCTCTCCGGGGGGATTCACGCATCGCATTCATCCGCATGTCCGACGGGCTGACCGCTCTCAACTCGACCGTTGAGCTGATGCGGGACCTCGGCCGGCCCCGCGGCGACATGTGGGAAGTCGCCATTTGGGAGGACCTGGTCACGGTCAGTGGCAACGAGGCATTTCTCACCTATCAGGTCTGCAATGAGGCCATCGTGGTTCCGGAGACCATCGACGCCATCCGCGCCCTCACCGGCAGTGTCCGGCAGGCCGGGGCGTCGATGACAATCACCGATGAGACCCTCGGTATGCGCCAGGACTTTCTCAGAGATTCGGGGGTGGCCTCGTGAGCGCACCTGATTTCAACCACGATGAACACCAGCACCACCAGCACGAAGAGGAAAGAACCCCGCAGCGCACAGGGGGCACGCCGCTATATGCCTGGGCCGTTGTGGCATTGGCGGTCTCCGGCATTATTATTTACCTCCTCGTGGACCACTGGCCCCATGTGCTGGCTGCTCTGCCGTACCTCGGCATCATCGCCATGATGCTGATGCACCTGTTCATGCACAAAGGCCATGGGGGCCACGGCGGCAAGGCCGGCCCGAAGGACAAAGGCAGCTCCCACTCAGGACAACACTAGAAGAGCGGTGTCAGATGCCGTTGTGCCTCAACTGGCCTGTCTGCAGCTGGTGGACGCTGAGAAAAACCCTCAACCCTATGAGCAACAACGTCAGGACCATGCGATGCCAACCTCACAGACTGTCAACAAGGATCTTCTCAGTGGTGCAGTCACAATTGTTCTCAGCGTCTTCACCCTAGGTACTGGCCTGTACTTCATGGTGCTGCGACCCCCGCTGCTGCCCGAAGACATCCGGTTCTCCGGCATCGACACCACCACCCTGCCACCAGCCTTCCTGGAGTGGCTGGGCGTTGTCTTCCCCACATGGGGTAGGTTCATCACCGGGTTCGGCATCGTTCTGCTGGGAATCGGCATCTATCTGCTCTCGGCCCGGATACTGTGGCTCTACCTCGGCACGGCCGCCGGGATTCTGGTCGCGTTCGGACGCTTCTTGTACAGCAATATCGCCATCAGCTCAGACTTCGTGTGGTTCATCGCCGCCATGTTCGTGCTGGCTCTGACTCTCGCGGTAGTCCTGATGATCAAACGCGGACGATAAACCACACCTCTTTGAAAGGAGAGCATGAACAACTGGTATGTGATCACCGGCGGCCCCAGCTCAGGAAAGACCACGACAGTGAATATGCTCAGCGGGCTGGGCTACTCGACCACGATCGAACACGCGCGCCACTACATCGATCTTCAGCACGCCACGACTGGACAGACAGTGGCTGAGATCCGGGCCAAGCAGATGGACTTCCAGCGCGGAGTCCTCCAGATGCAGCTGGAGCAGGAAGCCGAACTGGATCCACAGGAGACGGTGTTCCTGGACCGCGCTCTGCCTGATTCCCTCGCGTACTACCGCTTCCTTGACCTGGAACCGGACTCGCGGCTGCTTCAGGCTCTTCCCCACGTACCGTATAGAAAGACCTTCATCCTCGACCTTCTTCCGCTAGCCGCCGACTATGCGCGCACCGAGGACACCCAGGCGCAGCAGCGTATCCACGAGCTGCTGACCGAGGTCTATTCGTCACTGCCGGTGCCAGTCGAAGCGGTTCCGGTCCTTGCCCCGGAGCAGAGAACCCAATACATCCTCGACCGTCTCGAATAACAACAGCAAACTCGTAAGGAGACCCCTATGGCAGGATTGACGCTCACCTCCCTCGGCGGGGCAGGAACGGTCACCGGCTCCAAACACCTCCTGGAACATGACGGCAGCCGGATCCTGATAGATTGCGGGCTCTTCCAGGGCCAGAAGAACCTACGTGAACTCAACTGGAAACCGCTGCCGGTCGAAGCACCCAGCATCGATGCGGTGATCCTCACCCATGCCCACCTCGACCACACCGGGTATCTGCCCAGGCTGATCCGCGAAGGATTCACAGGTCCGATCATCTGCACCGAAGCAACACGAGACGTCGCTGAGCTGATCCTCACAGACAGCGCCTGGCTCCAAGAGCAGGAGGCCGCGTTCCTGAACCGCATCAAGAAGTCCAAGCACTCACCGGCGCTTCCGCTCTACGACTCACGGGATGCACAGCGTGCCCTCGACGCCTTCATCACCTACCCGTTCAACGAACCGCTCCAGACGCCCAAAGGCGCCACGGTCCAGTTCCGTCGCGCAGGACACATCCTGGGGGCAGCCACTGTCGATATTCACTGGGGTGATCGGCGGATCGTGTTCTCAGGGGATCTGGGCAGATACGGCGACCCGGTGATGATCGATCCCGCCCCGGTCCGCGAGGCAGACTATGTGGTGATCGAGTCGACCTACGGCGACCGTCTTCATGATGCCTCCCACACCGCAGAGACCTTGGCCGATGTCGTGGAACGCACAATACGACGAGGCGGAACCGTGCTCATCCCCTCCTTTGCCGTCGGGCGCGCGCAGACCCTTCTGTACCACCTGTGGAGTCTGCGCCGATCAGGTCGACTGCCCGCTGTCCCGATTTACCTCGACAGTCCGATGGCCATCAACGCCAGCGATCTCCTGCATGCTCATCCGCACGACCACCGCCTGGACCCCCAGACCTGCGAGGCAGTGTGCAACATCGCCACCTACACCCGCGATCCCGAAGAGTCGAAACGCATTTCACGTAACAGCGAGCCAAAAATCGTCATCTCTGCCAGTGGTATGGCGACCGGCGGCAGAATCCTGCACCACCTCAAAGCGTTCGGGCCTGATGAGCCGAACACCATCCTGCTGGCGGGATTCCAAGCCGCAGGAACACGCGGACGCGCCCTCCTCGAGGGCGCCCATGACCTCAAGATCCATGGCGACTGGATACCTATCAAGGCAGAAGTGGCGAACCTTCCCGGACTATCAGCACATGCAGACGCCGCTGAACTGATGAGGTGGCTCTCAGGATTCCGCCAGGCACCGGAGAAAGTCTTCATCGTCCACGGTGAGCCCCAGGCCGCGGACACATTCCGCGCCCGGATAGACCGTGACCTCGCATGGCAAGCAGTCGTTCCACGGCAGAACCAGGTCTTCACACTATGAAAGCACACCGATGTGACCGCGTCGAGAAGCGCGCTCCAGACCCGGTGCTAGACTCCGACGACTATGGCAACGGCGAGGCTGGTGAAGCGCAGGGCATGAGCGTCGTTCTGGTGATCAATGCGGGTTCATCCTCGGTCAAGTGGAAGCTCATCGAGGGGAGCTCCGGTGAGGAGATCCGCGGTGGCGCTGTGGAGCGACTCGGCACGGCGGGATCCGGCCACGCGGAGGCGGTGGGTTCGATCCTCGCCACCCTCGAGCACGAGAACATCTCGATCATCGGTCACCGGGTGGTACATGGCGGCACGCGGTTCACCGAGGCCACCCTCGTCACGGATGACGTAGAGAAACAGATCGACGAGCTCTCCGCTCTCGCGCCCCTGCACAATCCAGTCAACCTCGCTGGAATCCACGCCACCCGCGTGGCGTTTCCGGGCACCCCCGCTGTCGCCGTCTTCGACACCGCCTTCCACCAGACGCTCCCGCCGGCTTCGTCGGGGTACGCGCTTCCCTCCAAGGTCATCGAGCGGCACGGCATCCGCCGTTATGGCTTCCATGGCATCTCCTACCAGTACGTCTCTGCCCGCGCCGCCGAGTTGCTTGGGCGTCCGCTCTCTGAGCTACGGCTCATTCTCTTCCACCTCGGCAACGGAGCATCCGCATGCGCGATGTCCGCCGGCCGCTCCGTAGAGACGTCAATGGGGATGACACCGCTTGAGGGCCTCGTGATGGGTAACCGCGCCGGGGACCTCGACCCTGGGGTCATCCTGCGTCTGGGCCAAGGTGGAGCCGGGTGGGACGAACTGGAAACGATGCTCACCCGCGAAAGCGGCCTGCAGGGGCTCACAGGCAGTGGGGACATGCGGGAGATTCAGTCCGCTGCGGTCACCGGAGACGACAGGGCAGCAGCGGCTCTCGAGATCTACCACCACCGAGTGCGTCATTATCTCGGCGCGTATCTCGCCCAGCTGGGCGGTGCCGACGCTGTTGTGTTCACCGCCGGCGTCGGCGAGAACTCCGCTGCGACACGCGCTGCAACGCTGGCCGGTCTCGAGGATCTCGGCATCCAGATCGACCCGGGACTGAACCAGGCGCCTGGAACCGAACCGCGTGTAATCTCCGCGGGCAGCTCTCGCGTGGCCGTACTCGTCGTTCCCACCAACGAGGAACGTGAGATCGCACGGCAGTCCATTGCCGTCGTGAATCGCTGACGTTCAACGCGCCTGAGCTTCCGCACAGCGCGTTCACGCGGATGCTCGATCGCTTCCGGTCTCTCACTCAATATGCACAGCTACCTCACCGACATCTCACCGGCAGAGTTTAAGGAGGTGTTCTATGCTGAAACAACCAGCCCCAGCCAACTGGCGAGAACCCCGCGAACAGAACTCCTCAACACTGAGAGGGCGATTCATCCGTGCCCAGCGGCGCCCGGCAGCCGTCGCCGGCAACCGCTCGATCCAACGCAGATCCCTCGTCCAACGCAGATCCCCAGCAGAGAAAGCGATGAACCGATGAACCCCCACTCTGCTACGATCGGTGCCGACGATGCGGTGCTCAACGCCGACCAGCTCGAGCGCATCCACGCCTGGTGGCGAGCGGCGAATTACCTCTCGGTGGGCCAGATCTACCTGCTGGACAACCCGCTGTTGCGGGAGCCGTTGCTGCCAGAGCACATCAAGCCCAGGCTGCTCGGGCATTGGGGCACCACTCCGGGGCTGAACTTCGTCTACGCCCATCTGAACCGGGCGATCATGGAGCGCGATCTGGACACCATCTACGTCATGGGTCCGGGTCATGGTGGCCCCGGTCCGGTCGCGGCGGCATGGCTGGAGGGCACCTACACGGAGGCCTACCCGGAGATCACCCAGGATGCCGACGGGATGCGGCGCCTGTTCCGGCAGTTCTCCTTCCCCGGCGGTATCCCCAGCCACGTCGCACCTGAGACCCCCGGGTCGATCCACGAGGGCGGTGAGCTAGGCTACGCCCTCTCGCACGCCTATGGGGCGGCGTTCGACAACCCGGACCTGATCGTCGCCGCGGTGGTCGGCGACGGGGAGGCGGAGACCGGGCCGCTGGCGGCGAGCTGGCAGTCCAACAAGTTCGTCAACCCTGCCCGGGACGGGACGGTGCTGCCGATCCTGCACCTGAACGGGTACAAGATCGCCAACCCCACGGTGCTGGCGCGGATCAGCCCGGAGGAGCTCGACCATCTGCTGCGCGGCTACGGGCACACCCCGTACTACGTCGAGGGCGAGGACCCGGCGCGGATGCACCAGGACTTCGCCCGCGCCCTGGACGCGTGCCTCGACAGGATCGGCCAGATCAAGAGCCGGGTGCGCGCCGGAGACACGCAGCGGCCGCGCTGGCCGATGATCGTCCTGCGCTCTCCGAAGGGGTGGACCGGACCGGAGGAAGTAGACGGGAAGCAGGTCGAGGGGACCTGGCGCGCCCATCAGGTGCCCTTCGCCCAGGCCAGGGAGAACGACGACCACCTCGCCATCCTCGAACAGTGGATGCGCAGCTACCGTCCCGAGGAGCTCTTCGACCGCACCGGCGCCCCGGTTGAATCAGTGATCACATTGCATCCGGCCGGCACCCGCCGGATGAGCGCCAACCCGCACAGCAACGGTGGAGGTCTACTGAAGGATCTGCGGATGCCCGATTTCCGCGACTACGCCGTGCCCGTGGACACCGCCGGCACCGCTACCGGGGAATCCACCCGCGTCCTCGGCACCCTGCTGCGCGACGTGATGGCCGCCAACATGGATGACTTCCGGGTGTTCTCGCCGGACGAGAACAACTCCAATCGGCTCGACGCCGTGCTCGAGGTCACCGGCCGCGCCTGGAACGCGGCCACCCTGGACGGAGACGATCACCTGGCACCGGACGGGCGGGTGATGGAGATCCTCTCCGAGCACACCGTCCAGGGCTGGCTGGAGGGCTACCTGCTCACCGGCCGGCACGGGCTCTTCTCCTGCTACGAGGCGTTCATCCACATCGTCGACTCGATGTTCAACCAGCACGCGAAGTGGCTGTCCACCACCAACGGCATCCCCTGGCGCCGCCCGATCGCGTCCCTGAACTACCTGCTCACCTCGCATGTCTGGCGGCAGGACCACAACGGGTTCTCCCACCAGGACCCTGGCTTCATCGACCATGTGGTGAACAAGAAGTCCGACGTGATCCGGGTGTACCTGCCGCCGGATGCCAACACCCTGCTGTCGGTGGCAGATCACTGCCTGCGCAGACGCCAGTACGTCAACGTCGTCGTCGCCGGCAAGCAGCCCCAGCTGCAGTTCCTGGACATGGAGCAGGCCATCGAGCACTGCACCAAGGGCATCGGCATCTGGGACTGGGCCAGCAGCGACGGCGGGCAGGAACCCGATGTGGTCATGGCCTGCGCCGGCGACGTGCCGACCCTGGAGACCCTCGCCGCGGTGACAATCCTGAGAGGCCACTTCCCGGACCTGCGCATCCGGGTGGTCAACGTCGTCGATCTGATGCGCCTGCAGGACGACCGGGCGCATCCGCACGGGCTCTCCGACCAGGACTTCGACGCCCTGTTCACCACGAACGTCCCGGTCGTATTCGCCTACCACGGCTACCCGGCGCTCATCCACCGGCTGACCTACCGGCGAAAGGGCCATGGCAACCTGCACGTCCACGGCTACCAGGAGGAGGGCACCACCACTACCCCGTTCGACATGTGTGTCCTCAACGAAATCGACCGCTACCACCTCGCCATCGACGTCATCGACCGGGTGCCCCGTCTGCGCGATGTCTCCGCCCACGCCCGGGAACAGCTGCGCAACGCCCTGATCCGGCACCGCAGCTACATCCGCGAGCACGGCGAAGACATGCCCGAGATCCGCGATTGGACCTGGGGCGGGGACCCCGCGTTCCCACCCGATGCGCTCCGATGACCAAGGGATCACACCACGGAGCCCATCCTCTCGATGCCGTCTACGACGCGGTTCTGTTCGACATGGACCGCCATAACCCCCGGGTGGTGGACTCGCGCTTGAAGATCGCTATGCTCTCGGAGGACTCATAGCCGTCGAGTTCGAACCCGTCGCAGTGCTGGTCGGCAATCTTGTTCAGCACCGCGATGACGAGGGTTCCATCAAGGGTTAGATTGGGGCTGAACTTGCTTCTCTGGGTCGGCGAGCACCCGGGTGTCCATGTCGATAGCTTCTGCAAGCTGTCGGTGTAGTCGATGGTCGGGGTGCTCGGGGCCACGTAGAACTTCTTGGTCGTGATCTCGTTGGAGTGTCCGCCCTGCTGGGAGGCGGCGGTGAGTCCCTGATCACGTTCGACTGATGTAATTGCAGTCTTATGCAGGCTGTGGCTCTTGAATCCTTTGCCCCAGATTTCGTTGTTGACCTCATAGCGGCGCATAGCCTGGATCGCCGAGCCCCGATGGTAGTGGAAGCGTAGAGTTTTCCTCATTTCTCCGATCCGGCAGCCGGTTGCCAGCAAGTGGTCGAGAACCTGGAGGATCGGCACCTTGGAACTGCCCACCTCGTCCCGGAATCGCCGAAGGCAATGCGGAGGGAGTGAATCTCTTCGGCAGTCAGCGAGTGGGGAGACTCCGGGCTGTAAGGGAGAACTCGGTTTTCTCGGCCCATGTTGTAGGGCAGTAGTTCGTGATCTACGGCGACGGTGCAGATTTGGACGAGTGCGCTGCGGGTGTTGACCGCGAGGGCCTTCTGTGTTCCGTCAGGCTTGACGATGTCTGAGTTGGCTTCGTTGAGCTGTCCGACGGTGAGCTCGGCACACTTGATCTCCCCGATGCGCGGGACCGTGTGGTCTTCAAGCATTTGCCGCCGATGAGACAGGGGGCGTTCTTGTTGCGCGTAGCGCTTGGTGGTAGAGCGAGTCCAGGTAGATAGGTGTGTGATCTCGGGACATCGTGGACACCAAGTCTCATCACTTCGTCTTGAAGGCCGGTGTGGATGCATCCGCCGGCTCTTCACCCTGCTCATCATCCTCTGTAGTTCGAGGCTGGAGGAGGCGCCCGAAATAGGACCTATCTATGGATTCACGGGCGATGCGGACGATGTCGTCGCGCATCGTTTCGTTAGGATCGTAGAGGCTCTGCTCGTCAAAGCCAACTAAGGGGTGGGTCATCTTTCGCGTCGGCTTCACGGTGAACAGCCTGACCCCGAAAAGAGGCCCGCGGGGAGTCTTCGCCATCATCTTCCCTCTGATGATGGTGAGTGATTCCCGAGAAAGCCTAGTCGCGACGGTCGAGAAAAGGCCCCAGGCAGGCTCAGCGATGCGTAAAATCCACGTCGATCCCAGCGGCCGCCAGTTCGTCGAGCGCCTTCTTCCGGTAGAAGTTCTTAGCACTCTCCGTCAGCGCCTCCCACTGCGCGACGGTCTGTACTGTGCGCGGATCAGTGCACTCCCACCAGAACTCCAGCGCCGCAATGTGCTCGAACAGCTCATGGCTAATGGATGACATATCACTCCACATCCACGTTCAGCTCGTCCTCAGCGATCGAGGAAATGGCAACTACTGGGCTTTCGACCCTACTCAACAGGAGTGACACAATCCCGCTGGCATACTCCCTGGGTATGAGCAGCGCCCCAGCTCGATCATCAGATCTGGGGCACTGCTCATGTGGTTGTTACCGTTAGTTGGGGCCCACGCCCCAGGCCCAGCAAATCACCTTAACGGCCAGTACCTGAATATCCCTCGTGGATCGTCGGCTCCGCCCCCCGCAGCTCTCACACATCATGCCTTCGGCTCCCCTGGTCCAGGCGATTCGGAATGCCTCGTCTCGGACGGCGATCATGGTCTCCAAATGGCCTTTGCAAACCAGTACCACGCTCTCAGCAGTGCCGGCCTGGTTGGGATTGATGCAGTAGTGGTGGCTGACGACGAACTCGGCAGGCCGATCGCATTCATCGGCTGACGGATACTCCACCCAGAGCTTCTCTCGCCACTCCGGATAGTCACAAGGGATAGCAAGCTCATCGACAGTGAGTCGTTCTTCCACCGTCAGTGTCATATGGGGCGCACCACCAGCCGTTCGATGACGGCCTTGCACACCCGGCAGGACAATGGGCCGCCGCAGTCGGGGCACCCGGCCTCGATGCTTTCGACGCACATGTCAGTGCATGGTCGGCACAGCAGCTCGTGGCAGTGCCCACACGGCAGAACCACCGAGAACTCCGCCTCTTCTTCGCACCCGTCTCCGTGCCCCGGCAGAGGACATTCGCATGGCACCTTCGCATCCAGATCAGCAAGCTGCTCGGTCTCATCCAGAATGACTGTCACTGCGGGCTCCTCTCGCCTTCGACCTGATAGAGCAGGGCCGACAGCTCCCGCACCAGGCGCCTGGCGGACTCTGGGGTGATCTGGAGCTGATCGATGCCGACCCAGGGTTCCGGCTCATCCTGGAAGTGGAAGAGCACCAGGTGCATCTCCTCGGCCGCAGGCGCGTCACCGGGGATCCGCTTGACCACTGCCACGGGGCGAACCCCGGACTGGTGACGCCGGTCAGCGGCCAGCTCATCGTCATGCAGGGAAGCGCACCAGGGCGGGCATTTGGGCTCACTCATCGGTGCCTCGGTTGCCGAGATATTCGATGGTCTGGATCTGTGATGACCGGCGGACGGTCACTCCGAGCTTGCCCTCTGGGGCGTCCAGCTCTGGGTTATGCAGTACCACGGCGAAGCTTCTCCCGACAACAGGGAGTATCGAAATCTCCAGCAGGTCACGTTTCTGCCCGTCCCACCGCATCGTCCCGGATGTTCCATCGCAGCGGGTCATCCGCACAAAGGTCATCTCATCGAGATCCAGCAGGTGCGAAGACCCGACGGTGGTGATCCACCAGCGACCAGTATCTTCCCGGGTGATCCTCTGGACCTGCTTCCTGGGGTCATCCACGGCTGGGCACCTCCAGCGGGTCGCCGGAGAAGCCCATCCCGCTCAGTACATCCCATACCTCTTCAACGTTCGGGCACCCCTCTGGGGTGGGGTACGTTTGACGGATCACCAGCTGCTCGATCTGGTCCCACCAAATATGGCCGAAGTGAATCTCCAACTGATCGATGATCGGGAACGCCAACTCGGCAATATGAGCCATAGTCACCGGCACACGTACGTGGTGTCCCTGGGAGAAATGCCCCCAACCGGCATCGAAATCTGAACCGATCGCGGTCAACAAGACCCCGATCTGATCAACCCGCGGCCCAGGGTCGAACTCCTTCAGCACGCCGATCCGGAAACTGATCCGGTCCGACTGAGAAAACAACTCGACGAGCAACTTCGCAGTGTGACGATCCTGGGCATCCAGAGAGTAGCGGCTTAGATACTCCAACCCCTGCTGGACGGTCGCGCATTCATGATCAGTAAGGGTGTAAGCGATCATGCCTGTTCACCGTCCTTGTCGGACAGACGCTCGATCTTCCGGATCACAGAACTCATCCGGTAGCGCTCGAAGAACCTCGGATGCTCCAGATCATCGAACCACAGATATGCACGATCACCGACTTCTGTCCACCACACCACCCGGGTGATCTGCATAGGCATGTTGTCATAGACACGGGACCCAGATTTCGACGCCGCAGACGGCATACGCATATAGGTCATCTTGTCGAGATCCCAGATGTGCTGAGTTCCCTGGCTGGTGATCAACCACCGGCCGGTATCCTCCGGGGTGATCTGCTGGGCTGTTTCTCCTGTGGTCTTGTGCTCAGGCATGAGCGCTCCTGTGGATCGCCTCCTCCCGGTCGCAGGCCACTCCTGCTCGACACCGGGCCATGCACAGCACACTCTCGGACACTGAGACGCTCAGGAAAGTGTTACGAGGGACCTCTGGGAAGGCCATGGGATTTTGGCAGCGAGAGCATGGGAACTGGAAAACCCCTGGATGTCAGAGCGACATAAAGGCCCCGGTCAGAAGCTAGTCATTGAGTTTCGCAAACGACCCAGCACTCGTCCACGACGGTAGGCGGCGTATGCCACTGCCCCTCCGACAAGTGCGTAGATGGCCCATGCGTGGAAGCCCCAATGGTAGAACGTCTGCCCCAGCGAGTAGTGCATCGCCTCCGTGGATTCTGCTTCGTTGGTCATCGGCGGCGGTGAGGTGAAGTACGTCAGCGGCTCCGATGGGCCGAAGAACAGCACGCCGATGCCAAGACCAGCGGCGAAGAGCATGGATATCCACGCGAAAGTGGAGAATTCTGGCTTTTCACCATCGGTGCCGAGCGGGATCCTTCCGTAGCGTGAGAGCGCCAGGCTCAGCATGGCGATCAGGATCACCGCGGCGGTGATGATGAACAGCCAGGAGATGTTGTAGGTGACCCAGGTGAAGGCAGAGTCTGCAACAGTGCCCACCTGGGCCGGGTTAATCACACCCCAGAGCACGAAGGCCACGGTCAGCGCCCCAGCCACGAAGAACACGATCTTATCGATTCCGTACCGGCGGCGCTGCTCGTCAATCCCGATACCTGGGACGAGCGCCGGGTGAATGTTGTGCGGGTACTTCGGGCGCCGATAGTCCAGGGTTTCGAAGGCTTCGCCGGCGCGGCGTCCAGCGCGTCGAGCCTCAGTCCCTACAGTCCTGCGACTCGGTGGTTCGTTCTGATCAGTCATAGCGGTGGGTCCCCTTCAAGCGTGGTCTGGGTATGCGCATTCCCGAATGATGCCGGAGCGCAGAGAGCGCTCACACAACGAGCTGAAACGTGAGAAAGTACGGCGATTAGGTGCTGAAGAAAGCGGCGCTAGGGTTCGCGTCCGGACCAGCCAATGGCGGCCCCTTCCCAGGCATCATTGGCGTAGCCCGCGGATGCTTGCGGGGCTGCGGTGGTGATGAACTGGGGCATAAATAGATAGAGTAGCTAATTTTTATGCTTCGTGTTGCTTATTGCGGCGCTGCTGGACCAACTTGTTGCTGGAATTGCCGCTGAGTAGTCTGCGAGCGCAATCGTGGTGCAGCTCACGCTTTTCGGGGTCCATTTTCTCCAGCATGGACACCATCATCCGGGACCGAAAGTTGGCCTCGAAGACCTCGCGGTGATCTTGTACGAAAGTCCAGTACAGGGCGTCCCACTGTGCGGTCCAATCCCCCGGTGGAAGATCTGACATCTTCTTGAGGTAGTTACTCCCAGAGACGTAAGGCTTTGTGGTGATCTCCTCTCCGGCGGCGAACTGGCTCATTGCGTACACATTGGGCACCATGACCCAGTCGTAGGCGTCAATGAACATCTCCATGAACCACTCGTAGACAGCGTCAGGGTCAATGCGAAGCAGCGACATCGCGTTGCCGAGGACCATGAGCCGTTCAATGTGGTGGGCGTAGCCGGTGGCGAGCACCCGTGTGATCACCAGATCCACAGGGTCCAATCCGGTGGTTGCGTCCCACCAGCCTTCGCCGAGGCTGTTGTGGTGGTTGAGGTGGTTGGCAGTGCGCATCTGCCGGCCCCGGGTCCGGTAGGTGGCTCTCATGTACTCGCGCCAGCCGATGACCTGCCGGATGAACCCTTCTACTGAAGCCAAGGGCGTGTTCTCATCTGCGCCGCCCAGAACTGCCTGGACGACTTCACGTGGGTCCAGGAGCCCGATGTTCATGGAGCTGGTGAGTAACCCATGGTTGATGAAGGGGAACTGGGCGGAAATCGCATCCTCATAGGGACCGAAGTCGTTGAGCCGGTCTCGTACGAATTCCCGCAGGTGCTGGTCTGCTTCCTCGGCGGTGGTTGGCCAGGCGAACAGCTCCGGATCGCCGGGCGCTTCAGGAAATTCGGTCCTGACCCACTCGACAGCACGGGCGACGTCGGCGGCGGCGTCGTTCTGCACCGGCTTTCCTCGGTCCGCACCAGAGTCCAGATCCAGGGTTCCCTCCTGGTGGTGCACCGGATGTTGAGCGAACCGCTCCAGCGTCGGCGGTGCGTACCCGCGGGGAAGCTTCTTGCGATTCTCCGCATCGAAGGACCACTTTCCCCCTTGAGGTTGTCCGTCCTCGTCGAGCAGAATGTTGAGTCTGCGCCGTTGCCATGTGTAGAACTCGTACATACGGAAGTCATGGTGGGCGAACCACTCATCGATCTGCTCACCAGTGGTGATGAAGTTCGGTGTCTCCAGGAAGTCGCTGGGTTTCATGCGGTAGCCGCCATGAGCGAGCGCAGCCAGTAGGTCCTGCTGGAGCCAGTCATCAACGACGTCGAAGCAGCTCACCTCAGCTGGATTGATCTCTCTGATGAGGTCCGCGAGTTGATCATGGGAGCTTTTGTCAGCCTCTGAGCGGAGCTGCTCCACCTGGTAGCCGGCGCCGCGCAGCCGGCGAGCAAACCGGTCCATGGAGGCTCGGTGCAGCACCAGCTTATGGGAGTGGAAGGCGTATTGGCGGAACAGTAGGTCATGTTCGATGAGGACACAGACCGTTGTTTTCGGTTCCTGCAAGTGTTCCTTGAAAAGCTGATGCGGCAGGATGAGCCGCACCGCAGGTCCCTGGGCCATCCCATCAGCCTCGGGCGAGGAGCTCAGCAGCGGAGCGGGCTGCGCGGTCACCGGAGACCAGAGCTCCTTGAATGGAGCCGGTGTCCCGGTGGTCTCCGGCCAGGAGTGTGTGGTCCCCAATTCGCTGCTCACCTCGCTCTATCAGCGGGGGCGGTTGTGCCGGCAGCGTATGGGGAACCACATGGTGGGTGATGAGCTTCCAGTCGGTGGTCGAGGTTCGGTATAGCCGCGCCAAGTCACGCTTTACGGCACTCTCCTCCGCGAGGCCATCGGGCCGGTCTAGCAGCGTGGTGGCCTGCACCAGGTGCGCCCCTGCCGGAGCGTAGGAAGGCGCTACCGCGGAGACCTCCGCCGTGTTCCAGATGGGCCCAGCGGGGCCTCCACTGTCTCCGGCGGCGTCGAGCATGAGGAACTTACCAGCTTCCAGCGGTTCTGGAGCGTGGAACCACCAGGTGGTCAGTCCATGGGTTTTTGGGGACGGCTGGTCGGTGAGTTCAGCAACATGCTGCGGGCCCACCGCCACCACGACCAGACGAGAGCTGAGGACTTCGTTTTCTGTAGTGACTTCGACGCCGCCCGCTGTTTCCTTCAGCTTCCGAGCGGGATTATTGAGCCTGACGGGCTCAGCCAATGAGCGGGACATCTGCTCGGGCAGCGCTTGCATGCCGGACTGGGGAAGCCCAGGCACTCCGAGTGCGAACCAGCGCACCAGTTGCCGGACATAGCTCGCCGATTTTCCGCCGGAGCTGTCCGCTAGGACACCAGCAAGGAAGGTGTCCAGCACGTCGCGGCGCAGCCTGCCGGTCAGCCCTGCCCTATCCAGGGAGGCGCTCAGCGTCTGATCTTGGGTAGCGACTTGCCCTGTGAGGGGTTCCCGCAGCAGTGCAGGGCCGATCCACCGGATGAGTGCGAGCACATCGGAGGCCGGAACGTGCTTGCTCCGCAGTGTCTCGAATGCCCGGTCGGGGTGGCGCAGCGGATGGGCCACTGTGGACTTTCCTTCATCTGTGTTGACCACCGCTCCCACGCCGAATTTCTGCAGCCGGAGGGCAGAGACGTTGATCCAGTCGCGGACTGCGGGGTAGGCCGGGTTGAGCACCTGGAAACCCCTGTCGCAGCGGAAGCCATCTATGAGGTCAGTTCGGACGCGACCTCCGACGCCGTCCTTGGCTTCCAGAACGGTCACGCTGTGGCCGCTGCGTTGCAGCCGTCGAGCGCACTGCAGACCGGCGAGGCCTGCTCCGATCACAATGACGTCGGTATCCATAGTGCTCCCTTGCAGTGGTGTGGGGGTCAGTCTACGGCGGAAGGGGCGGCCGGTAGACTGATATGTCGCCACTGGATCACCGAGATCCTGCCTGATCAGCCCGCCCAGAAGGAGTTCTACCCTGATGAGTCCGCATCTGCTTTTCCGTGTCATGGCTATTGCTGAGGCTGTGTCGTGGACTCTGCTGCTGGGCGGAATGGCGTTGCGCGCCACGGCTGGCCTGGATATCGCGGTGACCATCGGAGGCGGCATCCACGGGTTCGTGTTCCTCGCCTATGCGGTCACCGCCGTTCTGGTGGCGAAGAACCAGCGGATGGGACGTTGGCCGGCGTCTGTGGCGATCATCAGCGCGATCATTCCGTATGCGACGATTCCCGCGGACGTGTGGCTGACCCGGACAGGGAGGCTCTCCGGTGCCTGGAGGCGCAACGCCACGGAAGACCCACGTGATCATAAGTGGCACGACAACCTGTTCCGTGCCGTGGTGAGGCATCCGGTGTTCAGCTGCGTGGTTCTCCTGGGCAGTGTCGCCGTGGTGTTCACGGCGCTGTTGGCCCTGGGTTCCCCCCTCGACAGACTTCCCGACTAATGACCGGTCGGCCTGTGGTGCCTGCTTCAGGTGAGCAGGGCGGAGCCCCGACGGGCCGGGTCGATTCTGTGCTCACAGTCATCTGCGCAGTCGCCGGAGCATACGTGCTGACTGCGCTGTACTCCCCCAGCCTTTGGGCGGGTGTGGTGAGTGTGGCGTCGTCGTCCGTTATCCCCGTCATTGCCGCAGTGTCGGTGATGCGCCGGCGTCCGCCGATGATCACTCCCGCAGACCGAGTGACGCTGCTGCGGGTAGCGCTGATCGGGATGCTGACTGGTGCGCTGGTGCTAACCGCGGTGGGAGCTCTGCCGGTCAGGACGTGGACAGTGCTCATCTTGGCCTCATTGGCGGCGGTGCTCGACGCAGTGGACGGTTGGGTGGCTCGACACGCTGGCCGGGGCACGGCGGCAGGCGCACGGTTGGATGGTGAGGCCGACGCCGCAGCGCTCCTTGTGCTGTCTGCTCTTCTGGCCATGACCGTGGGCTGGTGGGTCCTGTTGATCGGCCTGATGCGGTACCTGTTTGTGGCCGGCTCACTGTTCAGACGATCCTGGCGCCGGCGCTTGCCCTACAGCGGGTTCCGCAGAGTCGTGGCGGCATGCCAGGCGACCGCCGTTGTGGTGGGCTTGGGTCCTGTGGTGCCTATCCCCGTGGCGGGAGCTTTGGCCGCGACAGCCCTGGCTGCGCTGGTGCTCTCCTTCGGTCGCGACATCCTGCTCTTGGAGCGGGTGGGCCGCTCAGCAGGCTCCACACCGCACGGGCACTGGGAGGCCTGATGAGGACTCGAGAATCTGACCGCAGTTTCGTGGTTCCAGCTGATCTGCCGGGCCCCAGCGGTGGCCTGAACTACAACAGACGTGTTCTTCAGGTGTGGCAAGAGCAGGGCCTGGCGGTCACTGAGGAAGCTCTAGGTGGCGCTTGGCCTTACCCGGACGAGCAGGCCAGAGACGCACTGGCCCGCTGTTTGCTCCGGTATGAGTCGGTGCTGGTGGACGGAATCATCGCCTCGGCGGCACCTGATGAACTCGCCCAGGCGCGAGCCGCGGGCGTTGAGATATCAGTGCTGATGCACCTGCCGCTTCCTGCCGAGACGGGTATCAGTGAGGATCAGCGGCGGGCGGCGGAAACAAGTGAGCGCCGCGCTCTCCAGCATGCGACACAGGTAGTGTGCACAAGCCAGTGGGCGCGCAAAGATGTGACCGCTCGGTACGGAAGGCTTCCCACGACGGTGGCGGCACCGGGCTGTGATGCAGCGCCGCTGGCCCACGGCTCCCGACCACCGCACATGCTGTTCCTGGGGTCCATCTCTCCGCGGAAGAACCCGCTGCTGCTCCTGGAAGCACTGGCACCCTTGGAGTGCCTGGCGTGGAAACTGACAATCGCGGGGCCAACCGGACCGGATCCGCGGTACGCAGACGCTGTAGCGGCGGCCGCGCGCAGGTTCCCGGGAGTCGTTGACCTGGCAGGCCCACTGACCGGAGAGTCACTGGAACGCACGTGGAACAGCACTGACCTGTTGCTGCTGCCCTCCCTGGCAGAGACCTACGGAATGGTGGTCACGGAGGCCATCGCCCGCGGAGTCCCGGTTGTGGTGGGCGCCGGCACAGGCGCGGAGGAAGCCCTGGCGGCAGCTCATCACCTTGTGCACCGGGTTGCTCCGTCGGCTTTGCCGGGCACGGCGGTTGATCCTGCGGATCGCACAGCGTGGACGGCCACCCTGAGGCGGTGGCTGACCCAGGATGACCTGCGAAGACAATGGCGCAGCAACGCTGCAGTTGACCGGGATAGACTCCGACCATGGAGCGAGACAGCGAAAATTCTTCACACAGCACTCCGGTGGTCACACGCCCGGTAGCCGCCGATTGGTTGGGGCTCAGACGTGCGGCCGACCACAGGGCGCGGCACAACGCTGCACCGGTGATTGAGCGCATCAGCTCCTGGTTGCGCGACGGTCTCACCGCCAATCAGGCTGCTGTGATCATCGACCTCGGAGCCGGTACGGGGTCGAATCAGGCCTGGTTGGCGCCCCGACTGACAGCGCCCCAGCAGTGGATTCTGGTTGACCACGATGCGTCGCTGCTGGATGTGAGCACGGCGACGGACACTGAGCAGGTCAAGAGCACGATCCGCATGGTCGGTACAGTCAATCAGCTTCCCGACCTGATCGCATCAGAAGCACCCACTCTCGTAACCTGCGCAGCGCTGCTGGATCTGCTCTCCCCGAGCGAAGCTGCACTGATCGCTGAGACGGTTGCTTCAACCCAAGCCGCAGCATTACTGAGCCTCACCGTGACCGGGGAGGTGTCCCTCACTCCGGAGGACCCCGTAGATCATCAGATTGCCGCCGCGTTCGACGCCCACCAGCGCCGCGAGGACCTCTTAGGGCCCGACGCAGCAGAAACGGTAGCGGGCCTGCTGCGCGACCATGGCGCCAATGTTGAAGTGGTGCAGACCGACTGGGTGCTCGACGCTTCGCAGCCCGAGTTTGTGGAGCGGTACCTCACTGACCGAGCCGATGCTGCCGTAGAGCAGAACCCGCACTTGGCCGATGCGGCCCAGCAGTGGGTGCAGCGGCGTCTCGTGCAGCTTGAACAGGGACAGCTCACTGTCCGAGTGGGACATCAGGATGTGGTCTGCATTCCCGAGGCTCGGGCAGCTGAGTCGACAGGCTGACGGGTGAACAACCCTGCGCAGACTCGCGCAGGGCAGGCAGCACGCTTGCCCTGGCGGACTATCGCGGTGGGCACCACACAAATCCTCATCACGGGCGCCATTCTGCTGGCCATTGGCATGCTGTGGGGTCCGGAGAATTTCACTTCCGCCATGCGTGGACTCCCCTGGTGGTCTTTCGCCGCAGCCGGCGCCCTCGGAGGTGCTGGGGTGGTCGTACAAGCGCTTCGGTGGAGGATCGTCGCCCGGCATCACAGAATCGAGGTCGGGCTCGGCGCGGCTATTGCCCGATGTTGGCAGGCAGCTTTTCTCAACAGTGTGCTCCCCGGGGGTTTGGCGGGCGACGCATTGCGCGCTGCCGATGACAGCACAGACGCCTCAGTGACTTCGCGCCGTCGCGCCCTGGCCAGCGGTTTCGCGTCCATGGCTGCTGAGCGCCTCGTCGGAACGTCGGTGGTGTTTACCGCTGGAGGCGTCGTACTGCTACCTCTTGCCCCTCTAGCAGCGGCAGGCTGTTTGTTGGCTGCGCTGATTGCAGCTGTCATTGCTAGCCGGTGGCTGCGCCGTGTGCCGGCAGCCGGGGTCCTGCAGATCATCCTGCTTTCGGTCCTCGGCTGGGCCTGTTTCGCGACACTCTTCATGCTCTCGGTGGCGGTGCTTGACCCTGATGCCCCGCTGGCGGTGCTCCCGAGTTCAGCGGCAGTGGCTCTTGCGGGCATGTCGGTGCCCGTGGGGGTAGGAGGCTGGGGTATCCGCGAGATGGCCTCCGCCTGGAGTTTCACGCTAAGTGGGCTCTCATCCGCTGACGGCATCAGGGTCTCCGTGGGCTATGGCGTGCTGGCCCTGGCCTCGACCGTACCCGGTGCTGTCATTCTGGCGCTGAGGGTTATGCCGAGGCTGCGTCAGGCCCGTTACTTCGCCGCAGGACCGAGACAGCGAAATCGGCGTCGTCGTGCCACGCTTTGATATCCCAGGTCGCAAACCTGTGCTCCAGGTACAAACCGGATTCAGCGACGTAATGGTCAAAGTTGGCTAAGGTCAGGTGCCGGTCGGTGTGAAATCCGATAATGATGAAACCATCGGGCCGCACGCATTCCTTCACCCGGCGCAGCACCTGGATCTCTGTACCGGGTGCTAGAAAAATCATCACATTTCCGGCCAGCAACGCGGCGTCAAAGCCTTTATCGGCTCCTTCATCGGGCAGTTCCAACCCGGCCAGGTCGGCCACAGTATAGGTGGGCCCCGGGTGGTCCTCCTCAGCGGCGGCGATGAGCTCCGGGTCAGCGTCGACCCCGAAGACGGTGTGCCCACGGGCATGAAGCTCACCCGAGAGCCGGCCAGTTCCGCACCCGGCATCGAGGATCCGTGCCTGACGCGGCACCATCGCGTCGACAAGCCGCGCCTCGCCAACGAGATCCTGACCCTGGGCCGCCAGATTGCGAAAGCGGTTGATGTACCACTGGGAATGGCCGTTCTTGGTCTCGGTGACCCACCGGGTGGGCTGCGGTCCAGAATCTGTCATGGGCATACTCTACGAGCCCCCAGGCGTCGCCGTCCTCAGCGGACCAGATCGGCTACTGCGGTGCGGCCCGGCTCAAGAACGTTCGCTACTCAAAATACTACTTGCACACTTTGCAACTAGTTGTCATGGTGGTTACATGACAGAACCCGAACAAGGGCCTCCGGCAACCACGAAGGGACCGGACCTCACCGCTGGACATGCACGGGAGTTGCTTGGTTCCATGCCACGTCGACCCAGGCGCCGGCTGGGCGCATCCGACCACATATGGGTCGGGACAACAGCCATCTTTGCGATGGCTTCAGGTCTCGTTGCGCTCGCTGGTAATCCCTGGTGGGCCATCATTCCTGGTGTGACATCCAGCATTGGGGCATTCACATGGTTAGCTCACCGGCAGGCGCAAGTGAACGAGCCTCGATTGAGAGCCGTACTGGTCCCCTCCCTCTTCGCTGTGTGGCTCTCCTTGCCCATCTGGAGGGGAATCACGCGCGGGGACACTATCCCGTTTCCTGAGTCACTGATATTCGCTGGACTTGCTCCCGCCGCCTGGCTTGGGTTGTATCTGTGGATTCTCCTGCGCCGATAGAGCCACATTGAGCTACCAAGATCTGGACGCCCACCTCCTTGCGCCCAAGCGTTTCGTCACCTTGGCCCACCTCATCCAAGTCGAAAAGGCAGATTATCCAGCACTCCAAGAGTCCACCGGACTCTCAACCCCAGATATGTCCAAGGTCATCCGAGACCTGGAAGAACGCGGACTGGTCATTGTGAGGAAGGAACGGCGGAACCGGTATGGACGGACTGTCGTGAAACTCAGCGGGCAGGGAGAGAAGACCTTCCGCTACCTACTGCGCGCTCTCAACCAAGCTGCGGGCCAGTGACGCCAGAGCGAACAACCACATCGCGGGTGATCTCGGCCTGTCCCAAGTGCTGGGATAGCTCCTCGAAGACATGAAGCAGTACACCTTCACAGTTCACAGTCCAGAAGTCTTCCCGCCCCGGTGGAACCTCAACGGGGGTGGCCGCCAGATCCGTCTGTTCGGCATCGTGAAGGAACGCCGCACGTGTCCGCGCCGCAAGCCCCAACACATCAGTGACCGGCATGTGCGCTGTGAACTCAGCATCGCGATTGCGGGGCACGGCAATTCCCAAATTGACGCTGGCTGACCAGCGGCGCATCATCCCACAGCAGTGCACCAGGAGCTGTACCACTGAATTGCTGCCCCGTTGCTGCGTGGTCGTGTTTGCTGCGTCGTCGTCCAGCTGGGAAATCAGGTCCACCAGCTCATCGAATTTCCGAAGGATGAACTCCACCAGAACGCTCTGGGCCGTTGCTTCAGACGTCAAAGACTCACACCTTCCAGCTGTTGGGATCGTCTTCATATTAGATCAGCAGTTCAGGGAACGATCGTCCAAGAACCGTATGGATGTGGCGTTCGCCGCGACCTAACAGCAGCGTTGTTGCGATGGTTATCATGATTTTATGAATGAACCAAAGGTTTTTATGGCATCGTTGGAAGACGCTGAAATCACGGCACGAATGCAGATCGACTTCAACGCCGAGTTTGACTCACTGTGTCCGGAATTGGAGGAGTTGACTCCACGATTCCGCAGTATCCTGGCCGGTTCTTCCGGATTCGTTCTTCTTGCTGGTGAGCGTGGCGACCCCAATGGGTACGCGCTGATCACGCTGCGACCCACCATCTACCATGACGGTCCTTTAGCCGTGCTCGATGAACTGTACGTCAAGCCCGTGCTGCGAGACCGCGGCGTCGGTACTGCCCTTTTGGTAGGCGCCATCGGCGAGGTCCGTAGGCGCGGAGGCCATGAAATGCATATCAACGTCGATGAGATCGATACGGACACGCGGCGTTTCTACGAGCGGCACGGTTTTATCAACGTCGAGCCTGAAACCGATTACCGCATGCTGTGTTACATCCGAGAATTCTGACTGTGTCTGCGTATTGAGCGAGGTCGGACGCTCTAAATCAACAGGTTAAGCGCTCCCACAGCCGTGAGGACCAACACCAGCGCTTCGAAGGCCCGTTGAGGTATGCGGGAAGCTAGCCACCGGCCGGCGAAGGCCGCCACCACAACCAGCGGAACCAGCACGGCGACGATGCTCAGCATCTGAAGATCCAGCAGTCCCAGTCCAATCTGGAAAGGAACTTTGAAAAGGTTGATGGCGAAGAAGAAGTACGCCGCGGTGCCCAGAAACGTCTTCACATCTAGGCGCATGCCCAACAGATAGAGGCTCATCACTGGCCCACCCGCATTGGCGACCATGGTGGTGAAGCCTCCTAGCCACCCGAAGCCATAACCGGCAAGTCGTCCGGGCTTCATAGTGCTGCCCCGCCGTCGGCGCCAGAGGGTGAAAGCCAGAAGTGTCAGGAGAATCGCGCCGATGACGCGGCGCACTGCATCATCTGAGGCCAGGCCAAGGAATACTGAGCCGACCGCGATACCTGCCAGAACGGGCCAGATGAGCCGACGCAGAATCGCCCAATCCACCGTATGCCGGTACATCCAGACGGCGAAAAGGTCACCCACGATCAGCAGAACGAGCAGACCCGCAGTGGATTCTCGCGCTGGAAGGGCTGTGGCGAACAGGACGACGGCGAGAGTGCCGGCACCCGGCAGCGCCGTCTTGGACAGTCCCACCACCAGCGCGCCCAAGCCCAGCAGCACCCAGCTGAGCGTATTCAGTTCATCCACCCGGACAGCTTATCCGCGGTACGAGGTGCTCAACGACGACGCTTTACCCCAGGCGCAGCACCGCCTGCACTGGGAGGTGATCGGAGGCCCAGCCACCGGCATAGCGGCGTCCGTTGACCGCTGCGCTGAGGACTTTCAGGGACGACGACGCCAGGATCCAGTCGATGCGCCGACCCGTCGCCTTGGGTGGCTTGTAGTTGGCTAAGGTGTCCCACTCTTCGCTGAGGCGCTGCTCGGCCATCACCCATGTGTCAGTGAGGGAGCCGCCTGCTTGCAGCTCAGCGAGCGGTCTGCTGGCTGCCCCAGTGTTGAGATCTCCCGTCAACACAACGGGCAATGGGGTGGCCTCAACTGTTCTGCGCACCGTTCGTGCCGCCATCAGGCGCGCGTATGCGGAGAGATGGTCGAAATGGGTGTTGAGGTGCAGAAACTGCGATCCTGTGACCCGGTCCTCAAAGGTGCACGCCACCATGACTCTGGGATAGATGCTGCCCCATGAGCGGGAACCAGGCTGATGAGGCGCAGTGGACAGTGCGGTCTGCTGCCAGTCGAGCAGTGCGAGCCGCTCGGAGTCGTAGAAGATGGGGTTGCCCTCGCCGAGCCCGTGAGCGCCGCGTCCGTGGCCAATGAACTCATAGCTCTCACCCAGCACCTCCTGAACGAAGAACGCTTGGTCAGCGAGCGCCTCCTGCACACCGAGGAGTGTGGGTCTTTCCGCTTCGAGGAGTGCTTGGAGGCGTGTGGCGCGCGTGGACCAGCGGTCTGAAGGACGCAGTTGTGGCCGTCGCACCCGCCGCCGAATGTTCCAACTCATCACGTGCAAGTCGGGTGCGTCAACTGGACCGATGAGCGGTTCACGGCGCGCTGGGTCCTGCTGCGACAAGCTTGCGTGCACAATGTCACCCTCCTCGAAACTGGCCGTGATGCCTGCGTGGTTCCTTCCGGTTAGGGCAGACTACAAGGCGTGGACAGTTTGTACGTATCCCCAGGGCCAGGCGCACCACGGGGCCTGACCGTGCCCGCGGGTGAGCTGCGCGAGCAGTTCTCGCACGCATCGGGACCCGGCGGTCAGGGTGTCAACACCACGGATTCTCGTGTCCAGCTGAGTCTTGACATCGCCACAACATCGGCACTGACGGACGAACAGCGAAGACTTGTCCTCGTCCGGCTCTCTACACGTTTATCTGGCACGGTCCTGACTGTCAACGCTGCTGAGCACCGGTCCCAGCGGCGAAACCGCACCGCGGCACGTGATCGCTTGGCTGAGCTTTTGCGCGAGGCTGTTGTTCCACCAGTCCCCCGGCGCCCGACCCGCCGCACCCGAGGGTCACACGGCCGCCGGCTTGAAAGAAAAAACCAGCGCTCCGAGGTCAAACAGAACCGCCGCCGTCCGCGTGTGGATTAGCTCTTTACAGCAGCGGGACAAAGCTGAAAGGGCCGTGTCTGGTGACTACGACGTCGTCCGGGCGCTTCTCCACACGCAGTAACTCACCGCGAACGGGTATCACCATGATTCCGTTCTGACGCATTTGCTCCATGAGCGACTCGGGTAGGTAGTCGGCTTCGGCGGAGACAAGAATACGGTCGAAGGGCGCTTCTTCACGCAGTCCCAGATTCCCCTGATTTCCTTGCCTTACCTCGATCCACGGCATGTCATAGGCGTCCAACACGGCGTTGGCCCGTCTCACGAGTTCGGGAAGTAACTCCACGCCCATCACGCGGCCGCGCTCTCCCACGATGTGGCCAAGCAGACCGGTAGACCACCCTGACCCCGCGCCCACGTCAAGGACCTTGTGTCCGGGGTGCACCTCGAGTAGGCGAAGCATGGCCTTTACTGTGCGCGGTTGCGAGTTCGTCTGAGCGAATCCAATAGGCAGAGCCTCGTCTACGCCAGCCAGGTGCCGCACCTCTTCAGGCAGGAAGTCGGCGCGATGAATGGTTGCCATCGCCTGATCGATACCGCCGGTCTTGCCTTTACGCCTCATGTCACCATGATGTGCCGTGAGCCTTAGCGTCAGGTGACTGCCGGTATGGAAACAGCCTTAGGCACCTATGCTGGAAGAACATAGCTGTGAGCTACTTGAGAACTGGAGAGCGGTCGCGTGAAGATTCTGCCCAAGCACTTTTCCAAGCGACCACCGGCTCAAGGTGCGACGGACGCGAGCGAGCTGGCACTAAATGAGGCTCCGGCGCTGGGCAGCTCACCAATCCTTCAGCAACGCTGGAGCGAGGTCGCGTTCCTGCATTGGAGGGTTGACCCCAGCCTCGTCACCCCATTCATGCCCGCAGGGTGCTCGCCTGACGTGATGGATGGTAGTTCCTGGGTGGGGCTCATTGGTTTTCAGATGTCCAAGAGCTCATTCTTCGGCAGCCCCAGCATCCCCTGGCTGGGTAACTTTCCCGAGGTCAATGTTCGTCTGTACTCCATTGATGAGAAGGGCCGGCGCGGCGTCGTTTTCCGCAGTCTTGAAGCTTCCCATCTGATCCCGGTGCTGATGGCCCGGGCGGCCTTCAGCCTGAGGTATCAGTGGGCCTCCATGAAGCTGGAGAAGCGCGGCGGCGATGTCGCGTACCTCACCAGGCGCCACGGCCAGGCTGATGCAGCTTCCCACTTCATTGTCAGGCCCAGCGAGGATACGACCGCGAACTTGACACTGGCCACGGACCCGCTCGCTACGTTTCTCACCGCTCGGTGGGGTTTTCACGAAAGCCACCGCGGCCGCACCATCTACTGCCGCAACCATCACGAACCGTGGCCGCTTCAGCACGCAGAGCTCGTACACCTCGAAGACGGGCTGCTGGCTGCCGCCGGTTTCGCCGGTATCACCGACCGCTCCCCCGACTCAGTGCTCTACGCACCTGCCGTGACAACGGTGTTTGGGGCGCCGCAGCGCCTGATGGGCTGACCTCAGTGCTGGGGCCTTCATCTCTCACTGACTTGGCACCCCCTTGCGACTGTCACACCGTGAGACTCCAACAGTCGGGACCAGAGCCGCCAGCAGCTAGAGCAACGAGCGTGAGCATCTCAAACATGCTCGCCTGACTCGAACGGCCGCTGAGAGCTTCCCGGAGCGCGGCGTCGGAACCGTTCAGGCAGAACTGGCGGCAGAGAGTTCCACCCGGGTCTTTTTGCAGCTTTCAACCGCTGGCTCGCTGGTGAGCACGACGACCTCGTAGAAGCCCCGTAGGTGGTGGGCTCACTGCTGACAAACTTGGGCGGCGAATGAACTGTGGGGCGCGATGATTCGAGGGGCAGCCACATCAGCGTTGTCGATAACCCAGGTAGCTCGTTCCCAGGGTTTTGCCGCCGCAAAGTAGAGTAGCTGGCCGTCGACATACCGGACCATCCGAGGATGTGAAGGATCGGATGGGGTACCGTCCCGCTGAGCCATGCGAAGGGCTGTCTCTGCGAAAGGAACGTCGAGAAACACAGATACTTCCCATACTGATGACAGCTCGTCACGGTGCAGGAAAATACCCTCGACGATGACGACCGCATTGTCTGGAGCCACAATCCACCGAGGCTTCAGCGGTTGTTCTGTCTCGACGTCGTATGTCCCGCCCAGCACATGACCATCGCCCGCCGGACTGAGTGGGGCAATAACACTCTGCTCGAATATCTCGTAGTTGTAGGAGTCCAACCAAAACCCCATTGGCGAACGCTGCCCGCGAGCGTGCCGGACGTGGCGAGGGTTATGAAAATCGTCGAGATGGATCAAGAGCACCGGACGCGACGGGTGAACACTCCGGTGAAGTCTTTCTGCAAACGTCGATTTTCCGCTGCCATCAACTCCATCGATCCCAATGAGAATGCGCTCATTCTTAGGCCGGTTGCAGATATGTTTAGCGAGCGACTCCACAAGCAAGTTCACAGTCATTGCGACATCTTCGGTGGATATTCCAGGGCACCCTCCTGGTGCCGAGCCACCGACCTTCCGGAAGTAAAAAGATAGCAACCTCTCATGGTCTGATGAGGCAGGGCTTGGACTCCCTACCAGTGGCGACCGGGAGAAGTAGCTATATCCACTATCCAAGACCAGGTACAACGGAGCGAGTGGTTCGTCCTGCGCAGCAAGCATGTCATCGGGGCGCTAATGCTCTCTCGGCACCAGTCTCAGTGCGGTTGGTAACGGTGGTAAACGGTCCCGTTTGTGAAGATGCGGTGCTCGACCAGGTGCAAGTCCAGGTGTGCGCCCTCAGGCAGAGCTCTCAGGCCGCCGCCTGTGACCAGTGGGACGGTGAAGAACCGGAAATCATTCACCAGCCCGGCTCTGATCGCTGCACTCGCCGTCGTCGGGCCGAAGATCTCGACTTCTCCCGATGCCTGCTCCACGATTTGCTCGAGTTGAGTCAGGCTGAGGTCGCGCACCAACCGGATCCGCTTTGCTCCCAGGTCCTCAGGCGTCAATGTGGAGGAAACCACCACCCTCTCCAGCTCTAGCCAGCGCCGTGCGAACTCATGCTCTGCATCACTCCAGGAGCCGTCGTCGGGTTCAGATTCCCAGTACTTCATCAGTAAGTACGTGTTGCGCCCGAGAATCTCCGTCGAGACTTCCTTCATACGGTCAACGTGGAAAGCGAACACGTCTTCGTAGGGAGCTGCCCACTGGAAGTCTCCATCTTCGTCGGCAACGAATCCGTCCAGCGAGATGGTTGCGGTGTAGCTCAGTGTCCCCATAGTCCGCCGTCCTCTCGATCAGTGGTACTTCGCCGCTGGCACCTGCTGAACGCAGACCCACCGAGCGGCGTTAGGCAGCAGCGAAGACGCCCAACCGGTTCCCGCTCGGGTCTGTGAACTCGAAGCGTCGTCCGCCAGGGAACGTGTAGGGTCCTTCCACGATCACTCCGCCCGCGCCCCGCACGGCTTCAACACTCGCATCCAGGTCCTCGGAGAAGAGCAACACGAGCGGACCATCTCCGCTAGACGTAAATGCAGGGTTCAGGCCGCCGATCTCGCCTTCTCCGTCAGGTGCTTTGATCCCGCTGTACGCCGGGCCGTAGTCGTTGAACTCCCATCCGAAAGCGGCTTCATAGAAGGCACGAGTTGAGACGAGGTCGGTGACTCCAAGCTCGACATAACTGATGGCGTGGTGCGCAGGCATGGGCATCGTGATAACTCCAGTGGCAGGAATCGTTCACTCAAGTATCCCTGCCGATCGCAGAGATGAGAAGAGCTCGACCAGACTCGCAGAGGAGGCTAGTCGTAGAGCGCTTAATCGGCCACCGAACGAATGATCTCAGCGATGCGTTTCTCGGTGACATCATCCACGTTTTCGAAGTACCACGCACTGGGCATCAGCCCTCCGTCTACTCCACCAGCAGGCCTGAAGGCTGGCTTCTCGGTGATCGAGAGGTTCATACGTTCGTCGTTGCGCAGGGTGACAAGTGCGGGGGTGCTCGCCGACCGCGCATAGGCGGGCATCCCGTACCAGATTCGCGGCTTCAGAGTGGGATCCGCAGTAACGATGATCTTGTGAACGCGATGCATGACCGACCGTTGCGGTTCGTTCATTTTAGAGATCTTTTCGATGACCTGCGTCAGATTTTTCTCGTCCTTTGACGACATTACATGTCCTTTCGTCAGCAGATGCTCAGGATCTGCGGAATGAAGTTGGCGCATCAGTGCGCCGCACCCCATCCGGACATGCCCTTCATTATCCAGGGCTCTCCGCAATGATTCACGCGATAGTCACGTGGAAGCGCAGTCGGTGGCTTAGACCACTGCCCACATAATACCTGAGGACGGAGGGTCGTTAAGCTTGCTTCATGGCGACAGTTATTCTCGTGCGGCACGGCCGCACCACCGCAAACGCTACTGGGGTGCTGGCCGGCAGGACCGTCGGTGTCAGCCTGGATGAGATCGGACGTGACCAAGCAGCTCTCACTGGAGACCGACTTGCGGCCGTTCCGCTGGTTGCGGTGGTGTCTAGCCCCCTGGAGCGTTGTCAGCAGACCGCCCAGCAGATCCTCGATCGTCAGCCGGGTAAGCCGTTCACCCCAGTGGATGCCGACCTCACCGAATGCGACTACGGCCAGTGGCAGGGCCGTAAGCTCACCGATCTAGCGACTGAGGACTTGTGGCCGCTAGTGCAGTCGCAACCATCGGCCGTCGTCTTCCCTGAGGGCGAATCTATGGCCGCGATGCAATCCCGAGCGGTGGCCGCGATTCGCCGGCACGACGCCGCTTTCGAGGCCGAGCATGGGCCTGAAGCCGTGTGGGTCGCCGTCAGTCACGGAGACATCATCAAGTCGATACTCGCCGACGCGCTCGGCATGCACCTTGACCTGTTCCAACGCATCAACGTGGGCCCCGCGTCCGTATCGATCGTGCGCTACGGCCCTGGCAGGCCCAGCGTCCACGCGACCAACACCGATGCAGGTGATCTTTCGTGGCTGTCGAAAGGCATCCAATCAGGTGATGCCCCTGTGGGTGGCGGCGCAGGGCACAAAGCGCAGTGACCCACCTGCGCCTAGAATATGTATATGCCTACACGTGTTCACGAGTTTGACTGGCCTGATCGGGCTGTCATTGGCACCATTGGCCCTCCAGGGTCGCGTACGTTCTACTTACAGGTGCGCTCAGGACAACGGGTGGTGAGCATTGCGCTCGAGAAGCAGCAGTCAGCTCTGCTCGCGGAGAAGATCGACGAAATCCTCGACCAGCTCATCACCGTCAAAGGGAACCCCTTCAGCGTTCCCACAAATACTCCCATTGAGCTGGTCGACAATGACGGGCTCGATGACGTTGCGGAGCATTTCCGCACCGGTGCCATGAGCCTTGGCTGGGACCCAACTGTGGCCCAGGTCGTGGTAGAGGCATACCCCATCTCGGACGCCGACGATGACGACGACGACGACGAATCGCATGATGCAGACAGCCCCGAGGAGACAGAAATGCTGGTGCTGCGAATGCCTGTAGGTACCGCCCGTGCATTCGCCAAGCGCACTCGCGAGGTGGTGGGCGCTGGGCGCCCGGCGTGCACACTGTGCGGTTATCCGATGGACGCAGACGGGCACACCTGCGCCTTTCCCGAGGACTGATGTCGGCGACGGACCTCGCGGCCGCCGAGCTGACTCTCACCGGCCGCATCAGGACAGCTTCTAACGCAACGTTTGTGGGGAACATCGGAGATGTGGCCGTGGTCTACAAGCCGATAGCCGGCGAAACTCCGCTATGGGACTTTCCCGACGGAAGCTTGGCGCACCGGGAGATGGCCGCCTACCTGGTCTCAGAAACCTTGGGCTGGGGCGTCGTTCCGCGCACCTGGCTGCGCGATGGTCCTTTGGGCGAAGGAATGGTGCAGCTCTGGCAGGAGCAGGACCCCAAACAGAACGCTGTGGACCTCGTCGCATCGGATCAGGTGCCGGAAGCGGGCTGGAAACACGTTCTCGAGGGACGGGACCAAAACGGACGGATGGTCACCCTCATCCATGAAGATTCACCACCGCTTCGACGCATGACCTTGTTCGACATCGTCGCGAACAACGCCGACCGCAAAGGCGACCACATTTTGGCCATGCCGGATGGTCACCGGCACGGCGTGGACCATGGGCTGACTTTCCACAGTGACTACAAGCTGCGCACGGTCCTTTGGGGGTGGCTAGACGAGGCTCTGACCCCCGGTGAGCTCGACGGCATTGATCGTCTCAGCGAAGGACTCAACGGTGACCTGGGGCGAGACCTTGAGGAACTGCTCAGCACAGAGGAAATCGAATCGCTCGCTGCTCGCTGCACTACGTTGCGCTTGGCAGAGCGCTTTCCTACTCCCGCCCCTGATACGTCAGCTGTTCCCTGGCCACTCTTCTGAGATGGTCACTGCCACGGGTATTCAGAAGGCCGTGCTGGGGAGGTCCTTCTCTCCATCGACGATCGCAGTGACGATCCGTGCCGCAACGTGATCCGGATCCAGCGGCTCTCCGAAACGCGGCGCTGAACCAGCGATCGGGTGCTCCGACAGTGATGTGCCGGTGTGGCCAGGACGGGCGTCCACGAGTCGGATGCCTGCGCGACGGTATTCGCGCGCCGCTGCGACAACGAAGGCAGCGAGCCCGGCTTTCGACGCCGAATATGCTGCCACTCCAGCGACAGGTGTCTCAGCGACGACGCCGCTCAGCGTCACCACGAAGGGCTCACGGCCGTCCTCTGCCGAGGTCGCGAGGTAGGGCTGGCTCTGACTGATGAGCTGAATCGCGCTGGTCGTGTTCACGGCGAACAGTTCATCGACCGTCGCTGCTTCAAGCTCGGAAGCAGGTCCGAAGGCGACGACCCCGGACGCAACCACAAGGCCGTCGAGACGTCCGTGCTCCGAATTCGTGGCTTCTAGCACCTGGCGAATCACAGAGGGTTCACGTAGGTCGTGCCCGGCCGACCTCGAGGACCGGGCAACAATTGCACCCTTACTCTCCAACTGATCGGCGATTCGCGAGCCGAGTCCGCCAGAAGCGCCGACTACCAGAACAACCGCACCCTGAAGATTCGTCATAGGTAAAGCGTAGATCACGTCCGGCAGTTAAAGCAGAACGAGTCGGTTCGTTGAGCAGGGGTCGTCTCGAAACTGGTTGAGCTAGACGTTGAACTTGAAGTCGACCATGTGCACGCACTACCCGGTGCCGGTCCGGCCCCTGCTGTGGAAGACTGCCGGCATGGAGTCCCCAACGCGCGACCACGACCTCGTCCTCTTTGGTGCGACCGGCTTTGTCGGGGAGCTCATTGCCGGATACCTTGCGCACCACGCTCCACCGGACCTGCGAGTGGGACTCGCGGGGAGGTCGAGGGTCAAGCTCGAAGCCGTACGGTCCAGACTGCCCGTCGCCGCTCATGACTGGGCCATCATTGAGGCCGATACGCAGCGCCCTGACTCGCTCGCAGCCATGGCCACGGGCACCAGAGTTCTCTTCACCACGGTGGGCCCCTACGCGAAATATGGGCTGCCGGTTGTCGAGGCGTGTGCCCGCGCCGGCACCCACTACGGGGACCTGACGGGAGAGGTGTCCTTTGTCCGTGAAGCGATAGACCGTTGGGATGCCCTTGCGAGGACTACAGGTGCACGGATCGTCCATGCGTGCGGATACGATTCCGTCCCCTCGGACCTCGCGGTGCTTCTTCTGCACCAGGCCGCGCAGGCTGATGGCGCGGGCGGACTGACCGAAGTGCAGCTCGTGGCCAGGGCGAAGGGCGGTTTCAGCGGCGGCACCATCGAGTCCATGCGTGGGCAGCTCGACGGTATCCGGACGGACCCTGTGCTGCGATCGCTTGCGGGCGATCCCTACTCCCTCAGTCCAGATCGGACGGCGGAGCCCGCGACCCAGCAGCCTCCAGATCTGGGTTGGGTCGGCCGTTCGGATGACGGCCCGTGGGCCGCGCCCTTCATCATGGCGTCTGTGAATACGCGGATCGTACGTCGCAGCAATGCCCTGCAGGGTTGGGCCTACGGTAGGTCTCTGCGGTACGGCGAAGTGATGGGTATGGGGCGAGGGCCGGTCGGTGCCGTCACCGCCGGGGCGACGGCGCTTGGCCTGCGGCTGTTCGGAGCCGCACTGGCTCTACCCTTAACGAGGAAATTACTGGGCCGTGTCCTTCCGTCGCCCGGTGCAGGCCCGAGCGAGGCCGCGCGGCGCTCAGGCTGGTTCCATTCCCAGGTGACTGCTTCCACGGAGAGCGGCCAGCGCTATCGGGCCATCGCAGCCGGACCCGGCGATCCGGGTTACGCCGCGACCGCCGTGATGGCCGGGGAGACAGCCCTCTCACTTGCCCTGGACGGCGACCGTCTGCCGCCCGCCACAGGATCGCTGACCCCGGCGACCGCCCTCGGTAACCTTCTCGTTGAGCGGCTGCGCGAGGCAGGTCATACCTATGAAATCACGTCTCTCGCCTGAGGCTGGAAGTGAGACACTGGTCGTGCTGTGCTCAGGGGCTGATGCTACACGTTGAACTTGAAGTCCACGACGTCGCCGTCCTTCATGATGTATTCCTTGCCCTCGAGGCGGACCTTACCCGCGGACTTAGCATCATTCATGGAACCTGCGGCCACCAGGTCCTCGAAGCTGACGATCTCCGCCTTGATGAATCCCCGCTGAAAGTCAGTATGGATCACCCCGGCTGCCTCAGGCGCGGTATCACCCTTATTGATGGTCCACGCCCGTGACTCTTTTGGCCCGGCAGTCAGATACGTCTGCAGCCCCAGGGTGCGGAAACCGACCCTGGCCAGCTGGTCCAAACCTGACTCATCCTGGCCGTTCATCTCCAGCATCTCGCGGGCTTCCTCTGCGGACAGCTCCACAAGGTCGGCCTCGAGCTTGGCATCCAGGAACACCGCATCAGCCGGCGCCACCAGCTCTGCCAGTTCCGCCTGCTTCTCCGCAGAGCCCAGCACACCGTCGTCGGCATTGAACACAAAGATTTGCGGCTTTGCGGTGAGCAGATTCAGTCCGCGCAGCTGGTCCATATCCAAAGACTTCGCCTCAGAGAACACCGTCCGGCCGTCCTCAAGCACCTTCTGCGCTTCCAAATAGGCATCCAGGGTGGCTTTCTCAGCCTTCTTCCCGGAGACCTGCTTCTCCAGCTTGGGGATCGCGTTCTCCAGGGTCTGCATATCCGCCAGAATCAGTTCAGTGTTGATGGTCTCCATGTCACTGGTGGGATCTACCTTGCCGTCAACATGGACCACATTCTCGTCCTCGAACACACGCACCACCTGGGCGATCGCGTGGGCTTCACGAATATTGGCCAGGAACTGGTTGCCCAATCCTTCGCCTTCAGACGCCCCCTTGACGATGCCTGCGATGTCCACGAAAGACACCGTCGCCGGCAGGATCTTGGCTGAGCCGAAGATCTCGGCCAGCTTATCCAGCCGCTCATCCGGTAGGTTCACCACACCCACATTGGGTTCAATGGTCGCGAACGGATAGTTCGCCGCCAGGATTGTCTGCCGGGTCAGTGCGTTAAAAAGGGTCGACTTGCCCACATTGGGGAGTCCCACGATGCCAATAGTCAGTGCCACGGTGGTCTAACTTACCGCGCCGAGGGGCATAAAAGCGATCACGACGACGCCGCGGCCTCTTCGGGCGCCCTTACTCAGGTCACTGCGAGCATCACCAGAGCAGCCAATCCAAGCCCGATGACGGCCATCGCCAGCGCTGCCACCGTGGCCAGCGCAGGCGGATAGTGTTCCTGGTTGATTCCCTTCACTGCGGCCCCGAGCCGACGCCGCTGACTCAGGGAGATACCGGCAGCAACGAGCCCCGCACCGCAGAAAAGCCCGAGCACCGCAACACCGTGATAGGGCGCCCAACGCAGCATAAAGCCCGCGACGACCAGCAGCAGCAGCGCGGTCCTTGTCCAGGACAGCAGCGTCCGTTCTGGCTGCACCCCGGGGTCCTGGTGGGTTAGAGCTGCGGCGGCCATCAGTTAGCCCTGCACAAGAGCGATGATCAGCACCACGGAGATCATGGCCGCACCCACTCCAAGCAGCGGGGCAATCAGCGGCAGCGGCAGCGGGCGCTTATGTCTCAGGCTGCGTTCGATCCTCAGCCACCTGGTAAACGCTCCTGCAGCTAACAGGGCGCCCAACACCAGGAGCACCGCTGCCAACGCCGTGCGCACCTGGGGTTCAAAGACCTGCTGGGTCAGCGCCTCGACCGCCACCCCTCCGGCGAGCAGCGCCAGTGAGGTGCGGATCCAGGACAGGAACGTGCGCTCATTGGCCAAGGTGAAGCGCGGATCCGGCTCGGTGCCGCCTCCAAGAATGCGCCCCCGAAGACCCTGGGGTGGAACGTCAGGCGACACGGGCACTCAGCCGATCGCTACGGATTCGGTGGCCGCAGGGTTGAGCAGCTCGGGTGAGAGGTTGATCAGCCGCAGACGGCACAGGTCTGTGATCTGCTCATCGGTGAGGCTGCTGATCAGGGCCGCTTCGGCGTCGTCGTCCCTCTCATCCCCCAGTCCCCCCTTGGGCAGTGAGGATGAGACGGGGCCACGGTGCAGGGGAATGTCGATCACACTGACCGCTGCGGGGGTCAGCGGAATGAACTGGTGGCGGTCGATGAGCTTCAGACCCTCGAAGAGCACCCGCAGGGCTGCCCCATGGGACACAGCCACGGCGGTGCGCACATCGAAGCTCAGATCCGTCGAGGGAGTGGGCTGGACGGCAGCTGTTGTCCGCACAATGTCGAAGAAGGCGCCGCGCATGCGGGTGACCAGCTCGTGGTACGACTCACCATCAGCCGGGGTGAAGCGTCCTGCACGCCAACCTTCGAACTGATCCGGGAACTGGTCTCTGATCTCAGCGGCGTAACCACCTTCCCATTCGCCGAGGTTCTGCTCAGCAAGATCGGACCTGACCGCGGGCTCCAGATCCAGTCCGAACTGCGCGAAGGTCTGATGAGTGCGGACGAGGGAGGACACATACGCCTGCTGAGGGTGCTGAGCCCTGACAAAACCGCCGGTGATCCGCGCCTGCTGAACCCCTGATTCGGCCAGCGGAATGTCCGAACGGCCCTGCAGCCGGTGGGTCTTGTTCCAGTCGGTCTCTCCGTGCCGGACCAGCACAATGCGGATCATTCATACTCCCTAGGCGGTGTTGATGGGTCTGCCCACAGCCTATTCCATGGTCCAGCACCGTGCCGGGGTGCCTCGTGCGGTCCGCAGAGGTGTCAGAGGTTGTCCACCATGATCTCCGCCAGCTCGACGAACTCCTCTTCACTGGATTCCACGCCGTTGAGGTACAGCTGGAGAACGGTCTCGCCGGAGCGCAGCCACAGGCTCTGACTCTCTGGATCGAACGCAGCCTCATCGGTGTTCGTCACATCGGTGGGCTCACCGCTGGTGATACTTTCGAACAGTTCCTCGCCGGGAAGTTCGCCGCTGCTGATGCTCAGAACATGGGCTCCCCGGTGGTCAGCCTCCGGGTGGGACCACATGCATGATTCGATCTCGCTGCTCTCTCCGGCGGACGCACCGGCGCTCACCGGCTCCCCCGTCACCGCTTCGATGTCGTCCGGACTCAGCAGAGCACACACGCCGTCTCCTTCGGCTTCTGGGTCGCCGACCAGCGTCTCCTCCTGCTCGGGCGCCTCAGTCTCGAGATCGTTGGGGTCAATGGTCTCGATCTGCGGCTCATCATCAGAAGTGCAGGCGGCCAGGAAAGCCACCAGCGCAGCAGTGCTCACCAGGGGCAACACCGACGTCGTAGTGCTTGGTCCAGACATTGCGGTTCATCTCCGTCAGTCGGTCGTGCACGGGCGCACATCGGTCAGGCCCACAACGTAGGCAAGGACTCTGCCCAGTCACAGGGCTTGCGCTGAAAACACGCTGAATGCCACACGGTGCGCACGCGGCGTCGACCTGCGAAAGCCCGTAAGCTGAGCGCATGAACCTGAGCGATTCGCCTGCGGAACATCCGGTCACCTTATCGGGAGTTCTGCTGAGCACTCCGGTCTTCAATGTGGCCGAGGAGCGGTTCCGCTTCGGTGAGTCGGGCGAGGAGCTCACTCGGGTATTCATCACCCACCCGGGGGCGGTCGCCGTGGTGGCAGTAGACGCCGAGGATCGCGTCCTGCTGATCAAACAGTACCGTCACCCGGTGCGCATGGACCTGTGGGAGATCCCAGCCGGGCTTCTAGACGTCGAAGGTGAGCCGATGCTCACGGCGGCCCAGCGGGAACTGGCGGAAGAGACTGATCTCACCGCGGCCAGTTGGCACACGCTGGTGGACTTCTACACCACCCCTGGCGCGCAGAATGAAGCCATTCGTGTGTATCTGGCTGAAGGGCTCACCGAACTGCCGCACGCTGAACGTCACGTCCGCGAGGCTGAAGAGGCTGAGATGGAGTTCGCGTGGGTCGATCTTGCCGACGCGGTGGAGGCGGCACTTAGCGGACACCTGCACAATCCATCGGCGATCATCGGGATCCTGGCCCTGTATGCGGTCCGCAGCGGTTCCGGGCGGCTCCGTGACGCTGAAGCCTGCTGGGATCACCACCCGCGAGGCCTCTCTCCGGCCTAGCGGACTGTGGGCGCGACGCCGCTCACGCGGACTTCTTTGTGCCGCCTGACTTCTTGCCAGAGGTCTTTCGGCGATCGTCGACGGACTTCTTCAGAGCTTCCATAAGATCCACCACATTGCCGTCTCCGTCGTCGTCATCCTCCGTCTCCCCGAAGGTCGCATCCGTGTCAATCTCCTCTCCGGATTCGAGCTTCTCGTCGATCAGCGTCTGCAGCTGCTCCTGATACTCATCGGTGAATCGCTCAGGTTCGAAGTCCTCGCTGTAGGACTCCACGAGTGAGGAGGCCATGTCCTGCTCCTTCTTGGACACTTTCGAGGCGGGAATGTCGAACTCCGGTTCGCGCAGCTCATCGGCCCAGCGAAGGCCCTGGAGCACGATCACGTCACCGCGGACTCGCAGCACACCGAGACGCGTCTTGGACCGCAGAGTGAAGGTCACTACTGCTGAACGGTCCGCAGCGTCCAGGGTGCGCCGCAGGAGCACATAGGCTTTGGCGTTCTTGCCGGCCGGTTCCAGATAGTAGGACTTGTCCATCACCATGGAGTCGATCTGATCGGCGGGGACGAACTGCTCCACTGCGATCTCTTTGGACTCATCGGCCGGCAGGTCGTCGAGCTCATCTTTGGTGATGACCACCGACTTCTCGCCGTCCTCGAAGGCCCGGTCGATGTTCTTGTAGTCAACGGCCTTATCGCAGACTTCACACCGGCGCTGGTAGCGGATGCGGCCGCCGTCGGCGTCATGCACCTGGTGCAGGCTCACATCATGACTCTTGGTCGCCGAGTAGAGCTTCACCGGCACGGACACCAGCCCGAAGCTCACTTCTCCAGTCCAAATGGCGCGCATGGGGTTGATCACCTGTCCTCACGAGTTCGGTCGGTACACCTCAGGTGGACATCTAATCATCAGGGCCTTGGTGAAGCCTGAGGTATACCGCACTGTCGAGATGTTTCGACCGCGGTTCCGCGGGAAGCCCTCGGGGTGCGTATCCTGACAGGTGCCGTTGCTCGACGCCGAACAGGAGACTTTTTATGGCCGAGGACTCACTTTCGATCAACACTCAGACTGTCGGAGACTCTGGGGAGATCGTCGCATTCCTGCCTGGACTGTTCGGCCAGGGCCGGAACTTTACGCAGATCGCCAAAGGCCTGCAGTCCGAATTCCAATCACTCCTGGTGGACCTGCCGAATCACGGTGCTTCGGACTGGACGGAGGACTTCGACTATGTGAGCCAGGCCGACGTGGTGGCTGAGCACCTGCGCAGCACGGTGGCCAGTGACGGCCCGATCAACTTGGTGGGCCACTCCATGGGAGGAAAGGTGGCCATGGTGCTGGCCCTGCGCCACCCCGAGCTGGTCAGCCGGCTCGTCGTGGTGGACATTTCCCCGGTGAAGCGTGAATCCATGGAAGAGTTCGAACACCTTCTGGACAGCCTCGCTGCGCTGGACCTTGAGGAGCTCAATTCCCGAGGTGAGGCCGATAAGCAGCTGCTGGACCCGATCCCAGAGAACATGGTGCGCGGCTTCCTGCTCCAGAGTCTTGCCCGCACCAGTGATGGATTCCGGTGGAAGGTCAACCTGAAGCTGCTGCGCGAGTCCCTTCCGACCATCGCCGGGTTCCCCGACTTCGAAGACACGACGTACGAGGGCCCGGTCCTCTGGATTGCCGGCGAAAAGTCCGACTACATCAAAGATGAGTACGGCTCCACCATGCGGGAACTGTTTCCGCGCGCCACCCTGACCACCATCAATAACGCCGGTCACTGGGTCCACGCCGAAAAGGCCGAGGTCTTCACCAATGTGCTCCGCGGGTTCCTCACCGGAGCCGAGGCCCGCAACCCCTGAGAAGTGAGAACAGGCGTATGCAGTCTACGGATCAGCGACGACGCTGATAGCGCCAGATAGCGTGATCCAGCGTCGAGAGACCCTTCCAGTGGTCTTTGTTGTACTTCTTGAATATCTCAGTGAGCAGACCATGGGCCGTTCTGGCGTCGACCTTGTCTAAGTTTTCGGCGCCCAGAGCGTCGTTGACGAAACGCCGGACCATAGTGTCAGCCTTGATACCTGGCTTGCCCAAGAGCATGAGGAAGTACTCGAACGTTATCCAGCCGAGTCCATGGACATCTGTGTACGCGCGCTTTGCGTCGTCCACGTTGCTGTCGGTCACATGGGCAGCCTGATTCAACCCGATGTTCGACAGCGCCTGAGCGGCTTCAATCACTGCCACACTTTTCGCTCTTCCGCCCGTCTGTGTGGCCCCCATGATGCCGGTAATTTCGGACTCACCCAACTCCACGAGTGCCTTCAAGTCGTCACGCCGATCCTCATGTGTTCTTCTGAAGGACTCGACCCGGCCCAGGACGCCTTTACCAGGCGTCGGTGACTCGTACCGAGCCCGTATTGAGAAGACGGCATCCACCAGTGCTGTGGAGATTTCACCCGGCCAGCCCACGCGGCCGTCCTGGAAGTCCGACTCGTCAATTTCGTCCAATGCAGCGAGAACCGCTTGGTGCTGTTGTGAGTTCACGTCTCATCCTTCCGTAGAGGTATGTGTCGTGTATCACTCTAGCTCCAGGTACGGACACTAGATTCGCCGGATGCCTCTGTCACGAGTCCGTTTGCTTCAAGAAACCTCGGCCCAGCGGAAAAATTCATGGGCCTCGATGACGGGCTTTCCCCAGTTGTGGGCGTTCTGAGCCTTACGCGACTGCGTGCCAAGCTCCGCCACCACCAATACATCGCACTTAGTCTTGGTCACGTTGTTCGCCGGCAGGAGTCCCCGCTGCTCAGCCAGAGCATGCATTGCCTCCCGGGACCACTCCCGGCCATCGGGCCCCATGGTGGTGCCGGTGAAGCACACTCGTGTTCCTGCACGAAAGACCTCCCCGACTGGCACATGTGCGTCGTCCTGCTCCGGCAGGATCTGCTCACCCAGCACCTGTTCAACGCCCCGGAGCCGCGCCCCAAATACCGCCGGCACACGGACTCTCTCAACCGCGGTGCGCAGCTGATCTGCCAGCAGAGGGCGTGCAGCCTCGTGCCATTCATCATCTCCCACCTGAGGAGCGGCCGCAGACTCCGGTCCCACCAGAACGGCGCCGACGGCGCGGGAGAGGTCCAGCAGCGCCGCCAGACCGGGCAGATGTTCAAAGGTCGGACTCGGCGTCGCAGCATCCCGAGTCAGCAGATAACCCTCGCCCCCCTGCTCAGCATCAGGCTCGTCGAACGCCGTTGCGGACAGCACGTCCGCACGGCCTGAATCAAAACTGTCCAGGGCGGCACGGGCGGCGTCGAGCGCTGAAGCAAAATCCCGGGGTGACGCACCACCGACCTCGATCCCGAAAGCCAACGGGACCACATGCCCCAAACGCTTCAGCTCGAAGTCCAGCAGCCCAAGCGTACGGTCGATACCCGGCCCCACCGGTGTGCACCCCGCTACTGCGTGACCGATCAGTCCCCACGCCTCGGCCAGCGTCGGCGCCAGGAGAACGTCCGCCGCGGAGACTCCATAGGCAGTTCGCGCATCGGCCAGGTCACGCTGCGGGTTCACCAGGGTGCTGATCGCCGTGCCGTCCTCGAACGCGACCGCGATCTCCACTGGCCGGGGCCGGTCGCGCATCCCCTCGTGCCCGACTGTCAGCGCCGCCACAGCACAGAACCGGTGCGCGGTGCCCTCCGCAGTGGTCCGGCGCAGGAACCTCAGGATCCGCCGGTCGGTCTTCATGTCCTTGGGCAGCACCGGGCGGGTGAGGACCAGGCCCTCCCATGAGGTGGCCCGGCTGAGCGCCACGTAGAGCTGTCCCGGTGCGAACGTCCCACCCCGGAGGTCCACAATGAGCCGGTCCAGGGTTTGGCCCTGAGATTTGTGGATGGTGATGGCCCAGGCAAGCTTGAACGGCAGCTGGGTGAAGGACCCCACCACCCGATGAGTCATCCCTCCGGCGTCAGCCACGGGCTGGGTGACCTCCCACCGGGCCGGCGTCACCGTCACCATGCCGCCGTCGCGGACCTCCACCTGCACGCTCATCTCACCGCTGTCAGTCCGGCCGACGGCGGCCACCTTGCCCAGGGTGCCGTTGACCCACCGGTCCAGCGGGTCGTTGGTGAGCAGCATGATCTGCGCTCCCACTTTGAACACCAGCTCGCTGGCCGTAGGTGGTTCGAAACCCTCGGTGTCACCGGTGAGCTGCGCGTAACTGCGGTGTTCGGCGGCGTCGAGCCTCTCCAACCGCTGGCGATTGCGGGCATTGGCGATCCTATTGGTGGTGGCCAGGGTCAGCCAGAACTCACCCTCGGCAGGCTCAAAGTCTGGGTCCACACGGGTGTTGAGCTCCTCCCGGGCAGAGTTCAACAGCACACCTTCACGGGAGGCGTTGAGGATGGAGGTGAGCCGCTGGTCACCCTGCTGCCGGAACACCTGAGTCAGCGCGACAGTCGGAAAGTCCTCCTCCAGATACTGCGCCGCGGAGAAGAAGTAGGGGGTGTCATAGGTGGTTTCGAAGATCTGCTGGTCGTATTCGGGCACCACCGGCGGCAGCTGCAGCAGGTCCCCCACCAGCACAAGCTGCACTCCCCCGTAGGCCCGCCCCGGACGTGGTCCGAACCTCTCCAGCGCCGCGACAATCTGATCGAACAGGTCCGCCCGCACCATGGATGCCTCATCAATGATGAGCGTCTGCAGGTTCCGTAGCGTCTCCGCGAAGCGACCCGGGTAGTAGCGTCCCCCGCGGATGTCGCTAATGGTCGTATTCGGGTGCAGGCTGAACAGCCGGTGGATGGTGTACCCGTCCACATTGAGTGCCGCAATGCCGGTGGGAGCGGTGACGACGACGCTGCGCTGCGTCTCGGACATGAACTGGCGGATCAGCGTGGACTTGCCGGTGCCGGCCTTACCGGTGAGGAAGAGGTTCTTCCCGCCATGGAGCACCTCCAGGGCGTGGGTGAACTCTTCAGTCCTGACGATTGTCACGCGCCTTGCCTCCCCTCACGTCACCTCACTGTATCGGCCGGCAGCCAACGGGCGCCTCCAGCAGACGACGGTGACGACCACACCGAGGGCCGCGACGACCACCAGCACCAGCGAGACTGCTGGCATCCCAATAGCCGCACCAAGGATTCCGGCGAGAGGATAGGTGATCAGGAAGCACGCGTGGGAGAGGGAGAACTGAGCTGCGAACACCGCTGGTCGGTTCTGCTCGGTGCTGCCCCGGCGCAGCAGCCGTGCCGAGGGGGTCAGCACAGCTGAGGTCGCCGCTCCCAACAGCACCCAGATGGCCAGCAGCGCGGCCCACTGTAGGGTGCCCTGGTCCCAGGTCATGAGCCCTGGGGCCGCCAGCAGCAGAACCGGCAGCGCCACACCGCCGGTGAGCATGACCAGCCGGTCCGGCAACGACTTCAGAAGCATCGGGGTGAGCAGGGCCACCAACATGGACCCACCCCCGTAGGCACCGAGCATCAGCGCCACATCCGTTTCTGGCCGGCCGAGGTCACCCTGAACCAGGACCACGGTGTTCACGATCACCATCGCGGTGGTGGCCGCCACCACCAGGTTCAGTCCCATCAGACCCCGCAGCTCAGCGCTGGACCAAAAGACTCGTACGCCCCGGGTCAGCCGCTCCAAGAACGGGGTTGGCGGCGATACCTCGACCCCGGGGAAGCGAGAGACGCTCACCAGCACCGCTGAGACGAGGAAGCCGACCACGGTGCCCACGAACAGGTTCTGGTAGCTGATCACAGTCAGCAGGGCGGCCGCGATCATGGGGCTGAGCAGGGATTCCAGGTCGTAGGCCAGGCGGGACAGCGAGAGCGCCCGGGTGTAGTCGTCCTCATCAGGAAGGACCGAGGGGATGACCGCCTGGAACGTCGGCGTGAAGGTCGCCGAGGCAGACTGCAGCAGGAAGATCAGAATGTAGATCTGCCACGCCTCAGTGACGAACGGCAGGGAGAGCGCCACTCCTGCGCGGACCAGATCGGCGCCGATGAGCACCGGTTTGCGCGGAATCCTGACCAGCAGCGCCGCGGCCACCGGAGCGACCGCGACATAGGCGATCATTTTGATGCTCATGGCGACACCCAGGACGATCCCGGCGTCGCCGCCGGCGATGTCGAAGGCGAGCAGGCCCAGCGCCACGGTGAGAATCCCAGTGCCGAGCAGAGCGATGACCTGCGCGCTGAAGAGCTTCGCGTAGGTGGGGTTGCGGAGAATACCGATCATAAGACCATTCTCCGGTGAATCGTGCCCGCAGGCGTCAGCTACCGCCGAGTCCAGCAAACTCTCAGACACATCCCCCAACAATGGGACCATGGCACCGAAGCAGCAGACCGTGACCGTGGCGGGCCGGAAGCTGAAGCTCACCAACCTCGACAAGGTCCTCTACCCGGAATCCGGGACCACCAAAGCGGAGGTCATCGAGTACTTCCAGACCGTGGCCACCGCGATGCTGCCGCATGTGCGCCGACGCGCAGTGACCCGCAAGCGCTGGCCGGACGGCCCCGGAACCGCCGACAAGCCGAAGGACGCCTTCTTCCGGAAGAACTTGGAAGACTCCGCTCCTGCGTGGGTGCCGCGACTGGGAATGCAGCATTCCGACCACGTCAACGTCTACCCGCTGGCCGAAGATGAAGCGGTGCTCGCCTGGTTCGGCCAAGTCGCCGCCTTGGAACTGCACGTGCCGCAGTGGCGCTTCGACGCCGACGTCGCCCCGTTCATCCCCCAGGATCAGGACGGCGAGCCGCCGGTGGCTGAGCGCCGCAACCCCGACCGGCTGGTGCTGGATCTGGACCCCGGCCCGGGCACCGATGTGACCGACTGCGCGCAGGTGGCCCACTGGTGCCGTGAGATCCTCGACGATACGGGCCTGCCCAGTGTGCCGGTGACCTCCGGATCCAAGGGCATCCACCTCTATGCGGCGCTGGACGGAAGCTACACCTCGGATCAGGTCTCGGAGGTGGCCAAGGAACTGGCGCGCTCACTGGAGGCCGATCACCCCAAGGAAGTGGTCAGCCAGATGAAGAAGACCGCCCGGCGCGGCAAGGTGTTCATCGACTGGTCGCAGAACAGTGCCAACAAGACCACGGTCGCGCCCTATTCGCTGCGCGGCAGGCCCCAGCCCTGGGTGGCGGCCCCGCGCACCTGGGAGGAGCTGGACGACCCCGAGCTCGGCCAGCTGACCTTCCGCGAGGTGATGGAGCGCCTGGCCGATGGCATCGACCCACTGGCGGACTTCGCACGCTATACCGAGCACGACGACGCCGACTGCCCCGCAGTGGCGAAGCCTGAGTCGAAGAAGGCTCAGGAGAAGACCAAAGACATTGAGGACGCGCTGACCAAGTACCGGTCCATGCGCGACGCCACCAAGACCCCTGAGCCGGTGCCTGAGGCCTCCCCTGCCGCCCGCGACGACGATCCGATCTTCGTGATTCAGGAGCATCACGCCACCGCGCTGCACTACGACACCCGGCTGGAGCGCGACGGCGTGCTCGTCTCCTGGGCGGTGCCGAAGGGGCCGCCGCTGTCTCAGGGGGATCAGCGCCTGGCGGTCATGACCGAGGACCACCCGTTGGAGTACGCGGAGTTCGAAGGCACTATCCCGAAAAACGAGTACGGCGGCGGCGAAGTCTCCATCTGGGATTCGGGCACCGTGGAGATCGAAAAATGGGAGAAGAAGAAAGTGGTCTTCGTCCTCCACGGTCAGCCTGACGGCGGCCTCGGCGGAAAGCCCCGCCGCTACGCGCTGGTGCAGACGGACAAGAAGGGCAAGGACTGGCTGATCCGACTGATGAAGGACCAGCCGAAGCAGTCCGCAAAGCAGCAGGCCGAGCCTTCACCGATGCCTGACCCGTTGCCCTCCCCCATGTTGGCCACTGTGGGAGAGCCGAAGGACCTACATGGCGATGACTGGGTCTTCGAAGCCAAATGGGATGGTTACCGAATCCTCTCGGCAGTGCACAACGCGGGTGAGCAGAGCAGTGCGGTGGGGCTTCGCAGTCGCAATGGCAAGGACTACACGACTGTCTTCCCGGAACTGTCCGAACTGGCCGATCTGGTTCCCGATGGCACAGTCCTCGACGGAGAGGTCGTGGCTCTGAACTCTTCACACAGACCCGACTTTGGACTGCTCCAGCGACGAGGGAGGCTGACCAAGAACCGCGAGATCGAACGGGCCGCTGCTCGGATCCCAGTACATTACATGGTCTTCGACATCCTTCACACCGCGGAACACGGTGACCTCACTGACCTCCCCTACACCGAGCGTCGCGAAATTCTCCGTAAGTTCGTGAAGTCTGGAAAGCAGGTCCAAGTTCCCGATAATCTCGGCGTGAAGCTCAACAATGCCATGGAGGTGAGCGAGGAACTCAAGCTAGAAGGCGTTCTCGCCAAGCGTGCTCACAGCACGTACAAGCCGGGCAAGCGCTCTGATGACTGGATTAAGCTCAAACACGACAACCACGCCGACGTCGTCATCATAGGCTGGCGCCAGGGAAAGGGTGGTCGGGCACGGACCTTCGGCTCACTGCTTCTGGCAGTGGAGAACGAGGACGGTCACCTCATCTACGCCGGCCGCGTCGGTACTGGTTTCAGCGATGCCGACCTCTCCGAGCTGCGTGGCAAGCTCGAGAAAGTAACCCGCAAAACTCCGCCGATCGACGACGTTCCCACTAAAGATGCCTCCGACGCCACCTGGGTGACGCCGAAACTCCGCGCTGAAGTGAAGCACGCAGGCCTGACCCGAGACCATCGGCTCCGTCACCCCACGTGGCGAAAGCTCCTCTAGCGCTCTGAATAGCTACCGCGGGCAAGGTCCAGCGAGCCTAAGCACCTCAGATTTCTTCTGAACTTCGCTGCGTTTGGAGCACGAAGAGTTCACCAAATGCACAGTGTCGGAGGATTTCACACAGGTGCAGGGAGATCATTTCAAGTTTGCCTCGCTTTAGTCGCATCGACCCGCTGCTCGACACCAGCTCGTCGTGAAGGTCTAGTATCCGGTCGATCGCAGGTCCTTCTGCAAGGTCTGCCACGCGCGGAACCACACCAACATCACTCTGGTTGACTGAAAAATGCTGGGCACGCTGCGCCATCACGGACAGTTTGCGCCGCAGCGTGGCACCTTTCCGATCAGGAGCAGAAACACCGTGCGTAACGTTGAACATCACCTCGATCGCTCTGAGCAGGATCAGAGCGCGTCCCTCCGCGCTCATATGCCCGCTGAAGGCCGTGTCGCCGATCAGGCGGCGAGCTGACGGAAATTGCCGCCGGAAGCCGAACCATGGTTGAAGAAGTTCATGAAACTGACTGGAAATTGCGGGAGCACCCTCATACCCATGCCACACACTCGCTTCGCCCAGCCCGGGCAACGCCGCTTGTTCCCAGGAGTTGATGCTGGAGTTTTCTCCCTGAACGGCGGTGCATGAAATGCTTGTTTCTTGGATCCGTGCAGGCGGTGATCCGCAGATCAAAGCAAGTTCAATAACCGCTAAAGCAAGGGCCTTGATGTGACTCCTTGAAAGAGGGCGTGCCGCAGAAATCGTGATGAGCACTTGGTCCGATTTACGGGAGTTTGTCCTGGACTCAGGTGCAAGATGCTCTAAGGAAATAGTGATGCACTCGCTTGGAAGCGGGGAATCCTTCGGCAGGACATCAGAGAACCGTGCCGAGCCTCCGAGCCACATGTTATGGCCTTGTGCAAGCACCTTGGGGCTGGGAAGCGCCAACCGAAACGACACCTCATCAGCTCGATCTTTACTTATTTTAATTACTGAACTCATATCTACTAAAACACCACATACTTATTCTTACGTTGAACCGTAGAAATTAATATTTATTAACAGTACGGATTAGGATTTTATTCTGACGTACAGACCCACCAGGACTCTTTATGAAAGCCGAGTCAACCTCACGCCAAACCTGTTGCCGAAGTGTCAGTGACAGCAGCTGCGAGAGATAACTGAGTCTGTGCACCACCAGAGCTAACGGTGTGGCTGAAGATCACGTGGGATCCAGACGGGCTCGAAATATGTCTTTTGGTTCGCCGTCAACTCTGCGCAGTCGTGGTCACGTTAGTTTCACTTGTCATCTTTGAATCAGGTCGCTCCCTACCACGAAACATGCACAATGGTGCATATATCCGGGTTTAAATATTCAATTTAAACTTCCTGCCCGGATGATAGCGCCTCGGGTGACAAAAATCAGGTCCTAGTTATGCAATCAAAGCTTCTTGGGGCAGTGTCTAACGGGCGATTGACTTTCACCATGTCGGGACGCTTCTTCAGGGATCGAAGCCGAGGACTCGCTCACGCCTCGGTGATATCTACCTCGGCCTTGTCTGCTCGGCCAGCTGCCCAAAGTGTGAGTTCTTCAGGTGCCCCGTGAACCATCACGAGTGGGGCAGTTGCTGGTCCCCGCGTCGTCGCACCGTATCCAGGGCTGAAGAAGGAGATTCGGCGGTTTTGTTTGCGCGCGGCCATGGGAAAGAAGCTCATCGATGACTGCTTCCACAGTCGCTTGCGCAGTTCTTCCGACACGTCGCGGCGTTGATGGGGATCGAAATCATGCTGGGCGCGAAGGACATCCTCAGTGTGGATGTAGAACTCGGCGCTGTTCATAGCGTCATTGACTGGCTCAATGGTCTGCGGGAAGTACGAGGGCGGGCCAATCGACACCCGATCAACAAGGTATTCGTACCCCTCGGCTTTCAGACTCGCGATGGCGTTCCTCGCTTTGGCGCCCACAACCGGGAGCCCCTGCCCCACCAGCAGGTCCGGGCGTGAATCCCGAATCACAATATGTACGGCGAGATCTTCAGCTGCCCACCCTTCACACAGGGTAGGTGCATCGGGTGCCACTGCGCGCAGGGCGCTGGCCAGGGCTTTGCGCTGTTCGGAGGCTGTTGAGCTCATAGCCCCAGTGTAGGGTCGGGACCACCAGTTGGGTACTGAAAGGAAAACTACCTTGACGCAGCAGGATCGAATAGCAACTAAACAGGACTCCACGTTCAAGCAGGTTGTGGCGCTTGTGCTCTTCGTCGGAATTCCCCAAGCCGCCGGATTCATCGGGAGTCTGCTGACTGCCGAAGAGACTGACGGGTGGTACGCAGAGGCAGACAAGGCCGCATGGACACCCCCGGATTCCGTTTTCGGACCAGTCTGGACGGTTCTCTACATCAGCATGGGTATCGCTGCCTGGTTGGTCTGGCGCAAACGCCACACTGTCAACGCCAGGCCAGCGCTCACAGTCTTCGTGGTTCAGTTGGTGCTCAACAGCATTTGGTCACCGCTGTTCTTCGGTGGCTATCCGCTCATCGGCACTGCCGCATTGTGGGCGGCCATGGTGCTGATCATTGTGCTCATCGTGGCCATCTCTGTGACCATTTGGCGATTCTGGCCCATCTCGCCGATAGCTGGGGCGCTCCTGCTGCCCTATTTGGCGTGGACGCTCTACGCCTCCACACTGAACCTCTACATTGCCGTCATGAACTGAGTGGCTTCTTCAATCCTGATCGTACGACTAGCTCGTGGAGGGCTGCCAGAACAGCGACAAGCAGCGCGCCGGCCAGCGTGAAGCCAACTCGCTGGATATCGGCAGTCAACACATCGGAGCCATCCACATTAAAGAGCACCACAGCAATTGTGAGCGCGAAAGCGTAGACCGCGTAGTTCGCCTTTCGGACCAGGAGCACGAGTGCGATCACAAGCGCGGCGACTGCGACAGCTGTTATAAGTATCTGCTGAGACGCGATGGCGGTCCCCACCACTGCCGCGATGGCACCACCGGTCACAGTACCTACGGAGCGACTCACCACCCGGCTTCGCGTGTCAGATAGTCCAGGGCGTACGATCACCAGGATCGTGAGCAGTAGCCACCCGCCCGTGGCTTCGGCGAACCAGGTTGAGGCCACAAATGCCGCCACACCCAGCAGAACGGAAAGCGCCAGCCCGTAGTGCATTGCCACGTTTCTGCCCAGCGGTTTCGCCGAAAGAGTGGGCAGATGCGACTTCAGTAACGCCCCAATGGCCACCGCCCACAGGCCGCCCACGAGCACCATGGAGACCGGGATCGCCACTTGGCCAAGCTGGCCAGAAGCCCAATCGACGCCAGTCAATACCAAAGGCGGTGCTATGAGAGTCAGCGAGCACCAGATACATGCCTGAACTGCGATCGCTGTCCACCCTTTCATCGCACACCATCCGAGTACCAGACCTGCGGCAGCCATCAACAGTGAACTGGCCCAAGGCCAAGGGCCAGCCAGCTCGGACAGAGCAATAAACATGCCAGTCGCTGCCACCGTGTACAGACCGAGACGGATTCCGTACATCGATGCGATGAACCCCGGCACAGCACCAGCCACAACGAACGTCACGGCCGGAGCGAACGGTGTAAATGACACAGCAACGGCTGGAAGGGCGATCACCAGGATGAGGGCGATGACAAAGACCCCTGGACGGACCGCATGAGCGAAACGAGACAAGTGCCGTCTGCGGCGGGGCTGCCCCTTACTGGTGAAGGCCATACCCATCCCCCGCCATCCGGTGCTTGTGAAATCACTCTGCGATGAACCTCACTGTATCTCCGAACGTGGGGCTGCTCAATGATCACGGCTTGAGCCAACACCGGTGGCCGCTCACAGGGTCTCGACGGGTCGGGGTCGTGTCTGTGGTGGCGGATAAAATTGTGGGTATGGAAGGTCAGTTGGATGCTCACTTTCAGGCACCGGTTTCAGCGCCGGTTCCGGTGTCGTTGCGGCACTTGGTGCAGGTGCCTGAGTTGGTGTCTGCGTGGGAGGCCCAAGTGGCGGCTCGGCGTGCTGAGGCTGTGAAGATCCGGCACCTGGTGGATTACCTTGACCGGCGCTCAGCGGAGTGTGTTGGTGAGACAGCGATCGGTCGTGCTGAGGCACGCAAAGCTGCGGTCCGTGATGCGGCAGTGGTCCTGGGTGCCAGTGAGCGCACCACCACCATGGTGCTCAACGTCGCCGGTTTCGCTAGGGAGTCTTTACCCCAGATGT
>NZ_VAVZ01000079.1 GCF_005771525.1 Nesterenkonia salmonea | reverse complement strand
AAATCTGTACCCATTGAAGAAACCGCGGCCCGCATAACGCGTGGACCTACTCCCGGGGGCAACCCACCGGACTGGCTGTGGACCGCTGTCGCTATCACGATGGCTATTTGGTATCTCCGAAGTATGTGGAGACTGGAGGGCGCTGGTGAGAAGTGGCCTCTCAGTAGAAGCGCTTCGTGGGTACTGGGAGTCGTGCTACTGGTATGGGCGACTTCTGGCGCGCCGGCAGTGTATGGAAAGGTTTTGTTCTCGGCCCACATACTGCAGCTTATGGTGATCACTTTCCTCATCCCTGTGCTGCTCGTGTTCGCCGATCCAATCACCCTAGCTAGGCGGACGACTAGAGGGCGAGAGGACGGCACCCGAGGCCAGAAGGAGTGGCTGAGCCAGATTTTTACGTCCCGCGTGTTCTCATTCATGGCACACCCGCTAGTGTCCGGTATATACCTAGGCGTTTCTACCGTGCTGTTCTACTTCACTCCGGCCTTCAGAGTTTCACTCGAATATGTTCTAGGTAACGGGCTGATGATTGCTCACTTTCTTACTGTGGGCCTGATTTTCTTCTACGGGATCACCGGGGACCACGCGCGTCACTCACGTGGAACACCCATCCGGTTGTTTGCACTGGTGCTGCTGTTAGCGCTATTCGCTGTACTTGCGACGGTACTTTCGGCCTCCTCTCAGGTTTTAGAGCCCGATTGGTTTGGGGTCCTCGCCCAGGAACTCCAAATTTCGGCCCTAGCAGATCAGCAGGTTGGCGGAAGAACATTATGGGTACTTCCTGTTGCTCTGTTGGCATACTTCACCGTACGAGAAGTACTGCATCGAATAGGGGTGCGTGCCCAGCTCGAAAGATCAGCGAATGAGCAAGCCTGATCGCAGACGTGTCGTCCCTAATCAGTCAGTGACGGTGATATGGAGGTGGTCGTAGTGGCCACCTGTGGGGTCATTGGGGTCGTGCATGCCACCGCCGTCGTAGGGCCGCCAGCCTTCATCGGCTCGTGAGGCGACCCAGATTTTCCCGTCGAAAATCAGGTATTCGACCCCGAGGGTGTCGGCGTGGTCTTTGACCCAGTTGGTCACCTCCCACCCAGCCTGACGTTGGGCCTCGGTGGGGAAACTGCCGATGGGATTACCGAAGGTGACATCGCAGGCCCGCCCCAGCGGGTGCTCGGAGTCCTGGCCGGGGCGTTCATCCCAACAAACCCAGGAAGTCTCCGGGAAAGCCTCGCTGGTCTGCTGGTAGACGTGCAGCATCCGGGCGGTGATCTGCCCACCGGTGGTGGGGTCATCGACCATCTGCGACCCCTCACCACCACCCGGCTCCGGCTCGCCGGCTTCCGCGGTTTGGTCGGGTTCGGTGGGGCAGTCTTCGCCCTCTGCACCGGCTGGTTGGGTGCTGCTGCCGGACCCGGTGCTGGGGGCAGGGTGGGCGTCGTGGGTGGCTAGCCAGGGTTCGGGGTCGGTGTGTTCCCCGGTGTCTGGGCCGCCGGGCCAGATTTCTAGGTGCAGGTGCGGGCCAGTGGACTGCCCCGAGTTGCCCACATCCCCAATGTGGTCCCCAGCAGAAACTGTGTCGCCTGGTTGGACGTGGATGCCGGTCTCCCACATATGGATATACACCGAGGACACCGCTTCACCGTTGATGGTGTGGTCGATGACGATCACCCCGCCGCGGGCCTCGTTGTAGTCAGCCGAGGCGACGACACCGTCGGCGATGGCATAGATCGGGGTGCCATCCGGTGCTGCCCAGTCGGTGCCAGCGTGGAAGCTGTCTTCCCCCGTCACCGGGTGGACCCGAGGCCCGTAGTCGCTGGTCTGGACCGCAGCATCCTCCGGTAGGGGGAAGACCACCCGGCCGGACTCCGGCACCGAGGCTGGCCCGGCCTCGCTGCCGGCGGTGAGTGCTTCCAGGATGGTCTCTGCGACCGGTTCATAGTTCCTGTACCGGTCCGGGTAGGCCGAGACTTCGACGGCTTGGGCGGCCTCGCCCTTGTCCATCTCCTGCCAGCCGGGGATGTCGAGCAGCCCACGCGGTGAGCCGCTATTCGGCCCTTCTGGGCCGCCGAAGAACGCTTCTGCTTGGTAGATGGGGTCCATGAGGTCTTCGACGGAGCCCCACCCGGTAGAAGGGCGCATCTGAAACAACCCCAGGCTATCGTGATCGGAACCGTCACCGTCGTTGGGATAGTCAGCAGAGTCCGGGTAGGCGGTCTCATTGGAGAGCTGACGCAGGGTGGATTCAGTCAGTGCGGCCATCAGTGCGATCACCAGCCCATCCCGACTCACCGCCTCGATGCTGGTCCCTGTTTCGATGATCGTCGCCGCGTGGGTGAGCTGCTCCTGGTTCAGGGTGAAGGTCTCTCCGTTGGCGGTAGTGACCTCCAGTTCCTCGGGGACCTCACCGACGGTGAGGTGCGGGCTTGCCCCGGGCACTGTGCAGGAGGCTCCAGCACTGGGGCTCATCAACGCGCCGACCGAGACCAGGGCGACTGAGGGGCCAAGCATGGCGAGTAGGACCAGGATGATGGCTGCTTTCTTCAACACCGGTCAGGCGCCTCCCTTCATGCCAGTCGGGTCAGGGGCGGTTAGGTCAGCGCGTTGTCGAGTTCGGAGAGCCGCAGCAGGTGGCAGGTCTCATAGGCAGGGGTGCAGACGATGAACACCGTGAAGGAGACCTCGTGCTCACTGGTGACCGGTTCGTCGTTCCAGGTGCCCTGTCGGTGCCGGGTGCCGGTGATTGTGTAGGCCACCGTGCCTTCGGTGATCTGCCCGGGCTGGGCCTGGGCCAGAGCGTCCTCCCAGGCCTGCGGGACATAGACCTCATCAATGCTCAGGTGCTGGGAGGTGGAGTGTCGGCGCAGTTGAGTCCAGGCCTCACGAGTGGGCAGGTAGGTGGCCACATCAGAGGCCAGGCCTGCCTGTTCGGCCCCGGTGGGGTCACCAATTTCCAGCAGCGCGGAGGTGTAGTCCAGAGGCATGAGCCCCGAGGCGGTGTCCCACTCAAACAGGGCAGTAGCGACGTTGCGGGCGAACGTCTCAGGATCGGCGGATTGTTCTACCGGTGGGACCACTGGCTGTCGCACATCAGAGCCCGACTGTTCGGTGTGTTCGCCGGGTGCAGCCGGTGTGGGGTCTGGGGTCTGCGCAGTCGTCGGCGCGGGCGGCTCTGGCTGGCGGGGTCCGGTGGCCAGCCCGTAGATACCCACTGCGACTAGTAGGAGCAGGGCCAGACCAGCGGCAAGTGCGGCCAGCAGTTTGGGCCGGGAGAACACAGTGGAGAACTCAGGGAGCTTCATACCCACCAGGTGCACACCCACGCCCCAGAAGGTGTTCACCGCCGCCACTGGATGGGTAGGCGGGAGAGAGGTGGGTGGGGGTTAGAGGGCGCCTAGATGCCCACGCACCGGCACAGTCCCGCCGGTGCTGGTGTCGTCAGTGCGGGCTTCGCGTGCGGCGTGGAGTTTCTCAGCGAAAACAACGGTGGCTTCCACGGTGGCTTGGAAGCTGCGGTACTGCTCATCGGTCAGTTCGGCAGCGAGCTGGTCGGGGTCGTAGTGGGTCCACCAGTCGGCCAGTTCACCCCAGGTCGCCCAGAACGCGCGGGTCGGATACCGCCGTGGCATCTCATCCGCTGCTGACCCTGGTGCCTGGTTTGCGGTCGTGGTGGTGCGTTTCGTGGTGGCGGCTTTCGCTTTGGCTACGGCCTCATCGGCCAGACGGTGCAGCTGGTCCACGCGCTGTTGCTGGGCGGCCTCAGCAGCTTCGCGCAGTTGCCGGTAGACCGGGTCCACCGGCGCACCAGCATCAATCCGTTCCAGTTCTTGCTCGGCCTGGGTGCGCAGCTCACTGGGGATGTCGGGGTCGGTGGTGAGGTGTTGGAGGTAGCTGATCTTCTCCAACGTCGTATGCGAGGCCCCTCCAGGGATCATCGCCGCAGCCTGCTCGCGAGCGGTGCCACAGGGGGTAGCTGGTGGTCCTGCAAATTTTGCAGGACCATGTTCTCCCGGCTCGTGACCTTCCTGGAACTGGGTTGAGGCCTTCCGGCGCTTGGCGTCCTCAGCCAGGAGCTGCTTGAGTTCCCGGTAGAGGGCGGCGGTTTCCTGCTGGGTCAGTGACTTGTGCAGGGTGTTCTCGTCCTGCTCGGCCAACAAGTGGGCCAGCTTGTCGGAGATCCCGGAGCGGACCCACACGTTGACCTTCCGCCAGCCGAGCTGTTTGATCGCAGCCAACCTGCGCGCACCACACACAAGCACCCCCTCGGGGGTAATCGTGATCGGCTGCAACAGGCCTTCACGTTCGATGGAGGCGGCTAGTTCGTCGATGTCTCCGAAGTCGGTGCGGTGCCGGGGACCGACCGTGATGGCCTCTACCGCGCGGTCGAGTTCGATGAACC
>NZ_VAVZ01000078.1 GCF_005771525.1 Nesterenkonia salmonea | reverse complement strand
GGGCACTGAAGTCTGAGAACGCTGGTGATCCTGATGCTGGGCTGCGGGCCTGGCTACGGGCTTATGCGGCTCTTCACAATTGAGGGTGTAGCCCTGGATTGTGAAGAGCCATATATTGATATAGACTTTTACAGTTCAGCGATCTGCTCGAACGGCGCTGTAAGAGCGCGTACCCGATTGCACATCCTTCTAACTTGTCTTGAAATGCGATATGCCCCCAAGCTCGCGCCTGCTGCCTTCTACTCAGGTCAGCCCTCGTCGCCGTAGTTGGCCGCGCAGGAAGGCAATGCTGAGCGGCGGGGGTGCGCTTCTTGTAGCACTAACCCTCAGCGCCGGTATTACCGAACCCACCCAAGCACTTTGGACTGACGCAGAGTCTGCCGGGTTATCCTTGCAGGCTGGTGTGGTCCCGTCCCCCTCGGTTGTTGATTGCAGATTCCAAGGGAGCGGGAATAGTCAACACCGTTTCCGTAACCTGATTATCGAGTGGGAGACGCCGCAGGATGACCTCACGGTTCAGCCTGAAGGTCACAGGCTCGACTTCGTTGCCACGGGAAGTGTTACTCCTGCCCCCTCTTCCCCCACGACTGAAATAGTCGGGGGGTCTTCTTATGCGAACTTCGGAGCCTACTTGTCGGATCCCCCAACGGGTCTCTTAAGGTCGAGGACTCACACGTACAGGATTCACTTGATCGCGGTAGGGCCCGGCGGTTGGGAGTCTGAGCCCCAGATTATCGAAGCCAGCACGTCGTTGGTTCAAGCCGTCATACCGTTCAGGAGCTCGTCTTGCAGGGTTGTAGAACCCGGCGGGGGGTCGGTCACTTTCCAGGAAGACCACGCTGAGGGCCTGCCTGATCCGGACATGGATGACGAGCCCGTTGAGGAAGACCTCTTGGAAGAAGAATCCGAGGTCGGGGATGATGCTCCTACTGAAACAACACCCCCCACAGAGGATGCTTCGGAGCCCGGAGATGAAGATGTAACTCAAGACCCTTCTCCCTCCTCGGAGACCCCTAGCCCTGATGAGACTGCTCCTCCGGATCCTGAATCCCCGCCACCCTCGGAGGAGGAATCCGAAGCACCGTCTCCGGAGGAGACAACCACCGAAACGCCTACTGAAACTCCTACTGAAACTCACGAGACCACCGACTCGGAGACCGTAGAGAACTGATCATTGACTACTACACCTGCAAATAACGAAGAGAGGAAGCCTGATGGCATCTGAGACTACTGCGACTTCGCAGAAAACTAACCGACGGCGAAAGAAGGCGGCCGTATTGGCCCTCGCCGGTGTGGTTGGCATTGGGGCTGCGGCCACGATGGCTAACTGGACCGATGAAGAGTTCGCCGGTGCGGAGCTGCAAGCTGGTGAGTACAACCTGCAGATCGCCACCACCGCGGTCGGCGCATCCCCCGAATCAGAGGACTGGGTAGACGGCACCAGTGTCTCTGCTTTCGAAGACCTCGAAATCATGGCTGGCCCTTGGGGTCCCGGTGACTCCGACAACTCTGATGTTCATGTTCGTTTGGAGCCTGGCACCACCCATAACGCTGAACTGTCTAGTACTCGTGCTGTAGACGAGGCAGGATTCTGGCAGGTCACCGGGCCCGATGAGGTAAACCAGACCCTTGCCCAGGGTGATGTCGCGACTTTTACCGTGACGGTGCAGATGCCCGCAGACACCGACAACCAGGCGCAGGAAGCCACCGGTGAGGTGGTGTGGCAGTTCACCGCTGAACAGCTGCCCAACACCCCTGAAGACGACAGCTGATCCTCCCCTGAGCCTAGCGTGAGGGTCTGAATAATGCTCAGAACCATAGTGGGCCGCTTCGCCGCCGTCGGCGTGTATCTGCTGGCTGGTCTTGGGGTCCTCAGCCTGGTGCTGCTGGGCCTGGGCATATGGTTGAGCATGGGTTTGGTGATGTTTCGTACCGGTTCTATGGAGCCGGCCATTCCCGCCGGCTCCGTGGCGTTGGTCCAGCCAGTCGATCCTGAACAGATCGCCGTGGGTGATGTGCTCACCGTCGGTACCGAGGAGATGGACATCTCGGTCACCCACCGTGTGATTGCCGTCAACGACCCTGAAGACATTGTCTGGGCTGCCGATGACGAAGGCTTGGACCCCTCCGCGGTCGAGAACGGGCATGTCGCGGTGATCCGCATGCAGGGTGATGCTAACGAGATCGAGGACCCAACTCCCTACGCTGTGGCTGACGGGGAGGCTGAAGCGGTGCTTGGGCACGTGCCGGGTCTGGCTCAACCGCTTCAGTGGCTAGCTCAGCGGGAGGTTCAGCTCCTCTTCGCTGCCGCGTTGGCCGCTGGTATCGCTTGGGCGTTCTGGCCACGCCAAGATCCCGTCGCTGCTCGTGACCGGCAAGAGAAGAGAGAGGAGGCAGAGCATGCGCCACGGCATCACCGGCGGTAGCGCCGTCCTTGCTGCTCTGCTGTGCCTCAACACCTTGACACTGACCGCGTCTTCCACCGCATCGCCTGCGGAGGCGGTCACCGAAACGATCCAGGGCGAGCAGCTACTCATCGAATCCACCACTACCCCGGAGTTGTTCAGCGCTCTAGCCCCTGGCGATATCTTTGAGTGGGATGTGAGTATCAGTACCCGAGACCCCGCTGAGACCATCGAGGCTGAACTGTTCCTTGAGGGCAACATACCCGTGGAGGCAGCCGTTCTCTCCTGCGAAGAATCGTGGAGCCAGCCCCCTAATAGCGGCAACCACGACGACGGATGTGAAGACCCGGCTGAGATCCACCAGCAGGCGCTGCACGAAGGCAGCGCACCGGAGAGCTTTCAGGTGCCCCAGGGGCACCATCTTCGGTTAGTTCTCCAGGCCGGGTCTTTTGATACCGACTCCAGCGGAGAGATTTACCTGCGAGTCATCGCAGAAGGTGAAGACCTCCACGTCAGTCCAGCACCAGAGGACCCTTCAGAGGGCCAGTCCAACGACACGGTCAAGGAGCAACACGACACCGATACACCCTCCGGAGACCACTCAGAGGACACGGTGGAAGCGCACAATGAGACGCTACCGACCGATATGCAGGAGTCCCCGCCCTACGACCAGGAAGCGACCGATCCGCCAGTTGACACACCTCCGACGGATGCGTCCGCTCCGGAGGGCGAACAACAAGATGGATTGGCCGCCACCGGCACCACTATCGCTGCCATTCTCGCCGCAGCACTGCTCCTAATAGGAATCGGGGCATACCTGCGCATCCGCAAGACTTCCGCCTCACGCTAGCTAATACACTGATGAGCAATACAGCCCTGTAAGACCACGGCCTTACCTCTAGAGGAACATGTAAACCGACGGGATGTTTGTGCTGAATACTAGTGTCAGTTGAGGATCCTCCAGTGGCCAGTAGTGCTTGGTTCTCGGCGTTTGCGGTAGGTTGACGTTGTGTCCACCACACGAATTACCGGCTCTTCACAATTGAGGGTGTAGCCCTGGACTGCGGGCGGATGGGCGCGTCGGTGGCCGGATAGGGGTCGAGGCCTTCCGATGATGGCAGTTCCTACACAACCCATCTGGAAGACCTCGACGTGCCTGACGCTACCTTTAACGACCCTGACCTGACGAGCTTCGCCCGCCTTGATGAGCTTGGCCTGGAAGCCATTGGCCAGCGGATTGAATCGCGGCGTGCGGTGCTTGCCTGCCGCGTGGTCGAACCCGATGACTGGTGTCACCGCTGCGGGTCCCCAGGCACCCCGCGGGGCACCGTGATCCGTCGGCTGGCCCATGAACCGTTGGGCTGGCGGCCCACCACGCTGCAGATCACGGTCCGCCGCTACCGGTGCGCCGACTGTGCCCACGTATGGCGACAGGACACCACCCAAGCGGCCCAGCCGCGGGCCAAGCTCTCCCGCCGAGGTCTGCGATGGGCCCTGGAGGCACTGGTGATCCAGCACCTGACCGTGGCCCGAGTCGCCGAATCGTTGGCGGTGCGGTGGAACACTGCTAACGACGCCGTACTGGATGAGGGTAAGCGGCTGCTGATCAACGACCCCCACCGGTTCGACAACGTGACCACCATCGGCGTTGATGAGCACGTCTGGCGCCACACCCGGGGCGGGGACAAGTACGTCACCGTGATCATCGACCTCACCCCGCTACGGGCAGGCATCGGACCGGCGAGGCTGTTGGACATGGTTGAGGGCCGCTCCAAGCAGGTTTTCAAGACCTGGCTGGCCCAACGCGACCAATGCTGGCGGGATAAAGTCGACGTAGTAGCGATGGACGGCTCCACCGGCTTCAAGACCGCCGCCGAAGAGGAGCTGCCCCAGGCCACCACAGTGATGGACCCATTCCACGTTGTCCGGGTGCGCCATGAGGCGCTGTGTGTGCGGATGGGGGTGAGAGACCCCTGTGGCCTGGTCGTCGCAGCGA
>NZ_VAVZ01000077.1 GCF_005771525.1 Nesterenkonia salmonea | reverse complement strand
TTGAGGATTCACGGGCCAAGGAACTGCACTCTGAGATCGACCGGTGGATCGCAGGATAACGGGACCTTCTCCCATCCCTTCGGAGCACTGCAATGGCAGCGCATTAGCTCTGGTCATGTGATTGGCGCCACTGATAGCCTGAGAGCGCGTGACGAGGTCGTCACCGCGAGGCAATGCTCAGGAGGCAGCCATGGTGTTGGACACGAATGGATCACTGGGAGTTCTGGTCGGATTCGATGGGTCAGATCATGCGATCCGAGCGTTGCAGTGGGGTGCGGCGGAGGCCTGGCGCCGGGGCGTGCCGGTGACGGTGATCACCGCGTTCACTGTCCCTCGGGCCATCTCTGGGTACACCGACAGCACCACTGAGATGACGGGCCGGTCGTTGGCCCGTGAGGGTGCGGAAGAGACTTTGGCAGAGGCTCGCGAGATTCTCCGGGACTTCCCTGGCGAGGCCACTTTCCATGTGGAGTATGGCGACGCCGCCGGGGTTTTGGTTGCCCATTCGCCCAATGCGGAGATCGCGGTGGTGGGAGCCCGCGGCCTGGGCGGGTTCATCGGCCGTGTTCTGGGTTCGGTGTCATCGGCTTTGCCTGCGCACTCGGCGTGCCCAGCGGTAGTCATTGGTCGCAGCTACGAGTTCACCACTGAGGGTGACGACCCGTGGATCAGCAGCGATGAGCGTCCGGTTGTGGTGGGTATGGACTCATCCCACGGGTCGAAATATGCGGCTTTGCGGGCCGCCGAGGTCGCCGCTCATCACCAGGTTCCGCTGCGTGTGGTGATGGCTGTGCCGCCGTTGGATGGCGCCCTGATGTGGTATCCGGAGTTGGGTCCTCGCAATGATGAGCGTGAGCGGCGCCGGCAAGAGCTGGAGGACCGGCTGCAGATTGTTGTGCGGTGGCTATCTGAGCATTTTGAACATTTGGTGATCAGCTGCGCGGTGATCGATGGGCTGCCGGTGGAGGTTCTCCGGGAGGAGACGCATAAGTCGCAGCTGACGGTGGTGGGAACCCGGGGGCGTGGCGGGCTGGCCAGTGCCCTGTTGGGGTCGACGTCATCCTCGTTGCTGATGCACGCGGCTGGTCCGGTGATGGTGGTGCCTGAATCGGAGGACCCACGCATGCCGGACGATGATCATGCGGCAGCGCACGCTCCTTTGAGGTGACGCTGGCAGGGGTCACAGTGCTCTTCCAGTGCGAAGTGGCGGGGTTGTGTGGCCGGGCGGTACCATTGTTGATCGCGCCCGGCGCATGCCTCCTTAGCTCAGCTGGTAGAGCGTTCCACTCGTAATGGAAAGGTCACCGGTTCAAATCCGGTAGGAGGCTCCACGAAACCCCCTCGATCACTGGCTGGAAGCCTGCCCGGACCGTAGTCACCGATGAGTGAGCTGCTCGCCCTGGTCTCTTCGGGCGTCGTAAGCCACAACCGACCCCAACACCGCGAGCGTCAACACCAGGGCACCGAACAACACCAAGGGAAGCTGACCGGTGATACTCAGAAACTCAGACATGTTTTCCATGCCTTTGACGCTACGGAACCCCACTGCGACAAGCATCGCCCCCCAGTAGGAAACCCATCTCATACTCCAGGTGGAGAGGCTCGCCCGTTATGAGTCCTCCGCCGCCCAAGACACCCATGACTGCGAATTTCACCCGTACCGTCACCGGCGACGAAACAGAAACCACTCAGGCCGCCGACCACGTCATCTTGGCCACCCTCCGCGAGATCCGTGACAACACCAGCCGCACGGCACGAGCATTGGAACGGCCCACCTTATGGCTAGGAATGACGCGAACTCAGAGTTGAGTGATGAGCACGACCACCTGCAGCACCGCGATCACGATGAACCCAATGCCAATGACCAGCGTCGCCCCGCCGTTGTCGCTGAATGCGTCCAAACGCATCAGCTTCGGCAAGCCGATCTTCTTCTCTATGGCGACAACGTCGCGCTGAAAACGCTTCCGAAAGATGATCAACAACGGGCCCATCACAAAGCCCACAACAGGTATGAAGAACACCCAGACCGGCACAGATTCCATCCCCCGACCCTATGCGGCACACAACTAGCATCCAACCCACGACGTCAGATTGAATCCATCTCAGGAGGAACAACGTGCCTTGGATGATCAACACCCCAGACGGCCGCCAGTACACCTGCGATGTGTTCGATGCACCCCGGGGTGGCACGCTCCACATATGCTCACCGGACGCCACTAGGGCAGCAACACTCGGGCCCACCACTGGCACCTCCACTCCCGGGGTGGCTCCCACCGAATTCACTGTCGAATCGGTTGAACCATGAGCACCTGTAGAGCATGGGTCAACAGCAACGGAGGGAATCGGTACTGCCATACTCACGCCACCAAAGGGGCTCTCACCCGACATGACGGGGCCGTCAGGAACGAGGGAAAGCGATGAACTCGAAGCCCATCAGTTGATCCACTCCGCTATTGATGCGGTGCATGTCGTCGTGCTCACCGCGCAGGTGGAACTGGACAGACTGGCGGTGCTTGTCAGCTCCAGGCGTCCATTCCACCACCAGGTCCCTATCCGGATGGACGTCAAAGTCCTTTCGGTTCCGCTGTTCGTTAGTGAGCATTTGAACCTTCATAGGGCGCCCATGAGGGTCTGCAGCGCGAAGCGTGAACCTTACCGGTTCTCCCGTGACAATCTCCACGGCAGGTCCGGTGTTGACGTGGATGTTCCCGTGCGGCAGGGCGGAGGCCTCGTGACCCTTGGAGCTAAGCGCGACGGTGAAGTACGGGAAATGGGCCATGGATCGATCGGCTGTGGAGCGGGTCTCTTCCGACATGTGCGAATCCTTAGAGTGCGATTTACCGGAAAACGAAACCGGAGCGCTTTCTGCGCCTGCATCAATGCTAGAGGCTTCCCCGGATATGCCGAATGGTCATTGAACGCGTCCTCCAAATACCCCCGATTGCCCCACACAATCCGATCACATGCCGAACAGCCTGCCAACTTATTTTGCGCGTGTTGAACTTGAGGTTTTCTGATCTCGCGTGGCGGTCGGTGCGGGATTCCATGAACAGCAAATGACGCCTTACATACCTTTTCGACCAGCGCCTTCAAAAGGCGAGTAATCACGACTGATGACCTTGGCAGGTAGATTAGGGTTAAACAATGGTTGACCTTCGGCAGTCCACGCCTGCTCCTTCGAGCGAAGTCCCTCCTTGGCCAGTCTTTGTTCAGCACATCCTGGCCGTACTCTCTCGCGAGCCAGAGCTTCCACGGAGGATCTTGCGAGAAAAAGTCCTCGATGCGTCTGGAATCTCCGCAGAGGCGCGGGCCGAGAGGATCCCAAGTGGATATCTGAGGGCCTCGAACAGAGTCGATTGGGCCATCACTCACCTATCCAAAGCGGGATATGTACACGCCGTTCGGAGAGGCGTTCAGGCAATCACTGATGCTGGTCGGGAGTGGTACGCCAATAACCCGCAAGGTGTGAGCGACTATTCAGAAGCCAACCGAGTCTTCAAGGCTTTTTGGCCTGAAAAGGCCGAGGCGACCTCCGCCGCGATACCTGCTGAAGAGGTTGTAGGCGAGGTTGGAGGTACTCCCACGGAGCAAGTCGAGGTTGGCATTGAGGAACTGAACTCCGAGGTAGCTGAGGATCTCCTCCAGAGGCTCCAGTCATCCGACCCCGAATTCTTTGAAGGTTCAGTGGTCGACCTCCTCCTCGCCATGGGATACGGAGGCACAGAGCAAAGAGGCCGACGCATCGGAGGCTCAGGAGATGGTGGTGTCGATGGAGTCATAGACCAAGATGCACTGGGCTTGGAACAGGTCTATGTCCAAGCCAAGCGTTACGCCACGGGTAATTCAGTGGGAAGGGAAGCGGTCCAGGCCTTCATCGGGGCCCTTCATGGACGCGGTGCCCAGCGGGGCGTGTTCATCACAACCAGTGACTTCACCAAGCACGCCAAGGAGTACGCGGGATCTGTACCTACCAGGGTCGTGTTGATCGGAGGCGCCCAGTTGGTGCGTCTGATGTTGAGGTACAAGGTGGGTGTCCAGGTGAAGGAGACCTATCTCGTGTACTCCGTCGACGAGGACTATTTCGCGGAGCTTGCATAGGGACCGTCCAGGCTCAGCGGTTCACGAAGTCCCGCGAAGACATCAGGACATTACCCGAGGCTCCGAGGTCCCGAGTGAGATGGAGCAGAGCTACCACAGCGGACTGACTTGAGAGATTTTTTTGGGCCTAGGTGCGCAGAACAAAGTGTCCAGTCTCCCACGACATCATGTCTCTTCCACATCAGAACAAAATGATGGTCTAGTTGAGGGCCAGTGTTAGAGCCAGAACACCGGACCGCACTCTCGGAGCGTGTCAAATCAAGTGAGACGTGGAGCGGTACGGGTTACTTCACTGGATCTGGTTCTGGGG
>NZ_VAVZ01000076.1 GCF_005771525.1 Nesterenkonia salmonea | reverse complement strand
CCGCCGGCTGCGCCGCTGAAAAGATTAACCGGCCAATAGCCCAAAAGAACCCCAATTAGCCGGATAATGCTACGACAACTCCATGATCGAAGCGTTCTGGTCCAGGATGCAGGTCGAACTTCTCGATACCCGTATCTGGAACACGCGTGTGGAACTGGCCAACGCGATCTTCGAATATCTCGAGATCTGGCACAACCGCCAGCGCCGGCATGGCCGCCTTGGCTGGGTCACGCCCATAGAATATGAACGTAATCGGATCATCACCGCGGCATGAGAACCAAGAAATTATGACGCCACGGAACTCAGGACGGACCAGAGTCTCCATCAAACCCAGGGCGGTTCAATCCATTGGCCGCACTCCTTCTTGGTGAGTCGAGACACTTCCTACTCATTACATCTGACATTTCGCAGAAGCAGAAGCGGGTGCCTACTGAAGGGACATATTCGCGGCTCGCTTCAAAGCCATTCTCGATAAGAGATCATGAAGCATCTGTGAGCGTGGCCAACAAACCCCTCCGTCCTCCCAGAACATCTATCCACGCTGCGGGCTCTCTCGTTCTAAGGTGTACTCATGCCACGCCGTTTTCAAACGTTCCCGGAAGTCGCCGAAAAGCTGGCCGCGAGCGACCAACGAATTCGCGCCCTACTCCGGTACGGGGACCTCGAAGGTGTCCAGATCGGCGGCCGCGGACAATGGCGTATCGAAGACGTGAAGTTGGAGGAATACATCGAACGGATGTATGCGGAGTAGCGGCGTGAGTGACACGTGAAGCCTCTCCCCGCCCAGGGCAGCGAGGGGAGAGACCGCGCTACTGATCTATAACTTCAATTTCGGTGGGCGCTAAGGAGCTGACTCGAGGGAGTGCCCGGTCCATACGAGGTCTGGGCTCGGCAATTGAGCATTTCGAGCTGCCGATTGCTGCTTACAAGTCGAAGCAGCTACCCCTGGCATTACAATTTGGGTCGAAGCCGTCCCGCACGAGAACCGACTCAGTTGAGGGCTCTCATAAGGCTGGTGGCGCAACAGTTGCCTCCTTGCTCGGGCGGTTCTGGATCGTCGCCTCATAAGGCCTGACTTTGGTCACTTAGTGCGGTGGCGTTGGCAGGTCGAGTGCTTGGAGGATCTGTTTGGCTTCTGGTGTCAGGGCTGCCGGGACGGCGATGAGCTCACCGCGGATATTCAGCACTGCTTCTCGCAGTGGTTGAAGAGTGTTGAGGACTTTCTTGATGCTCATCTGTGTCCGCGCCTGGATATGTCGAGAGATGGCCAGGGCGCAGAACACGACGGTGAGGTGAGCTTCGATGCTTTCTCGTGTGTGGTGGAAGATCGGCCGGGCAGCCAGATCTGATTTGGCCATGCGGAAGCTGGCCTCAACTTCAAACAACGAGTGATAAGCAGTGATCACTTCTGCCCCGGTCATGGTCTCTTCGCTGGCGCTGGTGACGTAGCCTTTGAGTCCGAAGTAGTACTGGGCACGTTTGGCGGCTTCGTAGTCCACGGCAAGGGTTTTTGGTCCGCCGCCGGTGAGGAACCGTGCCCGGCGTTGCTGTTTGCGCCCAGCGGCGATGTCTTCAGCGCGCTGGATTTGTAGGGTCTGGTTCCGACGGTCGCGCTGTTCACGTTTATGCCGGTATTGCCAGACTGCTCGGCGCTTCGATGAGGCCACGTTCTTCTTCAACTGTGTGGTGGCCTCGATGATCTCACCATCAGCGAAGTAATTCCCCCGAGCTGCGAAGGTCTCTGCCAAGTCATAGGGGGCTTTCGAAGACCGTGTGCCGACCACGTACTGGTAGCCGGCCTCCTCCAGAGCAGTGAGGTTGGCCCAGGAGAGCATGCCCGCATCAGCGACGACCAGCATGTTCTCCACACCGTGGCGGGCCCGGAAAGCATCCAGGACAGGGATGATGGTGTGAGTCTCAGCGGTATTGCCTTCGAAGCAGTGCACATCCAACGGGAACCCGGTCTTATCCACCAACAGGCCGACCACCACCTGTGGGTCGACACGGCGCTCCTTCGAATAACCAACCTTGCGGGTGTCGTCTTCTTCATCTGTCTCGAAATACAGGGTGGTCACGTCGTAGAGCACCACACTGAGCGCACCAGCCCCGGCAGCGAAGTCGTAGGCGGCCCGGCAGGCTGCCTCCCGCCAGCCAGCGCTTCCGTGGTGGCTCAGGTGGCGCCACATCGTTTTGTCCGAGACCACCTCTGTGACATCGAGGCTGCGCAGATGCGCCATAGTCGCTGTCTTTGACCCCGGGGCGAGGACCCGGCCGATGACCAGCTGTTTGAACGCCTGGCTATCAATCACGGACTCGAAACCCAGGCAGGCATAGACCCCGGAGAGCACATCCCACAGCAGTCGGGGACGCGAGCCCACCGCAGAGGCACCAGAATCTACGACACTGGCTGTCTTCTTCACTTCAACGTCCGGCACTGAAGGTTCTACCAGACCCTCGAGATCGAAGACCTGCTGACCCGCATCAATCTTCTGCCGCCCGAGATGCTCAAGCACAGCAATCTCCGCATCAGAATGAGCTGAACCCAAGTGCTCAATGATCCGGCGCTGACCATGCCGATACTCCACCAACTGCACCGCAGTGGCCCCTGATGCTGTCTTGACCCGCCTGATCCTCACCCACCAAGTCTATTTAGTGCGGTCACCGGCCCCTGAAAACCCCGGAAACAAGCCAATCCAAAGCCCCCAACCCACCAAAATCACCTCACGTGACCAAAGTCAGGGGCGGTTCTGGATCGTCGCCTCATAAGGTGAGTCAAGAATGCTGATTTAGGTTGCAGGCACAGTAGAGCCGGAGATCTATAGTGGAGTACTTATGGGGACTCTCGGATTTGTTGAACCGCTAGAGTCGGTTGAGGAGATCTGTCTTCTTTGAAGTAAACTCTTCGTCGGACAGAACACCTGCGGCATGCAGCTCACCGAGTTTCTTGATCTGTTCGATTACGTCACTTTGTTGACCTGTAGGCGCAGGGACCGCGGCAGGTGTTGTTAGAGCCGGTGCCAATGCGGGCGCCGCCAGTCCGCCCAATACACCCCGTCCGGCAACTTCTAGTCCCAGCGCTACTCGGTCTTCACTTCGCCCCATCCCACCTGTGGTCTTTAGGGTGTGCACCCGCCTTTCGGTCACGAGCGTAAGGAAGACAGTGCGCTTCTCCCTCGAACCGAGATAGTTGACGCCACCTGTCATCAAGCCAACCATCGCGCGACCGCCAGCGCTCTTGTCCTGAACTTGGAAAGAGTGCTTGATGGACTTCAACTTTTCGTATGGAGTCGAATCCGAGATGAAACCGGCGACACGGACATAACCACCGTCGTAGATTTCGATCGTCGAGCCAGCGAACCGTTGTGTTGTCACAAGGTTCCCTGCTGTTTCGCGCGCCTGCATCGCACGCGCTTTGGCTTCTTCAGCCGCCTTCTTCCCGTCAGCGATCGTTTTCGCCCAGAACCCCTGCTTCCTACCTGAATCGGGGGTTGCATCATTGTTCATGGCACTATTATGCCTGTAACGACGAGGTTCGTAACTGTCTGGCCGGGTAGTAATGGAAATGATCAAGGGGAATCGTGGGACCACTCACAGAAGACCAGCGTCAAGAGGTCACTGTGCGTCGACTGGGCACTGAAGGCTCAGACCTCGCTGTCTTCGATTTTCAGGGGGAGCTGCGAGAGAAGATTCTCTCCAATCTTCGCGAGAGCTACCTGACGACGGGGAGCTATGTCCCGGGTGCCAAAGCGGTGTCTCCGCAGGGCGCAATGTCCATCGCTGTCGCCGGTGCGGCGACTGGTGCTACGGCGGTGTCGGGGGCGTTCTCCTCGACGCTCTACATGGCCACGGCGAATCCCACTACGCTCATGTCTCTGGGTAACGGTGTTGGCAGTGCGGTGATGGGCGCTGGCGGGATCGTGAGTCAGGCACCATTCATTCCTGTGGCGAGTTCACTGCCGATAGTCGCGCCGGTCCTCGCCATTCAGGCGCTGAATACCGCAGTGATGATGCAGCAGTTCAAACAAGTTGATCGGAAACTCGACTCAATCAAGACCACGCTGGACGAGGCTATCGCCAGGATCGAGGTGACCCACGTGGGCGAGCTGTTCGCAGCATCCAGGGTCGTCGACGACGTGTACCGGCAGTACGGCCTCGAAGGGTCGTTCTCGAACGATATGCTCATGCGCTTGGCGTTGGCGGAGCGGGACATTGGTGGGTTGGCCATGAGGTCCCGCCTCCTGGTTCAAGCGCGAGATGTCACCATCATTGATGAGCCCACCAAGTTCGAGCAGGTGAAGTATGACGACCACAGTGCGATGCTGGCCTCTCTAACCCAACTGCGAATTTCCTATCTCCGCGTTTGCGTCGACATGCAAGAGAACCCGAATTCAGTTAATTCGTCCGTGGATGAGCTGAAGTGCAGCATCGACGAGGGGATAAAAGGCTCTTCACAATTGAGGGTGTAACCCCGGACTGGGGGCGGATGGGCGCGTCGGTCGTCGGATTAGG
>NZ_VAVZ01000075.1 GCF_005771525.1 Nesterenkonia salmonea | reverse complement strand
GTCATCAGAAGAACGATGCTCCCTTTACGTCCACAGCCTGTAACTTCTGCGGCGATAATGCCCGCTCCTGACTCTGGTGCCAAATGTGTGGGTGATTGTTCTGGGGATGGTCGTGCTCACCGGCGGATTCTTCGCCTCGCATGCGGTGGCATCGGGCTGGTCGGGCGCACTGGCAGTCGCCGGCCGCTCTCAGTCTGCTTCCCTCTACAACGTGGGGTACTACGGGGGCTCGTCTCTGTTCGGATACTTGGGCGGAATTTTTCTCGCTGGCGCGGGGTGGGCAGGAACGGTGGCGATGGTGATCGCACTGACCGTGGTGGCAACGGCCCTGGTCGTGGCGGTTTTGCCGCGGGAGTGAAGGGGCTTCACAGTTATGGCTCACCGAGGCCGTACAGGGTAGGGTTCCTCCTGTCCCCTGTGAATCACAACACATGTGCAAGGAGCCGACGAAGGTGACGCATCCCCGTTCCCGAGTCACCGGGGCCCATTTGAAGCAGTACGATCCTAAGGAACAGTCGGGGCGTGAACAGTCTCATCTCTCGGCTGGGCACCAAGCGGAAGGTTTTGCGAAACCGACTCTGGCTCGCCGTTTGATCGGCCTCTTTGGTGGGGCCCTGGGCGCAGTTCTTATCTACTTCATCATGCCGGCGGACATTGAGATGTGGCCCCGGCTGACTGCCGCCACGGCCGTTCTCATGGCGATTTGGTGGATGACCGAGGCCATACCGATTCCCGCTACGGCGCTTATCCCACTCATTGTTTTCCCCATATTGGTGCCTGAGGGAGAAACGGGATCGGGTGATGAGCCCGCCGGGGGAGTCTCCTTTGATGACGTGGGGGCGTCATACGGCAACAACATCATCTTCATTTTCATGGGCGGCTTCATGCTGGCGTTGGCGATGCAGCGGTGGAATCTTCACCGGCGTATTGCCTTGGTCACCCTCCGGTTCATGGGTTCCAAGCCGACGTCGCTCATCGCCGGGTTCATGATTGCCACAGGTTTCCTCTCCATGTGGGTTTCAAACACGGCCACTGCAGTCATGATGCTTCCGATCGGTATTTCGGTGCTGATGCTGGTTCGCAAAATTCTCGCGGGCGAGGACCCGGAGTCGGTGGGTGATGCCGGCGAGGAGGATGAGGATACCAAGCAGACGGTCATCAAATCCAACTTCGGCACCGCCCTCATGTTGGGTATTGCCTATGCCGCCTCAGTCGGGTCCTTGGGCACTATCATCGGCACTCCGCCCAACACGCTGCTCGCGGGTCATATGCGTGAATATCACGATATGCCGATTACTTTCGGGCATTGGATGCTGGTGGGCGTGCCAATGTCGATCGTCATGATGGCCATCACCTGGTTCTTGCTGACAAAGGTGATCTTCCGTCCGGAGATGGACAATATTCCAGGCGGCGGTGACCTGATTCGCAACGAATTGAGCAAGCTTGGCTCGATGAGCCAGGGTGAGATCCGGACGCTGCTGATCTTCATTCTGGCGGCTTTGTCTTGGGTCTCGATACCTCTGGGCACTGATGCGCTCATTGCATTCGGCGTTCTCGAGGAGGACACTGAGCCCTTCATTGATGATGCCGGTATTGCCATGTGCGTGGCGCTGCTGCTGTTCCTGCTGCCCGCCGGGGGCGACGCGAAGAAAGGCGTTCGCCTTTTGGACTGGGACTATGCGGTGAAACTGCCGTGGGGCGTGCTGCTGCTCTTCGGTGGCGGCTTGGCACTGTCTGGCCAGTTCGGTGATTCGGGTCTCTCCGAGTGGCTGGGCGGACAGGTCGAAGGTCTTGCCGGTATACCGGTGTGGGTCTTGGTGGCCGTGACGGCGCTGGGCATCCTCATCCTGACTGAGATGACATCCAATACGGCCACGGCGGCGACGTTCCTTCCTGTCGCATCGGGTGTGGCTATGGGCACTGGTGTTGACCCACTGGTGTTGGCCGCTCCGGTGGCCCTGGCAGCTACCTGCGCGTTCATGCTCCCGGTTGCCACGCCGCCGAACGCTATTGCCTACGGTTCCGGCTATGTCACCATCGGCCAAATGATTAAGGGTGGTTTCCTGCTCAACCTCATTGGAGTGGTGGTCATTACGATCGTTTCCATGACCCTGCTGGTGTGGGTCTTCGGGCTCACGTTGTAGCTGAACTCTCGTCTGAGAGTCGAGGGCCGAGTGGGTTGACGGCAGCGTTAACTCGCTCGGCCCTAAGTGTTTCTCCGAGATCTTCCAGACTTCCTGCAGTCGCTTCGCCGACTTCGAGGCGTCCCAATGCCTCGGCCTGCGGGAGAACACGGCGCTCAATGTTGCCGATCAGCTTGTTGTATGAGGCCACCGCCTGGGAAAGGCGTGTGCCCGTATCGGTGAGGTGTCCACTCATGGTGGCCAGGCGCTTATAGAGCTCCCGCGAGTTGTTCACGACTTCTGTGATGTTGGCTGCCAACCGCTCTTGCCGCCAAGCGGTCTCGACAGCTTTGAGGGCTGCAAGAAGGGAGGAAGGAGAGACCAGGGTCACGCCCTTCGCCAAGGACCGGTCCAGCAGGCCGGGATCTGAGTTGAGTGCAGCTGAGAGAAGCGACTCGGCTGGCAGGAAGCAGAACACCACGTCGGGGGAGAGTTCTACTGCCTCCCAGTAGCGTTTCTTGGACAGCTCATCCACTCTGGCTCGCAGCGCCTTCGCCTGCAGCGTGGAGTCTTGGGCGTGGAGGGGAGCTTTGGCGTCGATGACCAGGTGCCGCCCACCGGGAAGTTTGACGACCATATCTGGCCGCAGGGTTTCTCCTCCAGAGCCGGTCCCAGTGTGCTGTTCGGTGAAGTCGACATGAGGCAGCATCCCAGCAGCTTCGACTACTCGACGCAGTTGGACCTCTCCCCAGTAGCCACGGGCTGAGGTGGAGTGCAGAGAACCCAGCAGCGCCTGCGTGGATTCGATGATGGTGGCATCAGACTGAGCTGCGTTCCTCAGCTGAAGACTGAGTTGGGAGTGCTGTGCGGCACGCTCACGTTCCAGCTCTTGTATACGCCGCTGGACATCGGTGACACCTTGCCGGACTGGATGGAGCATCTCCAGCAGTGACTCACGTTCCTGCGCGGTGTCGTGGTCCTCGCCTCGGCGACGTTCGATCTCCTCCAGCCTGCCCCGTGCTGCAGCGAGGGACTGCTGTGATTCAGCCAAGGCCGCGGTGGCAGCGTCGTATTGTCGGCGGGTGAGGGCCCAGCAGATAGCGGCGCCGATAGCGCCACCTAGCAGAAACCCTAGGAAAATCATTGGCCAGTCCATGACTCCACTCTGCCACCAGGTACCGAGATGGTGGGGATCCGCCGCGTGCTGCAGTCAGGTGCATCTGATTGGATGGGTCAATCCGCCCCCAACGATGAGGATGCCACTGATGATCGCGAACTCTGAGCAGTTGAACGTCAAGCTATCCGGGGTGCCTGGACCTGATCCGGGCGCAAACCCTCTTGACGCCGACCCACGGAGTCTGTGGAGGGTCAATAGGTTCGACTCGCCACTGGATTTGTCTGCGGTGCCGACGCGGCGTCGTGCCGGATTTGATGAGGGGAAGAAGGCGGGGAAGAAGGCTCTGAAGGAGCGGGGCGAGCTGCTGGCGGACCTCCAGGAAGTCCTCTGGGCGCATGAGTTTGCCGCACCTGAGGATGAGCGCAAGGCAGTGGTGCAGGCGATCGCCGCACGCGCCCCTGAGAAAGACGAGGACGCAGCTCGCCGAAAGGAACTTCTTGGCTCCAAGGTGGAGAAGCTCCTTGAGGAGCTGAAGCCCGGGCCACGCGTGCTGCTGGTCCTCCAGGGAATGGACGCTTCGGGCAAGGGCGGGATGGTGAAGTCAGTGGTGAGCATGATGGATCCGCTGGGGGTGCATGTGACTGCATTCGGTAAACCCACGGAGCAGGAGCTCAAGGAGCACTACTTGGAGCGAATAATCCGTCGACTGCCGAGGCCCGGTCACGTTGGTGTGTTTGATCGCTCGCACTATGAGGATGTGCTGGTGCCTGCGGTGACCGGAACACATGACGCTGATGAGTTGGCTGAGCGGGTGGAGACCTTGCAGCACTTTGAAAGTGAACTGGTTCGCCATGGGTTCGTGATCGTGAAAGTGATGCTCCACGTGTCAGCGAGTGAGCAGTTGGACCGTTTAGTGTCTCGTTTGTACCGGGTTCACAAGCATTGGAAGTACGATCCCTCGGATGCGGATGCCCGCCGCGAGTTTGGCACCTTCCAGACCGTCTATTCGAGCCTAATGGAGGCTACTGACGCTGACTACGCACCTTGGCATGTGGTCGGTGCGGATCGCAAGTGGTACTCCAGGTTGGTGGTACAGGAAATCCTGATCGCTGCGCTCGCTGACCTCAACCTGCGCTGGCCCCCTGCGGATTATGACGTTGAAGCGGAGCGTCGCCGCCTATTGGAGATATAGGGCCTGGGAAAGCGCGGAGTCCTTGGGCCAAAGCAAGATTGCATGGCGATCACCGGGCTGCGCGCCTGAGATCTGCGGGCTCATTCACTCACTGGAATTCTCGCTCAGTATTTGATGGTTATGGTGCTGGGTGCCCACATCATGGTGGGTGCCCCTAGGGCAGGCTCAGCTAGGNATGGTGCTGGGTGCCCACATCATGGTGGGTGCCCCTAGGGCAGGCTCAGCTAGGGCCGGTTTCTGCCCGTGATCAGGTGATCGGGATCGGTGGTGGCCCCGGTTGGGGTTCGGCTTCCCTGGCGGTGGTTTCGTTGGTGGGGACTTGGCCGGGGGTGGTGGGTTGAGGTGGCCGTGGGATTTCATCCGGTGATGTCTCCTACATAACGCCCACATGTTGGTCCCGGTGGTCTCACCCCCAGCATCCCAGGGGTGTTGATGGTCCATAT
>NZ_VAVZ01000074.1 GCF_005771525.1 Nesterenkonia salmonea | reverse complement strand
TCTCCAGGTGTTCTGTCAGTGGGTACATGAGACACCTCCAGACAGTACACATAACCTTCACCGGAACCGGGACGTTCATTGTCCGACTGCTGCAATCCGGTGTGATCACCCCACACGATCTAGCGCGGAAGTACACCAGTGAACTCCACGCCAACGAGATCATGCTCCTGGCCTACTACATCGCCGCCATCAACATCGAAGCCACCTACCACGGCCTCATCAAGGACCAATCGGACGACGCTGAAGCCCCGTATGTGCCCTTCGAAGGAATCGTCCTCGGTGACACCTTCCAGATGACAGAAGAGCACAACACCTTCGACCTGGAGATGTTCACCTCCAACAACAGCCGCGCCAAACGCCAGCTGGACACCGACATAAGGGTCATCATCGGCAACCCCCCGTACTCCGCCGGTCAGACCAACGCGAACGACAACAACGCCAACGCCTCCTATCCGAGCCTGGATGGCAGAATCCGTGACACCTACGCGGCGCAAACTACGGGTCAAAATAAGAACAGCCTCTACGACTCCTATATACGAGCCATCCGGTGGGGCACCGACCGGATCGGCGACCGAGGCATCCTCGCCTACGTCTCCAACGGCGGCTACATCGACTCCAACTCAGCCGACGGGCTGCGCAAGACCTTCGTGGAGGACTTCGACCACCTCTACATCTACAACCTCCGCGGAAACCAACGCACTTCTGGCGAACTCTCCCGTAAAGAAGGTGGCAAGGTCTTCGGCTCAGGGAGCCGCGCCACCGTCGCGATCATGCTCGGAGTCAAAGACCCCACCCACACAGGCGACTGCGTCCTCCACTACCGCGACATCGGCGACTACCTCACCCGCGAAGACAAACTCGCCATCGTCAACGACTCCACCATCACCTCCACCACCTGGGAAACCATCACGCCCAATTCAAAGGGCGAATGGATCAACCAATCCAGCGACACCTACGACACCCTGTCACCACTGGGTGACAAAAAGGGCGGCACCGGGATGCCTCCGATCTTCGGAACCTACAGTCCAGGACTCCAAACAAACCGCGACGCCTGGGTGTATAACTTCTCTCGCCAAGCTGTCGAACGCAACGTGACCGCTATGACTGCGACCTACGAGGAGGTCCGAAGCGCCTACCACGCAGAGCCCCGCCCGAAACGAAATGAGAAAGACGTCGCAGCCTGGCTCGCCACCCACCCAGAATTCTCCGACCAAACACGGATTTCCTGGTCTTCAACCCTCCGTAACCATGTGGCCCGCGGCACCGATATCGAAACCTCCTCGCAGTGGATCACCACCTCGTCTTACAGACCCTTTGCCAAACAGAACGTCTACTTTCATAGCCACCTTAACCACCGCCCCGGCCAGCTGCCGTCGATTTTCCCGACCCCGAACCACGTCAACCACGGGTTCTACCTCACAGCACCTGGAGGCAACGCTGATTTCGCCGTCCTCGCTACGGATGCCATTCCCGATCTTGTCTCGATCACGGGTGCTGGACAAGCTGGTCAGTTCTTCCCGCGATACATCTGGGAACCTCTAGAATCCGCTGATCCACACTTGCTGAGCGGGCTCAACGACCCTGAGAGCGAGCACGTCGTCGATGGACACCGGCGCATCGACAACATCACCGACGCAACCCTGACCCGGTACCAGGATGTGTTCGGCAGCGAGGTCACTAAGGACGCGATCTTCGCCCACCTCTACGCACTGCTGCACTCTGACGACTACCGGACCACCTTTGCCTCAGAGCTGAAGCGCCAGCTCCCACGCATACCCCTGCCTTCGTCGGCATCGGACTTCTGGATTTTCTCTGAAGCAGGCCAAAAACTGCTTGACCTGCACATCAAATATGAAGACGCCGTGCCGTACCCCCTGAGCGAGGAAACCACACTCGGTGAGACGTCCGCCCCTGGGTTCCATCGAGTGCAGAAGATGAAATGGGGCGGTCCGGCCCTCAAGGCAAATAAGTCCCGGCTGATCTATAACACCAACATCACTCTGACCGGCATACCCGACGAAGCCCACGAATACATGCTTGGCTCCCGCAGCGCACTCGAGTGGCTCATCGACCGCTACCAGGTCAAAACTGACAAAGCATCAGGCATCGTCAGCGACCCCAACGACTGGGCCTCAGAACAGGGCAACACTCGGTACATCGTCGACCTCATCAAGAAGATCACCACAGTTAGCGTCGAAACCGTCCAAATCATCCGTGCCTTGCCCGGGCTGGATGCCATTACCGCTCCGACTCACAACCACGGAGAGAAGGGAAGCGCATGAGACTTGTCAGCGCACACATCCGTGGATATGGACGTTTAGTCGATACAACTATCAAACTAGACCAGAAGCTAATCTCTGTTGTGGGGCCAAATGAGGCTGGGAAGACCACCCTCTTAAAGGCTCTAAGTTACATTGAGGCAGACGAAGCCTTGGAACTAAAGAGCTGGGCGCGGGCCGGGGAAGCGAACAGCAGCACCGAAATCGTCAGCTTGCGGTACCTGTTAGGCGAAGATGACAAAGAAAGTCTCGGGGACCTAGACCTGCTGGACAGTCCAGCAGAATTCATTGCAGCCCGGTCGGCGGATGGGAGGCTTCTCTGGTGGACCGAGCCACCCCTCAAAAGATGTACGAGTCTCCTCCGTGAAGGCTGTATCCATCTGCATGAAGCACTAGGCGCCACAAGCTCTCTTACCGCAACCCCTCCCGAGTCTTCCGAACTGACTGACGTTGATTCTTCTCCAGAGGGTACGCAACTGCTCAACGAGCTGAATGAATATGCTGAGGCGCTAGATCAATACGTTTCAGCTGAGGAGACTAGCCAAGAGAATATCGACTGGTTGCTGGAACGAGCGCAAGAACTCAGAGACCAAGTTGTCGATTCCGCGCCTTTTGCTGAGGTCGAAGCGGCCTTAAACAAGGTAATCGCCTGGGGTGAGGCAGACGACCCATGTGTTGAAGCTCGAAAACGCCTATGGGGTTCTTCGCCTGATTTCGCCCTCTTCCGCGACGAAGACCGTGCTCTACGGTCTACCTACACACTAGATAAAAAGCTGCTGAAAGGTCCCCCGCCTGCTCTCAGTAACCTTCTACGATTGGCGGAGCTGGACCTCCAGGCGCTGGCTACTGCTGACCAGCAACAACAGATAGCTAGGCGTGAAACCCTCCTCAGGCGGGCCAACCGGAACCTCAGCAAACATGTTTCGAATGTCTGGAAGCAATCAGACCTTACTGTCGAGCTTCAGATGGATGGAGGCGTGCTCCGCATAAATGTCATCGAGGATGGCGAGCATTCTTCACCGTTCGCCGAGAGATCCCAAGGGCTGCGAACGTTTGTTGCACTGGCCGCTTTTCTGTCGGGACGCGATACTGGCAGGCCCACAATCCTCCTAGTAGATGAGGCCGAGAGCCACCTACATATTGATGCTCAGGCTGACCTGATTGACATGTTCGCTGAACAACAGCAAGCAGAAAAGATCATCTATACCACCCATTCCCCTGCCTGCCTCCCTAGAGACATGGGCATTGGACTTCGAGCAGTTGTCATAGACGGTGATGAGTCGAGTCACGTCGAGAACGCGTTCTGGACGATGGAAGGCCATGGACTTTCACCCGTAATGTTCGCAATGGGCGCCGCCGCCGCTGCCTTCACCCCGGCAAGGTATGCGGTCATAGGTGAGGGCGCGAGCGACATGCTGCTGCTTCCTTCACTCATTCGCGCCAGTGTCGATTTGCAGCGTCTTCCGTATCAAGTGGCCCCTGGCCTATCCGAGGCTCCCAAGAACGCGTTCCCAGACCTGGATCTCGAGGCAGCGCGGGTCGCTTTTCTTGTTGACGGTGATTCAGGTGGGGAAGCCTTGGCCAAGAAGTTGTGTCAGGTTTTTCCTCGCGAGAGAATCGCGTGCTTACCTTTGCCTGGCATAGAGAACGCTCTCGATGCCGAGGCCTACCGCAAAGTATTCACCGAGCTCCTTCGACAGAGGAACGGCAGCGTTGAGACCTTAGAGCTTCCAGGCTTTCCCGATGAATCTACGAAATCCTGGGCGAAGATATTGGAAGACTGGGCGCAGGAAGCAGGAATCGACTTTCCGAGTAAGACTGAAGTTGCCTACCGGCTTCTCGAGGTAGAACCCGTTCCCCTGAGCGAGACAGGGCGAGCTGCCCTGTCGAAGCTTCATAGCGACCTCGTCCACGCACTGAACATATAAAGGCACTACGGAGTGGTCTGTCGAACCTCAACCGGGCACGTGAAGGGCCTTCCAACGTAGAAGACCTGCACGGGACCCCTCATCTTCTGTTGAGAAGTCGTTTCAAGTCACTCGGTACGACCCGCGGAGGAGCGTTGTGCATGATTCATGGCCGTTCCCCCGCCGCAACGTGCCGCTCAGTTCCCTACCTTGATAAATGCGGAACTGGGCATCGTTGGTGACGCGTCCACCACTAGACTCCCAATATCTTGGGTCATTAGTTGGAAATAGTGCCCACCCCGGCGTTCCCTGAGACAGCGCCAATCTCTCCAACCGAGTGACGTCCGTGACGAAGTGCATACGTCCGAGGTCGTTCGCAGAGTGATTGGCCAGTTGGAACAACTCCCCGTTGGTTTCTTCCAGCCAATACAGAGTGGGGTACTTCAGTCCAATTGCGCAAGTACCAGTAGGACCCTTGACTAGGATGTCTGTGACTTCTCGACGACCGTCATCCAACCGTCGGGGCACTTCAAGACGAACCTCCAGCCAAAGATCAAATTCGACCAGAGCCTGGGAGAATGCGAATTGGAAGTCCCGTTCGCGATCGAAGACGGGTCGCTTATCGGCTAGTAACTGCACCACCCCCTGAAGATCAATAGCTGCCATATTGAACCTCCCTGGGTTTCTTGGAGACTTCATCGTTCAATGCTGAAGGCCTGAAAATGTTACTTCTCGTTTCCCTTGCATTTCAGGAGATAAGGTTCTTCTCCGTTACGAAAGCATGGCCGCCCTGGCACGTAGCGAGAGTTGGAAGCGGTAGTCTGCGTAGTTGGAAGCGACGTTCCGGACTTCAGGTAG
>NZ_VAVZ01000073.1 GCF_005771525.1 Nesterenkonia salmonea | reverse complement strand
ATGTTGTGTCCGGCGGTGTCCTACTCTCCCACACCCTCCCGGGTGCAGTACCATCGGCGCTGTGGGTCTTAGCTTCCGGGTTCGGGATGGGACCGGGCGTTTCCCCCACGCTATGACCGCCGTAACCCTTTCAACCACACCCCCAGGAATCACATTGTAGGGGGTGGGTAAATCTTTGTGGTTACAACCAAACGCTTCGTATTCAATTTCACACACCCCACCACTAGTGGGCGGGGGTGCTTTTTTGTTGTGGACGTAGTTGTTGTTTCAGAACCGCATAGTGGACGCGTAGCACCAGAACACTGCCATGTTCCCTTGAAGCAGGGAGTCAATGTTCTTCCTTTGTCTGAGCCCCAACCACTCCTCAAAGAAAAGGGTGGGGTGGTGTGTAAGTGGTCGGCTTATTAGTACCAGTCAACTGCACACATTACTGTGCTTCCATTTCTGGCCTATCAACCCAGTAATCTCCTGGGAGCCTTCACACCTCAAAGGGTGATGGAGATCTTATCTTGAAGCCGGCTTCCCACTTAGATGCTTTCAGCGGTTATCCATCCCGAACGTAGCTAATCAGCGGTGCCCTTGGCAGGACAACTGACACACCAGAGGTTCGTCCGTCCCGGTCCTCTCGTACTAAGGACAGACCTTCTCAAATCTCCTGCGCGCGCAGCGGATAGGGACCGAACTGTCTCACGACGTTCTAAACCCAGCTCGCGTACCGCTTTAATGGGCGAACAGCCCAACCCTTGGGACCAACTCCAGCCCCAGGATGCGACGAGCCGACATCGAGGTGCCAAACCATGCCGTCGATATGGACTCTTGGGCAGGATCAGCCTGTTATCCCCGAGGTACCTTTTATCCGTTGAGCGACGGCCCTTCCATACGGTGCCGCCGGATCACTAGTCCCAACTTTCGTTCCTGCTCGAGATGCCTCTCTCACAGTCAAGCTCCCTTGTGCACTTACACTCAACACCTGATTGCCAACCAGGCTGAGGGAACCTTTGGGCGCCTCCGTTACTCTTTAGGAGGCAACCGCCCCAGTTAAACTACCCACCAGGCACTGTCCCTGGACCCGATCAGGGCCCGAAGTTAGATGCCTAACAACACCAGAGTGGTATTTCAACGATGACTCCACCCCCACTAGCGTGAGGGCTTCCACGTCTCCCACCTATCCTACACAAGTGATGTCAAACACCAATACCAAGCTATAGTAAAGGTCTCGGGGTCTTTCCGTCCTGCTGCGCGTAACGAGCATCTTTACTCGTAGTGCAATTTCGCCGAGTTCACGGTTGAGACAGCGGGGAAGTCGTTACTCCATTCGTGCAGGTCGGAACTTACCCGACAAGGAATTTCGCTACCTTAGGATGGTTATAGTTACCACCGCCGTTTACCGGGGCTTAAATTCTCCGCTTCGCAGCCAAAAGCCGCTAACAGGTCCTCTTAACCTTCCGGCACCGGGCAGGAGTCAGTCCGTATACATCGTCTTACGACTTCGCACGGACCTGTGTTTTTAGTAAACAGTCGCTTCCCCCTGGTCTCTGCGACCACCACCAGCTCACAGTCGAAAAGACCGCTCACCAGGGTGGTCCCCCTTCTCCCGAAGTTACGGGGGCATTTTGCCGAGTTCCTTAACCGTGATTCTCTCGATCGCCTTAGTATTCTCTACCTGACTACCTGTGTCGGTTTAGGGTACGGGCGGCTAAAACCTCGCGTCGATGCTTTTCTTGGCAGCATAGGATCACCGGATCCCCACCCAAGAGGTGGGGCCCATCAAGTCTCAGGCACACAGACCACGGATTTACCTATGGTCAGCCCTACATTCTTAGACCCAGACAACCATCGCTGGGCCCGGCTACCTTCCTGCGTCACACCTGTTAATACGCTCGCTAGACCACATCAGGTCCCACGCTACTAATTCACCGTGAGCCCGAAGGCTCATCAGTAAAAGTTCGGGTGGTTAGTATCAGTAGTTTCGCGTGGGCGGTTCTTCGCCGGTACGGGAATATCAACCCGTTATCCATCGACTACGCCTGTCGGCCTCGCCTTAGGCCCCGACTAACCCAGGGCAGATTAGCTTGACCCTGGAACCCTTAGTCATTCGGCGGACACGTTTCTCACGTGTCTTTCGCTACTCATGCCTGCATTCTCACTCCAACACACTCCACAACAGGCTTACGCCGCTGCTTCACCGCAGTGTTGGACGCTCCCCTACCCATCCAGTCCTCAAAGGACTAAATGCCACAGTTTCGGCGGTGTGCTTGAGCCCCGCTACATTGTCGGCGCGGAATCACTTGACCAGTGAGCTATTACGCACTCTTTCAAGGGTGGCTGCTTCTAAGCCAACCTCCTGGTTGTCTAAGCAACTCCACATCCTTTCCCACTTAGCACACGCTTAGGGGCCTTAACTGGTGGTCTGGGCTGTTTCCCTCTCGACGATGAAGCTTATCCCCCACCGTCTCACTGCTGAGCTCTCACATCACTGGCATTCGGAGTTTAGTTGACGTCAGTAACCTTGTAGGGCCCATCAGCCATCCAGTAGCTCTACCTCCAGGATGAAACACTCAACGCTGCACCTAAATGCATTTCGGGGAGAACCAGCTATCACAGAGTTTGATTGGCCTTTCACCCCTACCCACAGCTCATCCCCCCAGTTTTCAACCTAGGTGGGTTCGGGCCTCCACGTGCTCTTACACACGCTTCACCCTGGCCATGGGTAGATCACTCCGCTTCGGGTCTAGACCCAGCAACTCAAACGCCCTATTCAGACTCGCTTTCGCTACGGCTACCCCACACGGGTTAACCTCGCTACTGAGCACTAACTCGCAGGCTCATTCTTCAAAAGGCACGCCATCACCAGCCAAAAGACCAGCTCTGACGGATTGTAGGCACATGGTTTCAGGTACTATTTCACTCCCCTCCCGGGGTACTTTTCACCATTCCCTCACGGTACTGATTCACTATCGGTCAACAGGGAGTATTCAGGCTTACCAGATGGTCCTGGCAGATTCACACACGATTCCTCGAGCCGCGTGCTACTCGAGAACACACCACAGGCCGGCCGTACGCATTACAACTACGGGACTCACACCCTCTACGGTGACCGTCTCAACAGTCTTCGCCTATACGCCGACACCTCAACCCAGAAGATCGGTGGACCTTCTACGGGTGGTCTCACAACCCCAGCAACGCAACCCCCACCGGGTATCACACGTCACTGGTTTAGCCCCATACGCTTTCGCTCGCCACTACTCACGCAATCACTTTTGTTTTCTCTTCCTGTCGGTACTGAGATGTTTCACTTCCCGACGTTCCTCCCACCGTGCCTATACATTCAGCACGGGGTGACACACCACTACAGCATGCCGGGTTTCCCCATTCGGACATCCTGGCCTCAACGCTCGGTTATCAGCTCCACCAGGCTTATCGCAGATTCCCACGTCCTTCATCAGCTCCTGTTGCCAAGGCATCCACCATGCGCCCTTAAACACTTACGACACACAAAAATACACAGACAAATAAAAAAGATGCTCGCGTCCACTATGCAGTTCCCAAACAACAACCCCCACCCCCACCACCACAGACACAACGTCCACAGCAGACCTGAAGTAAGGACCACAATCCAAAGGCTCATAGCCTCAGGACCCAACAGTGCGCCACACACCACACAAACACACGCCCCAACCCTTCTTTCCAACCCCCACCCAAAGACGAGGACGTACTCAAAAAACCACGACGTGTGACAAGCATGATGACCCCGACATGCGGAGTATTCGTTGAAAATTTCCACCCATGAGTAAAACCCCCCGGCAACACAATCGGCTGCACAAAGAGGGCGGACCCAACTCGGGTCCATACTCCTTAGAAAGGAGGTGATCCAGCCGCACCTTCCGGTACGGCTACCTTGTTACGACTTAGTCCCAATCGCCAGTCCCACCTTCGACCATTCCCTCCAGAAAACTGGTTAGGCCATGAGCTTCGGGTGTTACCAACTTTCGTGACTTGACGGGCGGTGTGTACAAGGCCCGGGAACGTATTCACCGCAGCATTGCTGATCTGCGATTACTAGCGACTCCAACTTCACGAAGTCGAGTTGCAGACTTCGATCCGAACTGAGACCGGCTTTTAGGGATTAGCTCCACCTCACAGTATCGCAACCCATTGTACCGGCCATTGTAGCATGCGTGAAGCCCAAGACATAAGGGGCATGATGATTTGACGTCGTCCCCACCTTCCTCCGAGTTGACCCCGGCAGTCTCCCATGAGTCCCCACCATCACGTGCTGGCAACATAGGATAGGGGTTGCGCTCGTTGCGGGACTTAACCCAACATCTCACGACACGAGCTGACGACAACCATGCACCACCTGTGAACCAGCCCCGAAGGGAAACTACATCTCTGCAGCGATCCGGTCCATGTCAAGCCTTGGTAAGGTTCTTCGCGTTGCATCGAATTAATCCGCATGCTCCGCCGCTTGTGCGGGCCCCCGTCAATTCCTTTGAGTTTTAGCCTTGCGGCCGTACTCCCCAGGCGGGGCACTTAATGCGTTAGCTACGGCGCGGAAAACGTGGAATGTCCCCCACACCTAGTGCCCAACGTTTACGGCATGGACTACCAGGGTATCTAATCCTGTTCGCTCCCCATGCTTTCGCTCCTCAGCGTCAGTAACAGCCCAGAGACCTGCCTTCGCCATCGGTGTTCCTCCTGATATCTGCGCATTTCACCGCTACACCAGGAATTCCAGTCTCCCCTACTGCACTCCAGCCTACCCGTACCCACTGCACACCCGAGGTTGAGCCCCGGGCTTTCACAGCAGACGTGGCAAACCGCCTACGAGCTCTTTACGCCCAATAATTCCGGATAACGCTCGCGCCCTACGTATTACCGCGGCTGCTGGCACGTAGTTAGCCGGCGCTTCTTCTGCAAGTACCGTCACAATAAAGCTTCTTCCTTGCTGAAAGCGGTTTACAACCCGAAGGCCGTCATCCCGCACGCGGCGTCGCTGCATCAGGCTTGCGCCCATTGTGCAATATTCCCCACTGCTGCCTCCCGTAGGAGTCTGGGCCGTGTCTCAGTCCCAGTGTGGCCGGTCACCCTCTCAGGCCGGCTACCCGTCATCGCCTTGGTGAGCCATTACCTCACCAACAAACTGATAGGCCGCGAGTCCATCCAAAACCGCAAAAGCTTTCCACCAGCACCCCATGCGGAGGCCGGTCATATCCGGTATTAGACCCAGTTTCCCAGGCTTATCCCAGAGTCAAGGGAAGGTTACTCACGTGATACTCACCCGTTCGCCACTAATCCAACCGTGCAAGCACGGCCTTCATCGTTCGACTTGCATGTGTTAAGCACGCCGCCAGCGTTCATCCTGAGCCAGGATCAAACTCTCCATCAAAAAAT
>NZ_VAVZ01000072.1 GCF_005771525.1 Nesterenkonia salmonea | reverse complement strand
ATAGTTGTCGAACATTTCTTATGCCCTCATAGAAAACCTCAGGAAAGCCCCACAAAACCTGAGAATCTCCATAACATCGCGTGCCCTTCGAATGTGTATTCGCCCGTACGGGGCCACGTAGCATCGCAGCACGTGTCCATGTGCTTAGCGCCTCTGACGCGAATTCAAAGACGTAGTGCCAGTGCTAGTTCGTAGGGTCTGGATTAGTTCGGCGATGTGCATGGGTGGGGTCTTGAGGCCGGGTTGTAGTTGGATGATTGGCTCTTTATTGATCATGCCTCCCACGCCGAAGGGTCTACCGGATAGCCACCGATTGTTTGGCCCTTCCCTGGTGAATGCGGAATCGGTGACCCGCAGTTGGACCCGGCCCTTATGTGATGTGGGGTCTCCTTTGATGTGGAGATCTTCGATTTCTTTCCAGTGCAGTGTCCAGTGACGGGTTGATACGCCCTCTGGTGAGATCGTCACATGCTCTGGGCGCAATGCTCCCCGTAGTAGGTAGAGACCTGCCAGGGCAGCAAGGGGAGCGCCAATAACTGCCAGCGCCCGGTAGAGGGGCATCAGCCCGGAAGCGTCCTCAAATGCGGCTGAGGGGACACCTAGTATTGCAGCGGTGAGCACTACAGCGCTGATGATGCCGATGATCCCACCAAACCACCAGCGTCCGGTGGCGACTTTGAACACCACCGGAAGCTCTGGGATTCCAGCTGAACGCCTGGAAGTACGGGATTGCCGATACCCAGACACTGCTTCCGCACTGGAGTTTTGCTCGGTTGGGGAAGGCATCGGCGCTGCTGAATCCTCTCCAGTGCGGTGGCCCGCCTGAGGATGGGCAGCGTCGGCAAAGGAAGTCTTCAGTTGGGTGTTTTGTGGTTTGGTCATTAGATGCTGGACTTCCGGGATCGGATGCGCGGTCTTTACTGGGTCTCCAGCATGTAGCCGTTCTCGGATCCAGCCTGGCAGCATGAATCGTGGCCACCAGAAGAACATGCCGAACAGAATGACCGGGCACGCTACAAACCACATGACTACCAGCAACAGCCGCAACCAGTCCGAGTCAACCGGCGCAGACCCCTGAGCAGAAGGAAACACCAATGCAGCAAGAACAAAGCCTTGCAGGAAGAAGCCGCCGAAGAGGAAGAACAACGGCCGCCACCCCCGACCCCGGCCCTCAAGCCAGGTTGTGCTCTTCCCACTCCAACTCTGCCACCACAGGAAGAAACACAATAATGCAAAAACTTGCATTACAACGATAAAAATAATCAACGGCAGCTCTCCCTTTCAGAGCCAGGTTCCTAAGGTCGTCCTTCTAGTCCCATGATTTTGTGGGTTTTAGGCTCAGTTATTCGAAAGATCTGAGGTTCACTGCGCCGGGTTGCTGCAGGACCCGGAACGATGACTTTCCAACAAGTTAGCCAGTTCGCCCGGAGCCAATTCCATACCGCGTTGGGTTCTTAATGTGGGGTCGATAGCTGGCAGGCCTCCCAGCCCGAGAGGGCGTCCGGAAAGCCATCGGTTCCCGTATTTCTCCCGCTGATGTGCTTCGGAGGTGACATGCAGCACTACTTGGGCCTCAGCCCGATCTGGGTCACCGTCGACAGAGATGTCCAGAATTTCCGTCCACGCTATTTCCCAAGCGCGTGTGGACACTCCTTCGTCGGTGATTCGTATATGTTCAGGCAGCAGAGCACCTCTGAGCATATAAGCCACACCGATGGCGCAGACCGGCAGCCCGGCCCAGCTGAACCAGTACAACAACGTCATCCAAGTCGAGGGGTTATCAAACAGCGCAGCCGGGATGCCCAGCAGAGCGAAGAGAAAAATCGCGGCCCCAAGCGCGGCCCCTGCAGCTGAGCCCCACCACTGGCCCCGACGTACGTGCACCACCTCAGGCTCCATCCGTTTCACCTTCCCGCTGCCAATATTGTAGGTCGTTGGCCCTAGGCAGTCTGTCGATCAACCGCAACCACATCCAACCTGGATGCTCGGCATCCAGTTCGTGGCGGATGCGCAGACCTCGCTGCTGCTCCTCATGGGTCAGCAGCCCCGCTGGTGTTGAGATCCAGGTCATTTTTCCGCGTTGCGGTCCGGTCGGTGAATCCCAGACCGCGGCGACGTTTACCAGTGAGGCCTGCGCTGCTCTCAATGCTGCTGCTACCTCGCCAAGCTGATCTGGCAACCGCTGCACGATTCGGGTGCAAGCTTCGCGCTTCGTCGCTTCCACTGACCATTTCTCGGTCTCCAGATTGTTGCGGTCGACTCCCACCGGGTCTACTTCAGGCAGCGCAGGTGTATCTTGCAGGCCAGCTGAATCAATCAATATCCGGTAGAGCGATTCATAGGGTGCCACCCTGAGGATCATTGTTCCCACGGGTGAGGGAAGTGCATGAAGGAGCCCGTACCGGCTAAGCCAGACACTGGCCAGTCGACCCGGCTCCTGTCCATCGAAGCGATCAACAGTGATGCGACCACGCTGGTGAAACAGCGGTCGCAACAGGATCTCGGCATCCGGCTCAGGGCAGCCATCAACGACCAGAGTGCGGCCATCCACGTCGGCAACCACCGTAAAAGACTGCGTCTCCGAGCTCTGGATGAGTCGCCGAAACTGCTCGTGGGTGACTTCGCGCTCTTCATTCTGCTTCATCACGAATGATCGGCCCTCCATTGCGCTCCCTCCGCAGTCCCCCATACCCCGGGGCCCAACACAGGCGCATCCAGAGCAGCGAACGTGAACGTCACTGAATGCTCCACACCAGGACGGCGAAATGCATACTGGTGCATCATCACCGCAACCCCCTCACCAGTGACATAGGAAGCCACTCGCATCACTGCCGGAACTGGCGGAAGACCAAATGCATCAGTTCCCAGAAAAAGCAGACGATATTCCCTGAGCTGCTCGACGAATTCAGCCTCCATCTTACGCTGATCGGCAAGACAGGACTCGACATCCACGTCACGATCCCCAAGATCAGCAGCAGTAATAGCCACGTTGGAGTGAAAGCCCTCGGCTCCGGGCTCACTGTCCCGAACCACGATGACCCCCACACCGCGAGCACTGTCATCCACCACCCAGGAATCAGGCAACGCCAGTTCAAAGGGCACATCCGGGTGAGAAAAAACTTCGTGTATCACCGCCCCAGCCACAAAATCACTTGACCTTCCCCCTTTTGATCTGCATGGATCCAACATTCAGCCTCAACGGCCAGACGGTACTTACTCACGAGCCAGGCGTTTCTCCTCACGTCTGCGCTCACGTATCCAACGGGGCAGCAGAAACGGAATCTTCGGCAACGCAAACAACACTGTCACCACACTGATCATGAACCACGCCAAGACCAGAAGAAACGGGACTCCGAAAAAAACTCTTGATGGCTCAACGCCTAGCTCCTGGAGCAACTCAAAAACGCCGACAATCGCAGTGAGCATGCCGGCCGCCGGCACAAGGTGGACGTATATATCGCCGGTTAAGGTTCCGTACCACCAGGCATCAACCTTCACTCGGGTGTACCACAGGAAGAAAATCCCGATGGCGGCACCGCCAATAATCATCACCAGTGGAACTGTCATAATCTCTCAATCACCGAACAACGAACTCATTATGTTGTTGACCCTGTCCCCAATCGCAGAGCCCGCCTCGGACCCCGCAATACCGCCGACGACGCCGCCGACGACGCCGCCGACGACAGTCCCCGCTGGTCCTACGAGGGAGCCGATCGCGGCACCAGCAGCAGCACCTCCTTTGGCCCCTGCCATTGCAAACCCAGCCGTGGTTCCTCCTGAGACGGCTGCACGCGTGGCCTGTTCACCGGTTCCCATGTCGGGGTGGCGCGCAGAGTCTTCTTTCCATTGAGAAAACCCAGCCGTGACTCCCGTGAGCACGCCGCCTGCACGAGCTGCGTTTGTGGCTCGGCCCTCGGCTCTTGTGTGGTTCAGCCGCTCTACGCGGGAATTGTTGTTGGCGATAGCACCATGCCGATAATTCTGTGCAGTCCTCTGGGCGATAGTGCTGGCAGTGCCCCGCGCACCTGATCTTCGTGGAACATTTCGCTCCCCTGCGCTACGCCCAGTTTGAGTATGGGTTATCACACTGGAATGTATGCCCACCGCAGTCAGCCCAGTTCCCGCTACCCAGGAAGCACCATCTGCGCCAGGGTGCCCGAAGGCACTTCCTGGTGCCAGCCCAGCTCCCTCGGCCAAATTCGATGGAGAGGCGAAGCTCTCTCCGGGATTGGGAAGACTATCTGCTTCATTTGCATTGGCGTAGATGTTGCCGGGGTGTTGGCTGCCGCGCACTGCGCTGACAGTGGTGGTGATTCCCCTCAACGCCTGAGCGCAGTCATTCTGAGCCTGGTCCTTAGCTTGTGCCAGCTGGTGGCAGCGCGTCTGGAGGGCATCGATTGCGCCGTCAACGTCTGCCCTAGAGTCACTCCCGTTTTCGTGATCCTTTGCCTCAAAGTCTGCTATATCTGCGATCAGAGTTGCTCGCTGGCGATGGAGCTCCTCCAAAGTCGCAGCGTAGGTGTGTAACGCGGTCCGAGCAGAGAACGCAGCTTCTGCTAATTCCCCGACCTCATTTTGGGGGGTGTCCATCGCAGAGTGGACCACAGGAGCCTCCGGGGCAACATACTGCTCAGCCATTGGCGACCAGCATTGGGCGGTATATCCCATCGAGCTTTCCGCTCCTAGGTAAGACTCCCACATGGTGTTGGCAGCGGAAACGAGCGTCTCTGGGTCGTCTAGCTCGACGACGTTGAAAAGCCCTGAAGTCATCAGCGAACCCCCGGGATATCAGTGACAGCGGCACCACTGCTGTTGGATCTGGACTGTTGCGCCATCTCTTGATCCCCGGATCCGTAGATTTCCAGGGCCTGTGAAGTTGATGAGGTGGCTGTTGTAATCCGGGCAAGGACATCCGCCCCTGAAGGTTCCAGGACTTCCAGGCGTAGGGACTCAAGGCCATTGCTGACGACCTCACTGTGTCGCAGAGAGCTTACAATCCCTGAGGCGGCGTTGTTGCCCGCCGCAAGATCCCCGCGGATTGATTCCTGCGAACTGTCCGTAGAGCTGATAGTTCCCGCGGCCCCAGCTTGCTGGATATCAAACTTCATATCTTCTTGACCTGCCTCCCGACTGATTCAGCCGATGTTGGCGATGGCTGAGCGGGTTCGTGATTGGGTGGAGGTCGCGGTCTGGTCGTTTTCCGCCATGGTCTGACGGATCAGGGTGATGATGTTTTTCACTTCATGGGAGGCGTTGCGCCACCGAGATTCCACCTGTTGGTACTCCGCATCAGCGCCATCCATCTGAAAGTCCGATAACGCGGCAGAGACCTGTTGATCCCGCTCAGCAATCAACGACTCCAACCGTGAAGCAATCGACTCCACATCTGATTGCACCTGCGAGGACACACCAGTATCAAAAGAAATACGATCCATAGACACGACCAACCAACTCCTTAACACGTCTTCGATTTATTGTTCCCACACTTCAGAGGCAGGCGACCTAACGGCTTGAGGAGAACCTGGCCGCATCAAAGTTCGCCGCACCTTGA
>NZ_VAVZ01000071.1 GCF_005771525.1 Nesterenkonia salmonea | reverse complement strand
TTTATGCGCAACAAGCATGTCTCACGAAACACCCAAAGGACTCTCCATAGACTCGTATCTAGGCAACGCCTGAGCGGGCAGCACATGACTCGAACATCCCTGAACGGCCGACTTGGGGCGTCCAGCGAGTCACGCCAGTCACAGTGGCAAGAACACACTCCCCTAGCGTCTCGAGGTGCACGACCACAGATAGACTTCTCTCAGGTTTTTGAAGGGAGGCCGTGTGTCGCGACTGTCTGAGTTGCTGAGGCAAGCTCGTAAAGCTGACCTCCAGCTAGGCGCAGATCTAGAAGCGGAGGTGACCGCTCTCACGAAGCGCCGCACCTTTGGCCTCGTTTTTGAGGCCCACCAGCCTGAGGCGGTTGAGCTGCCCGGCCGCCCTGTGCGACGAGGTGACAAGGTCCGTGTCCTCCCGCCGCGTGGTGTGGCCGAGCGTGAGGATCAGCGCCTGTGGCGTGTGATCCGAATAGAACGCACGGAAGTCGGCAGGTTCGCTCACCTCTCAGAGCTGGGTAGCGAAGAACCGGTGGCTCAAGTTGTTGGCGTAGACGAGCTCTCAGTGGTGGCTGAGTTCCGCGATCGCATCCATCCCGGCCTCGTGGAGACGGGACGTGTGGAGCGCGGCGGTAACAAGCCGTTCCACACGGTAATCAATTCCGAGAACTATCACGCATTAGAGATGCTGACTTACACTCACCGGCACTCTATCGATGCGATCTACATCGATCCCCCCTACAACTCCGGCGCCAGCGACTGGAAATATAACAATAACTACGTAGGCAAAGAAGATGACTACCGCCATTCAAAGTGGCTGGCTTTCATCGAACGACGTCTGAAATTGGCTCGCGAGCTGTTGAACCCCTCCGATTCAGCCCTAGTTGTCACAATCGACGAGAAAGAGTATCTGCGTCTGGGCCTGTTGTTGGAGCAGACCTACCCTGAAGCGAAAATTCAAATGATTTCCACGGTAATCAACCCGGCGGGGACAGGGCGCGCCAATGAGCTCTCGCGAACTGACGAGTATGTTTTCTTGGTCCGCTTTGGTGCACATCAGCTAGCCCCAGAGCTTGTGGAAGAGTCAAAGGACAAAGAAGTTCACTGGCCGACTTTCCGCCGCGCTGAGACTTCGTCGGCGAGGCCAAATCGACCGTCACAGTTTTATCCGATTTTTGTAGACGTCGGGGCCCGAAAGATCGTGGAAGTTGGGCACCCCCTTGCCCCAGATGTCGACAGGTTCTCCATAATTCCGCCGGTCGACTGCGTGGCAGTGTTCCCCGTTCGTGACGACGGAACGGAGATGAACTGGGGGCTTACCAGAAATAGCCTTGTGAGCCGCCTGGAGAGAGGATATGTCCGCCTGGGCGGCTACGACCCAGACCACCATCAACCGTTCGTCATAAAGTACCTCAAGAGTGGGCCCATCCGGGATATCGAGAGCGGGAAGGCTAAGGTGCGCGGTTACCGCGAAGATGGTTCAGTCATGGCCTTCTATGAGGAAGGCAAGACCAAGATGCCTACCACTCAATGGCGGAAACCGTCACACGATGCATATCGCCATGGAACGACTCTCTTACGGGACCTCTACGGACAGCAACGGTTCCCTTTTCCAAAGTCGCTCTACGCGGTGGAGGATGTTCTCAGGCTAGTAGTTGGGAACAAGCCTGAGGCTGTGGTGCTGGACTTCTTCGCGGGTTCCGGGACTACGGCCCACGCCGTCTTCCGCTTGAATAAGCAGGATGGCGGATGCCGCCACTCCATCATGGTGACTAATAACGAAGTTTCCGCTGCAGAACAGAAGGCCTTGAGACTGAGCGGTTTACGCCCCGGCGACCGAGAGTGGGAAGCCTTGGGGATCTGTGAATACGTCACCAAGCCGCGCCTGGTTGCCGCATTGACTGGTGAGACTGCTAGTGGCGAACCGGTGCAGGGAAAGTATAAATTCGTCGATGAGTTTCCCCTTATGCAAGGGTTTCAAGAGAACGTTGCCTTCTTCAAACTGACCTATGAGTCCCCCCTCTCGGTGCGACACCACCGAGCGTTCCGCCGGATCGCGCCCATGCTGTGGATCCGAGCGGGTTCCCGGGGGAGGCTCATCGATTCGCTCGGCGAGGATGGGTGGGACGTGGCCGAAGCGTACGGCGTGCTGCGGAACCTGGATCAGACAGACGGCTTCATCAACGCGATCGGGCGGGCTGATGCCGCCTCAACGGCGTTTGTGGTAACTGACGACGAGGGCGCATTTCAGATGGTATGCCGCGAGCTTCCCAGCACCGTCACGCCGATCAGGCTATACGAGACCTATCTCCAGAACTTCCAGATCAACATGGGCGGTAATTAGCCGATGCGCTATACGTTGAAGGACTATCAAACCGGGGCAGTCCGTGATGTCCTCCGAAATCTAGAGCGGGCTCGTGACTCATACCGTCGCTACGGCGCTCTGTCTCAGTTCTCCCTGGCGGCCACGACCGGCGCCGGCAAGACTGTGATGGCTGCTGCGGTGATCGAGGCCCTTTTCTTTGGCAACGACGAGTTCGACTTCGAGCCCGACGCTGGTGCCGTCGTGTTGTGGTTCTCCGACGACCCCTCACTGAACGAGCAGTCACGTGCGCGGATCCAAGCCGCCGGGAGCGAGTTGGACTTTCGTCTGCAGACGGTACCTTCAACGTTTTCAGAACCGCAGTTCCGGCCTAGAAACGTCTACTTCCTCAACACTCAAAAACTGAGCAGTAACTCCAGGCTGGTAAGAGGCGCGCTGGAGGCAGAGGGCCAGGACACGCTCCCTGGTGCACCCCGGCCTGATCAGCTTCAATCTTCGATCTACGACACCATCACCAACACGGTGGCAAACGAAGATCTCACTCTGTATCTGATCCTCGATGAAGCTCACCGCGGTATGCGGAAGAGCGAGGACGAGGACCGGAGCACTATCGTCCAACGCCTGATCAATGGCCAACAGTCTGCGCCCCCGATGCCAGTCGTGTTCGGCATTTCTGCAACTGTGGAACGGTTCGATACCGCCATGAAGACGGCTCAGGGCCGTGATGCTCTTTCGCCGGTGACCGTTGACTCCTCCCTGGTACAGGCCTCTGGGCTTCTAAAGGACGACATTGCTCTCTCTATCCCGGCGGAGGCCGGAGCTTTCGATACTGTCCTACTGACCAAAGCCGTGGAGAAGATTAAGGCGTCCACGACTGCTTGGCAGGAGTACGCGGAGGAACAGAACGAGACTAAGGTCGTGAAACCCCTACTTGTCGTGCAGATGGGCGACAAGCCCTCAGATGAGCTGAAGGTTCGCACCCTAGACACAATCTTCGAGGCGTGGCCCGAATTGAAGCACGGTGCTATCGCCAACGTCTTTGGTGAACGCCGAGACCTCAAGATTGGTCAGGAACTGGTGCCCTACATTGAGCCGCAACGCGTTCAGGATGCTCCTCAGGTCCGAGTCCTGCTGGCGAAGAGCGCTATCTCGACCGGTTGGGATTGCCCACGGGCCGAAGTGCTGGTCTCGTTCCGGTCTGCAAAGGAAGACACACACATTACCCAGCTGCTTGGCCGCATGATCCGCACACCACTGGCTCGTCGCATTCCGGGAAACGAGCTGTTGAACTCCGTGGATTGTCTGCTGCCGCACTTCGACCGCAAGACCGCTACCAAGGTGGCCGAGCGTCTGATGAAGGGCGCATCTGGGCGCCCCAGCGACGATGGCGATGATGCTGGCGGAGGTAAGGGCCGACGCGTACTGTTCGACCCCATCCCCTTACTACCCAACGAGACCATCGACCACTCTGTTTGGGAGAAGTTCGCCGAGCTCCCCTCGGTAACGATCCCTCAGAAGAACGTAAAGCCGATCCGCCGGCTCACGGCGCTAGCTACTGCGCTTTCGAAGGACGGCCTCGTGGGGGATGCTGTGGCCAAGGCTCACGATAGTCTGCACGCAGCGCTTAACGGTCGCGCGGTCCAGCACGAACAGGAAGTGGCCAAGGCAAAGGAAGAAGTGCTCACCATGCAGGGTGAGGAGGTCCGCGGCCGGATTGGTGGGAACGTCTCCTACAAGTCCTTCTCAGTCAGCGCAGACCCGCGAGCGATCGAGGACTACTACCGCGCGGCGACTCGTGTCTTCAGTCCCGCACTGTGCGACTCCTACGCTGACCTCCTGGCCGGCCCTGACGGCGAGGAGGATGAACTTCTCGAAGCCCACATCCAAATCTCAGCACTTGCTCGCGTGGAGCAGATTACCGAGGCGATCGACCACGAGGCGGAGACACTCGCGCGAAAGTGGCTGTCTGAGACCCGCGTAGCTCGGAAGAACCTGAACGATGAGCGACGGGCAGAGTATGAACGCCTCGAGTCGCTCTCCACCCAACCCGAGCCCGTAAACCTCGTGGTCCCGAAGACGGCGCAGGCCGAGACGAAGATCCTCCACCCGGACGGCACGGAAGAGGCAATGCCGACATGGACCATGCATCTCATGTCGGCTGAGGACGAAACCTTCCCGGAAGACCTGAACACGTGGGAGCAACGTGTGTTGACTTCAGAGATGAAGCAGTCTGGATTCAAGGGGTGGTACCGCAACCCTGCGCGAGCCACCCAGGACTCCCTAGCTGTGGCCTACAAAGATGATCTCGGAGATTGGAAGGCCCTACGGCCAGACTTTCTGTTCTTCGGCACTTCTCACGACGGCAGCACGGCGACTGATCTAGTGGATCCCCATGGCCACCACCTGTCAGACGCGCTCCCCAAACTGCGGGGCCTGGCGGATTTCGCCGAACAATTTGGTGCGGACTTCCGCCGGATCGAGTCCATTGCAGAGACTGGTGGCGTGATGAAGGTTCTCGACATCACTAAGGACAATGTTCGGAACGCAATCCGTGAAGCACCCAGTGCTCGACAATTATACGAGTCGGAGATCGCTGAGAACTACTTATGAACCTCAGTCGCGGCTGAGGACGACACGCTGAGTAGATAGGAGAAGTCATGTCTGAGCTGGCAGACCTCATGAGTGCCGCATCCCAGGACATGGCGTCCCAGGTTAAGGGGATCCGTGCCGCGTTTGACCACCAGCTGAGCAAGGGCGAGGCAGCCGAGGCCACGCTTCGAAAATTCTTCGAAGATTATTATCCATCATCCATCGGTGTGGCGCACGGGCAAGTTGTTGACTCGTATGGCAGCCATAGCAAGCAGCACGATGTCATTCTCTACGACACCACGCAGACTCCGGTCCTCTACACCGATAAGCAAAGGGGCGCACGGCTCCTCCCTGTCGAGGGGGTTATCGCCGTCATCGAGTCGAAGCTCTCTTTGCAGTTGGCCCACGTTGAACAAGCGGTAGAGAGCGCCAGAACTCTCAAATCGCTCGACCGCTCCGCGTATTACCTTCCAGAGAAGCTACCCGGGCAGATCCAGCTGGACGAGAAGCAAAAGGCCTACGGAACAGAGTACGACGTGATCCCACCGATGTACTTCCTCTTCGCCTTCGAAGGCTCGGCAGTAACCAGTTTTGCTCAGCGCCTCGAAGACCGGCAGAAGGATCTCCCGGTGGACAAGCGCGTCGACCTAGTCTGCGTCATGGAAGACGGCGTGGTCGTCAACGTCACGACACGGGGCCAGATCGACACTCTGCCCTCTCCGGGCTCCCACTTGACCGGTTACAAGACGGAGCACGCGCTTTTTCTGTTTCACATGCTGGTTTCTCGCTACCTTTTGCAAGTAAAGATTCCGGACATCGCTCTACAGCGTTACATTCCGAAAGGCTTTACCTTTTGATCAATGACGAGGTGCCGGGAGTGTGGCACCGAAAGCCTCCCGCGACGAACTCCTTGCTCTGCGAACTTGATGCGGATCCATCGTTGGATCAGGGAATCCCCCGTTAGGAGTCTTATCTGGGGCTTTCTCAAGCTAATTGGCCTCGATTACTGTCTATGAGAAATGTCAGGAAGGGTGAAAATGTCGAAAACCAAGGGCTCGACTGCCACGTGGTGGATTCCTTTGCCTGAGGCGCTGGGATTTCCTAACGGCTACTCGAGGACATT
>NZ_VAVZ01000070.1 GCF_005771525.1 Nesterenkonia salmonea | reverse complement strand
CCCCAGAACCAGATCCAGTGAAGTAACCCGTACCGCTCCACGTCTCACTTGATTTGACACGCTCCGCCTGCCCGCATCTCTGTGTCCCACTTGTACCCGCTCATCGAGGAAACTCCCACAACCGCTGCCGCTGCGCGCACTGACCGGCCTTCTTCGCGCAGCTGGTGGAACTTCTCCCGACCAGGATGACGGGGCCGGCCATTAGCACCATGTGGCTTACCGGCACGCGATTGAGACACCCAGCGATCCACCGTCGAGGGCGAGACCCCGCAGGCCGCAGCGGCCTTGCGAGTACTCACCCCAAGCTTGACCAGAGCGATCACTGCATCAAAGACATCATCCCCGTAGCGAAGGACTAAGGACTCCGGGTCGGTGGGCTCCACTGAGGCTCCTGAAGATCAGGCCGGTGCAACCACCGATAGAAGCCGCCACGTGAGTCTCCAGAAACCCAGGGGCGTTCACACCTCGATAGGCTGGTTCTATGTCTGCAGACCAGAGGTCAGTGAACGATTTTGTCACGAGGCTGCTGCCTGGGCTGTCGCGAAGCTTGGCGGAGGAGTTCAACGTCTTCCGGGTGATGCATCACGGCACTCATGAGAAACAGCTCTCCAATGTCTTCGCCTGGCTGCTGCGGGACGACGCCACGCATGAGCTAGGGGGTGTTTTCCAGCGGATCTTTCTGTCACGGGTCAACGGAGCTCTATCGCAGGAGCGAAAGATTCCAGCCACTGGCTACCGAATCTTCCAAGAGGTCCAGACCGAAAGTGATGAGCAGACAGGCATGGATATCGCCGACCTGCTCCTTGTCCGCGATGATGCCGCCCTGGCGGTCGAGAATTACGGAACCTCTGACGGACACGGGCATGACTATTACCGCTATCTCGCCCATGCTGCAGGGGACCGGCGGAAGGCCGTGGTCGTTCTTCTGTGTATGCGACATATGCCGCATCTTCTGCAGGATGGGTGGGAGCAGGCGGTCGTTGTCACCTACTCCGAAGTCCTCAGCGATCTGAAGAACTATGTGGCGCGAGATCGATCCTGGCGTGACAGGCACCCTGAGCAGCACTTCTTTCTCCAGCAGATGTTCCACCAATTCGTGGAAGGACCAGCAGCAGTGAATCTCGACGATCAGCTCGCTTTCATCAAGATCATGTGTGAGACCGGAGAGGCATCCCGCTACGGCGCCTCCCAACGCGACCGGGCAGCCGAGGAGTTTGCCGACATCGTGGCTGAACATGCTCGCCGGCAATTCGAAGAGGGTCGCACAACTCTCCGCCAGGTCAAAGCCTCACTGCGGGACTTCACCCGGACGCAGCTGCTGAACCAGGTCAATGAAGCGATGGGGGTGGCACATTTCGATCGTGTGACCTCGAATTGGCAGGGTCAGTGGGAATGGTCAGTGAAACTGGGACGCGCCAGTGGTGACGATGCCTATGTGACCCTTCGTTTCGGGCCTACAGCTGTGGCTACAGTGAACTGGACCCCTGGGCTTGTCTCCGCTCCTGATTACTCACGAATTTTTGTCGCTGACTCACCCCGCGAGGAAGGCTTCCGGGTGATCTCCCAAACCGAGGTGACTCTATCCGAGGTCTTGGCCGGACTCGGGCCGGGGGACTTGCGGCTGCGAGACGCTGTGCTGAAGGCAATCCCAGCAGACTGAGCAACTACATAGGAGCCGGTCGACCAGACGACTCCATCTCAAGCCCCAGGTGATCCGCTTCTGCTCCTCAGGCTCATAAGAGAGGAGTATGCGTTCATGCCGGTATAACCGGTGCATAAGTTTGGCGACTGAACATTAGAGTCGGCATCTTGCACCGACGTTCCACTGTCTATGCCAGCTGACGGCGAGTCTGGGCCTCCCATTTTCACGAATAACGCACAGACTTTCAGGGCGGAGACCGCAATGTCAGTTCCCTCAGCGACATCAATGATCATGATCCTGGGACCCTCAACGGCTGCGTTGAGCACCCAGTTGTTCACAAACCCATCAGCAGCCACCGTAGGCTCCACACAATGCAAACCAACCGTCAGCCCGCTATCAGGATTATGTTGCATGTCAGCCTTGATCGGGTTCTTCATCAGCCTCAGCCCCCACGTGTTCGCAAGCGCCCGCGCCTGCATTGCCCGCAGAACGGGATCGTCACCGAAGATAATGATTGAGGCGCCCCCCAAAGCGCGAACTTTCTTATCGAGGTCCACACTCAGGTGCTCAGTGTCGTAGTTCGGCCCGTAGGCTCTAATTTCTCGATCAGACATGACCGGTTTCCTCTCGATAGCATGCTGACACTTAGGCCAGTTTTTCTTTCGCCCTCCCGCCTCGCATCTATGCGAGGCTAATCAGCACCCGATCAATGAAGTACCTAAGCAATCGAAATCGTCGGACCCCTATGGTCGCGCCCTGAGGGTCACAGAGATGGCATCGCGCACTCCAGAAGAGCTCAGGACAGCGGCAGGGCCATTGAACTAACACCCGCACGGGATAGGGCCATAGAGAAGAGGATGGCCCTTCCTTTGCGGATAAGAGGAGACTCTTCGTAAGGCAGAGCTCATCAACACTAACGGGAGCGGGATAGCCCGCCGATGGCATCCGGTGTGAGGAGCCGTGCATTCAACGCTCTCGAGCGCGATGGGCCATCCACATTCTTCCCGTGCGAATACTTACCCACCTGAGAGGCGGTGGAAAAACTCTCGGACTTGCTCCTCGTGCTCGGCCGGTATTACTACCAAGAGCTGGTCTTCGTTTTGCAGGTGTGTCTGCCCAGAGGGCACGAATGACTCATCTTTACGCATCACCAGGGAAATCTGGCTATGCTCCGGGAACTGGATATCTCTCAACGGCAGTTGCGTCAGAAGCGATGGTCCGCTGAGTGTGATCTTGATCAGGTCAGCTCGCTGTTCATCCATCGGTGCGGGTTCGATCTGCACTGCCGTGCTAGGGGCCACGTCGGTGAGACCCAGTAGCCTCGCGACGAAGGGCAATGACGGCGCTTGGATCGCCGTGTAGGCCACGACGAACACGAGAACGACGTCGAAGAGCATATCGGCGTCTTCCATCTCAGCTGCCATAGGAATCGTCGCCAAAATAATCGGGACAGCTCCTCGCAGCCCGGCCCAGGACAGGAACGCCTGCTCTCGCCATGGCATCTTGAACCACACTGCGCACAAAAAGACCGCAAAAGGTCGGACCAAGAACGTGAGAAACAACCCGGCCACTAAGCCGCTCATCACAATTTCCCAGGTGATTCTTCCCGGGCTGGCAAGCATACCCAGCATCACGAAGAGTCCGATCTGCGCGATCCACCCAGTGCCTTCGGCGAAGGACTGAGTTGCCTGCCGGTGCGGCAGCCGGCCGTTACCGAGCACCATCGCGCACATGTACACGGCGGCGAATCCCGACACACTGATTTGGGTTGCCACACCATAGGACATGACCGCCCATGCCAATGCCGCCAGCGGGTAGAGACCCGCAGCCGGGAGTGCGAAGCGCCTCAGCACGAACACACCCACACCCCCGAGGGCCACTCCGAGCACGATGCCGCCTACGAGCTGGGCTGCGATCATCAGTGCCACTACGGGAATGCCGCCGGAGGGTTCGGTCCCGACGGCCACAGCTGTCGCGGCCGTGACGATCAGTACGGTCGGCGCGTCGTTGAGTCCCGATTCGCCCTCCAAAACTGACCGGACCCGCGCTGGAACAGGGATGCCCCGCAGCACCGAGAAGACTGCCGCAGCATCGGTACCTGCATTGATTGCCCCGAAGAGTAAGGCCAAGATGATTGGTAACCCAAGAGCGTAATGACCAATGACCGTCATGAGGCCGATAGTGACCACTACGCCGACCGTGGCCAGGAGCACTGACAGCAAGATCGAGGGGCGAATCTCACGCCACTTGGTGGTGAGTCCACCTTCAGCCAGGATCAACACCAATGCGGCGTAGCCCAACCCTTGGGCGATGGTGGCATCGTCAAATTCGAGCCCGAAACCTGCTTCGCCGAGGATCATGCCGAAGAACAGGAAGAACAGCAGTGCCGGTAATCCAAGACGTACTCCCACACGGATACCACCGATTGCCGCCAGAGTGACTAGGGCGGCAACGAGCATGAAGAGATTGATGGCATCCACGGCAACTATTCTTGCAAGAATCCGTTGTGACATTGGCGAGCTTCTTCATCTGCCGACGCGAACTCAGTTTCGGTTTTGGGGACAGAGACCAGAAGGCCCGTGTGCCGAAGCCTGCCCTCCATCCCTGTTCAACCTGGTGGTCATCACCATCTTGGGTCCCACGGCGTTGAAAATCTTGCGACATTCTCGTACCCGGGCGGCCCCAGCTTGACCACTCGCGTTTCCACGTCGCACTCTGCGCCGCCGGGCAGGTCGAAGCTGTAGTGCCCGTGTGGCTCGACATCCATGTCCGACGAGTAACTGCGCAGGTCCACCACGGCTGCCGCAGCGGCATCGCTGCCCATCAGCACGCAAGCAGCAAGTCCCACGGCTGCACCTCGCGAAGGCCCGAACCGACCGGCACGACGACGCCCGCTAGCCTCCTCTCGGCAGCAGGCAGAGATCCTGCTCAGCTCCTTCTTGAGTTCAAACGTGGCTCGAGTGCCCGCCGGTGCGGAGTGGGTCAGTCGTTTATCAAGTGAATTGTCGGCGTCTTCCGGTTGGTAGCTGCTTCTTGGTGGCCCGGTCATGGTGTGATCCTTGTCGCTCGGAGGTGCGTCCTTACCATGTACGTGTCCGGCCAAGCCGATAACGTCCGCTGCATTTCCTAGTCTTCGTTACGGCCGGCGATTTCGATAGTTGGTAACGTCCTTAGCCACATCGAGTTTTGAGGATGGGCTCGAGCACCGGAACTCGAGTGACCGAGAATGCCCGGGACGGAAGGTTCGCCGGAGGCGACGAATTCTTGACCGCGAAACGTCAACCGTCAGCAGCAGGCAGACCGTCACTCAGCGACGGCCCTGCGGGTATTTCCTGCTTTTCTTGAGGCACTGTGACAACCTGAACGGAGTCATTGTAGATTCTGCGGAAGCGCTTGGATCCTTGCCATGACACTCTTGATCCGTGACACCTAGCCTGATGATATTCCTGAAATTCTTCGACTGGTTCAAGCGCTGGCTGAATATGAACAAGAGCCCGACGCTGTAGAAGCAGAGCAGAAAGATTTCGCTCAAGCACTCTTCCCAGATTCTGGTTCCCCGGCCACTCATGCGCTCACTGCTGAACGTCATGGCACGGTCATCGGATTGGCGATCTGGTACGTCACCTTCTCGACCTGGACAGGCCGCAATGGCATCTGGCTAGAGGATCTCTTTGTTGACCCGGCCCACCGCGGGTCAGGAGCGGGACGTGCATTACTTGCTCGTCTAGCCCAGATATGCTTCGAGCGCGGCTGGCGCCGGCTCGAATGGTGGGTACTCAAGTGGACGAACCCGCGATCGCCTTCTACCGTTCACTTGGGTCAACCCCACAGAGTGAATGGGAAACGCACCGCCTCGACGGCCAAGCGCTTCAGCAATTGGGCGCCAGGACCGAGTAACAGTCTCTCCGAAGCCTGCTGTTCAGGGTCTTAGGGGACGTCTTCCTCCGAACAAGGAAGAAGTCCTACCTCGACGTCATCCAAGAAGAACGTAGGCCCGCGTTTCGCTCCCTCGCACCAGGCGAAAACCGCAGCAGTCTCCCTGTCTGGAGGCAGACTGGTAATACCGTGGCGCGGACCATCGGCTTCTCCAGGAAAGCTAAGCCTGAACTGATGTCCTTCCTCCTCGAGAGCAGATTCGGCCTTCGCGACGCGCTCGTGAGCTTTCTCGTTCTCATCTTCCAGTTCCGTGGCGCAGGACTCGAGGACCTAGGGAAACATTGCAAAAGCCAAGAGTTTCGAGGATCGCATCGCTCCATCGTGTCAGAGGGCTGCCACCTATTGGTTTGAACCTCGAGCAACACCCTGCATGCGTGTTCCACAGGAACTCGACTCTGAGGACACCTGGTAGGCAGCCTGACTCGAGCTCCACCTTGAGTTTCGCTTCGAGGTTGTAACCAGCTGGAAATTGACAGGGCGCGGCGGAAGTTCGGGTCCGCCCTGGTTGGGGCGCACTGTGCTCGTTTATCCGTACCACTTATGCAGAGGGTTGCAGCCTTCGTAACGCTGGTTAGACCCTCTCTGCCAGACTGAGGTGAGACCCCCGGGCTGAGCGGTTATGAGACTGGGAGATCCATTCACT
>NZ_VAVZ01000007.1 GCF_005771525.1 Nesterenkonia salmonea | reverse complement strand
ACGCCCTCGACAGGTGCCGGCGCCGGGTCCAACTCGCGATCCACGGGCACCGTGGGTTCAGGGACGACCCGCTCTACAAGTCGCGGCGCACGCTGCACACCGGCGCGGACCTGCTCACCGACAAGCAGAGCGACAGGCTACGCGCACTGTTCGTTGATGACGCTCACATCGAGGTCGAGGCGACCTGGGGTGTCTACCAGCGCATGATCGCCGCCTATCGCCACGAGGACCGGCAACGTGGCCGCGAGCTCATGGAGAAGCTGATCACCGACCTCAGCGCCGGCGTCCCCAAGGTGCTCACCGAGCTCACCACCCTGGGCCGGACCNATCGCCACGAGGACCGGCAACGTGGCCGCGAGCTCATGGAGAAGCTGATCACCGACCTCAGCGCCGGCGTCCCCAAGGTGCTCACCGAGCTCACCACCCTGGGCCGGACCCTGAAGAAGCGAGCCGCTGACGTGCTCGCCTACTTCGAACGACCCGGCACCAGCAACGGGCCGACCGAGGCGCTCAACGGACGGCTCGAACACCTGCGCGGCTCCGCACTCGGGTTCCGCAACCTGACCAACTACATCGCCCGAAGCCTGCTCGAGACCGGCGGCTTCAGACCCCAACTCCTACACCCCCGATTGGGATGAGCCGCCAATGTCCTGAAATACGGAGCGTTCTCTTCGGATGGTCGACCAGCCTGCCACATTCGATTCGCTGTCGAAGATGACTGCGCGGAGCTTCTGGTCCAGAACGAGGTGGATCCCGCACGGCAACGCACCAGCCCCTCTGTGGGCGTGGGGCTAGATGTCCTCCAGGAGCGTGCTGCTGCCTATGGTGCGGACGTGAGCGTGGGACCCGATGGCCATGCAGGCTGGAGTCTTCACCTCACCAATATGCGAACCGCCTGAACGACCGGCTAGCGCTGTGAGCGGAAGGCGGGAACCTCTCCGGTCGGAAGGTCTTCCCCTGGCAGACGCCGAGCGAACGGAACCTTTGTGCCGAGCACTTGGGCCACGGTGTCATGAGCTATCTGGGCAGAGGTCAGACCGACTCGCTCCATCACCTGCTTACGTGATCCGTGCTCGAGGAACTCCACTGGAAGCCCTACCTCATTCAAAGCCGTGTCGACACCGGCTTCCCGCATTACTTGACGGATGCGGGAACCCACACCCCCAGCTTTGACTCCGTCCTCAATACATACGACGATGCGGTGACGAGCAGCCAGAGCAACGACCGATTCCGGCACGGGCAAGACCCACCGGGGGTCGATCACTGTCGCGGTGATTCCTTGGTCCTCCAGGCGACGTGCCACATCAAGCGATAATTCACCCATGGCGCCTACTGAGACGATCATCACGTCATTGGTGTAGGAACCGTCAGGATCATGTTCACTGCTGGTGTAGAGAACGTCAACGCTGTCGCGGAGTCGCTCTACAGCATCGAGCTCATCGTTGACAGAGCCCTTGGAGAACCGCACCACGGTCGGCCCTTCCTCCACTGCTACTGCTTCGCGGAGCTCTTCTCGCAGTCGTGTGGAGTCTCTTGGAGCGGCGATTCTGAGCCCTGGGACGATCTGCAGGAGCGATAGATCCCACATACCGTGGTGGCTGGGACCATCTGGGCCGGTCACACCGGCACGGTCCAAAACGAAAGTGACCCCTGCTTTGTGCAGCGCAACATCCATGAGGATTTGATCAAATGCGCGATTGAGGAAGGTCGCATAGAGCGCGACCACGGGGTGCAGGCCGCCGTAGGCTAGGCCGGCTGCTGAGGTCACCGCATGCTGTTCAGCGATCCCCACATCGATGACTCGGTCAGGGTGCTTCGCTGCCAGGGTGCGCAGCCCTACGGGGGTGAGCATCGCACCGGTGAGGGCCACAATGTCACTGCGCTCATCTGCGATCGCGGCGATTTCCTCTTCGAAGACTGAAGTCCAGGAGCGGGCAGCCCCTCGGGAAACGGGATCGCCCGTTTCTGGGTCAATAACGCCGACTGCATGGAACTGGTCTGCTTCATTGGCTCGAGCGGGCGCGTATCCGCGTCCTTTTTCTGTCAGCGCGTGAACGATCACCGGCCCTTCGTACTTCCGTGCGTCGCTGAGGGCCTCTTCCAGAGCTGACTGGTCGTGGCCGTCGACTGGGCCGATGTACTTCATGCCCAGATCTTCGAACAGTCCCTGTGGTGCCCAAAAGTCTTTTGCGCCTTTTTTGGCTGCATGCAGACTCCGGTACACCATCTGGCTCATGGGCCCGCCGCTGACGAGTTTGTGCTTGGTGCCATCCATCACCGATTCATAGATCGGGTGTGTTCTGAGCTTGTCCAAGAATCCTCGTCTGAGGTTGGACAGCTGGTTGGCGATACCACCGACGGTGGGAGCGTAGGAGCGACCGTTGTCATTGACGACGATGACCACTCGGCGGTTTTTGTCAGCGGCAATGTTGTTTAACGCCTCCCAAGCCATACCCCCGGTGAGGGCGCCGTCGCCGATGATAGGAACCACATAGCGGTCACCCTCCCCCGCGAGGGCTCGGGCGCGGGAAATGCCATCTGCCCAGGCGAGAGAACTGGAGGCGTGCGAAGACTCAACGATGTCATGAATGGACTCAGAGCGGTCCGGGTACCCCGCTAGGCCTCCCTGCTGCCTCAGCGTGGAGAAGTCTTGGCGACCAGTGACGAGTTTGTGTACATAGGACTGGTGTCCGGTATCAAAAATGATCGAATCCCGGGGCGAGTCGAAGATCCGGTGGATCGCCAGGGAAAGCTCAACGACGCCCAGGTTGGGACCTAAGTGTCCTCCTGTGGCGGAGACATGGGTGATGAGGAATTGCCGAATCTCCTCAGCCAACCGTTCCAGCTGCTCAACGCTGAGCTTGGAGAGGTCCTGTGGTGAGCGGATCGTAGGAAGAATGCTCATTGATTCAGTCTACCGATATTGCTGCATCAAAGGTGATTAGGGCAGGGTCAGCTGGCCAGCGAAGTGACGGCGGCCCTTCCGCGGGTTCCACCCCGTGAACTGTTGAGTATTCGCATCGACCCGCTCGGCGGCAAAGGCGACTTTGCCGGGGAGCCCAACGGGCGCTTCGAAGGTGATGTCCCAGCGGTGGCCGGCAGATTCAGGCTCACGGCCCTCGAGCATGCGGGCTGCCAAGTACATGCCGTGAACGATCGCTCGCTTCTGTCCGAGGGCCTTAGCCGTCAAACCGCTGAGATGGATGGGGTTGTAGTCACCGGAGACGGCCGCATACTGCCGACCGGCATCAGTCCCGAGAGTCCACAGAGCGGTCTTCGTCGGCGGAGTAAACTCTTCCCGGCTCGAGGCACCTCCCTCATCTTTGGAGAAGAGATAGGTGCCCATTCCGAGGTACTGAGAGGTGCTTGAGTAGAGGCAGTCGGCCGAGCTCGCTGACGCTGGGTCCAGTCCGGCTGGGTAGATCTCGATGATGATATCGACCTGTGTGCCGCGGCGGTGCGGGGCGAAGTTGCCTGCCCTGGCGAGTATCTGCAGCGGGGTATCAGTATGGACTGGCTGGTGATGCAGAACCTCGTTCGACAGGTGAACCATGCCCATCAGAGGCAGCGGGAAGGAATCACGAGACATCAGCGCCATTTGTACTGGGAAGCCCGCGATGTGGAGCAGAACCGATGGCAATGACCGTCGGTGGACCCCATCGAAGGGCTCACCTGCCAGCAGACGCCTGTACTGTTCGGCCTGGTCTTCGGTGATTCCCGGGTGTTCAGCCACCACTGACTGCTCTGGGAACGCCTTGAGGCTGCCACCAGATGAGATCTTCGACCGCGCGGCGTCGAGCGCGGCCTTCTGATACAGACGGCCCAGCTTCGGCATCGGAATCCGAATTGGCTTGCTCATATCTTCCTCACGCTCCGACAAGGTTTTGGCCGCAGACCCTCAGCGTCAGACCAGAGGTACCGGCTGCCGCTGGTGAGGCCAGATAGGCGATTGTCTCCGCGACGTCCTCTGGCCGTCCTCCCTGGTTCAGGGAATTCAGCCGTCTGGCCACCTCACGCGTCGCAAATGGCATTTTCGCGGTCATCTCAGTCTCAATGAAACCTGGTGCGACAGCGTTGATCGTGCCGTGCCGAGCTTGGAGCTGAGACGACGAGGCTGACACCATTCCCATCACTCCAGCCTTGGATGCCGCGTAGTTGGACTGCCCACGATTTCCCGCGATACCTGAGGTTGACGCCAGAGACACGATACGCGGTCCTACGGTGCCCTCAGGTCGGTTGAACAGCTCAGAGTTCAACAGAGCTCGGTTCATCCGCAGCTGGGACTCAATATTGACCGCGATGACCGAATCCCACCTGGAGGAGTCCATATTGGCCAGAAGCTTGTCCCGGGTGATGCCCGCGTTGTGCACCACAATGTCCAGCCGCCCGTAGTACTGCTCAGCGTGATCCAGTATCTGCTCTCCGGCGTCGTCGTCCGTGATGTCGAGCTGGAGAGCGGTACCGGCGACCTCATTGGCCACAGCCGCGAGCTGCTCACCGGCAGCAGGAATGTCTACGACAACCACGCGTGCTCCATCCCGGTGGAGTGTGCGCGCAATAGCGGCGCCGATCCCCCGAGCTGCACCGGTCACCACGGCGACCTGTCCCTCCAGTGGGGCAGCCCAGTCATCCGGCAGTGCACCATTGACTGAGTCCACGGTGATGAACTGACCGGAGACGAACGCAGAGCGTCCTGACAGAAGGAAACGGAGAGCTCCCGCTACTGACGGTGATGCGATGTCCAACTCTTCATGGAGCATAATTCCGTTGGCGGTTCCCCCGGCACGCATTTCATGGGCCAGTGAGCGAGTCAGCCCTTCAACGCCCTTCCGGGCGGCGCGCACTGCAGGATCCTCGGTGTGCGCGGGGTCCCGGAAGACCGTAATGACGCGCGCGGAGGACTTCAGCTGCTTCAACAACCCCCCAACAGCAAGCACAGTGTCACTGAGCTGAGCCGGAGTCGCCACGGAGTCGAAGAGCGCGACAACGGCGGCGACTTTTTCTTTGGGGCCAATGTGCCGCCGTACATCCAGTCCCCACCCGAGCAGGTGACGCGCAAGAATATCTGAGGCCTCAGTGGACCCAAGGAGGACCACCGGGCCGTGAATGACGGGGGCATCTGGTCTGTAGCGCCGGAGCTTGGCCGGTTGCGGCAACCCGAGGGCCTTGGTGATTTTCTTTCCGAGACCTGTGTTGACGAATTCCGTGTAGGAGTCCTGAGCCATTGAGCCTGTTACCGTCCTTCGATGATTGCGGTGATTCCCTGGCCACCAGCTGCGCACACAGAGATAAAGCCGAGCTTTCCGGGCTTTCCGTGCAGTAGTTTGGCCAGTGTCGCTACGATCCGGCCGCCGGTCGCAGCGAAGGGGTGTCCGGCAGCAAGTGATGAGCCGTTGACATTGAGTTTGCTGCGGTCGATGCTTCCCAGCGGCTTGTCCAGACCGAGGACGTCGCGGCAGAAGTCTTCGGATTCCCAGGCTTTCATCTGTGCCAGAACTGTTGAGGCGAAGGCTTCGTGAATTTCGAAGTATTCGAAGTCCTCGAAGGTCAGGTTATTGCGCTTGAGCATCCGAGCTGCGGCGTAGGTAGGCGCCATCAGGAGACCTTCAGCGCCGTCTACGAAGTCCACTGCGCCCTGTTCGTAGTCAACAAAGTTGGCCAATTTGGGGAGGTCATGAGCATCGGCCCATTCCTCTGAGCCCAACAGCACTGCGGAAGCTCCATCCGTCAGAGGTGTGGAGTTTGCGGCGGTGATGGTGGCGTTCCCACCGAGGTCCTTACCGAAGACCGGGGAGAGCTTCGCCAGCTTCTCGATGCTGGAGTCTGCACGCATGTTGTTGTCCGCGCTGAGGCCTGTGAACGGCGAGATCAGGTCGTTGAAGAATCCGCTTTCATAAGCAGACGCCAGGTTGCGGTGCGACGCCACAGCCAGTTCATCCTGCTCTTCACGGGTGATGCCCCATTTATTGGCGGTGACCGCCATATGCTCGCCCATGGACAGTCCGGTTCGTGGCTCACCGGTGCCTGGGGCTTTCGGTGCTAGGTGCCCGGGCCGGATTTTCGCGAGAGCCTTCAACCGCTGTCCTGCAGTCTTTGCTCGGGTCGCCTCCATCAAGATGCCGCGCAGCTCGTCGCTGACAACGATGGGAGCGTCGGAGATGGAGTCCACTCCGCCTCCGATGGCTGAATCGATCTGGCCCAACTTGATCTTGTTGGCAAGTGAACCGATGGCCTCGGTCCCGGTGGCGCACGCCATCTGTACGTCGTAAGCAGGGGTTTTGGGGTCCAGCGGCGTGCCAAGTGCAGACTCACGGACGAGGTTAAAGTTCTTCGAGTGCTTCAGAACGGCTCCGCCAGCCACTGCGCCCAGCTGCTTCCCTTGGAGTCCGTACCTTGCGATGAGCCCGTTGAGGGCTGAGGTCAGCATGTCCTGGTTGGAGGACTTCGCATACGCGCCATGCGCACGGGCGAAGGGGATCCGGTTCCCGCCGATGATGACGGCGTCGCGCGGTGTTTCTGCCATGGTCTACTCCTGAAGGATCGCAAATATTACTCGTCAGTATCTTAGCCTACCTGTGTTGGCTGTCACTTTCATACCCGCCAGGGGGTCCGGCTCAGTGATTCCGTATTTCTGTCCGCTCTCGATTGTGCCGGTGCACGAGGAACACAGCAGGAAGCCCACCCAAAAGAACTGCCAGAAACGCCCCCACCCCGACCTCAGCAGCGAGCAGCCCAGCCGAAGCGCACAACAGCGCCAGGGCAGCGATTCTGACTGCATAGATCCGGCCGGGATGGCGCTGGGGCCGACCGAACCACTGAGGGACTCGGCTGGTGGGATTGGCACGCACCACCATGTTCGCGGAAGCGGCAAAAACAAAAGTCCCAGCAATCCAGAGCACGATTGCGATCATCCACACCATGGCCTTACTTCACCATGAGCATCCAGCGAGGGTCAATGCCCCACAAGGACGCCAGTGGTCCGGCAACGCTTGCCCCGAGTAGCCAAGTTACTGGTCAGTATCTTAGAATGGATGTGTTGACAATCACTGTGATCCAAGACTGAGGAGTTCACCCATGGGCGCTCACGACGACGCCAACACCGGTCCTATCGACACTGCCGCTGTGGACACGGCCCACCTTGAACAGCTCATGCTGGGCCGCTGGGCGGAAACCCGTCGCACCGCCCGAGAGGTTCTGAAGGATCCCCAGTTCCACAAAGTGGAGAACCTCACCAAAGAGGATCACCGCGAACGCACTCTGAAACAGTCCCATGCCCTGGTAGACGCCAAAGCGGTGCACCGCGCATTCCCCAAAGAGTTCGGTGGGGACAATGACCACGGCGCGAATATCGCCGGGTTCGAGGAATTGGTCACCGCCGACCCTTCTCTGCAGATCAAATCCGGAGTCCAGTGGGGGCTCTTCGGGGCCGCAGTCCTGCACTTGGGGTCCTACGAGCACCAAAAGCAGTGGCTGCCGGGGATCATGGACCTGTCGGTCCCTGGCGCCTACGCCATGACCGAGTTCGGACACGGTTCTGATGTGGCATCACTGGGTACTACCGCTACGTATGATCCGGAAACCCAGGAATTTGTGATCAACACCCCCTTTGCAGCCGCGACGAAGCGCTACCTGGGCAACGCGGCACTGGATGCCACCGCAGCAGTGGTGTTCGCTCAGCTGATCACCAATGGCGTCAACCACGGTGTTCACTGCTTCTACATGGAGATCCGTGACTCGGACGGTCGGGTCCTTCCCGGCATCACCATCAACGATGACGGCCACAAGGGCGGACTCAACGGTGTCGACAATGGTCAGGTGAGCTTTGATCACGTCCGCGTGCCACGGTTCAACCTGCTCAACCGCTACGGAGATGTCGCCGAAGACGGAACCTACACCTCCCCCATCGAGTCCCCCGGGCGCCGCTTCTTCACCATGCTCGGAACCTTGGTCCAGGGCCGGGTCTCCCTGTCCGGAGCTGCGATCGCCGCTTCGAAGCTCGCTCTGATCGGTGCCGTCACCTACGGCAACCAACGCCGGCAGTTCAACGCAACCTCCACCACCGAGGAAGAAGTGCTGCTGGACTACCAGCTGCACCAACGCCGGCTGATCCCGCGCCTGGCCAAGACCGTCGCCCTAGGATTCGCTCAGGAGAAGCTGCTGGGCAAACTCGACGAGGTCTTCTCCGGAAAAGACGACTCAGACGAGAACCGCCAAGAGCTGGAGACGCTCGCCGCAGCCGTGAAGGCGGTCGCCACGTGGCACAGCCTGGACACTCTGCAGGAAGCGCGCGAGGCATGCGGAGGTGCTGGGTTCATATCGGAGAACCGCTTCACCTCCCTACGTGCCGACTTAGACGTCTACGCCACCTTCGAAGGCGATAACAATGTCCTCCTGCAGCTGGTCGCGAAGCGGCTCCTCGCTGACTATGCCGCCGAGTTCAAGAACGCCGATGTAGGCGCACTCGCGAGCTACGTGGCCAACCAGGCCGGCGACCGGGTGATGCACCGGTTCGGGCTGCGCCGCGCTCTTCAGGAAGTCCGCGACACCGGCGACGAGCGCCGCAGCGCCAACTGGTTCAAGCAGACTGAGGTCCAACGTGACTTACTAGCAGGCCGGGTCCGCCAAATGGTGGTCGATGTGGCAGGAGAGCTTCGCCCCGTTGCCAAACTGCCGGCCGATAAGCAGGCGAAGGTGTTCAATGAGCATCAGTTCGAGATCATCAACACCTCGAAGGCTCACACGGATCTGCTGCTTTGGGAAGCGCTCACTGAGGGGCTGGAGAGCATTCAGGACCACGGCACCCGGCAGGTGATGACCTGGTTGCGCGACATTTACGCCCTCACCACCATTGAGGAGACGCTGGACTGGTACCTGGGCAACGGGCGCATCTCGGCGCAGCGTGCCAGGACTCTCTCCCCCTACATCAACCGCTTGGTAGCCAGGGTCCGTCCCCATGCGCAGGACATTGTGGACTCCTTCGGCTACGCGCCCGAACACGTTCGTATGGAAGTCGCATCCGGTGCGGAATTGAAGCGCCAGGACGAGGCCCTGGAGCACTACAGGAAGCTCCGTGCATCGTCAGATGCACCTCTGGACGAGAAGACTCTGCTGGATCGGCAGCGGGCTTTGGCAAAGAGCCGGTAGCACGCTCAGGTGGCGGCCTGCTGCGCTCCAAGTGAGCGCAGCAGCTGATCCTCTTCCTCACTGATGATCCGCCGCAGCGCAGCTGGTGCTGAGGCGTTCTCGAGCAGCCACCGGCGCGTCATCTGAGCCATGGGATGATCTTCCGGCTCCTGGCCCTGCTCCAGGTGCTGCGTGCCGGGGAAGAGGCCTCCGACCACCCGCGTGGCCTGCCCCTGCGACATGCGTTCCCACACTCCTGTCAGTGAGGTGAAGTACTCCTCCTCATACCCAGTCGTCAGTCCCTGCGGGTCGGCGGAGAAACCCTCCACCGTCGCAGTCAGGTGATCGTTGGAGAGTTCGACGCCGTCGTCATCAGTTCCAACCATGGCTTGCCTCAGCGCAGCATCCTTCACCTCCCTGTGGGGGCGCGCTGCCAAGGCCAGGCGGTGCGCTATGTTCCCGCGGGCCGTCGTTCGCCGGCTGATCTCGGCATCGAGCTCCTCACGATCGACACGACCGTGGGAAGCGAGTGCTTGAAGGAAAGCCCACCGAAGTTCTTCATCCTCTTCGCTGATCAGCTGAGACTGCAGGTAAGCCACCTGACTGCCGTGACGGCGGGACACTGCGGCAAGGGTACGGGTCGCAGCGAGTTTCGCGTCACCGGGCTCTGCCTGAGCAATAAAATCCGCGAGCCCTGAAGCGAACTGAGTTTCTAGCTCATCCTGTCTGTTCGCTGGCGTGTAGAGCTCACACGCCTGGTTGGCCTGCCGCAGCAGTGACTGCACCACCGCCACCTCAGGGATCTGCAGTCCCAGCCGCAGTACGGCATCAACGTAGCGATCAGCCGCCAGCAGCCCGTCGCGAACCATGGACCACAGGGACGCCCATACTGTCGCCCGAGCCAGTGGGTCTCCGATGGGATAGGTCAGCGCTGCCTCCACTGATGCGCTGTCCAGGATGACTTTGGCGTAGGTGAGGTCCTCGTCATTGGGCAGGATGAGCCGCGGCGTCTCCTCACCAGGTAGTTGCAGGCCGGGGACAGGGGTCAGGCCCTCCGGTGCCTGCGGGTCCAACTCAGCTGGGACTGACTGAACGCGGGACAACGTACCGGTGCCGTCAAGGGTGAACAGTCCCACTCGGATGACATGCGGCCGGCTGATCGGCTCTCCAGTCGCGGGGTCAGTTCCGGACTGGTGGACATGAATCAACCCGGTGTCATCCACGGGAGCCTTGAGGACAGGAATACCCGAAGTCTGCAGCCATGCAGCTGACCAGTTCCGCATGTTTTTACCTGTGACATCCTCCAGCACATTGAGGAAGTCCTCTAGAGTCGCGTTACCAAAGGCGAAACGGGCAAAGTACTGACGGGCTGCCTCTCGGAAAGCCTCGGCTCCGGCGTAGGCGGCCAACTGTTTGAGGACACTGGCGCCCTTGGCATAGGTGATGCCGTCAAAGTTCTGATCGGCCGCTTCGAGGTCGGGGATATCGGCCACAATTGGATGCGTGGTGGGAAGCTGATCCTGCACGTAGGCCCAGCCCTTCCGTGAGTTGGCAAAAGCAACCCAGGCGGTGGAGAAGTCTGTCGCGGCGTCGACCGCGTACGAGCCCATATAGTCCGCGAAGGACTCTTTCAGCCAGAGGTCGTCCCACCACCGCATGGTCACCAGGTCCCCGAACCACATGTGAGCCATTTCGTGCAGGAGGGTGTTGGCCCGCGTTTCATGCTGGGCCTCAGTGGCTCCCGTGTCGAACACGTATTTTTCTGTGAAGGTCACCAGGCCAGGGTTTTCCATGGCACCGAGGTTGTACTCCGGGACGAACACTTGATCGTATTTTCCCCAGGGATACGGATAGTTGAACTCTCTGTGGAAGAAGTCCAAACCCTGTTTGGTGAGCTTGAGGATTTCCTCGGCGTCGAAATACTCGGCAAGTGAGGCTCGGCAGAGCACTGCAAGATCGATCGTGAAATCGTCAGACCCTGGCGTCAATCCGCTCCAGGAGTCAGTCACAAGGTGGTAGGGACCTGCCAGCAACGCAGTGATGTAGGAGCTCATGACTTCTGTCTCAGCGAAGTCGACCCTCACCAACCCATCGCTTAGCTGCTCCCGGGAAAGCTCTGGGCCGTTGGACCGCAGCTGCCAAGACTCCGGACCAGTCAGTGAGAATCGGAAGCGCGCTTTGATATCCGGTTGGTCGAAAACCGGAAAAACTCTGCGGCAGTCGGCCGGTTCGTATTGGGTGTAGAGATAAACGGAACCGTCACTGGGATCCACGAACCTGTGGAGGCCCTCCCCTGAGCGTGAGTACCGCGAGACCGATTCGATCTCTACCACATTAGCCCCGTCGGCGAGACCCTCCAGACTGATACCGGCAGCGCCCGCCGCCTCAGCAGCATCGCGCTCAACTCCGTTGATTCGCACTGAACTGACGGAAACACCGATGTAATCCAGGAATGGAACACTTCCGTGACCGGCAACGGAATCGAATTCCAACTCCACGCGTGTGCTGACCGGATAAGCAGTGGCACCTTCTTCGGCCGCCGAGGAGAGATTCACATGGACTGTGTAGGAGGAAACGCTGATGCATGATGATCGGTATGCGGCCAGGCGCCGTGAGAGGTTCTCAGTTTCTGTCATAGTGGTATTCAAACAGACCAACACAGAACAGTAGGAAAATGTCAGATCTCTTCGCTGAGTACCCAAAGGCCATGCAGCGCTCAACGGCCTTTGACGAGATGTTCTCGCCAGACGGCCAGCTGCGCTCCGAATACTCCGGGGTCAACGATGTGCTCCAATCACTGACAGTTCCGGACGTCTCCGCCCGGGCCGAAACGATGGCTCGCACGTTCCTGGACCGGGGAGTGACCTTTGACTTCGCCGGTGAGGAACGGGCTTGGCCGTTGGACATCGTTCCACGAATCATTCCCGGCGAAGAGTGGAACAGCATCTCAGCCGGCGTCGCTCAACGTGTGACTGCATTAGAGATGTTCCTCAATGACGTCTACGACCGGATGGAGATCGTCCGGGACGGTGTCATGCCCCGGTCGTTGATCACCACAAGCGCGCACTTTCATCGCGAGGTTCACGGGTTCTCCACTCCTGGTGGGGTTCGTGTACACATCTCAGGCATTGACCTGGTTCGCGATGACACCGGCACCTTCCGAGTCCTGGAAGACAATGTACGAGTTCCCTCTGGGGTCTCCTATGTGTTGGAGAACCGGCGGGCTATCGCAAAAGGCCTGCCCGAGGCGTTCTCCGGCACAGCAATCCGGCCGGTGGAGGAATACCCTCGACGGTTGCTCTCAGCGCTGCGACGAACTGCTCCCGAGGGCGTGGACGATCCCACAGTGGTCGTGCTGACGCCCGGGGTCTACAACTCCGCGTACTTCGAGCACACGCTGCTTGCCGGAATGATGGGTGTGGAGCTGGTTGAAGGCCGCGACCTGGTCTGCCGCGCTAACCGCGTATACATGCGCACCACAGAGGGTGAACAACGTGTCGACGTGATCTATAAGAGACTCGACGACGACTTCCTCGACCCACTTCAATTCCGCGCAGACTCCATGCTGGGCGTTCCCGGAATAGTCAATGCTGCGCGAGCTGGCAACGTGACTATCGCGAACGCTGTGGGCAACGGTGTGGCCGACGACAAACTCGTCTACACCTATGTTCCAGACATCATCCGCTACTACATGGGTGAAGAGCCCCTCATTCCCAATGTGGATACGTTCCGGTTGGAGGAGCCCGAGGCACGCGAAGAAGTCATGGATCGACTCGCTGAACTCGTCGTGAAACCGGTCGATGGTTCAGGTGGTAAAGGGCTTGTCATCGGCCCAGCCGCAACGCGCGAGGAACTGGAAGCGCTTCGCCAGAAAGTCCTCGCCGACCCGCGCGGGTGGATTGCACAACCAGTGCTGCAGCTCTCCACCGTCCCCACGCTGGCGGATGACACCTTCGGTCCGCGGCACGTGGATCTGCGTCCCTTCGCCATTAACGATGGCGATGACGTGTGGGTCCTTCCCGGCGGGCTCACCCGTGTAGCCCTGACGGAAGGTTCCCTGGTGGTCAACTCCTCTCAGGGTGGCGGCTCCAAAGATACCTGGGTCGTCGACGAGGGCGGTGCCGAGACGGGAGAAGTCTCAACTGCCGTGCCCTGGAGCACCAGACGCGCTCAGCGCTCCACTCAGAGGGTTTGGCCTTCGTCCTTCCACACTGACGCGAATTCCTCAGACACCTATGATGAGCAGCAGCAACAGCAGAACCAAGGGGGGACCCCATGCTGAGCCGAATTGCCGAATCACTGTTTTGGATCGGTCGGTACGTGGAGCGCGCCGACGGCACAGCACGTATTCTCGATGTGCACCTGGAACGGCTTAACCAGCTGCCGCTTGCGGAACAGCGCACAGTTTCAGCCAACCTGATGTCGGTGATGGGAGTCGACACCATTGACGACGAGACTCCCCCTGGGCTGCAGCAATTGGTCACGCGTATGGCGTTCGACCTGAGGCAGCCCAATTCCATCGCTGGATCGCTCTCTGCTGCCCGTGAGAACGCCCGACGAGCACGCGAAACAGTCTCAGCACCGGTATGGGAGTCACTCAACGCTACGTGGAACGGGCTGACCAGCCACCGTCAGGATGTGGTGGGCACCTATCGGTTCTGCACGTGGGTTATTGAACGCACGGCAACTGCTTCAGGCATGGCCGATTCCACGATGAGCCGCGATGACTCATGGCAGTTCCTAGCTTTGGGCAGAGCGTTGGAGCGGGCCGATATGACCGCGCGCATGCTCGCCACAGGTGATGAGGAAGCATTCCGGCTTTCTTGGGCCAATATGTTGCGTTGCGCTGGCGCCTATGAGTCGTTCCTTCGCAGCCGCCGCGCTGCCTTCGGCGACACCTACGCCGTTGAGTTCCTGTTGCTGGATCGCCTTTTCCCACGCTCCGTGGTCTCGTCATTGCGGCAGGTTGAGCAGGCATTGATAGCCCTGGACCCCGAGTACAGCCGCACAGGCAAAATGGATTCTGCCCGTCGGCTGGTTGGCCAGGCCTGCACCTTTTTGGAGTACCACCAATCCGACGATCTGCTCGGCGAGCTTCCCGAGCACCTCGAACGTGTTCGTGCAGCATGCTCAGGCGCCTCTGACGCCATCACCTCGAAGTACTTCGCACAAGCGGCCGAGCAGGCCTGGACAGGAGAGCACGCATGACTCGTCTGCACGTGGTCCACAGCACTAACTACAGCTACGGCAAGCCGGTGACCGTCTCGTACAACGAGGCACGAGTCACACCACAGACTGACGCTGCCCAGGTGGTGCTGGAGACGGATCTGCGCATCGCCCCCTATGCCACGGCGCTGTCTCACTACCGCGATTACTGGGGTGCGAAGGTCTATACCTTCGATCTCCACACCCGCCATGAGACGCTCTCCGTGACTTCGGAAGCTCTGGTGGAGGTGCACCGCACGGAGAAGCAGCATGCGCCCGAAGACCTTCTGGACTGGGACGATCTGACCAAGGACACCCATGTTGAGGAGTTCAGCGACTACCTGCCGCAGTCCAAACTGTCGCAGCCGGGTGAGTCACTCTCAGGCTCGGCTCACGGCATTGCGGCGGGTAAGACACCTCATGAGACGGCCCAGGCGATCATCGCCTGGCTGCGAGATGAGATGGAGTATCAGCCAGGCACCACCGCGGTGCACTACAACGCTGAGACGTCCTTCTCCAAGCGCAAGGGCGTCTGTCAGGACCTCTCCCATGTTGTCATCGGTGCACTGCGCGCTGTCGGCATTCCGGCGCGGTACGTCTCTGGCTACATCCACCCCAATCCTGCGGCGGGTATTGGGGAGACTGTTGCCGGGCAGTCGCACGCCTGGCTCGAGTGGTGGGATGGAAGGTGGCACACCTGGGACCCCACCAATCATAAGCCGGCTGGTGACCACCATATTCTTGTGGCCCGAGGTCGCGACTATGCGGATGTGACACCTTTCAAGGGGATCCTTTCCGGCGGCGGACCGGACACGACCTTAGGGGTAGAGGTGACGATCACCCGTCAGGCCTGAGGGCTGCTTCGCGTTTCTCTTGGCGTTTGTCGTGGAGTAGGCAGAGTCCGATTGCTATCGCGAACAGCAGTGTCAGCGGGATCATGATGAAGAACATGCTGATGGCTTCGCCACCGGGAGCGGCCAAAGCAGACATTACTGCGATGAGCATCACCACACCGCGCCATGAGTTGAGGATCTGCTTGCCCGTCACCAGACCCATCATGTTCACTCCGACCAGGATCACTGGGATCACCATGGCGATTCCGCAAGCTAGGAATAAGTGCAGTACGAAGGTGAAGTAGACGTCAGGGGCAATGATGTTAGAGGTGCCCTCAGGATTCAGGGAGAAGAAGAACTGAATCGCTCTCGGTAGCAGGGTGTAGGCGGTCCAAATCCCGGACAGGAACAGTGGCACACTGACGGCGATGAAAGCGATCGCATACCGCTTCTCTCTCTTCTCCAACCCGGGCATAATGAACGCCCAAATCTGGTAGAGCCATACCGGCGAAGAGATGACGACGCCCACAAATAGCGACAACCTAATCATCAAATCCAGGGGCTGCCCCACGGCGTTGAAAGCAAGCGCAGTAAGCCGTCCATCGTCATTGTTGCTATGTTCAACCACAGGCTGCTGCAAGGCGGCAACCAACCACTCATAGAGGAAGAACCCGGCGACCGCACCTAGGACGATCCCGGCAGCAGCAATGAGTAGCCGGCGGCGAAGCTCGCGCAGATGATCGCGCAGCGACATCCGACCTTCTGGGTCCCTCTTGCGCTTGCGCCTCTTCGAGCCTCTACCTGCCGGCCGGTCCCGTTCGGCCAGGGTCATCATGGGTTAGGAATAGTCGCGGCGTTCGCGACTCTTGTGCACATCCGCCGTGGGGTCGATGACTTGGCCCTCCACCGCGCTGCGCTCCTGAGCTTTGGGGTCCTCGTCCTGATCGTTGTCCTGCATCGTTTTCACTTCAGATTTGAAGATGCGCGCAGACTCCCCCAGCGAGCGGGCCAGTCTGGGCAACTTCGTGGCACCAAACAGAAGCAAGAGAATCAGCAGCAGAATCAGCCACTGCCACCCAGCAATATTCATGACGATGTCCTTTCCTCGATCTCATCAAGTGTAGCCGTGGCGGAAGGGGTGGGAACACAGGTCATACCTCAGCACACCTCGCGAGCTCACGGACGCGCTGAGCGATCTCTGCGCGGAGGTCCACCGGCCGGATCACTTCGATGTCCCCGCCAGCATCAAGACACGTCCGCACGACGGCTTCACGGGTGACGAACGATGTAGAGATAGTACGGGCTCCAGTGGACTTTTCTGTGTGCTGTTTCACAGGATTGTAGAGGGCTGCCTGCCCGGCGGCGCTGGGTGAGAAACGAAGAACCACCGGCACCGAGTCATCGGTCACAGGGGCTTGCGGCCCATTGCTGTCGGTGAGGAACAGGGCAGCACTCTGTGGTCCTTGTGGCTCATCTGGCAGAGCCGTACACTGCATCATCCGATCAAGCCGGAAGAATCTTTCGGCCTGGGCGGTTCGGCACCAGGTGCGCACATACGTATGAGGTCCGTCATAGATCACTTGGACGGGTTCGATCACCCGTGTGCTCTGACGTCCTGAAATATCGGTGTAGATGATGCTGAGCGCGTAAGTGCCTGAGATGGCGTGCTGGGCTGCCCCTAGGGCGGGCCGGTGGGCTGCCCTGTGTCCGAGTGAGATGGAATCAGCTGCCTGGGCTATAGCTTCCGGCACTATGGTTTTGATCTTCTGCTGGAGCTGTTCTGCGGCCTTCGCGAGGTGTTCCTCTTCAGGCGCGCTGATGGCACTGAGAACTTTCAAGGCGATCATAAGGCTCAACGCCCCCGGTTTCGTCAGCGAGACCGGTTTGTCCATGGCGCTGCCCCCGGAGCGCAGAATGATGGGCTCGTCTGCCTCGAGATACTCGGAGACGAACTCTTCGTCGTTCAGTGGCGGAAACGGCTGGAGATCCAGAGTGTCGGGAAACTCACCAGTTGTCACCAGGCTGATACTCAGAAGATCGCGAAGTAGCTGTTCTGCGGTGATGCCGTACTTCACCAGAAGCTCACTGGGCTGGACGCCGTCGCGAGCCAGCAGCAGCGCCACCATGTTGACGACCCTTTCGGTCTTCGCGGACGCATCCTCTCTGCGGTGCCCCGCTGTCCGGGGAGTGAGTTTCGGAAGCGTCCTCGGCGCGTCGCCCTGGTGTGCTCTGAGAGCACCAGCTGCCAGATCACCTTCAGCGAATCTCTCTGCACTGCGGTCGAGTTCACGGGCGACGTCTAATGCCTGTTCACTCTGTTTCTGCGCTATTTGCCGAACTCTGCCGGTCTCTGGTTCGCTGAGCGAGCCTGGCGCGATGGCGGCAATGGTCCCAGTAACCCGGTCCAAACGGAAGATCCGTTGTGCGTCCCTGTCCAGGTCGTGGGCGATCAAATACCAATGGCCTAGGACGCCCATTCCCAATGGAATGACGCGGCGGGTCTCTGCCTGGTGCCGACCCCGCCCGGTGTACCCGAAGCTTATGGCGCCACCTAGCCCGATCTTGGCAAGATCAAGTACTTTTGAAATCTCTGCCTCAGACCCAAGGGAAACTTGGAGTGCACGTGGCACACGTGGAGAGCCGGCGTCATCGTTGTCTGGGTCGATCGCCCACACCGCGTGTTGCAAGCCAGCAATGCTGTTGTGAGCGAACAGTAGCTTCGCCCGGTAAAGTGCCAGACGCTCGGCAGCGCTGAGCTGAAGGTCAGGCAGCCCGTACTGGCTTCGGCTTATCCGGTACCGGTAGTCCTCATCAGAGGTCGGTTCGCTGAGGTCGATGCCGCAGCTGCGCAACCGCTCCTTGTCGTGAGTGAAGAGCTTCTCCAGTGCAGCGTCAGCGCGTTTACGCTCTTCCCCCACAAGCCGGTCGCGCTCGTCCCGGCGGGCCCGGTAGAGCTCAACCTTGTCGAAGATTTGTTCTCGGCTCAGACCGCCGGGTCGGTTCAGTAGGGCGTTGGCCAGGGACAGCGCCCGGACCACCCCGTCTTCAGCTGCAGCGGTCTGACGGGACTCCCCCGCAGTGTCATCCTCGTAGAGCTGCATAGCCGCTGAGCGATCAACCAGCCTTGTGGACCTTGACGAGGTCGACGACAAAGATCAGTGTTTCGTTGGGGCCGATTACGGCGCCCGCACCGGCTTCCCCGTAGGCCAGGTGCGAGGGAATCTCTAGACGACGCCGGCCACCTTCCTTCATGCCAATGAGGCCCTGGTCCCATCCTTGGATCACTTGACCGATACCGGCAGTGAAGTCCAAGGGGGTACCACGGTTCCACGATGCGTCGAATTCCTCACCGGTAGACCAGGACACCCCGACGTAGTGGCATGAGATCTGGTCACCTGGGACCACCTCCGGGCCGGACCCTGGAATGAGCTCCTCGATGACCAACTCCTCAGGAGGAGTTTCTTCCGGGAAGTCGACCTCGGGTCGGGTGCGGTCGTAGCTGCGTTGTCCGAATGACATGTCACTCATCCTCTTCGTCGGTCTCGTCGTCTTCAGTGTCCTCTTCGGCATCGCCTTCGCCGTCAGGCATCTGCTGGAACATCATCTCCAGCTCTTCGATCGATGTCACCCCGAATTGTGTGGCGAGCTGTTCCATTTCCTCAGGGCTCATGCCAGTCTCTTCGGCGAGCTCCTCGAGGCGTTCACGATCCTCATCAGTGAGCTCAAGCGGCGCCGCATCGCCTTGCTCCGGCTGCTGCTGCTGCGATGACTGGAGTTCCTCCATCGTTTCGTTGTCGATGGTGCGGGCAATGTCCACCACAAAAATCAGCGCACCTCCAGGCTGCCCTCCCTCAGTGGTCCCGTCATCATTGGTGGACTCACCGTAGGCGAGGTCTTCTGGGATCACGAGCAGAATGCGGTCACCGACATTGTGTCCGGGAATGCCTTCGAGCCATCCTTCGATCACTCCGCCGGTCAGTGAAAATCCGAAAGGTTCACCTGCCGAGCCCGGCTCAGGTGCCGTGAGCTCCTCGTCCTCGGAGTCGTCTTCGTCCTCCTCGGCATTGTCTTCATCTTCGCCTTCAGGCTCAGTGACCCAGGATGTGTCGAATTCTTCTCCGTCCTCCCAGCGCCATCCGCGGTACTGGACAAAGACGTAGTCATCATCTGCGATTTCTTCACCTTCGCCGGCGATCAGCACTTCACTGCTGAGTTCGCTGGGCGCATCAGCTTCCTGATCATAGTCTCCGAGTTCCGGCACTGTGCCGATCTCCGACTCGATCTCCGGCAGGTCACCAGATTGGTCCTGCTCCTCACCGTCGGCGTATGCCGGCGTTTGGCCGAGGACTTCGAAGAGGTAGAGGGTCGGCTCGGCAATGCCCTGTTCCGGGTCAGGAACCAGGTAGAAGGCGACGTCGGAACCGACGGTCACCCCATCTTCACTGAGTCCCTGGGCGAAGAACTGTTCCACTCCGACCGGTGAGGCGGCTAAAGCTGACAAGGCCATGAAGGGATCGACGCGGTCCTCATGGGAGCTCTGCTGGATTGCCCCGGTGCTGGGGTCGACGATGCTCAGCTGATAGTCCATCAGCGAGTCGCTCGTGATTTGCTCCCCGTCCCCTTCATTGACGACGTAGGAGGAATTTTCATCGGCTTCGATATCGTCGTAGATCACCACATCAGGGGCTTCCCCCTCGTCATTATGGTTAACCTCGATATCGGACAAGGCTTCGGAGTTGCCGAGCCCAGGATCTTCAGAGCAGGCCGTCAGCATCAGGACTGCGGCGGCTGAAAGAGCGAGCGGGGCTTGAGCTTTACGGTGGATTCGCATCGGAGGGAACTCTACTATCTCTTGATGTTTTTCGTCAGATCAGAGGGGGCTCTGGAGGCTCTGCGCCGGTAATGAGGGCGTATTTGTCACTCAACGCCACAGTCACGGCGTTGTCGCTGCGTTCGTCGAAGCTGCGCTCTCTCAACTGGCTCTGCCGGTCCCCCAGTTTGTTGAGCAGCGTGTCAACACGATCATCCTGTTGCGCGAAGGGATCTTTGACCATGATGGCTTCGAGGGGTCGTCCTGTGAGCTTGTGGTGGACCCAGTCCACAGTGCACTCAGCACCATAGGCGCGTGCGGTGGAGAGAAACTCTCCCCGAACAGCGGCACGAGTAGGGGGCGGCGTCGTCATCGCTTGGCTGATCTGCTCCTCTGTGAGGATGCTGGTGGCGCGTCCCCTGCGTGCTAGCAGATGGAACAGCCCGCGGTGCGGGTTCACATCGTGGTAAGCCATATCGATCTGCTCCAAGCGCGGATGGCTCAGGTCTAGGCCCTTCTGTGTGGCCACATCCTGCACCAGTCGTTTTTTGATGGCCCAATCGATGTCCTGGTCGATGAGGCTATGATCTCCGGACTCAACTGCTTCGAGTGCGCGCTCCCACAACTGCAGTACCCGGTCTACATGCTCATGATGGGCTCCGCGCTCAGAGACAAAACGGCTGACGCGTTGGAGGATGCCCCGCTGGATCTGCACTGCGGTGAACTCATCGCCGGCACGCGTCCGCACTCTGGCACCACCAGTGATGTCGTGGCTGATCTGACGGATAGCTGCAATAGGATTCTCCAACTCAAAGTCGTCGATCGGAACGCCTGCCTCGATCATGCGCAGGACGAGATCCGTGGAGCCGTAGCGCAGCAGTGACGTAGTGGTCGACATATTCGAGTCGCCCACGATCACATGGAGCCTCCGGTGGCTGGCTGCATCAGCGTGCGGCTCATCGCGAGTGTTGATAATCGGACGAGAACGTGTGGTCGCGCTGGAGATGCCCTCCCACATATGATCAGCCCGCTGGGAGAACGCAAAGTGCGCTTGACTGCTCTCATCAGCCGGTACGACTCGTCCTGCGCCTGCGATGATTTGCCGGGTGACTAAGAATGGGAGAAGGATTCCGGAGAGCCTGCGGAAGTGAGTGGTGCGAGGTATCAGATAGTTCTCATGGCTTCCGTAGGAGTTGCCCGCCGAATCCACATTGTTCTTGAGAACGTAGACCTGACCGGTGAATCCATCACGGTGGATGCGCTCCTCGGCCGCGAGTGCCAGGTCGTGCATGACTCTTTCTCCGGCTCGGTCAGCGGCGATGAGGTCGATCAGGTCATCGCATTCCGCGGTGGCGTACTCCGGGTGCGATCCCACATCGAGGTAGAGCCGTGACCCGTTGGGGATGAAGATATTGGAGCTGCGGCCAAACTCCACCACGGGACGGAAGAGGTACCTGGCCAGCTCATCGGGCGGCAGGCCTCTGCCAGTCTCAGGACGGTGAGTGAGTCCGAACTCTGATTCGACGCCGAAGACGCGGCGATCCACGCCCTACTGGCCGCCCTTCTGCACGAATCCTTTGACGAATTCCTCAGCATTGGACTCAAGCACTGTGTCGATCTCGTCGAGCAGGCTGTCGAGTTCGGCTGCACGTTCGGTGGACTGAGGGTTGCCTTGTACTTGGGCGGCGTCGGCGGACTCAGGTTGGTCTCCCCCACCGTGACGGTGCGGCTGTTTCTGCGGCTGTGCTGACATGGGACTATTCTACCGCTGACCCAACAGGTCCTGGAGACCGCTTACAAGCTGGGCGGGGTTCTCCACTTGTTCCAACACCGGTTCAGCCTGTTCTCTATTTCCGCTGAAAGGGTCGGTGAGTTTGAGTCGCACCACCGGTGAGACGTCATCCGGCCTCAGTAGGATCTGGTCCCAGGATGCTCCGGCCACGGACTTTGGGTGCCTGGTGATGAGTTGGCCTCGCAACCACGCGCGAGTCTCTTCTGGAGGATGCGATGCTGCCCAGTCGATCTGCTCTTCAGTGAAAAGCCGACGCATGCGCCCCGCCCGCGCCAACCGATAGTAGAGGCCTTTCTCCGGGCGGAGATCGTGGTACTGCAGATCGATCATGCCCAGCCGGGGTGAGCCCCAATCAAGTCCGTCGCGGCGCCTGTAGGACTCCAGAAGCTGTTTCTTGGCCACCCAGTCCACACGGTCTGCCGCGCGGCTGACATCTTGCTGGAGGTCGATCAAGAGATCGCCCCAGGCCTCAATGAGCTCAGCAGTTTCTGTGTCCGGGGCGGCATGCGGAAGCTTGGGGGCACTGACTTCACGGGCGTGCGCCACTACCGCCTGAAGATACTGATGCTGAATCTGCAGAGCAGTCATGGGGCCGCGATCGGTTGCGACAGTGCATGTCAAGCTCGGGTCGTGGGAAATATCTTTAAGCGCCTGAACGGGGTCGTTGAGCCTGATAGCTGGAGCTTTTCCAGATTCGATGAGGTCGAGCACCAAAGCCGTAGTGCCGACCCGCAGCCACGCAGAGTACTCGCTCATATTGGCGTCTCCGATAATGACGTGCAGCCGACGCCAGGTGTCAAAGTTGGCATGCGGTTCATCCCGAGTATTGATAATCGGACGTCTCACGGTGGTTTCTAGTCCCACCTGTTCTTCGAAGAAGTCAGCTCGCTGGGAGATTTGGAAACCAGGCGTCTGTGAGCGTTGCCCGACACCGACTCGCCCAGCGCCGCAGATGATTTGCCGTGTTGTGAAGAACGGAATCAGACCGGCCACAAGTGAGTCGAAGGGAAGCTTGCGTGGCACGAGGTAGTTCTCGTGAGCCCCGTAGGAGACGGATTTGTTGTCCGTGTTGTTCTTGTAGAGCAGCACTTCTGGCGATCCAGGTTCCAGGGAGAGACGCTGTGCGGCAGCTCGAGCGACGACGTCACCAGCGACGTCGTAGAGAACCGCGCGTCTTGCGCCCACCGCCTCAGGGGATGAGTACTCGGGGTGGGCGTGATCAACATAGAATCTGGCGCCGTTTCCCAGCACGAGGTTCATCAGCAGTTGCGGTTGTCCCTCCTTTGGGCGGTAGAAGTCACCGCGCCAGTGCGCCGACCCAGGAGGGTGGTAGTCCCTCTCTGCGGTATCGGCTGGGCTGGGGTCTCCGCCGGAGACGTTTCCCAGGGCATCCCGGACAGCGCCTGCCCCAGCTTCCTGCTCAGTGGCGTAGGTGATGGCCTCAGAGGTATCGGTCAACTGGGACGGGTGAGCTGCTGAGCGGGGCAGCACCCATCCCCTGGCGTCAACCAAGGGAGATTCCGACTGATAGTCCCACTCTGTTCCAGCGACTGCTCCACCCGTTTCTGTGATGTGGGCAGCATAGGCGTTGACCAACTCGATGGAGAGGCTGACATGGCTTGCTCGGGAATTTGAGGGGGCGTGGATGCCGTACTCGGTTTCCATGCCGATCAACCGCCGTGCGCTCATGCGCGTGGCCCATTGCCGGCCGGCTCGAAAGCCCCAGGCTTCGGCTCGGTGAGCCCGAGTCCGGCAACCATGTCACGCTGTTCGGCCAGCTCCTGCTTGATGGCCTCGTCGAGATGCTCCTGGGTGAGGCCCTTGAAATGGTCTTCTTCTGCCCGGGCTAAGTACTCCTTGATGGCCAGCTTCTTGGTGCGGTCCACAATATTGCTCAGGACAGCTCCCGACATGAAACCAGAGTGTGCGGGATAGAGCTGGGACACGGTGGTGTCAATCAGCGCTTCGCGCAACGGCTCCCGCCCCCCGTACTCCTCAATCAGAGCCGGACGCAGTGGGATTGAATCTCCCAGGTGGATGCGCAGGATCTCCCGCGCCCCTTGGGCACTTGGCCGTTGAACTCGGATCTTCACATCAAGCCGCCCAGGCCGCAAGATCGCAGGATCAATCATGTCTTCTCGGTTGGAGGCGCCAATGACGATGACGTTGTCCAGCGACTCTACGCCGTCGATTTCAGCCAGTAGTTGCGGCACGATCGTCGTCTCGACATCGGATGACACACCGGTGCCGCGTGTGCGGAACAGTGCTTCCATCTCGTCAAAGAACACCACCACAGGACATCCCGCAGAGGCGCGTTCCCGAGCGCGGGAAAAGATCACCCGGATATGCCGTTCCGTTTCACCGACGTATTTGTTCAGCAGCTCTGGACCTTTGATGTTGAGGAAGTACGCCCCGGATGCCTCACCACCTGCTAGCGATGTGGCCACAGCCTTAGCAATCATCGTCTTGCCACATCCGGGCGGTCCGTAGAGCAGGATGCCCTTCGGAGCTCGCAACCCATGCTCCCGGAATAGATCGGCATGCAGGAATGGCAGTTCCACAGCGTCCCGGATCTGCTCGATCTGCTCAGCAAGTCCGCCGATGTCTCCGTAGGCGATATCGGGTGTTTCCTCCAACACCACATCCTCGACCTCGGAGAGGGGGACGACCTCGGTGGCGGTGCCAGTGCGGAGGTCAACAACAACGGTGTCGCCGACCCGGGGCGGCTTCTCTCCTTCATCAGTGTGGGTGACTGCGGAGGGTGAGAGCTTGACGACCCTTTCCTCTTCTCCTCGCGCCAGGATCACGAGTCTGCCGTCGGGCAGCACCTCTTTCACCCGGGCGATTTCCCCGGTTCCTTCCGGTGCGAGGACAGCAATGATGGTGTAGTTCTCGTTGAGCAAGACCTGACTACCGGCCGAAATTTCTTCAGGACGAATCAGCGGAGACACTGAGACTCGAAGTTTGCGCCCAGAATGGAGCACATCACAACCGGGGGCGGTGGCGGCTTCGATCTCCCGCCCTTCTGTGCGCTCGCGCTGCTCTCTGTAGCCGATCACGGTGGCGAATGTGAAGGGAGGCTGACCGTCGGCTTCCAGGGCTTGTTTCAGCTGTTCGATCTGACCGCGGGTTGCTTCCAGGAGACCGGTGAGCCGTTCGTTGTTCCGTCCGGCCGTCTGGAGCTGCTGTTCAAGGCTGCGTTGACGTTGCCGGAGGTTGTCGATCTGCCGGTGGGCCTGTTCAAGCCGGCCCCGCAGCTCCTCAGTCTGTGTGTGAGCCTCACTCGTCATGGACAATCTCCTTGGCTGCTTCGACGTGCTTGAGGGAATTGGCTGCTGCTTTGCGTGCCTTCTTCCTGGATACCACGCGAGTCTTGAGAGTTTCTTGATCCCATATCTCATCGTCATTGGTTCCGGCCCAGGCCTGAGTGTCCTCTGTGGCAGGTTCGGAAACCTTCTCCCGCTTCTTCAGCTCCAGTGGAAGCTGGTCATCAGCAAGACGCCTGGTGGAGAGCAGGAACCCTGTGTGTGCAACCATCCTGTGGTCGGGACGCACAGCAAGGCCGTCAAGGTGCCAGGTCCGGAGCATTGTTTCGTGGGCTTCTGGTTCCGTGAAGCCGCCTGACTGTTTGATCTCTTCGGCTAACCGGGACAGCTGGGTCACAGTGGCTACGTAGCTGACCCAGACTCCGCCGGGAGCGAGCACGGTCCGGACTGCATCAAGACAGTTCCATGGGGTGAGCATGTCCAAAACTACGCGGTCTACACCGCCTGGTTCCTCAATTTCGAGTGGCCTCTGCGCTGCATCTCCGATGCGGATGGTCCACCCGGGATGGGGTTCGCCGAAGAACGCTTCGACGTTGCTGCGCGCAATATCAGCGAACTCTTCTCTGAGTTCGTAGGAGTTCAGTGTGCCGGAGTCCCCGACGGCGCGCAGCAGCGAAATGCTCAGCGCCCCGGAGCCGACTCCGGCCTCGAGAACGTGAGCCCCCGGGAAGATGTCTGCGACCTGCACAATCTGAGCTGAGTCCTTCGGGTAGACCACGGTTGCGCCCCGGGGCATTGACAACACGTAGTCGTTCAGCAACGGGCGAAGGACTTGGTAGCGGAATCCCGCACTGTTCTCCACCACAATTCCCTCAGGCTGCGAGATGAGTTTGTCGTGGTGGAGGACTCCACGGTGTGTGTGCCATTCGCCACCATCGCTGAGCGTGATGGTCGATTTCCGACCCTTGTAGTCGGTCAACTGCACCCGCTGTCCGGCCTTTAGCAGCCCGGTGCGCATGCGCTGGCCGATCGGTGAAGCCCCCGTCATGCGGTAGCCGGCGAAGGGTCGCGGACGAGAAGCTCCTGGAGCGTGGACACTCCAGCTCCGGAGAGCGTGTCCATCAGATGCCATTGGCCATTATCGGGAAGCGGCGAGTAGTGCGGCACCGCCAATGTGACCATCCCGGAAGCCGCAGCGGCGGCCGTTCCTGGAATTGAGTCCTCAATCGCGATGCACTGCCGCCGCCGCAAGGGCGCGCCGGTGCGGTGCTCGTGGTCGGCGGCCATTGTGTCGAATGCCAGATGATAGGCCTCGGGGTCCGGCTTGCCAGCCGAGACCATGTCACCGGTGACGACGAATTCCAGGTGGCCCGTCGGCAACGCCTCAGCAATGGCGCGTGCTAGCGGCGTGAAGCTCATGGTCACCATCGCACTGCGGATACGTTCGCGGTGAAGCTCATTGAGCAGGTCGCGAGCACCTGGACGCCACGGGATCCGTTCACCACACCGACTCACGACTTGAGCCGTGAGGTGGTCAATAATCTCCCGAACTCCCATCTGAACTCCGGCTTCCTGGAGGACAGATGCGGAGTATGTGAGTGCCTGACCCACCAGCTGGTGGGCCTTCTCCTCATTCCACGTGCCTCCGTGATCTTTCACCAACTGGTATTCGGATTCGATCCAGTAGGGCTCTGTATCCACCAATGTGCCGTCCATATCCCAGAAAACGGCCTGCAATTCTGACATGCCCACCATAGTACGCTTCCACCAGCTGTGGCTTGCCAGTACTGTGAGAAATGTGAGTGAGGACAACCAAGCATCCAATTCCGAGGATCCCGATACCCCTGTAGAGAGGGTCGATCGCTCGGAGCTTCTCGCTGCCCACCTGCGGAACACGGCAGCGAATGGTGATCAACAGTCGGCTCGCCCCACGGTCATGGTGCTCGCTTTCGAAGGATGGAACGACGCCGGCGGGGCAGCGTCGACTGCGGTTCGCACCGTAGCCCAAGCGTTCGGAGCTGAACTCGTGGAGAAACTCACTGATGAGGAGTACTACGACTTCCAGTTCTCCCGACCAAAGATCGCGCGTAATCCCGCAGGCCGCGAGATTGTCTGGCCCTCCACCACCATTCTGCACGCCTCACCTGCGAATGGGGAGTTTGATCTTCTGTTCGTCCATGGTGTGGAGCCCAGCTTCCGTTGGCGTGCCTACACCGCAGAACTCTTGACCAAGGCGGCGGAACACGATGTGGCGGCAGTCGTGCTGGTCGGCGCCCTGTTGGCTGATGTGCCGCATACCCGGCCCATTCCGGCGTCGTTCTCCTCGGAAGATGCTGATATTCAGGACCTTCTGGATATTGAAGAACCCACCTATGAGGGGCCTGTGGGGATTGTTGGAGTGCTGGCACACACGGCCTACCAGGCTGGTATCCCATCACTTTCGCTGTGGGCCGCCGTACCCCACTATGTGGGTCAGGCACCATCGCCTAAGGCTCAGCTGGCACTAATGCGAAAACTGGAAGAGCTTCTCGGCGTGCCCCTCGATCCGCACCAGGCAGAGGAAATCTCCGAAGACGCCGCTGCGTGGGAGCGGGGAGTCGATGACCTGGCTGAAGAGGACGCGGAGATCGCTGACTACGTGAAACGGCTCGAGGAGGCCACGGACACGACCAATCTCCCGGAAGCTTCAGGGGATGCGATCGCAGAGGAGTTCGAACGCTACCTCAGGCGACGGAAACCCCCAGAGAGCTAGCGGGGGGTGCCTCTATGGTTTTCGTCAAGCTGCTAAGCGGTGGTCAGTGCTGCCGCGGGCGTTGTCTGGTTCTTGGTAGAAGGTGCCGTCGCGGAGCATGGCGTAGAGGGTGTCCAGGCGTCGGCGGGCGAGGGCGATGATGGCTTGCTTGTGGGTTTTGTGCTCGGCTCTTTTCTTGTCGTAGTAGGCCCTTGATGGCGGGTGTGAGAGCGAGGCGAAAGCGCTGTTGAACAGGGTGGATTTCAGCCTCTTGTTACCACCGCGGTTGGCGAACTCGCCACGAATGGAACTTCCGGATCGACGGGTGGTGGGTGCGATGCCGGCGTAGGAGGCCAGGTGCCCTGGGGTCTTGAAATCCTTGCCGATGACCTCGGTGAGGATGCGTGCGGTGGTCCTGACGCCGACCCCAGGCATTGAGGTCAGGACCTGGTGAAGAGGGTGGGCCTCCACCAGTGCTTCAACTTGGGCTGTGACGGTCTCGCGTTGGGTGTAGAGCTCGGTGAGCTGGCCCGCCAGGATCGGCACGATCGTGGCGGCAGCACCAGTGCCGGCCACCACGACGGTCTGGGCGTCGAGGGCGTCGAAGATCGCCTCAGAGACCGGCCTGGCGAGCCGGGGGTTGTGCTTGGCGATCCGGTTGCGCACATGGGCCCGTCCGGCCTTCTGCAGCGCGTGCGGGGTCGGCCACCGGGTCAAGGCATCGAGCACGCCCCGGTGGTGGAGTTTCGGGCCGATCGTCCGCTCCAGGCCGGGGTGGATCTGGGTCAGTAGCCCGCGCAGCCGGTTACGAGCGGCGGTGGTCTGTCCCAGCAGGTCATCATCGAAACCAGCCAACACCGCCAGTTCGGCGACCTGCTCATCAGAGGCTGCGACCTGGCGCAGCGCAGAGGGCATCGTCCGGGCGGTCTCGGCGATGATGAATGCGTCCCTGGCGTCGGTCTTCGCTGAGCCGGCGTGTAAGTCTGCCATCCGGCGCATCGTCAACCCCGGCAGGTAGGCGACCTCCACGGCCTCGACGGCGCGGGCGACAGCAACCGGCAGGGCACCGATCGTGGCGGGCTGATCGACGACCAACAGTGCGGCACCGTGGGCCGAGGTGAGCTCGTCCAGCAGGCTACGTAGCTTGGACTCATCGTTGGGCAGCGCCTTGTCATAGACCCGCTCACCAGAGCTGGTCAGGGCGGTGGCGTGGTGTTCGGATTTGCCGACATCTAAGCCGATGAACAGCGCGAAGCTGACCAAATCGAATGCGGTCATGAAACCCCTCCATGTGAAGCTATGGGCCTGTCACCAAGGACAGCATGTCGCTGCCCTGGCCAGTGGCCAGTCCCAGCATGCTCACCAGCAATGATGAACAGGGTCGGTGGGCGGTTCATGCTCGGCATCCACGTTAGAAAACAAGCCCTCCACCCATCTACTCGGGGAGCAGGTTGGGACTGTCGTGCCTCTACCAGCGATCCACGATCCGCCGCGACCAGCCCCGGGTGACAACACCCCCCGGATCATCAAGTGACTGGGGGCAAACGATCATGCCCAGGAACCGGACCGGCCAACCCCTTCATCCTTATAGACTCCGAGGCCACCTACAAGCTAACGGGCTGTCTCGGTGTTGAGGGTTCCTGCGCTTAGGCTGCGAGGTCAATGCCGAGGAGAGCGAGGACGACGTCGCGGACACCGGAGGCGCTGGTGTGGGGAGATATATGCCCAGCTGCCCAGAGGTCAAGAGTGTCGAGCGCGGCCGGTGAATTGAGATCTCCTGCCAGAGCACTCATGAGTGCGTACTGCAGATCAGCCAGCGGGGCAGCGTCGCCATAGTTGTCCTGGGTTGCCTGCCAGGCCGACTTCCACCTGGCGAGGCGCTCTTGGGCATTATGCAAAGCAGGATCGGTGTAGGTCCAGTCCTCCCGCCAGTGATTGGACAGTATGAGCGTGCGAATCACTTGCGGATCGGTTCCCTGGGCCCGCAGCTGAGAAACCAAGACCAGATTCCCACGGGACTTGGACATTTTCTCACCGTCAAGCCCCACCATTCCGGTATGCATGTACCCCTGGGCCAAAGGTATGCCGTCAGCGGCAGTGGCGTGGGCGGCAGAGAACTCGTGATGGGGGAAGCGCAGATCAGAGCCACCTCCCTGGATGGTGAAGGGCGCGGGCAAATGCCGGCGTGCAATCACGGAACACTCGATGTGCCACCCTGGGCGACCCTCTCCAAGCGTGCCACCTGACCACTGAGGCTCACCATCACGTGCAGCGCGCCAGAGCAGTGGATCGAGTGGGTCCCGCTTTCCTGGTCGATCTGGGTCTCCCCCACGTTCGGGGAACATAGCTTCCATAGCAGGGCGGTCGTAGCGCCCGATGCTTCCGAGCCGCCAGTCTGTGCGCTGCTCTGCGGCGGCAATATCGAAGTAGTAGTCCTGACCGGATGCGTCAGCGGCTTTCACCGGGTATGCAACTCCCAATGCCACGAGCCGCTCAACGTCTTCGACCACGGCCGGGATCATTTCCACAGCGCCTAGGTAGTGGGTCGGTGGTATGACACTCAGGGCGGCCATGTCTTCTCGGAATAGTTGCGTCTGCGACTCGGCGAGGTCGCGCCAGTCGACCTGTGTGTCGGTGGCGCGCTCAAGGAGCGGGTCATCAATATCCGTGACGTTCTGCACGTACTGAACTTCGAGTCCGCAGGCCCGCCAGTACCTGACCAAGGTGTCGAAGTGCACATACGTGTTTGCGTGACCGAGGTGTGTGGCGTCATAGGGCGTGATGCCGCACACGTAGAGCGAAGCAGCACCTTGCCTTGATGAGGTGCTGACCGTCGTCGCATGGGGTGTGTCGTAGAGCTCAAAGGTTTCGGGCACTGGCGGCAGGCCAGGCACAGCGGGGGCGCTCCACGATTTCACGCAATAATCCTTTCACAGGCAGGTGTTTCCACTCTGCGGTCAACTCCAACTAGGCGTTGATAATTCCGAAGCTCAGGCAGATGTAGACGAAGATGCCCAGACCAATGCGATAAGCCACGAAGAGAGTGTACGAATGAGTCGAAACGTACCGCAGGAACCAACCGATGATGACATAGGCGACGATGAAGCCTACTCCAGTCGCGACCAGAGTCTGCATCAGGGTGTAGGGCCCATCTGGTTCCTCCAAGGAACCAAGGAGTTTGTAAAAACCTGACCCGAACACTGCTGGGACGGCGAGGAGGAAGGAATACCTGGCGGCCGCCTCCCGTGTGTACCCCATGAGCAATCCAGCGGTGATGGTCCCGCCTGAGCGAGACACCCCTGGGATAAGCGCCAACGATTGAGCCAACCCGAACAGTATCCCGTCTCGGATGCTCAGCTGGCTGAGCTGCTTAGTTTGCGTGCCTAGACGGTCGGCGATCGCTAGGAAGATGGCAAAAACGATCAGCGTCGTTGCGATCAACCACAGCGTGCGGAATGTGGTGTCAATATACTGCTCAAGGATTAGCCCCAGAATCACGATGGGCAATGTGCCCACGATGATCATCCAACCCATCCGAGCATCGGGGTGGCTGTGCTCGAGATTGCCGGTCACGGCTGCAAACCAAGCTCGGACTATTCGGAGAATGTCTCGCCAGAAATACACCAGTACGGCGGTTTCAGTGCCGAGTTGGCTGATGGCGGTAAACCCTGCTCCGGGATCGGAGGCACCGGGAAGGAACTCACCTACTATGCGAAGGTGGGCTGAACTGGAGATAGGCAGGAATTCAGTGAGCCCCTGCGCCAGGCCCAAAATGATCGCTTCGATCCATTGCACGAACGAAGCTTAGTACCACATCCAAGAACTGGTGAGCCGGCGCGCTGTCAGCGCGTACGAAAGCTAGTCCTCTTCGACATCCTCGTCAAGGTCGTCATCCTCATCGATGATGTCGTCTCCATCGTCGGAGTCTTCGTCATATAGGTCCAGAGGTGTCACTTCCCCCGTGGAGGCAAAGAGGGCATCCTCGTAGGCTTCGAAAGTGTCGGAGATGTTGTAGAACGCCGCTTCAACCGAAGGATCGTCCTCGCCCCGGCGGTTGACTGCGGCTGAAAGATGTTCCTCAAGTGCGTTCGTGAGCGCATTGAGAGCGATGCGAGGATCGATGTTCATATGGTCACAGTATCAACGTCTCAGGGCGCAGCGGTAGACCTCTTGACGGGTGTTCTAGAGTTGTTCCAATGGCAGACCAGACCCACGCCTCCGCAATGTCCCGGTACAGCGCTTCGGACGACGACGGCCGCGGCTGGGAGTACCTTGTGCTGACCTGCCAACCGCGTGAGTCATTGGCCGAGGTCAGGCGCCGTGTGGTCGAATACGCTGAGTACGGCCGGTGGGAGCTGAGGCGTTCGGCGCTATACACAGGTGGCGTACGGAAGTACTGGCTTCGCCGTCGCATGATCCGCGTCAAGCGGACCTTTTGAACCGGACCAGTGTCCGTCCTTACTGCTCCAGCAGGAAACGATGGAGCACGCGGACACCGAACTTCAGGGACTCGACTGGCACCCTTTCATCCACCCCGTGGAACATGCCCGTGAAGTCCAGATCAGCAGGGAGTTGTAGCGGAGCAAAACCGTAGCCGGTGATTCCCAGCTTGGCGAGGTGCTTATTGTCGGTTCCTCCGCCCAGCATGTAGGGAACCACCACAGCTTCAGGATCCTCATCTTTGAGCGCTTGGACCATCTGCTCCACCAGCGTCCCGGAGAACGGCACTTCGAGCGCCGGGCCTTCATTCATGAGCTCGAACGTGATTTTGTCCCCGGCAAGCTCGCGCAGGGTGGCGGCGACCTTCTCATCCTGCTCTGGCAGGGTTCGAGCGTCCACCAAGGCCTGGGCCTGGCCTGGGACAACGTTGTGTTTGTAGCCGGCCTCAAGCAACGTGGGGTTGGACGTGTTGCGCAGTGTTGCGGCGATGAACTTTCCAGCGGATCCCGACGCTTCGATAAGCGCCGAGGGGTCTTCTGGGTCGAACGGAATACCGGTCACCTCGGAGAGCTGCTCGAACAACGCACGAGTGGTCTTGGTGTATTCGAGTGGCCATTCATGCGCACCAATGGCAGCGACGGCCTCGGCCAAGTGCACTACGGGGTTGTCCTTGTGCACGGCTGACCCATGGCCGGCTGTGCCGTGAGCCGTCATTTTGGTCCAGTGAATGCCCTTCTCTGCGGTCTGAATGAGGTAGGCGCGGGTGCCTGCGATATCTGCGGAGAACCCTCCGACCTCGCTGATCGCTTCGGTTGCTCCGTCGAAGAGTTCCGGGTGAGTGCCAGTTAACCACCGCGCCCCGTAGGCGCCGTTGTCTTCTTCATCTGCGAAGAACGCGAAGATGATGTCTCGCTTGGGGCGATGTCCGTCTTGAGCCATCTGCAACATCGAGGCCAGGATCATGGCGTCCATGTCTTTCATATCAACGGCACCACGGCCCCAGATGAGTCCATCAATGATGTCTGCGGAAAAGGGGTCAACCTGCCAGTCAGCTGCTTGGGCGGGTACGACGTCCAAGTGTCCGTGAACCACGAGGGCTCCGGCGTCGTCGTCTGTGCCCTTCATCCGGGTGATCACGTTAGTCCGGCCCGGAGCCTTCTCAAAGAACTGTGGCTCGAGCCCGGCCTGTCGCATGATCTCAGCACAGTATTCGGCGGCTTCACGTTCCCCGTTCGACTTGCCCTCTCCCCAGTTAGAGGTGTCGAACCGGATCAGGTCACGGCAGAATTCAACGGCGTTATTCTCCATGACTTCACCTTATCGCCTCCGCCGTGGGTGCCACCGTGCGCCGCCCTGTGGCACCAAGCTTGCACGTAGGGTACGATCGAGTGTTGGCCGATCAACGGCCTTGATCTTTCGTTTCCCAGCTTCTGGCAAAAACCAGCGGCGCATGAAAAGGACCTGAGCATGAAACCTGACATTCACCCGACATACCAGCCGGTGATCTTCAACGATCTTTCCTCCGGTGAGAAGGTGCTGACCCGCACCACCGCTACCAGTCAGAAGACGATGGAGTGGGAGGACGGCAATACCTACCCGGTGATTGACGTTGAGATTTCAGCTGCCTCGCACCCCTTCTACACCGGCAAGCAGCGCATCATGGACTCCGCCGGACGTGTGGACAAGTTCAACAAGCGTTTCGCTGGTTTTGGCGGTAAGAAGTAGGAGTTTCTGACTCAGCCTGCTGACGTGCTAAGCTCTCTTGGCTTCACATTGAGGCAGGCACCCTGCGCGGGTGGCGGAATAGGTAGACGCGCTAGCTTGAGGTGCTAGTCCTCTAATAATGAGGGTGGGGGTTCAAGTCCCCCTCCGCGCACCAGTGTGATGTGTCGGGACATTGTTGACTGATGTCTCATCACATCGTTGACAGGTAGGGCTCTGAACCTTCGGGTTCGGGGCCCTACCTTTTTTGGTGTGTCTGCGGGTTCGGTGGCGGGGGCCTTTTAGGGTGGTAGATCTTGGTGTGATCCAGGGTGTGTTCTGCGAGGATTTCTCCTGTGTGGGCGTGGGACGTGGTGACGTTTTCGCCGTCGATGATCATGATGATGGGTTGGCGTTTGTTGGCTCGTCCGATCATCAGGTGTCGTAGTCGTCCTGCGTATCGCAGAGTGACTTTCCCTGAGGCATCGACCCGGTCGCGGCGGGTGCGGTACTGGGTGTTCTGCTCAGCGGTCGGGGTGGCTTTGGGTAGTGCTGTGTAGGCCTGTTCAGGGGTACGGCGCCCGATCGCGCGGTGGGGCCTGTTGGTGTTGTACCAGGTGCGGAACTGATCGAGGAGCTCTTGGAGTTCGGTGAGCTCTGTTGGGGTGGGTTTGCTGCTGAGCCAGCGTTTCAGGGTTTGGTGGAACCGTTCGATCTTGCCTTGGGTTTGGGGATGGCCGGGGGCTCCGTTTTTCTGCTGGATCTTCTGACTTGCCAGCAGCACTTCGAAACCGTTGCGGGCTCCTGGGTGAGTAGCGAACCGTGAGGTGAAGACTAGTCCGTTATCGGTCAGAGTCGTTGCTGGGGGCCCGAAGCCTGTGATGAGGGTGGTCATCATCTCCACCACATCAGCGCCGGTGCATCTTGTGTAGGCGGTGATTCCTACCAGGTAGCGGGAGTGATCATCGAGGAAATCGAGGATATCGACCCGGGTGCCACCCACCAGATGCCAGTGCGTGATATCTGCTTGCCACATCTGATTGGGCAGTTCGGCTTCGAACCGGATCATCGCCGACTTAGGTTTCTTCTGTGGTGCAGCAGTCACTAATCCAGCAGTACGCAGTATCCGGTGGATAGTGGCTTTTGAAGGGGCGTGGAAGCCCTCACGCTGAAGGTGCCAGGCGATGGTCTCTGCCCCCGCGTCAGCTCCCTGGGATGTGAGGTGTTGGCGCAGTTCGATGATTCTTTTGCGTACTGGGTCTGGGGTGCTCACCGGTCGGCGTGCTGGTGCACGGCTGACAGGTTCCACCCCGGCGGGCCCGGACGCCTGGTACCGGCGCATAAGGGTGTAAACCCATTGCCGGGAAACCCGATACTTTCTCGCAGTAGAGGCCACAGAGAGCCCCTGGCTGGTCACAGAACGGACAATAGCAAGGTTTTTATGCTTTCCCATGCCCCCATCAACGCATCACCAGATGTCCACGATGTCTCGACACAGCAGTCAACTATCACCTGTCAACGATGTCCCGAGACACCTGTGAACTATCACCCACCCCACCCCAAGCCAGAAACTGTCAACCATGATCTGAGACTCAACACCCCTCCGCGCACAGGCCGAACAGAGACGGAACCCCGTCAGGACGGCCGAAAACAATGCAAGGCCCCTTTCCCCGAATGTTGGGGAGAGGGGCCTTGTCTCGTCTCGGATGAGTAGTCGAGGCCCCCAGTCGGCTCACTGCAGCAACACTGGCCACCGTCTGCTCGCGAGTAGGGCTGGTCCCGTGGGATGCAGAGAGCAACGCAGCGACCTACCCGTCGTTGGCGTTACCTATGTTTGCGTATTCTTCGGGGTCTCCAGGAGGGCCGGGCTCCCAATCAGCGCGGGCCTGCGACTGCTTCCAGAGAGCTGTGTCGATTTCTTCCTGCGGCTGTCCCTCATCTATGAGGGTCGAGGTCTCAATTTCCTCCCAGCAGGCTGAGTGCTTCCAGATGCTCCCACTCCCCTATCTCAAGGTAGTCGGGGTGGCAGTAGAGGTCCGGCATTGCTCCAGAATCATCCCAGTCCTGGGGCCAACCCTCCGGCTGGCTTTATCCGTCGTGCTCCGCCTTCCGCGCCAGCGCCTCGTCGTCTTCGCAATGAAGCTGGTGCACCTCCACACCTGCCCCGGCACTGGCCGTCATCAAAAAGCCGGTGATGACAACGTGCCCAATGCCATCGAGACTGCGGGCGATGCTATGATCCGCGGTGAGTGCGGGTATGCATCTGGAGCGGACAGGGCAGCCTGGGCTCACACAAGGTGTTGAGTAGCCCAAGCAAACCCCGTCGCTGCTTTCTGCTGCTATTCAAGCTGCCTCCGCCACACGCTTTATGCCCGCCCGGAAGAGTTTCAGAGAGTATCGGCGAATTCTTTGTCAGCTGCGTCAATCTGGGCTTGGACGTCTGCCCGAAGAACGGCTTTCTCCTGCTCCGGTAACCAACAAGCCTCGACCGCGCGGAGAGACATGGCTCTTAGCTGCTCGGCAGTCGCTCCGACCTGATCAGCGAGAATGCGGTACTCGTTGTTCAGTGAGTTTGGGAACATCCCGGGGTCATCTGAGCAAGGCACTACAGCGAGTCCAGCATCGATCATCGCCCGGATAGAGGCTCGCCGCCATGGCCGCCATGAGCGACGCGACGTGACACACCCTACGGTGAACACCGTCTGTTCGCGTCGGAGCCTAGCCACCACGTCATCGTCCTCAAGAACGTAGTACCCGTGGTCGATTCGGTCACATCCCAACTGATCCAAGCATGTGATCGTGTTCAGAGCACTGGGAACATGCTCAGAGGAGTGCGCCGTCCTTCCAAGCCCGCTTCGTCCTGCCAGCTGATAGGCATCGGTGAAGCGTTCGGGGGGCCCTGCGTTCTCCAAATTGTCCAGGCCGATGCCCACGAGGTAAGGATGAGGGTTGTTCACCACCTGCTGCACCCAAGACACCGCATCTCCCCCAGTCTTGGACCGATCAATTCCGGCTATCAGGCGACCAGTCATGCCGAACTCACGCTCGGCGAGTCGAATGCCACCCGCCATCGCTTCGATGTAGCCGGTGTAACCCAGATACTCCAGGTGAACGGGCAGCTGATCAATGAAGAGTTCCAGATGGCGAACGTTGGACTGACGAGCTGCTTCGAAAGCCTCATAGGTGACCCTGGTGAGGTCCTCAGCGCTTCGCAACAATTGTGTGACCCAGCTACACGCCTGGAACAGGGAATAGGAGGTCTCTGGCTCGTCTGCTGCCGGGCCCTGCGGCACTGGGATCCGGGTATCTCGGTAAAGGTCCGGGTCAGGTGGCTTGGAATTGATGTTCTGATAGATCACCTCCGGAGACTCAGGCAGTTCCAGGTTGTGACGACGAGCGAGCTCCGCGAAGGTCTCCGCACGCACACTTCCAATGAGGTGGCAGTGCAGTTCGACCTTAGGCAGCCTTTCCAGCCAGTCGGACGGAATCTGTGGAGCAGTCACTGGCTAACGACCTCGCGGGCGAACCGATCCACCCACTCGCCCCGGGTGTCTACCAGCTCAGATGGGTCGAGTGTCTGGTACCCCGCCTCGATAGGATCTTCCGCGATCGTACCGACGACGGCATCAATGTTCTCAGGGATATCGGCCTGCAAGTTCACCGGCAAGTCACTCACCAACTCGGCGGAAGAAGCCTGCGCTTCAACAGAAAGCAGATAGTCGATGAATTGGTGCGCAGCCTCGACGTTCTCGCTACCTTCCGCGATCATTGCGTGGTTGGTGGCCATATACCGGCCTTCGTCCGGCGCAGTCCACGCCGTGCCCTCTTCCAGATCCACCGCAAAACCACTCAGGCTGCCAGCTGCGACAATCTCTCCTTGCACCAGCAAGTTCACAACCTCAGTCGACGAACTGTAGAACTGTAGGATGCCGGGTGCCCAGTCACCGAGGACTTCATAGGCAGTATCGACATCGTAAGGACCGCTGCCGTAGGTATCAGCGACCCCGGAGACCATAAGTTGCCCAGCGGTCGGCGCAATGTCAGGAAGCGCCAAACGGCCCGAGTATCCATCCTCCCCCCACAGCTCCCAGTCAGCGGCCTCGTTCTCGCTCAGCTCTTCTGTGGAGTAGATCGTGCCATAGAGCTGATACGAGTATGCGGGTCCATAGTATGAGTCGTCTACGGCGAAGTCAGCGATTTCCTCGAGATTCGGCACCAGTTCGGGGTCCAGTTCCTGGAACAACCCTTCCTCCTGGCCCATTGCCGCGAAGTAATCACTGATGAGCACGACGTCGACGCCAGGATCTTCACCTCCTGCGAGTTGGAGGGCAGATAGCCGATCCGCGTTGGCGCCGGTGTCGATCTCGACGTCAATTCCAGTCATCTCGGTAAAGGGGTCCACGACTGCTTCTTGAAATTCTTCGACGCCGAAAGGGAAAGTCGAAAGTACCAGCGGGGCGTCATTTCCACCGGATGCGCTGTCCTCCCCGTTGCTCTCGTCAGTGCCTCCGCAAGCGCTCAGCGCTAGCAGTGCGGCCATAGCGGTGCCGGCAGCGGTTGTCGTGCGGTGTGTCTGTAGTTTCTTTAAGTTGGGGCCCATGAGGGATCCTTTCGTAGGGGTCTATCTCGTCTTCGGCGGCGTCTGAGCTAGTCGTCGCCGAGCTGCACTAGGCGATGCCGGGGAGCTGAGGCGGTCAGATTGTCTCCCGGGGTGTACCGGCCAGGATCCTCTCCTCTGGTTTCAGCCAATAGGTCCACCTCCTCTCCCGAGGGATCTCTGGCTCTGAGCATGAGGAGGGTGTCGACTCCCCGATAGGCGACGTCGGTAACGGTGGCCCGGAGATTCAGTGCCTCATCCACCGCGTCCGTCTCCGTGTCCTGGACCTGGAGGTGCTCGGGGCGGATGGCGAGGGTTATGCCCTGGGAAGTGGTGAGAAAGTTCTCGTATCCGAGGAAGTCAGCGACGAACCGGTTGGCAGGTGCGCTAAATACGTCAGCTGGATGGCCCTGCTGCATGATCTGACCGGACTTCATGACAACCATGTCGTCGCTCATCTCGAGAGCTTCATCCTGGTCATGGGTCACGAGGACGACGGAAAGACCGGTCTCGGACTGGATCCGGCGTATTTCCGAACGCATCTGCACCCGCAGCCGCGCGTCCAGGTTGCTCAGCGGCTCATCTAGGAGCAGGACAGTCGGGCGGATGGCAATCGCGCGAGCCAGGGCCACGCGCTGTTGCTGACCTCCGGAAAGGCTCCGAGGCTTCCTCCTGGCAAGGTGAGCCAGTCCGACCATCTCCAGTGCCTCGGTCACCTGAGCTTCGCGGTCAACACGCCCCACTTTCCGAAGCTTGAGACCGTACCCGACATTCTCCGCCACCGTCATATGGGGAAACAGCGCGTATGACTGAAACACCATGCCCAGTCCACGCTTTTCCGGAGGCAGCGTTGTCGCGTCTTGCCCGTTGATCAGGATCCTTCCCTCAGTGGGACGGGTGTATCCGGCCAGCATGCGCAATGAAGTCGTCTTGCCACAGCCCGATGGGCCCAGCAGCGTCGTGAACTGGCCGGCACCGATCGTCAGGTCCATGCGGTCCACGGCGGTGAAGTCACCAAAGCGCTGGGTCACTTCCCTAAACTCCGCAGCTGCTGGTGAGCCCGTCTCTGCGGCGAAGGGAGCTGGGGACGTCGTCGTCATCTGTTGATGCCTCCGAAAATTCTTGTGAAGCCGACCGTACGCTCGGCGATGATGGCAATGACCACTGTTCCGGCCAAGATCAACGTAGAAACCGCGGCGATCATGGGGTCATAACTCTGTTGGACGTAGTCGAGCATTGAGATGGGCAGTGTGCGTGTGTCCCGTGCCTGGAGCAGCAGAGAAAGCGGAACATTGTTGAAGGACGTGATGAAGCCCAACAGCCCAGCAGAGAAAATCCCGGGCCGTAGAACAGGCAGCGTCACGGAGAAAAACGTGCGCATTGGCGAAGCGCCCAGACCCCGTGCCGCCTCCTCTAGTGATTCGTCTGAGCCAGCGAGTGCAGCTCCCGTTACACGGACCGCGTACGGCAGCAGAAGTGCGGTATGGCCGAGCAGCAAGACAGGGAAGTTGTCGATGCGATAGGTCACGATGAGCTGTTGGAAAAGCGCGAGACCCACCACGAGTTCAGGGATGATCAAAGGAGACAAGAACAGTCCCTCGATGAATCCTTTCCCCGGCAGTTTTCCCCGGTGGATCGCCAATGTCGCTGGAACTCCCACCGCCAAGGCGAGACCTGTGGAAAGGAGCGCCAGTTGGAGGCTCGTCAACAGTGCTGCACGGAAAGGAGTGTGTCCAGCGGCAGCTTCGAACCACTGCAGGGAGAAGCCCTCCGGGGGAAATCGCAGGCTGGATCCTGAAGTAAATGCCGCGGCGACTACAAAGAGGATGGGTACGATCATGATCATGTAGCCGAGTACTGCAAGTGAGGCGGCGATAGGTTTGCGCGAGGTCATGTTGTGGCGCCTTTCCGGCCAAGGCGCGCCGCGAGTCCTGAGACAAGGACCACCAGGACGGTCATCACGATGGCCGTAGCAGAGGCAGCAGCCCAATCGATGGTCACAGATGAGTAGGAATACAGCTCCGTGGCCAGCATTCTTTGGCGTGACCCTCCTAGAAGGTATGGCGTGGTGTAGGCGGTGACCGAACCGGCAAAGACGAGTGTGGCGGCCACGACCACACCAGGAAGCGAAAGCGGAACGACCACATCCCAGAAGGTGCGGGTGCGGCCTGCTCCCAGGCCTCGGGCGGCGTCGTCAAGACCTGCTTCCACCTGTGAGATGGCTGAGTAGCATGCGACGATTGCCAACGGGAGGAAGAGTTGGGTCAGACCCATGATGATGGCAAATGAGGTGTACAACAGTTGCGGCGGGCTATCGGTCAGCCCCAGGGCCATTGACAATTGGCCGATCGCACCGTTGGAACCAAGAACGACGAGCCACCCGAAAGTGCGCACCACGTTCGACAGCAGTAGCGGAAAGATGGCTAGCGCCAACAAGACACCAGCCCAGCGGGACTCTGACCGAGCCAAGAGGTAGGCAATGGGAAACCCCAGAACAAGGCACAGCGCGGTAACAACAAGGCCCAGTCCAACAGTGCGCCCGATGATCCTCAGGTCGTAGGGATCAGTGAACATCTGGACCAGGCGGGAGAAGATATCCTCCGTCGTAGCGCCGGGTGCGGCAAACAACACACCTAGTGCCGGCAGGATAAAACCGAGAAGCAGGAAGAGCAGGCCTGGGACCAGCAAAAGCACAAAGGTGCTGCGTCTGGTCATGGTGTCCCCTTCGAGTCAAAAAACGACGTTCCACAAAATGCAACCGGTTACATTCAGACTAGTGACACACAGTGGAAAATAGCTAGTTATCCGTATTAACTTCATGTTAATTCCCGCTGAGTCGACTGGTCCTCATTTGTAACCGCTTTCATAGTGGGCTCCAGTAGCCTTAGAGTGTTGTCTACCAATTGAAGAGAACGAGGTGGCTATGACGACGCTGGCAGACGTAGCCACTTTGGCGAAGGTGTCCAAGGCGACGGCTTCCCGTGTCTTCAGTCACCCTGAGGCAGTCTCGCAAGTCACGGCGGAAAGAGTTCGCCTCGCCGCACAGAAGCTTGGCTTCGTCCCCAACGTCGCTGCCCGGCAGCTGGCACGTGGCCGGATTGGCATCATTGCTCTGGTCGTCCCGACGTTGGACAACCGATACTTCACACCAGTGATCTCTGGCGCTCAGCAGCTGGTTCAGGAGCACGGCCTTCAGCTCACAGTTGCGGTACACCGCTTCGAGACGCTGCCTGATGTCCGTTCGGTTCTCCGATTAGGTCAACAAGTCGATGGCCTCATCCTGGCAGGACCACAGGGCAGCGACTCTCTCATTCGTGAAGTCGCAGAAGCGAAGCCAACAGTGCTGATCGACCGAGAGGTACCCGGACTGGATGCAGTCATCGCTGACACTCCGGCTGCCTTCGAGTCCGTCACTGAGTACCTCATTGGATCTGGGCACCACACTTTGGCTTACCTCGGCGGTCCACCGGGTTCTTGGATGGATCCCCACCGGCAACGCAGCGTCATGCAGGTGGCTACTTCTCTTAGCGCCACGGTCGAAGTCTACGGTCCTTACAGCTCTACTTTTTCTGCAGGAATTGCCGCAGCCAATGACCTGCGAGATTCGAAAGCAACTGCGGTGATCCCTTACGCCACAGCATTGGGATTGGGGCTTCAGTACCGGCTATTGACTAAGGACCCCAGTTCAGTCCCCGTGGTCACCTCTGAGCACGACATTGCCGAGGCACTAGGACAGAAGGACCTGGCAACCATTGACGTCGACGGCGTTCTCCTTGGGCGAAAGGCCTCCGCGAGACTCCTGTGGCGCGTTGAGAACCGCGAACAGCCACCGGAGACAGTGCGGTTGCCTGTTCCCACAGGGCCGAGGCCACTCGCGAAAGATTGAGAAATCTTTCGACTCGGAGCCCACCTATTCCAACAGGCACCCCTCATCCGCCAGCCCGCTACAACTCAGCGTCATGATGGGGAAGCGCCCCCACGGCACCGCCGTCACTCCACGCTCCAGGCCGAGCCTGCTGACAGTGTTCTCAAATACCGCGTCGTCCAGTTTGCCTGTGGTCAGCAGCGGCCGCACCTCCACACCGTTAGTTCCCTCAAGATCTTCGGAATACACTCCCTGGAGATGAAATCGACTGGACGATAAGCGCACGAATATGGGCTTCGTCGGCGTCGTGGCAGACGACCGTGAACTCGTAAGTCCACGGGCTGGTTCTGTGTCTGATCTTCCGGAACATTACGTTCTACACGGCGAACTACCGGCTGCAATAGCGCGTTCGTAGTGACGTTAGCGAGCACTCCTGCGACGGCAGGTATGTACATCCCCCTCCCTCCACATGAGGCGCCCGACCGCACCGGAACCCCACAATGTCGCTGCCATACTAATGCCGCGAAGGCTCGCCCCATCTTTAGTGATGACCCCGGCGCCGAGAAACCCCACCCCTGAGACCACTTGCGCCGCCACTGGGCTAGGCGAAACATCGCCAGATGTGGGTGAGCTCAAAAGCACGAACAGACACGCCCCCACGCACACCAACGTGTTGATGAGCAGACCAGCCGAGCGCGCCCTCAATTGACGCTCGAAACCAATGAGCACTCCACATCCGAATGCGGACAAGACCCGTAGCGTCGACCAGCGTGGTGATGACAGGAGCCGAGAACACCGCGGGGTCGATACGTAGCTTGGTGGCGACCAGAGGCAAGATACCTCCTACCGATGATGCCCACAAGCAGATCACGAGCAGAGTCAGGGAGATAATCATCCCGATAGCCGTGCCATAGAAGATCGCGGCGACGGGGAAACCGACTGCGAGCCAGACCGAACACAGTAGCGGACCGATACGGCTTCAGGATGGGCTCAGCACTACCAGATCGGTGGGCGTCCTCGGTCCCTTCCTCTTCGAGGACCTCCATGGCATCGTCGATGGGGATTATGCCAATAACTCGTTTCTCCCCGTCCACCACAGGGAGCGCTAGCAAATCGGCTTCTTGAAGCAGGCGCGCGGCCACTGCCTGATCCTCGTGAGCTGAGACGCTGTAGACATCAGAGGACATAAGGCCCCTCACCTGAATACCGTCGTCACTGGTGACGATGTCACTGAGCGAGACCACCCCGACGAGTTTGCGCTGACCATCCGTGACCGACAACTGCGAATAGTCATGCGACGGGGCTGACAACCCTCCCAGTTTGCCTATCGTCTCTTCGCGCGTCCGCTCGGGCGCCAATGTCACTGCCGCTGGAACCATGAGTCGGCCAGCAGTGCACGATTCATACCCCAGGAGTTCAGTCGTCGCCTTCCTCTGCTCCGCAGACAGTGCATGCTCAAGACGCGAAGCGATCTTCGCCGGGACCTGATCCAACAAGCGGAAGGCCACTGCCATCTCAGCAGGCTCCTTACGGGCCAACTCTCCAGCTACTCTGACGGCATGGTTGCCGCGAACCCAGGTTCGCGCCTGATCATTGGATTCGTCCGGACTTGGTCAAGAGAAGAAACTCCATGACGTCAGCCGGGGATCAGTGACAGCTCAGCGCTGGAAGAGCCCACAGCGGGCACCTTGGGAACACTCGACCTGGATCATCACAGGAAGAGATTGCGGAGCATGACTGCCAGCGCGACGAGTCCTAATGTGATGATGACAGACCGGAGAACAACTGGGGACAGCCTGCGGCCCACCCAAGCTCCTATGAATCCTCCAAGAGTCGATCCGACGGCAATGATGGCCACCACGCCCCACAGGATCACGCGGTCATCTGGGTCACGAATCAGATAGTCAACCACCACATAGCTCACCGCCGCGGTGAGGTTGACGAAAGCCACCAAGAGGTTCTTGACGCCGTTTGCCTGCTGAATGGTGGCAGCCAAGAGAACACCCAAAATGCCCATGAGGAGGATGCCCTGCGCGGCAACGAAATATCCGCCGTAGATCCCCGCGAGGAACACCAAAAAAACCAACGGCCAACCGACGGAATCAGCCGCCTTTTTCGCCACAATGTCAGCGTCATCCTCAGGCTGCGGCGTACTCGGATCAGAGTCTTCGGTGCGTTCGGCAGCTCGGCGCTTGACCCAGGCCGCAAGCCGAGGCTGTGCGAGCACCATGGCCAATGAGATCACGATCAATACCGGTGCAACAGTGCCGAAAACTTCCTCCGGGAGAGTGATCAGCAACGTGGCACCTATAACGCCACCCAGGAATGATGCCGGAATAAGCCGCTTAAGCACCGACTTAACCTGAACGATTTCCCTCCGGTAGCCCCAGGCTCCGGTGAAGTTGCCAGCGATAAGACCCATGGCGTTCGAGACCGTCGCCGACACTGGAGGCACACCCATGGCCACCAGAACCGGGAAGGTCACCAGGGTTCCGGACCCGACGACCGTGTTGATAGATCCCGCCCAAATCGCCGCAACGAAGATGAGCAGTAGCAGACCAATACCCAGGTCATGCAGTTCGAATTCGAGTATCGCTTCCACGCTGTCAGCTCTTCATAAAGGCACTGTAGCGACCGTCACGTTCTGTGAGGTCCAATGGCATGTCGAAAGTGGCGCTGAGATTATCCGAGGTGAGAGTGTCCCCTATGGGACCCGCTGACACCACTTTCCCGTCGCGCAGGAGCAACACGTGGGTGAACCCCGGCGGAATCTCCTCCAAATGGTGAGTGACGAGAACCGTCGCCGGGGCCGACTCATCTTGGACGAGCTCCGAGGTGCGCGCCACCAACGCCTCCCGACCCGCTAGGTCCAGTCCCGCTCCGGGCTCGTCCAGCAGAAGCAGCTCAGGGTCAGTCATCAGCGCACGGGCGATCTGGACCCGCTTCCGTTCACCTTCACTGAGAGTCGCGAATGGCCGATCGAACACTGTCCCGACTCCCCATGTATTCAGCAGTGCGAATGCCCGGCGCTCATCGAGCCTTTCGTACTCCTCACGCCACCGGCCAGTCACACCATAGGCGGCAGTCACCACCACGTTGAGGGCCGTTTCCCGGCCCGGCAAGGTATGGGCGACGGAGTTTGAGCACAATCCAATGCGCGGTCTGAGTTCGAAGACGTCTACACCGCCGAGCGTCTCGTCGAGAATTTGGGTGTGACCATTGGTGGGGAACAGCCTTGCGGAGGCGATCTGCAGCAAGGTCGTCTTACCTGCACCATTTGGGCCCAGAATGACCCAGCGCTGTCCGTCGTCAATCCGAAAGTTCACATCGTCGAGGAGTAACTTGCGGCCACGTCGCACGGTGACACCCGAAAGATTCAGCACTGGACTCATGCGCCTAACCCTACCGAACCGCCCGAGCGGTTATAGGGTGAGACTCGCTATGACTGATCTGCCTCCTGGAACTGTTGCTATGATCGCCGCCGAAGAACTCGACGGCGCCCTCGTCCGCTCCCTGACCGCCGACTTTGAGCGCCGCGGAACCGTGCTTCGGGTGGAGGCCACTGAGTTCCCCACTGCCTCGAGCACCGTGAAGGCCGTCCGGTGGTGTCTGGAGCTCTCCAATTCTGACGACACTTTCGGTACTCAACTGGTCAGTTCACTGCTCGACGACGCCGCAGAACAGCTCCCCGTCTCCGCTGTCACGAGCACTGTTCTCTCCGCTGCTCAGCGCCCGCGAGGCCCCCTGATGCTCATCATGGACGTGGACTCCACTCTGATTGATCAGGAGGTCATCGACCTCCTGGCCGAGTTCGCCGGCACAGCAGAGGACGTGTCGAACGTCACAGAGCGGGCGATGCGCGGTGAACTGGATTTCACGCAGAGTCTTCACGCACGCGTTCAGACTTTGGCCGGGCTGAAGGACACAGTCCTTCACGAAACGTACCGCGCCCTAACCGCGACCGCGGGCGCACATGAACTTATCCGCTCCTGGCTCGGCCGCCAGTGGCCGGTCTATGCCGTATCGGGTGGATTTCAGCAGATCCTCAAGCCACTGGCGGCTGACCTCGACCTCACGGACTTTGATGCCAACACGCTAGAAATCACGAACGGACGGCTCACCGGGCGGACCGTCGGGCAGGTGGTTGACCCACAGATCAAGCGCCAGCGCCTGCTGGAATGGGGAAAGCGCAGCGGCATAAATGTTCAGAATGTGGTCGCAGTGGGCGATGGAGCCAACGATGCGGATATGGTAAGGACAGCAGGGGTGGGCATCGCATTCTGTGCCAAGCCAGCGTTGATTGACCACGCGGACTTGGTGATCAGGCACCGCAGTTTGGAACTAGTCGCCTACGCCCTCGGCTTAGACGCAAGACACGACTAAATCCACTCCCCCCGGTAGGGTGGAGTGAGATGCGGCACAAGGGCGTGCCTCCTTGTAAGCCCCTTTTGTAGAGACACATCACCGCTTGGAGGACACTCACAGTGACCGAAATCTTCACCGACCTAGACAAGAAGGCCGTGGATACTCTGCGGGTGCTTGCCGCCGATGCAGTTGAAAGAGTAGGATCCGGCCACCCGGGTACCGCCATGTCGCTGGCACCAGCGGCGTACCTGCTGTTCCAGAAGGTCATGCGGCATGACCCCTCGGATCCCGAGTGGATCGGTCGGGACCGTTTCATCCTGTCACCAGGCCACTCAAGCCTGACTCTCTACCTCCAGCTCTACTTTTCCGGCTACGGACTTGAGCTGGAAGACATTCAGGCTCTGCGCACTTGGGGTTCGAAGACACCGGGTCATCCCGAGTACGGTCACACTGACGGTGTTGAGATCACCACCGGTCCGCTGGGCCAAGGTCTTGCCTCCTCTGTAGGCTTCGCGTACGGTCAACGTCGCCTGCGCGGCCTGTTGGACCCCGAGGCGGATGCCGGGACTTCTCCGTTCGATCACAACGTCTGGGTGATCGCTTCCGACGGTGACCTGCAGGAGGGCGTCACCTCCGAGGCCTCATCATTGGCCGGCCACCAGCAGCTCGGCAACCTCAATGTCATCTGGGACGACAACAAAATTTCCATCGAAGACGATACTGACATCGCCTTCACAGAAGACGTAATGGCCCGCTATGAAGCCTATGGTTGGCATGTGCAGCGGGTTGACTGGTTGAAAACCGGCAACTATTCAGAAGATGTCGACGAGCTCAGCAGGGCGCTCACCGCCGCCCGCGAAGAGACCTCCAAACCTTCACTGATCGCTCTGCGAACCGTCATTGGTTGGCCTGCTCCGGGTAAGCAGAACACCGGCGGCATTCACGGCTCTAAACTCGGGGAAGAAGAGCTGGCCGCCACCAAGGAATTCCTCGGATTCGACGCTGAACAGCACTTCCACGTTGATGAAGACATCATCGCCCACGCTCGAAGGGTGAGTGAACGCGGCTCTGAGGCCCGCGCGGAGTGGGAAAAGACGTATGCAAGCTGGAGAGACAACAACAGTGACGCCGCGGCGTTGTTCGACCGCCTGACAGCCGGCGAGCTTCCGGAAGGATGGGAAGACAGTCTTCCCGAATTCCCGGCTGGCGACGCCGTCGCCACCCGGGCCGCTTCCGGCAAAGTGATCAACGCTGTGGCACCACTGCTTCCCGAACTCTGGGGCGGTTCAGCGGACCTGGCTGGGTCGAACAACACACTCATCGCCGGTGAGGATTCTTTCGGTCCCAAGACTTGGTCCACAGGAAAATTCTCCGCACAGCCGTTTGGCCGGAACCTCCACTTCGGAGTTCGGGAACACGCGGCGGCCGCCATCACCAACGGCATCCAGTTGTCGGTGCCGCTGAGGACATACAACGGCACGTTCCTCATTTTCTCGGACTACCAGCGTCCCGCGGTGCGTCTAGCAGCGCTCATGGGGATCGGCTCAATCTTTGTCTGGACTCACGATTCGATCGGACTCGGCGAGGATGGACCTACTCACCAGCCGGTGGAGCAGCTCGCCAGCCTTCGGGCCATTCCCGGCCTGGACGTCACTCGTCCGGCTGATGCCAATGAGGTCGCCCTTGTGTGGCGTGAAGTCCTCAAGCGCGCCGACAGGCCCGCTGGTATCGCCCTCACTCGTCAGGGTGTGCCTACTTTCGCACGCGGCGCCAGTGCGGCGAATGCCGACGAGTTCGGATCGGTCGAAGGTGCAGCCAAGGGCGCCTATGTGCTGGCCGAGGCCGTCCGCGACGGGGTTGTCGTCGAACCCGACGTTATCCTTATCGGCACCGGCTCCGAGGTCGCACTTGCCGTTGATGCTCGTGAGAGCCTCGCTTCCAAAGGCATCGCTGCACGGGTCGTCTCTGCCCCATGCATGGAATGGTTCGCTGAACAGGACGCCACTTACCGAGAGTCTGTCCTGCCATCGGCGGTGAAGGCCCGCGTGGCTGTGGAAGCGGCCCACCCCCTGAGTTGGTATCAGTACGTCGGTGATGCAGGCCGGATTGTGGGCCTTGACCACTTCGGTGGCTCAGCCGACTACAAGGAGCTCTACGAACAGTTCGGCATTACCGCCGATGGTGTCGCAGCTGCGGCTGAGGACTCCATCAGCGCCGCCAAGAACTGAACCTTCAAGACCTTCTGATCAAGGAGCACATCATGACCGCCGAAACACACGCCACAACTGGCAATCCCCGCACTAAAGCGCTCTCCGACGTGGGAGTGTCCATCTGGTTGGACGACCTATCCCGGGAGCGACTCAACTCTGGCTCACTGGCCAAACTCATCGAGACTCACCACGTCGTGGGTGTGACCACTAACCCGACCATCTTTGAATCCGCCGTCGGGTCCGGAGACGCATACGAACAGCAGCTAGCAGAGCTTGCATCGAAGGGCGCCGACGCGGAGCAGGCAGTCTTCGAAATCACCACTTCAGATGTCCGGGAAGCCTGTGACGTGTTCGCAGAGACCTACGCTGCCTCCGGCGGCATCGACGGACGAGTCTCGATCGAAGTTGACCCGCGTATGGCTCGCGACGCGGATTCCACCATCGCAGAGGCCAAGCGCCTCTACGAGGCTGTCGGCCGCGAAAACGTGATGATCAAGATCCCCGCAACAGTTGAGGGCATCGAGGCTATCGCCGCAGTGATCTCTGAAGGAATCAGTGTCAACGTCACACTGGTGTTTTCGCTGGAACGCTACCGCGCTGTCATCAACGCCTTCATGCTGGGCCTTGAAAAAGCTCACACCGATGGACTCGACATCTCCAAGATTCACTCAGTCGCAAGTTTCTTCGTCTCGCGAGTAGACAGTGAAGTGGACAAGCGTCTGGAACTGGCAGCTGAAGAAGGCAAGCCCGGGACCGAGAAGCTGAAGTCCAAGGCCGCCATTGCCAATGCACGGCTAGCGCACCAGATCGCTTCAGAGTCGTTCAGCTCTGAACGGTGGAGGCTCCTTGGCGAGCGAGGAGGCAGGCCGCAGCGACTTCTTCTGGCATCAACCGGGACGAAAGATCCGAGCCTGTCTGACACGCTCTACGTCACTGAACTCGCCGCAGCTGGAGTCGTCAACACCATGCCGGAGAAGACACTCAACGCTCTGGCCGACCACGGCGAAGTCGATGGAGACACCATGACGGACACCTACGTAGAGTCCAATCGCGTGCTCGACGGCATCTCTGCCGCCGGCATCACCTACCGTGACGTCGTCGACGCTCTGGAAAACGAGGGCCTGGAGAAGTTCGACAAGTCCTGGGAAGGGCTGCTCAGCACTATCGACGAGGGTCTGAAGCGCCAAAAGTAGTTCTACTGAAGCATGTGCGGGGCACCTTGGAAAGGTCAGCCCCGCACATGGAGAAGATGCGCGCGGGCCTCCCCGCCGTAGGAATTTGGACAGAAGGGAACACCCAGATGAGTTCGTTGTCGCTGACCTTGATTGGTGCCGCACGGGAGGCGTCCGATGCCCAGGTGCCGGGACTCGTTGATCACGAGTTCGCCTCACGGCTCGCCGCCAAGGATCACACCCTCTGGGGCCAAGCTGCGGAAGACGAAGCCGCCCAGCGACTCGGCTGGGTGTCCCCTTTCGAATCCTCACGCCCGCTGGTGGAGACGATCGTTCAGCTGCGCCAGGAACTAGCCGCTGAAGGGGTGGACCGAGTAGTGCTCGCTGGCATGGGGGGCTCATCACTCGCCCCCGAAGTCATTTGCGCTTCCTCCGGGGTCGACTTGGTGGTCCTCGATTCGACGGATCCCCAGCAGGTCGCTGCCGCGTTGAACAACCTCCAGCGCAGCGTGCTCGTCGTCGCTTCGAAGTCCGGTTCAACCGTTGAGACGGACTCACAGCGCCGAATCGTCCAACACGCTTTCCACGAGGCAGGCATCGATCCCTTCAGCCGCACTGTGGTTGTCACAGATCCTGGTTCGCCCATGAACGAGCAGGCACGTGAACAGGGAGTTCGAGCTGTCTTCGAGGCCGACCCCTCGGTCGGTGGCCGTTACTCCGCCCTGACCGCTTTTGGCCTTGTACCTGCGGGATTAGCTGGGGCAGATATCGCTGGTCTCTTGGACGAGGCTGAAAGCGCCATAGACCTTCTTATTGAGGACGACGCCGCCAACCCAGGTCTTCAGTTGGGAGCAGCTATCGGCGGCACCTCACCCTTGCGAGACAAGCTCATCATCGCTGACGATGGGTCTCCTCTGGTGGGCCTAGGAGCATGGATTGAACAGCTCGTCGCGGAGTCCACCGGCAAAGAAGGAACCGGCCTTCTTCCGGTCATCGTCGCTGACGGTGAACCCGAGTTGACCCGCGATGCCGACGACGCCTTGATTGTCCAGATCGTTGATGCAGACGAAGAAGAAGGCGCCTCGGTGGACGCAGACCCGACAGATATCGTGGTCTCCCCACATGTGGTACGCACGGGAGGAAGCCTGGGCGCGCAGTTCCTGCTCTGGGAAGTCGCCACAGCTGTTGCCGGGTCCCTCCTCGGCATCAATCCCTTCGACCAACCAGACGTGGAGTCGGCGAAGGTCGCGGCACGGGGCATGCTCGACTCCCCCGCCCCCGCTTCCAGTGAACCCGCCATCGACCAGGCGGTCGAGATCCGCTCTTCTGGAGACGACAGTCTGGTCTCCGCCTCTGATGCGACTGTCACCGAGGCGGTGAAGGCGTTGCTGGACCGCGTGCCGGAAAATGGTTACCTCGCAGTGATGGCCTATCTCGACCGGATCTCTGAAAGCCATCTGGAGGAACTGCGACCGCAGCTCTCCGCAGTGTGTGGTCGACCCGTTACCTTCGGCTGGGGACCAAGGTTCCTGCACTCCACAGGGCAGTTCCACAAAGGTGGCCCCGCCGTAGGTGCTTTCCTCCAGATCACAACTTCTGCCGCTGAGGACGTCAGCGTGCCGGAAAGGCCATTCACACTCAGTGAGCTCATAGCCGCTCAAGCCAGCGGTGACGCGAAAGTGCTGGCGGATCACGGAAGGCCAGTGCTGCAGCTGCACCTCAGTGACCGTGAGGCTGGTATTGCGCAAGTTCTCGACGCGATCGCGAACCTAGCCTCATGAGCCGCGGCGTTCACGGAGATCCCCTAGCACCTGCCCTAGCGCGCAGCACACGAACCGGACGCGGCTCGAGCAATGGATCACGGCCTGCAGGCGATTGCGCAATGGTCATGTTCGGTGTGACCGGAGACCTGGCGCGGAAGAAGCTCCTCCCCGCGCTCTATGACCTTGCCAACCGCGGCCGTCTGCCTGAAAGCTTCAGCCTGGTCGGCTTCGGTCGGCGCGACTGGGACGATGCTGAGTTCGCACGTCAGGTCAAGGGGCACGTCCAAGAGCGCGCTCGGACCGACTTCCATGAAAATGTGTGGGAGAAGCTCGCCGCAGGGCTGAGATTCATCCAGGCTGATGGTTTCGAAGACGACGACGCCTACCAGCGCTTAGGTCAGGTTCTGGTCGACCTTCAAGATGAACGCGGCACCGGAGGCAACCACGCCTTCTACCTGTCCATTCCCCCCAACTCTTTTGAGATGGTCTGTCAGAAGCTCTCCAGTCATGGGCTGGCTCGCCGCTCACAGTCACCTGAAGATCCATGGTCACGGGTCATCATTGAGAAGCCCTTCGGCCATGATGAATGCTCAGCGCACGAGCTGAATCAGGCTGTCGAGCGTGTATTCGCTTCGAACGATGTCTTCCGGATCGACCATTATTTGGGTAAAGAGACGGTACAGAATCTCCTAGCCTTGCGATTCGCCAACCGACTGTTTGAGCCCCTGTGGAACAACCAGCACATCGATCATGTCCAGATCACGATGGCTGAGGATATCGGGATTGAAGGCAGAGCGAGCTACTACGACGGCGTCGGCGCAGCTCGTGACGTCATCCAGAACCACCTCCTACAACTGCTCGCGCTCACAGCCATGGAGGAGCCCATCAGCTTCGACGCCGATCACCTCCGACGGGAGAAGGAAAAGGTTTTGGAGGCCGTGCATGTGCCCACCGACCTCGGAGCGGCCAGTGCCCGCGGACAGTACGACGCCGGCACTCAAGACGGTGCCGACGTTGTGGGATTCCTGCAGGAAGAGGGTTTCGATCCTGCGTCGACCACGGAAACCTACGCCGCGTTCAAGTTGGACATCCATACACGACGATGGGACGGCGTTCCGTTCTACCTGCGCAGCGGAAAACGCCTGGGCAAGCGTGTCACAGAGATTGTTGTGATGTTCAAGAGAGCTCCTAACCTGCTCTTTACTGAAGCCGATGAGAATCAGTTCGGTCAGAACGCGCTGATCATCCGGATCCAACCCAATGAAGGGGCGACGTTGCGGCTGGCGTCCAAAGTGCCAGGGACCGGGATGGAAATCCGCGACGTCGACATGGACTTCAGCTATGGCCGATCTTTCACGGAAGAATCCCCGGAAGCTTACGAGCGACTCATCCTCGACGTGCTCCTGGGTGAACCCCCGCTGTTCCCGCGGCATCGGGAAGTCGAGCTTTCCTGGCGGATACTCGATCCGTTCATCCAGCGCTGGGAGGCCATGGACGAGCATCCCGAGCCGTACATCCCTGGTTCCTGGGGTCCTGCCTCCGCCCATGAACTGCTCAGCCGCGATGGTCGGTCGTGGAGGGTTCCTTGAGCCTGAGACCCTAGGCTGACCAGCGAACTTCACATGACTTCGAGAGCAAGGTTGGTGACATGGGACCCACACTGAACACTGCGACAGCAGAGCCTCAGATTGAAATCTTTGATGACCGAGAGGCCGTCACTCAGGCGATTGCCAAGAAACTCCTCACCGTCATCACAGAAACGCTTGATGAGCAGGACCTGGCACATGTCTCGCTTACCGGTGGCGGTGCAGGAATCGCGACCCTCAAAGCCGTCGCAGATACGCTCAGCGAGGACTCCGCAAACGGCGTCGAGTGGTCCAGGGTGCACTTCTGGTGGGGTGATGAGCGGCTGCTACCGCGAGACGAAACAGACAGGAATGAAACTCAGGCGCGCCAGGCTCTGCTGGACACTCTCGTTGGCGAGCACGGACTGCCGGAAGAGAATATCCATGCGATGCCGACCTCTGAAGACGCTGCGCACCCTGCTGCTGGCGCAGAGATGTACGCCCAGGAACTGGAAGCCTACGCTCCCGAAGGTGGGATAGAAGGTCCCAACGGCTCGCTCAACATGCCCGAAATGGACATCATGTTGTTGGGAGTCGGTCCGGATGGCCACATCAACAGTCTCTTCCCCGGGAAAGAGTCCCTGTCAGTGACCGGACAGAGCACCACCGGTGAAAGCGATGCGCCACCACAGTTGGGGCCTCCGATGCGCGTAACTCTGACCTTCGACGCTGTCCACACCGCGAAACGCGTCTGGACGGCAGTCGCAGGCCAGGATAAGGCAGATGCTGCAGCCAAAGCTTTTGTCGATTCACCTGATATTTCAGAGGTACCCGCTGCCAACGCCCGGGGAACGCACCAGACAGTCTGGCACCTGGACCGGGCCGCAGCTGAACAGCTCCCCCAGACTTAGCCTGGAGGAGGTCCTACCAGGAGCCTGTTGTTTGGATGAGCAGGGCCAAGGTCACGATGATCAGGCCCCATACAATACCCAGCACAATTGTGAGCCGGGTGAGGTTCCGCTCCGCTACACCCGATGAGCCCAGTGACGAGGTGATTCCGCCTCCGAACATGTCAGACATGCCGCCTCCGCGTCCCTTATGCAGGAGGATGAGGAGGATCAACAGCAGGCTGATCACCAGGAGGGCGACCTGGAGCCCGATGGTCATTGCAGTCACATGCGGCCTTTCGTGGACGTTCAGCAGAATTGCGCGGCTACAAGCCTAGCAGGAGTCTCACCTTGACTATGCGCTGATGTGCTTTTCAAACTGAGCAATTTTGGCGAACTCCTCGGCGTCCAGGGACGCACCACCTACGAGAGCGCCGTCGACGTCCGGGCCGCCTAGTATGGACGCTACATTGCTGGATTTCACCGAGCCGCCGTAGAGAATACGGATGGAGTCAGCGAATCCTTTGTCGTAAAGCTCCGCCAGCTTGGCGCGGATGGCCTCGGCCAGTTCCTGGGCATCCTCTGGTCCTGCTGTCTTGCCTGTGCCGATGGCCCATACTGGTTCGTATGCGATGACCAAGTCACTGAGCTCTTCGGCGGTGAAACCCTTCAGGGCAGCCTCCACCTGAGACAGCGTGTGCGAGACGTGCTCTCCGGCTTCACGAACCTCCAAGCCCTCCCCCACGCACAGCAGTGGTGTGAGGCCGTGACGTAAAGCCGCTTCGATCTTGGCGTGAATGACGTTATCGCCCTCATTGTGGATCTCGCGCCGCTCTGAGTGCCCAATCAGGACCTGGCTGCAACCGAGCTTTGACAGGAACGCGCCAGGAATGTCCCCCGTGTAGGCACCCGAATCCTCCGAGGAGAGATCTTGTGCGCCATAGAGAAGTGAGAGCTTATCGCCCGCCACAAGTGTTTGAACGCTGCGCAGATCGGTGAAGGGCGGGAACACTGCCACCTCGACACGATCGTAATCGTGACTCGCATCATCAAGGGTCCACGCCAGCTTCTGAACCAACGCAATGGCCTGGATATGATCCATATTCATTTTCCAGTTGCCGGCGATCAGTGGCCGGCGCACAAAAGCGCCATCCTGTGTGGTGGTCATGCTACTCCTAAAGCGTCGATTCCTGGGAGGTTCTTTCCCTCAAGATACTCCAGAGACGCGCCGCCTCCGGTTGAGATATGGCCGAATCCTGATTCGTCGAACCCTAGCGCACGAACAGCGGAGGCGGAGTCCCCACCCCCTACCACAGTGAACCCTTTCGTCTCGGTGAGTGCTCGAGCCACCGCCTCAGTGCCCTTTGCGAAGGCCTCCATCTCGAATACTCCCATCGGCCCGTTCCAGAACACTGTATGGGACCTCGCGATTTCTGCGGCGAATAGCGCTGCAGACTCTGGGCCGATGTCCAGGCCCAGCGCGTCAGCGCCGTGCGGTCCGGACTCGAGGGCATCAAGGGGAAGGACCTCATGCTCTGCGTCCGCTGCGAAGCTGGAAGCCATCACCATGTCAGTCGGGAAGAGAATCTTGGTGCCGTGACGCTCGGCCAGTTCCATGAGACCGGTCACGGACGAGTCATTCAGCAGATCGGTCTCCACCAGAGACTTGCCGATCCCGTAGCCCATGATCGCTTTCGCGAGGGTGAACACCATTCCGCCGCCGATAATGAGACTATCGGCCTTGGGAATCAGGTTTTCAATCACAGCAATCTTGTCAGATACCTTCGAGCCGCCCAACACCACCGTGTAGGGACGGTCAGGGGATTGCGTGAGTTTCTTCAAGACTTTGAGCTCTGCCGCGACCAGATCGCCCTGATACGACGGAAGCTTCCCTGCGATGTCGAAGACAGAGGCGTGTTGGCGGTGAACTGCGCCGAAAGCATCGTTGACGAAAGCCCCTGACTCACCAGCCAGGTCGGCAAGTTCCCCGGCGAGCTCGTTCCGAGCGTTGGCATCCTTGGACGTTTCACGGGGATCGAACCGGACATTCTCCAGAAGCAGGATCTCTCCGGCGTTCAGGTTGTCCACTGCGGTCCGGGCCCCAGCGCCGACAAGGTCTTCGGCACGCTTGACTGTCACCCGGGAAAGCTCATCCATACGGGCTGCTACTGGCGCCAAAGAGAACTCCGGATCGGGTGCCCCCTTCGGCCTGCCGAGATGAGCAGTCACCAGCACCTTCGCCCCGGCGGCAGCCAGTTTCTCCAGCACAGGCAGTGAGGCACGAATCCGGCCGTCATCCCCCACGTCCCCCTGGGAAAGGGGAACGTTGAGGTCAGACCGGACCAAGACAGTGCGGCCGGAGACGCCTTCGGCCAACAGATCATCGAGAGTCGACGCAGTCATAATTCGCGAGCTTTCCCTTCACATCGCTTCGCGCTGAGCCGGGTCCCCGGCTAGCTCTCCTCAGAGTTTACTGGCAACGTGTTCGGTCATCTTCACCAGTCGTGAAGAGTAGCCGTACTCGTTGTCATACCAAGAGAAGACCTTGACGGTGTGGCCGATGACTTTGGTCAAGGGTGCGTCAAAGATCGATGCGTGTGGGTCGCCGATGATGTCGGAGGAGACGATGGGGTCCTCGTTGTAGGCCAGAGCCCCAGCCATCGGGCCTTCCGCCGCGCGCTTGAACGCAGCGTTGACATCGTCAGTGGTCACCCCGTCCTTAGCTACGGTGACAGTGAGGTCAGTGCCTGACCCAGTAATCACGGGAACGCGGACCGCGAAACCATCCAGCTTGCCGGCGACCTCTGGGATCACAGCCCCGATAGCTGCAGCAGCTCCGGTTGAGGTCGGGACCATGTTGTTAGCGGCGGCGCGAGCCCGGCGTGGGTCGCTGTGTGGCGCGTCATGCAGCCGCTGATCGCCGGTGTAGGCATGGACAGTGGTCATCAGACCCTCGACGATGCCAAATTCGTCGTTCAGAACCTTCACCAGCGGTGCCAGGCAGTTGGTAGTGCAGGAGGCGTTGGAGATCACCGTGTGGTTCTCAGGATCGTATGTGTCCTCGTTGATGCCGGGGACAAATGTGCCGTCTACTCCCTTACCGGGCGCAGAGATGATCACTTTCTTGGCGCCAGCCTCGATGTGCTTGCCTGCAGCTTCCTTTGTGGCGAAGAAACCGGTGCTTTCGATGACAATATCGACGCCGAGATCTCCCCAAGGGAGGTTCGCCGGGTCACGGTCGGACAGCAGTTTGATCCGACGTTCGCCGATCACGAGCGAGTCGCCGTCCAATGTCACCTCACCTGGGAAGCGACCCAGGATCGAGTCGTATTTGGTCAGGTTCACCAGAGCTGCCGGATCGGTCAGGTCGTTGATCGCCACGAGCTCCAAATCGGATCCCTGGTCCTCCAACACACGCAGCACATTGCGTCCAATGCGTCCGAATCCGTTGATTGCGATCTTTGTCGCCATAGATTTTTCCTTCCGTTTCCGGCTCGAGGTGAGTCTGCGGCCACACAACACCCTGAAAGGTGCTGAGAAACACGTTGGGGATCAGCGGCACCGGATTTTTCCGGCGCTGCTGACCCCCAACAACTTCGTTGTTCTCAGGTGTAGCTGCAGAACGTGTTCAGTTTTCTTCAGTCTATTGTGTCATAGGAGCGGCGCCGCGGCGCCTCCTTAATCACATGTCTTGAACTATGGGGTGACCAGCTTGGCTGCCCCTGCCCGTGCGGCTTCCAGACGGGAAGCGACATCGTCCCAGTTGACGATGTTCCACCAGGCTTTGACGTAGTCGGGCTTCACGTTCTGGTAGTCGAGGTAGAAGGCGTGCTCCCACATGTCCAGCATCAGCAGGGGGGTCGTCGCCACGGGGATGCCGTTCTGCTGATCGTAGAACTGTTCGATGACCAAATTGCCACCGATGGGCTCGTAGGCCAACAGAGCCCAGCCGGAACCCTGGATGGTCAGAGCAGCCTGCGTGAACTGCTCTTGAAATTTGTCGAATCCTCCGAAGTACTCATCAATCGCTGCTGCCAACTCACCTTCTGGACGCTCCTGACCGTTGGGGGTCAGGTTCTTCCAGAAAATGGAGTGGTTGGTGTGGCCACCGAGGTTGAACTGCAGGTCCTTGAGCAGCTTCGGAGTAGTGGCGTAGTCGCCCTTTTCGCGAGCTTCGGCCAGCTTCTCCAGCGCAGTGTTGGCCCCACCGACGTAAGTGTTGTGGTGCTTGGAGTGGTGAAGCTCCATGATGCGTCCGGAAATATGGGGCTCCAGGGCACCGTAGTCGTAGTCGAGCTCAGGAAGGGTGTACTCAGCCATGCGTTCCTCCTTGTGACGGGGATTCCGAGGTCACTGCCTCGCTGCAAATTATCCTATGCCGCTAGGGCCAGACGTTGAAGGGGGTGAAGCTGTGTGACGGGCTCTGTTCACCATCGGATGAACCGGCGTCACAGTCGTTGCTACCGTTCAGCTGTCCAGCATGTCATCGGTGACGTGCGCGTCTGTACCGGGGATGCCTTTGTCCTCGGCGAGTTTGTCCGCCATGGCTAGAAGCCGCCGTATTCGACCAGCAATCGCGTCTTTGGTCATAGCGGGTTCAGCCAACCGGCCAAGTTCGTCCAGAGACGCTTGCTTGTGCTGCAGGCGCAGCTTTCCGGCGTACTCGAGATGTTCGGGAACTTCTTCACCGAGTATTTCCAACGCTCTCTCGACGCGGGCACCGGCGGCGACCGCGGCCTGGGCAGATCGTCGCAGGTTGGCGTCGTCGAAATTGGCGAGCCGATTCGCGGAGGCACGATGTTCACGCCGCTGTCTCCGCTCTTCCCACACCTCAAGAGTCTTATGAGCGCCCATTGCGGTGAGCAGCTTAGCGATCGACTCGGCGTCTCTGATCACCACCCGGTCAGCGTTGCGAACCTCGCGGGCTTTGGCGAGAATGTCCAGCCGCCGGGCGGCTCCCACGAGCGCCAAGGCTGCTTCAGATCCGGGACAGGTTACTTCCAATGAGCAGGACCGGCCCGGCTCCGTGAGCGAACCGTGCGCGAGGAATGCTCCCCGCCAGGCAGCCACCGCGTCGGCGACGGAGCCGTTGACGACGACGGCCGGAAGCCCACGAACCGGCCGCCCGCGCCCATCAAGAAGACCAGTCTGACGAGCCAGTGCGTCACCTTCGCGAACCACTCGCACCACATACCGGGAGCCACGTTTCAACCCGTTGCCGGAGACAACGATGACTTCGCAGCCGTGGCCGTAGACCTCGCCCAGACCTGCACGCAAGCGCCTTGCGGTATGGGCGTGATCCAACTCAGCTTCGATGACGATTCTGCGAGAGATTACGTGAAGGCCGCCGGCAAAGCGGAGCATCGAAGAGATCTCAGCCTTGCGTTCAGAGGTGGTGAAGACCTCAACTCTGGAAAGTTCGTTCTTGACCGATTCGGTCAGCGCCATTGGTATCGGATCCTCATGTGTGGTTCGGGTCGGCTGGTGCGCGAGAGCGTGCGCAATAGTATCTCAAGCGTGGAACACCTCGCTGAAGGAGATGGCCAGCCGCAGCGGATCGTGAACATCCTGCTGGGACTCCCGCCGAACCTTCCCATAGGTGATTTCTGCGCCAAGCTTGGCCGCAGACTTCTCAAAGTCATCCCGTTCTTCCTGCGCGACCGAGCGGGGATCAGCAATGACGGCGTCGATCCGAACACCGGGGGCGTACTCAGCGATCACATTGAGATGATCGGCAGGGCTCATGCCCAAAGTCTCCGAGGTGTCCGGTTTGAGATTCATCACGACGCACCGTTTGGCTTCGGTCTCACCGAGCGCGTTGCGAAGTCCGTCCAGAAGAAGATGCGGCAACACCGAGGTGTACCAGGATCCTGGCCCGAAGACCACCCAGTCAGCGAGTTCAATGGAACTCACCGCCTCTACACAGGGTTCTGCGTCCCCAGGGACTAGCTGGAGATCGGTTAGCCTTCCCAGATTCCCCGCGCGCGCGATCTCCGCCTGGGAGGTCATCCGTACCGCTTGACCACCATCTTTGGGGTGCACTAGCCCAGAGAGCGAAAGGGGCGTTCGCGACATAGGCAATACCTGACCGCGAGCACCGAGCAGCGCGCCAGCCCACCGCAGACCGTCAACGGGATCGCCCAGCAACTCCCATAACGCGACAATCAGCAGGTTTCCCATGGCGTGATCGTCGAGGCTTCCGGTGATGCCGTCCTTGGACCTGAACCGGTGTTGCATCACATCGGCCCAGGTTCTGCCCCAGTCGGTATCGTCACACAGGGCTGTGAGGGCCATGCGCAGGTCGCCCGGAGGGAGCACATCCATATCCTGGCGCAATCGTCCGGATGAACCTCCATCATCAGCCACTGTGCACACAGCCGTGAGATGTTCAGCAGCCACGATCCGAAGAGCTTTCAGGGTCGCAGAGAGTCCATGCCCGCCGCCGAGGGCGGTCACGCGAACCGATGTTCGATTAATCGGCGGGACGACAGGCTGGGTGCTGAGCATCGGGATGGGCCCGGTCATTTGATTCACTGAGCTCGACCCATCAGCTATTCGCGGCCGAGGTCACGGTGCACCACGTTGACGGTGACGTTGGGGAGCTGGGCTAGGCGCCGAGCAAGTTCCTCGCTGATGGCCACCGAGCGATGCTTGCCACCAGTGCAGCCAACGGCCAGTGTGGCGTAGTGCTTGTTCTCGCGCCGGTAGCCGTCCAGCACAGGCTTGAGTGCTTCGACGTAGCGGTCTACGAACTCTCCGGCACCCTCGTTTTCGAGGACGTAGTCGCGAACTCGGGCGTCCTGACCTGTCAGCGGACGAAGTTCAGGAACCCAATGGGGGTTGGGGATGAATCTCACATCAGCGACGTAGTTGGCATCAGCTGGGACACCGTATTTGAACCCGAAACTCATCACGTTGAGCCTCAAGGTGATGGGCCCATCGTCGTTGAAAAGTTCATTGATGGCGTTGGCCAGCCCGTGGACGTTCAGCTCAGTGGTCTCTAAGACAATATCTGCCTGCTCCTTCACCGGAGCGAGCAGTTCGCGCTCCGAACGGAGGCCGTCCAGGATGCGCCCTTCTCCCTGCAGCGGATGTGGACGACGCCCCTGCTCGAATCGTCTCACCAAGAGTTCGTCACTAGCGTCGAGGTACAGGACTCGGTAGCTGATGCCTGCTGCAGAAATCTGAGCAAGGCCTTCCTGCATAGAGCTGTAGAGCCCCCGGCTGCGGGCGTCGAGCACCACCGCCAGCCTCTCCACTGACCCTGGATTCCGGGCCACGAGGTCCATCATTGTGGAGATGAGTTCAGGAGGCAGGCCCTCCACGACGTACCAGCCCATGTCTTCCAAGGCATGGGCGGCAGTTGTGCGACCGGCCCCTGACATGCCAGTGACAATCAGAAGTTCGTTCTCGGGAGGTTTCACCGGTGCAAGGTCGCTCATAGGTCCACCCTACTGCGCCTGCGTGTCTCCCCGCAGGTGTTCTAGAATCTTCTGAGCCGTCTCTAGCCCCAGCCCGGGCACTTCGGCGATCTCCTCTGCGGTTGCCCTGGTGAGGTTTGCCACCGATCCGAAGTGAGCAACGACCGCGGCTCGACGTTTAGGCCCCAGTCCAGGGACCTCATCGAGCGCGGAGGCGGTCATCTTTTTGGACCTGGTGGTCCGGTGATAGGCGATGGCGAAGCGGTGTGCTTCGTCCCGGATGCGCTGAAGCATGTACAGCGCTTCGGAGGTTCGAGGAAGCACCAGGGGGAACTCGTCATCGGAGACCCAGACCTCTTCCAGCCGTTTGGCTAGGCCCACCACCGGCATATCAGTCAGTTCGAGGTCATCAAGTGCCCGTCGGGCAGCTGCTACCTGGGGTTGCCCTCCGTCAACTACTACCAAAGTCGGCGGATAGGCGAACTTTCCAGGATCGTCGACGTCGAGGTCAGCGGACTCTTGGAGGTATTTCTTGAACCTCCGGGTGAGCACGTCGTACATGGCGGAGGTGTCGTCTCGGGCTGCCTCCCCGCGGATGCTGAAACGTCGGTAGTCCTTCTTCTTGGGTAGCCCGTCTTCCAGCACCACCATTGAGGCGACGACGTTGGTTCCCCCCGTATGGGAAACATCGAAACACTCGATACGAAGCAGAGGCTCTTCGAGTCCCAGCTGTTCCTGAAGCTCTCGGAGCGCAGCGGACCGGGTTGTAATGTCGCTGGATCGTCGGGCCTTGTGCAGGCTCAGGGCCTGCTGGGCGTTCTCCTGGACAGTATCCAGTAGGGCAGCTTTATCACCGCGCTGCGGTACGCGGAGGTCCACTGCTGCGCCGCGGCGCTCTGAGAGCCATTCCGTGAGCTCTGCGCGGTTATCCGGAACCGCGGGTACAAGCACTTCACGAGGTATTCGTTCGGTGTCAGCCATATCTCCGTATATCTGGAGCACGAGCTGCTCAACCATACCGGCGTCGTCGATCTCCTCGACTTTTTCCGAAATCCAACCACGCTGACCTCGGATGCGGCCCTGGCGGACGTGAAAGACCTGAGCGCTGGCTTCCAACTCGTCCTGAGCAAAGGCGAAGATATCGGCGTCTGTCTCCTCAGTCAGCACCACCGCGTTGCGCTCGAACACCCGCTGGATGGCGTGAAGGTCATCGCGGTGCCGGGCTGCATCCTCGTAGCGCAGTTCTGAGACAGCCAGTTTCATCTGAGCTTCGATCCGCCTGATGTGAGGACCGGGGCGACCAGCCATCACCTCGACGAACTCCTGCGCGAGCTTGCGGTGATCTTCGACAGAGATCTTTCCCACGCATGGCGCGGAACATTTGTCGATGTAGCCGAGCAGACAGGGACGTCCAGCTGCTTCAGCACGCTTGTACACCCCTGCCGAACAGGACCGGACCGGGAAAACGCGCAGCATCGTGTCAACTGTGTCCCGGATGGCTTTGGCAGGGTAGAACGGCCCAAAGTATTTGACGCCCGGTTTTTTGTCCCCGCGCATCACCTGAACCCGTGGGACCGTCTCATTCATGGTGACAGCAAGGTACGGGTATGACTTGTCGTCGCGGTACATGATGTTGAACCGCGGGGTGTGCTGCTTGATCCACGTGTACTCCAGCTGGATGGCCTCCAGTTCTGAGCCGACAACTGTCCACTCCACGGAGGCGGCCGCATGCACCATGGCATACGTTTTGGGATGGAGCTGACGTACCGATGTGAAATACGAGTTCAGACGGGACCGTAGGCTTTTGGCCTTGCCCACGTACACCACACGACCATGGGCATCGATAAACCGGTACACCCCGGGCCGCGTGGGAATCTCACCAGGTTTGGGACGGTAGCTAGCTGGATCAGCCATCGGCTCCGGCAGGTCTGGTGTTGTACTCCTGGACGCGTTCTTGACCAGAGAGCTCCGCAATGGCGTCCATCACGGCGTTGGTGGCTTCCTTCCGCGGTTTCATGGAGTGCTTCTCCCCCAACTTCTCGAAGTAAAGCGGAGCACCGACTCGCATCTCAAACCGTGCCGGGCGCATCATGTTCTTATCTGGCGGCTGAAGCCTTTCAGTACCCCGGAGGCCAACTGGAACGACCGGTGCGCCGGTAGCAAGAGCTAACCATCCGACACCGTTCTTCCCGCGGTAGAGTCGCCCGTCACGGCTGCGGGTACCTTCAGGGTAGATGCCGACTCCATGACCGGCCTCGATGATCGAGGTGAGCCCATAGAGAGCCTCAACCGCGCCGGACTGTCTGTCACGATCCACCGGGACGGAGCCGAAGGATTCGAAGAAGAAACGCATGCCTCGGCCCCGCAGCCCAGTCTGAGTGAAGTACTCGGCCTTGGCAAAGAAGCTCACCGCACGGGGAAAGATGCCCTGGATGAGCACTGAGTCCAGGAAGCTCAGATGGTTGGAGGCCACAATGAAGCCGCCAGTGTCAGGGACGTTTTCGAGCCCTTCGACTGTTGGGCGACAGAGTAGACGAAGGGCGCCTCCACCGACTCGGCGGATGCGCTCCTGTGCTGCTGTGCGGCCTTCAACGACGGCGGCCGTGGCTGGTGGTTCCGGTACGGTGTTCATCGCAAGAGAGCTTAGCAACTGTGCAGCCCGCAGGGGCCCGTTCAGAGCAGCGGCGCCAGGAACTTTCCGGTGTGGGAGCCACTGGCCTCATGATTCTTGGCGATATCCTCAGGCATGCCTTCGGCGATGACTCTTCCGCCGCCGGATCCTCCCTCGGGGCCGAGATCGATGACCCAGTCCGCTGACTTCACCACATCGAGGTTGTGCTCGATAGTCAGCACTGTGTTTCCCTTGTCCACCAAACCTTGAAGGACACCCAGGAGTTTCCGAATGTCCTCGAAGTGCAAGCCGGTCGTGGGCTCGTCCAATACGTAGATGGATCTGCCATTGGAACGCTTCTGCAGCTCCGAAGCCAATTTGACCCTCTGCGCCTCACCGCCGGAGAGTGTCGTAGCCGATTGGCCGAGTCTTACATACCCCAGGCCCACCTCGACCAGCGTATTGAGGTGCCGGGCGATAGGCGCGAAGGCGGAGAAGAAGTCCGCTGCCTCCTCGATGGGCATGTCGAGCACATCTGCGATGGACTTGCCCTTGTAGAGAATGTCCAGAGTCTCGCGGTTGTAGCGCGCACCCAGGCACACCTCGCAGGGTACGTAAACATCTGGGAGGAAGTTCATTTCGATTTTCAGTGTGCCGTCACCTGAGCAGGCCTCGCAGCGACCGCCCTTAATATTGAAGCTGAACCTTCCTGGCTGGTAGCCGCGAGTCTTAGCTTCCGGAGTCGACGCGAACAGCTTCCTGATGTGATCGAAGACGCCGGTGTAGGTCGCTGGGTTGGATCGCGGGGTGCGACCGATGGGACTCTGGTCCACCTGGATGATCTTGTCCAGATGGTCAGCAATGCCGTCGATCCGCCGGTGCCGACCTGGCACCTGACGCGCCTTGTTGAGCCGGTTGGCCAGCGATTTTGACAGGATCTCATTGATCAGTGTCGACTTCCCCGAACCCGAGACACCCGTCACGGCCAGGAGAACGCCCAACGGGATGTCCACCGTGACGTTGCTGAGGTTGTTCTCCTCTGCTTCGACAATACGCAGCTTGCGCTGCTGATCGATTGTTCTCCGTTCGGCAGGCACCGCGATACTGCGTCGACCGGCGAGGTAGTCACCGGTGATGGAGTCCTCATTGGCCCGCAGTCCCTCTACCGAGCCGGAGTGAACGATGCTTCCGCCCCGCTCCCCCGCACCTGGGCCAATGTCCACGATCCAGTCAGCTTCACCGATGGTGTCTTCGTCGTGTTCGACCACGATGAGAGTGTTGCCGAGGTCTCGCAACCGGGTGAGTGTCTGGATGAGGCGGGTGTTGTCCCGTTGATGGAGGCCGATGGAAGGCTCATCCAGCACATAGAGAACCCCGACCAGGCCCGAACCGATTTGGGTCGCGAGCCTGATGCGCTGGGCCTCGCCTCCAGAGAGGGTTCCGGCGGCCCGCTCCAGGTTGAGATAGCTGAGCCCTACATCGAGAAGGAACTGCAGGCGAGCGTCAATTTCCTTCAGCACTTGGTCCGCAATCTTGGCGTCACGGGTTGAGAGCTCAAGGCTGCCGAAGAACGCGGCGCACTCGTCGAGCGGCAGGCGCGCCACCTCTGCGATAGATCTGTCAGCTACGAGGACTGACAGAACTGCAGGGTTGAGCCGCTGGCCGGCACATGCGGGACAGGGGATCTGCCGCATGTACTGTTCGTACCTATCCCGCGCGTTGTCTGATTCGACTTCCTCGTGTTTGCGCTCAATATAAGCCAGTACGCCTTCAAATCCACTGGTGTAGCGACGTTCGCGTCCCCAGCGGTTGCGATAGGACACCTTCACTTTGAAGTTGCGCCCGCGCAGCAGTGCCTTCTGCACTTTGGAGGAGAGGTCTCGCCATGGGGTGCTGATGGAGAAATCGAGTTCCTCGGTCAACCCTTCAATGATCCGCACCCAGTACTTCTTCGTCTCCGCACCCATAGACCAGGGTGCGATCGCGCCGTCTTGGATTGAGAGCGAATCGTCGGGGACAACTAGATCTGGGTCCACCTCCAGCCGAGAGCCGATGCCTGAGCAGACGTCACAGGCGCCAAACGGTGAATTGAAGCTGAACGTGCGCGGCTCAATTTCGTCGATGGGCAGAGGATGCTCATTCGGACAGGCCAGATTCTCGCTGAATGATCGGTACTTGGGGCCGGTGAGTCCCTCTGGGACGCGCGATGGGTCTGCGGGCTCACCTGCGTCATCGAGATCGACCATATCGATCACCACTCGCCCATCAGCTTGCTTCAACGCGGTCTCTATGGAATCCGTAAGGCGCTGCCGCATGCCTTCACGAATGACCAGGCGGTCGATGACCACATCAACTGTGTGCTTGTACTGCTTTTCAAGTGTCGGCGGATCATTGAGCTGGACGAGCTCCCCGTCAACGACAGCGCGGGAGAACCCTGCCCCTGCCAGCTCACGGAACAGGTCCTTGAACTCACCCTTGCGTTCGCGAACGACGGGCGCAAGAACTTGGAATCGTGTGCTCTCAGGCAGACTGAGAATCTGGTCCACGATCTGCTGGGGGGTCTGCCGGTCAATCTTCTCGCCGCATTCTGGGCAGTGTGGAACGCCGATCCGCGCCCAGAGCAGACGCAGGTAGTCATGAATTTCGGTCACAGTACCGACTGTGGAACGGGGGTTCCGCGACGTTGACTTCTGGTCGATGGAGACCGCAGGCGAGAGACCTTCGATGAAGTCAATATCCGGCTTGTCCACACGTCCCAGGAACTGGCGGGCGTACGCAGAGAGCGACTCCACATAACGTCGTTGCCCTTCAGCAAAAATGGTGTCGAACGCCAGGGATGATTTCCCCGATCCGGAAAGTCCCGTGAATACGATGAACGAGTTCCGGGGCAGCTCAACTCCGATATTCTTCAGGTTGTGCTCGCGTGCCCCTTGGACAACAATTTGGGTGGCTTCAGCTCTGGTTTCCGGCACGCGCACAAGTGTAAGCCCGCCCCCGCATTCGAACAAGTGTTCTAGGCGTGAAGTTAGCCGTGAGCGCAACCTGGACGGATTCGGCCGTACGCATAGACTGGAGCGCATGGCTCCGGACAACTCCTTGATCTATGACTTGCCCGCAGTGACTCTTCGGCGCATTGCCGTCAGTGAGATGAGTAACAACGTGTATCTGCTCACTGCCAAGAAATCAGGGATCCAGGTTCTGATTGATGCCGCAGACGATCCGGCGGAGATTCGCTCGATGATTGCTGAGGCGACAGGTGACACGCCGTGCTCTCCTGGGCTGCGCGCGGTCCTCACCACCCATGGACACTGGGACCACATCCGCGCTCTCGCTGATTTCGCCAAAACTGACGGGGTCGAACTGGCCGCTGGAGCGCACGACGCCGCCGACATCGAATCGGAGAAGGGTGTCACCATTCATCGCAAGCTTGAGCACGGCACCACGATTCGGTACGACGGCATAGGTCTTGACGTCCTCCACCTGCGGGGACACACCCCGGGTTCTGTGGCGTTCGTCTACCCTGTGGAGGACGGCCCCACGCACATCTTCACCGGAGACTCCTTGTTCCCCGGGGGCGTCGGCAAGACATCCAGCACTGCGGATTTTGAACAACTGATCGACGACGTGGAGTCCAGAATCTTCGCGGAGTACGACGACGACACCATCGTCCACCCAGGTCACGGAGACCCAACGACCTTGGGGGCTGAGCGACCACATCTAGCGCAGTGGCGGGAGCGCGGCTGGTGACGCCGCCCCAGCCCACATCTTCAGCGACCCTGCGGGTTCCCGGATCTTGGAGCACCCCCACGCCGGACCAGCTCTTCGAAACGTTTCATGAGTGGGCAGAAGCCCAAGGGCTCACGCTGTACTCGGCCCAGGAAGACGCCATCCTGGAATTGGCGGACTCTCAGCACGTGATTATGGCGACTCCTACTGGGTCGGGTAAGTCGCTTGTGGCATTGGCTGCCCATTTTTTCGGCCTCGCTCGTGGTGAACGCACTATGTACACCGCACCCATCAAAGCGTTGGTGAGCGAGAAGTTCTTCTCCCTCGTCGGAGTCTTCGGCGCGGAGAACGTCGGCATGGTGACCGGAGACTCCGCCGTCAACGCTGGCGCACCCATCATCTGCTGCACGGCCGAGATCCTGGCCAATGAAGCTCTTCGCGATGGCGCCGAGGCTCGTTTGGGCCCTGTGGTGATGGACGAGTTCCACTTCTACGCGGACCCGCACCGGGGCTGGGCCTGGCAGGTTCCACTGATCGAGCTGCCGCAGGCTCAGTTTCTTCTCATGTCCGCCACCCTGGGTGAGACCACCCGGTTCGAGAAACGCATCGCAGAGCGGACCGGACGTGACGTCGTGGTCGTTTCATCCGCTGAGCGCCCTGTCCCCTTGAGTTTCGAATACTCAACGACGGCTTTGGTGGACAAGCTGGAAGAACTTGCTGGCATGCAGCTCGCCCCGGTGTATGTGGTGCATTTCTCCCAGCGTGAAGCCGCCGAGCAGGCTGCGGGCTTGATGAGTCTCAACCTGCTGTCGAAGCCAGAGCGCGAGCGTCTCGGGGAACGGCTCAAGACTTTCCGCTTTGCCAAAGGTTACGGTCAGACGCTGTCCCGCCTGTTGAAGTCCGGAGTGGGAGTCCATCACGCCGGAATGCTGCCGAAGTACAGGAGACTTGTCGAGCAGTTGGCGCAGGAGGGGCTACTGAAGGTCATCTCCGGAACCGACACTTTGGGCGTCGGCATCAACGTTCCCATCCGCACGGTGCTGCTCACAGGCCTTTCGAAGTATGACGGTTCACGAGTCAGGCAGCTCAACGCCCGCGAGTTCCACCAAATCGCTGGCCGCGCGGGACGCGCCGGATTCGATACAGAGGGCACAGTCGTAGTCCAGGCCCCAGAACATGTCATTGAGAATGAGGCCGCCGCGCGCAAACTGGCTGCCAAACATAGTGGGGATGACGCCAAACTCACACAAGCTCTGAAGACAAAGCCCAAGAAGAAGCCTCCTGAAGGTTTCGTTTCGTGGAGCGAGAAGACTTTTGAGAAGCTGATCGTCGCGGAACCGGAGCCTATGGTTTCCCGCATGAGAGTCACCTATGCGATGGTGCTTCATCTTCTGAACCGGCCCGAGGACCCGGTGATGGCCATGCGCCGGCTCATCACGAGCTCCGATGAGACTCCGGTGCGGCAGGCACAGCTGCAACGCCGCGCCTTAGAGATCCTTCGTGAGCTCTTGGCTGCCGGAGTTTTGGAGAAGTTTGATGAGCCCGATGAGGACGGTCGCACAGTTGATCTGACGATCGACCTGCAGGACGACTTTGCGTTGAATCAGCCGCTGGCTCCATTCGCGGTGGCGGCGTTGGACCTGTTGGATCCGGAGTCTGAAACGTATGCACTGGAGGTCATCAGTGTCATCGAGTCCATCCTGGAGACGCCTTACCAGGTGACCGGTGCTCAGGTGAAGAAACTCAAGTCGGAGCGGCTGGCAGAGCTCAAAGCCGAGGGCGTGGACTTCACCGAGCGGATGCGAATCTTGGATGACATGACTCACCCGCAGCCGTTGGCGGAGATCCTGGAGCAGCAGTTCGAAGTGTACCGAGCCGCTGTCCCGTGGGTCGCCGACCATGAGTTGCAGCCCAAGTCTGTGGTGCGAGACATGATTGAGCGCGCTTTCACCTTCATCGACGCGGTGAATTTCTACGGACTGGCCCGCAGTGAAGGCGTGCTGCTGCGCTACCTCACGGACGCTTACCGGACATTGAGTCAGACTGTCCCCACAGCGAAGGTCAACGAGGACCTTGAGGACCTGCTGGAGTGGCTCGGTGAGGTTATTAGGCAGACAGACTCGTCACTCTTGGAAGAGTGGGAGCGGCTGGCTGCCGGCGATGATCCTGAGAAGCTCGCAGCGTGGGAGAAGCACCGTGACGACGACGCCGCCTCAGTCCCCGTGACTGGTTTCACCAGTAATGAGCGGGCCTTCGCTGTGGTGGTCCGCAACGCGATGTTCCGTCGCGCGGAGCTGTTTTCCCAGGAGAAGGAAGAGGCTCTCGCAGGTTTGCAGCGGGAGCGTTCGCCGAATTCCGACTGGGCGGACCCGGATCGCTGGGCGGATGCGCTGGATGGGTTCTTTGACGACTACGAGGACGTGTACGTCGACGCCAAGGCACGCAGTGCCGAGTACTTCCTACTGGACAAGAATCCAGCTGATAAACCCGGCTTCTGGCACGCGGTCCAGGTGCTCGATGACAACAAGAGCAATCACGACTGGGGCATCCACGCCTGGATTGACCTGGCCGCCTCCGACGAGGCCGAAGCAGCTGTTCTCACGGTCCATCACGTCGGTGAGCTGAGGAACGCATGACCACCCGGCAACTGATGGACAGCACACGGATTACTGAGCACTGGATCACGGTGCCACTGGACTGGTCGGTTCCTGATGGTGAACAGATTCAGGTTTTTGCTCGCGAGTTCGTCGGTTCTGGGGCCCTCTCCAAAGGCCGACTTCACGTCGATGCGCTGCCTTATCTGCTGTTCCTGCAGGGCGGACCCGGAGGCAAAGGGACCCGACCCGCGAAGCTGGGCGGGTGGATGGCCGAACTCGTCCAAGACTTCCGGATCGTCATGCTGGACCAGCGGGGAACGGGACGGTCCAACCGCTTGGACCGCCACAGTCTGCACGACCGCGGAGCACCTGGAGAGCAGGCGGAGTACCTGAAGCAGTTCAGGGCTGATTCGATAGTGCGCGACGCCGAGGCGTTGAGAGATCAACTCGGTATCCGTTCCTGGACGGTATTCGGTCAGAGTTTCGGCGGGTTCTGCGCCCTGACCTACCTCTCATTCTCTCCCGACCACCTCGACAGGGTCCTCATCACTGGAGGATTGGCGCCACTGACTGGTCACCCTGACCGGGTGTACCGCCAGACGTATCGCCGCATGGCAGCCCGCAACGCCGAGTACTTTGAGCGCTTTCCGGAGGACCGTCAGCAGCTCGACGCGGTCTTCGACCATCTGCGCAACCATGAAGTCCATCTGCTGGATGGGTCCCCGCTGACGACTCCTCGGCTGCAAATGCTCGGCATAGTACTGGGGGCGAATACGAAAGCCGATTCTCTCCACTATCTTCTGGAGGAGGCTTTCGCAGGTGAGACCCTTTCCGACACGTTCCTGGCTGAAGTCGGACAGCGCATCAGCTTCGCCGGTAACCCAATGTATGCGGTGATGCATGAATCCATCTACGGGCTCCCCGGTGAAGCTCCCACCAACTGGTCCGCTGAGCGGGTGCTGGCTGAGTTCCCGGAGTTTACGGAGCAGGCGGTCTCTCCCCTGTTGACCGGCGAGATGATCTTCCGCAGTCACGTTCAGCTGGATCCCGTGTTGGCGCCGCTAGCCGGAACCGCCGATGCTCTCGCAGCGGCGGAGGACTGGGGCCCGCTATACGATCTGGACCAGCTTGCGCGCAATGAGGTCCCGACGGCTGCCTGCGTGTACACCGATGATGTGTTCGTCGACCGCACGTTGTCTCTTGAGACGGCTGGCCAGGTGGCGAATCTGTCCGTCTATGAGACACAGGACTTTCACCACGACGGCATCCATGACGACGGCACGGCAATCCTTCGCGAACTGCTTCGCCGCACTGAGTAGAGGCCGTCGCTATTCGGCAGCTTGGATGGCTCGCAGTTCGCGCTTGAGATCACCCAACTCGTCACGAAGCCGTGCAGCGAGCTCGAAGTTGAGGTTCTCCGCAGCTCGGTGCATCTGCTCCGTGAGCTGAGCGATGAGGTCAGCGGTGTCTTTGGCTGGTGTCTGCGCGGCAAAACCTGCAGTCTTTCCGCTCTGCTCGCCCTCGGCGTCGTCGTCCTTGTGGAAACCGGTGAAACCGCGGTGACCTTTTCCGTATTGGAAACCGGTGGCCAGTCCTCCCATACCTTGGAGCAGATCGGCGGTGTCGTCATCTTCTCTGGCGAGCTGATCGGTGATGTCCGCAATCTTCTTGACCAGCGGCGTTGGATCAATCCCGTGCTCGAGGTTGTGCGCGATCTGGCGGTCGCGTCGACGTTCCGTCTCATCAATGGCCCGGCGCATGGAGTCAGTGATCCGGTCGGCGTACATGTGGACCTCGCCGTGCAAATTACGAGCGGCACGCCCGATGGTTTGGATGAGGCTCGTGGTGGATCGAAGGAACCCTTCCTTGTCAGCGTCCAGGATAGCCACGAGGGAGACCTCAGGCAGGTCCAGGCCTTCGCGGAGCAGGTTGATCCCGACCACTACATCGAAAGTGCCTTTTCGCAGCTCTCGAAGGATCTCGATGCGCTTGAGCGTGTCCACATCAGAGTGCAGGTATTCAACCTTCACTCCGTGCTCAAGTAGATACTCGGTGAGGTCCTCTGCCATGCGCTTCGTCAAGGTGGTGACGAGAGTCCGCTCACTGCGCTGAGTGCGCGACCGGATCTCTCCAAGCAGGTCGTCGATCTGACCCTGCGTCGGTTTGACCTCGATCTTGGGGTCGACGAGTCCGGTGGGGCGAATGATCTGCTCAACAACACCATCGGATTGACCCATCTCGTACTTGCCGGGTGTGGCTGAGAGGTACACCGTCTGGCCAATACGGTCCAGGAATTCGTCCCATTTCAAGGGCCGGTTATCCATGGCGGAGGGCAGGCGGAAACCATGTTCCACCAGCGTTCTCTTGCGTGACATGTCCCCTTCGTACATGCCGCCGATCTGCGGGATCGTCACATGGGATTCGTCGACGATCAGCATGAAGTCATCAGGGAAGTAGTCCAGGAGGCAGTGCGGTGCGGACCCGGTCTCACGTCCGTCAATATGCCGGGAGTAGTTCTCGATGCCGTTGCAGAAGCCCATCTGCTGCATCATCTCGAGGTCGTAGGTGGTGCGCATGCGAAGCCGTTGAGCCTCCAACAGCTTGTTCTGGGACTCCAGCTCCTGCAAACGTTCGCGCAGCTCGTCCTCGATAGCGGCAATGGCTCTGGCCATTCGGTCCTCGCCTGCCACGTAGTGGCTGGCGGGGAAGATGTACATCTCTTCCTCATCGCGGACCAGTGTCCCGGTCAGAGGGTGCAGCGTCTGGATGGACTCAATCTCATCTCCGAAGAGTTCGATGCGGACCGCGAGCTCCTCATACATGGGGATGATCTCCACCGTGTCGCCGCGAACCCGGAAAGTTCCGCGGTGGAAGTCGGTGTCATTGCGCACGTACTGCATAGCGACGAAGCGGCGGAGCAGCTCGTCCCGATCGATGGTCTCGCCCCGCCGCAGGGACACCATCTGCGCGATGTACTCTTCAGGCGTTCCGAGGCCGTATATGCAGGAGACTGTGGCAACCACGACCGTGTCCCGCCTGGTCAGGAGCGCATTGGTCGCTGAGTGCCGGAGGCGCTCAACTTCTTCGTTGACCGAGCTGTCCTTCTCGATGAACGTGTCCGTCTGCGGAACGTACGCCTCAGGCTGGTAGTAGTCGTAGTACGAGACGAAATACTCCACGGCGTTGTTCGGCAGCAGCTCCCGGAACTCATTGGCCAATTGTGCAGCAAGGGTCTTGTTCTGCACCATGATGAGAGTGGGGCGCTGCAGCCTCTCGATCAGCCAGGCGGCAGTCGCGGACTTGCCGGTCCCTGTAGCACCCATCAGGACAACGTCCTTTTCACCACCTTCAACCCGCTCAGCGAGTTCCTCAATGGCTTGTGGCTGGTCGCCTGAGGGCTGGTAGGGACTTTCGACGGAGAAGGGAGCAACGGTCCGGGAGATCTTGGGGGCAAGACTCATGAGCAGTAGTCTACGCCTTCTTCATCGAATCTGTGTTCGAAGCTCAGTCCAGAGCCGATCGGTCTGCGCGTGGAGTTCCTCCAGCGTTCCTGAGTTGTCCAACACCACGTCCGCAGCGGCTGCTCGCTCACGGTCCGTAGTCTGCGCACTCATCCGTGACTCGGCTTCGCTGCGGTCCATCCCGCGCTCCTCCCCCATTCTGCGGAGCCGCTCCTCCTCAGGAGCCTCTACGACGACCAGGACGTCGAACCGGTCCTGCTGGCCGGTCTCCACCAAGAGAGGAATATCCTCAACCACCACTGACCCCTCTGGGGCGGCGTCTCGAAGCCGAGCTGCAGCTTCGCGGACCCTTGGGTGAATGATCGCGTTGAGCCGACCTCGGGCGTCGTCGTCGTCGAAAATTACGTTACCCAGGGCGGTTCGATCAAGGGAGCTGTCCTCACCGACAACATCTTGCCCGAATTCAGCGATAACCTCGGCCAGGCCTTCCGTTCCGACCTCGACGACTTCTCGCGCGAGCTGGTCTGCATCAATGATGATGGCACCATGCTCGGCGAGACGCTGGGAGACTGCGGATTTTCCGGAGGCGATTCCGCCAGTGAGCCCTACATGAAGAATTCTGGACATGGCTCCACTGTAAAGCGTGATCCCGTCCCGCCATGACTCTGGCAGGACGGGATCACTATGTGAGTGCCAGGTCAGCGGCCGGGCGGGACATCGCCGGCGTCAGGCGCGGCGGGGTCCACGACCGGGTTCTCTCCGGTCCGGATCCGGTACTCGGTGACGACCGGGGGCTGCTCAGCATGTTCCACTTCGGGCGCAGTCTCCGGCTGAGTGCCCTCTGCATAGTCAGGTGCGACCACCGAATGCGCCAGACTGTCGTCGTTTTCCTCCATGCGGCGCTCGAACTCCTCAGGCGGCAGGGTCTGCAGCCAGCGGCGCGTGCGCAGATGCTTGATTTCGCCGGCGTCCTCACGCATCGCTCGGGAGAGGTTGAACATGATGAAGTACCCGAGGATGAAGAACGGCAAACCGAAGACAAGCGCGACGTTCTGCAGCGCCTCCAGTCCTCCCTCACCTGTAGCAGTGAGCAGAATCGCGGCAATCGTGCCGATGGCGATGGTCCAGAACGCCCGCTGGTGCAGCGGAGCCTTGCCCTCGAAGCCGTTGCACATATCGTCCAGCACCAGAGAACAGGAGTCCATAGAGGTGATGAAGAAGATACCTACGAGCATGATGGCGATCGCCGAGGTGAGGGTGGCCAGCGGGAACTCTGCGAGGAAACTGAACAGAGCTGTTTCGACGCCGTCCTCTACGACGGAGTCAACAAGCCCTCCTTCACCATTGAGCTCAATATCGAATACTCCTGTGCCCCACACGCCGAACCAAATGATGGTGAACAGTGTGGGCAGTCCCAGCACTCCAGTGACGAACTGGCGGACGGTGCGGCCCCGCGAGATTCGGGCGATGAAGATGCCGACGAACGGCGCCCAGGCGATGGTCCACGCCCAGTAGAAGATGGTCCAGGTCTCCTGCCAACCTGTGTCCGACATCGTGTCATTCCACCAGGCAACCTCGGGCAGCATTCCGAGGTAAACGCCGGTCCATTCGAACATGCCCCGAAGCAGATACACAGTGGGACCTGTCACCAGAATGAAGCCAAGCAGCAGAATGGCTGTCCAGATATTGAAGTTGGACAGCCGCTTAATGCCTTTCTCAACACCCAGAACGGAGGACACGGTGGCCACTAGCGTGACCACGGCGATGATGACGATGAACGCCCACCAGACATCCGGCAGCCCTACTAGCTGGGCCAAACCGGCGTGAATCTGAAGTGTTCCAAGGCCGATGGACACGGCCACGCCGAAGATGGTCCCGACAATGGCGAAGACGTCAATGGCTTTACCGATAGGGCCGTGAATGCGTTCCCCGAGAAGCGGCTGGAAGAGCGAGGACACACGCGGTGGCAGTTTGCGCTTGTAAATGAAGTAGGCGAATGCAAGCCCCGGCAACGTGAAGATGGTCCAGGTGTGCAGTCCGAAGTGGTACAGGGTGAAGCCCATTGCCTCACGCGCTGCTTCTTCGGTGCCCCCTTCAATGCCGAGCTGCTCCCCTCGCGGTGGAGTGTCGAAGTGGTATGCAGGTTCGGCGACGGCCCAGAACATGAGGATCGTGCCGATACCTGCGGCGAAGAGCATGCCGAACCAAGAGATATCGCTGTGTTCGGGACGCTCGTGGTCGTCTCCCAGACGCATGAGACCGAAGCGCCCGACAGCCATCCAGAGCAGGAAGATCAGGAAAATTGTGACGCCGGAGACGTAGAACCAGCCGAGATTCTCATAGAGCCAGCCGGAACCGGTACCCCAGAAGTTCCCCATTTCCTCGGGGATAGCGAGCGTGACAATCACGAAAACCGTGATGATGGCCGCCGAAATGAAGAATATAACGGGACTTGTCCGGAGCCTAAACAGGTCGTGGACCTTCTCGAGCATGTGTTCCTCTCACGTTGAGCACAGGCCTGAGTAGGCCCTGGACGGTGCCCTACCGTAAGCAGGATTTGCTCCTAAACGCAACAAAGGCCGCTCGATCCCGAGGGATTGAGCGGCCTTTGTTCAGCTAGCGTTCAGCTATTGACTACTTTCCGGTGAGCTTCTCCCGCAGAGCTGCGAGAGCCTCATCGGATGCCAGAGTTCCGGCATCTTCAGTTTCAGGCTGTGCCGAGGAGTAGTTCGACGGAGCCGGCTCGGGGGACTTCCGTGGGCTGCTCGACGATGTCGAGGACATCGAGGCCTCGGCTGCTGCCTCGGCGTCGGCCTCGATGGCCTTGCGCACCTGGTCCTTGTGGCTCTCCCAGCGTTCCTGAGCGATGGCGTACTGAGCTTCCCACGCGGCGCGCTGCTCTTCGTAGCCTTCCATCCACTCGTTGGTCTCTGGGTCGAAGCCCTCGGGGTACTTGTAGTTGCCCTCGTCGTCGTACTCTGCGTCCATACCGTAGAGAGCGGGATCGAAGTCTTCGGCTTCTGGCTCCACGCCCTCATTGGCCTGCTTCAGCGACAGGCTGATCCGACGGCGCTCGAGGTCAATGTCAATAACCTTGACGAAGACATCATCGTTGACGGAGACAACCTGCTCGGCCAGATCCACGTGGCGCACGGCCAGCTCGGAGATGTGCACCAAGCCTTCGATGCCGTCTTCGACGCGGACGAACGCACCGAAGGGCACCAGCTTGGTGACCTTGCCTGGGACAATCTGGCCCAGAGCGTGGGTGCGAGCGAAGGTCTGCCATGGGTCTTCCTGGGTGGCCTTCAAGGAAAGTGAGACACGCTCGCGGTCCATATCCACCTCGAGAACCTCTACAGTGACCTCGTCGCCGACTGAGACGACTTCCTGCGGGTGATCGATGTGCTTCCAGGAGAGCTCGGAAACGTGGACCAGCCCGTCCACACCGCCCAGATCGACGAATGCGCCGAAGTTGACGATGGAGGAAACGACGCCGGTGCGCACCTGACCGCGCTCGAGCTTGTTCAGGAAGGTGGAGCGCACCTCGGACTGAGTCTGCTCCAGCCATGCACGGCGGGACAGGACCACGTTGTTGCGGTTCTTGTCCAGCTCGATGATCTTCGCCTCAAGCTCCTGGCCGATATAAGGGGCCAGGTCGCGGACACGGCGCATCTCCACCAGGGAGGCCGGGAGGAAGCCGCGCAGACCGATATCCAGAATCAGACCACCCTTGACCACCTCAATGACTGTGCCGGTGACAACGCCGTCCTCGTCCTTGATGCGCTCAATGTCGCCCCAAGCACGCTCGTACTGAGCACGCTTCTTGGAGAGAACCAGACGGCCTTCCTTGTCCTCCTTCTGGAGCACGAGAGCTTCGATCTGATCGCCGACGGCCACGACCTGGTCGGGGTTCACATCATGCTTGATCGACAGTTCGCGGGAAGGAATGACGCCTTCAGTCTTGTACCCGATGTCCAGCAGGACCTCGTCACGGTCGACCTTGACGATTGTGCCTTCTACCAAGTCTCCGTCGTCGAAGTACTTCATCGTCGCATCGACGGCAGCCAGGAACTCTTCTTCAGTTCCGATGTCGTTGATGGCGACCTGGGGGGCACCGGGGGCGGTTGCAGTGGTGGTCATGTAGTAGGTGTTCCTATGGGGATTGTGTGATTGGGTCAGTGCACTGTTCTTATCTGGCACTGATCGGCGGACAATTGCAGGGCGCTCGGAGCCATACAAAACTCGTATGATTCTCGAGCGGGATCTGTCAGAAGTCAGACACGACTCTGTGCGCAGAACGCGCCCGTTTAGTCTATACTCCCGCAACAACCTGGCACAACCGCGCGTCTTGTATGACGCCCGACGCCTCCTCGCCTGGTCAACGCCGTAGGCAGACGCACCTAGAAGTGCGTGGCACAGTGCGGAGCAGTCGGAAGATCCACAGTGGAAGAGAATGCAGCCCAGTCGGCCTCATCCTCCGCGGTGATCCGGCCGGCATCACGCAGGGTCAGCACGGAGACGTCACCGAGGTAGAGCGACCCCAGTGCCGCAACATCCAGCCAGAAATGTTGTGGAGCGGTCGCGCTCTCTGTGCTGGTGACCTGAGCGACGCCACCGGAGATGGAGACTGTGAAGACTCCATCAGCGATCCCCAGTGAGTCGCTGATGGTCAGGCTGAACTCACCATCAGCGTTCCACGCGCGTGCTTCCAGTGCCGCCACCGGGTTGAGCACACGAATCCAGAGAACGTCACCGAGGCTCGTGGTTTTCACCGCCCGGGGGTTGACCAGGGCGTGCTGTAGCGGATCGGACACTGGTGAGCCGTTGGGTGTCACGATGCGGTCCACAAGGTCCATACCTGCCAAGTGCCGCAGCAGTTCGATCCGGCTGGTGGCGTCAACGGCGATCAGATCGCGGATGCGCATAGTGGAGGGCTCGGAGTCCCAGCCTGCGTAGGTGAAGACCACATAGCCGCCGATACTTCCGTCGTCGCGGACATGCACGGCAGCCCGTGCTTTGCGATCCCAGCTGGTGATGTTCTCGGGGTCCCACCGGGCAGTGCCAGTTTCCCAGTACGTGGACTGCCGGCCTACCGACCCACGGGTATTCGCATGGAACTGGGCGAAGACGTCTTTGAGGACATCCTTGGTTTTGGAGGGGTCTACGGTGAGTGCCTTCCCGACCGGGGGCGTGGTCAACGCGAAACCATCCCCTGCGGCGGAGGCGTTGATCTGCAGACCCCGGAGCCTGGTCGCGGCCCCGAATCCGAACCTGCCGTAGATTCCGCCCTCGGATACCGTCAGGGCAGCCAGGGCCATGCCGTCCTCGACGGCGCTGGCGAGTCGGTTGGTCATCATGTGCTTCAGAATGCCTCGGCGCCGGAAGCTCGGGTTGACCGTCACCCCGGTAATCAGACGGGCTGGCAGAGGCTCTGCTCCCCCGGCATTGATGGTCTTGTCATAGTCAACAAATGTGCCCACCGGATGATCCGGATCGAATCCGACCGTCTCCAGGGCCCCACCCCAGGGCTCCAGCGCAGCGAAACCTCGGTCTACGTAAACGCCTGTCAGTTCCTGGGCGTCTTCGTTGAACACTGGATGGAGCCGTTCTAACTGCTCATCGCTGTACCAGGGTTCGTAGAACCCGTACTCGACGGTCCGAATAAAGGCAGCAGTACTTGCGTCCGGCTTGCCGCCTTCGTCAGTTCCGGGTTCGAAAGTCCTGCTGGACAATCCTTCGGCCAGCGAAGAGACAGCGGGAATCTGGGGCGCAAACTCTGAAGTCACCGCCCAAGCCTATCGCTTGGGGTTTAGGTGCGGTACTGCACATGCGGGTTGTCTGGTGTGAGCTGTGCGGTGCACCGGATTAGTGCGCTGCACTGTGCCAGGAGTCCCCCACGCCCACATGAACATCCAGTGGCACATCAAGATCGGCAGCCGCCCCCATCCTTTCAATCAGGAGGGCTTCGACCTGATCCCGCTCCCCCTGGGCGACTTCCAGGACGAGTTCGTCGTGAACCTGCAGCAGGACCCGGGAGGTGAGATTCGCCTCCGCCAGGCCGGCCTCGACATCGATCATCGCGCGTTTGATAATGTCAGCCGCCGATCCCTGGATGGGCGCGTTGAGCGCAGCCCGCTCTGCCATCTGCCGCAGTTGCCGGTTGTCGCTGGTCAAATCCGGTAAATAGCGACGACGCCCATAGAGGGTCGAGGTGAATCCGTCTTTCTTTGCCTGGGCAACTACATCGTGCAGATAGTCACGGACGGCGCCGAAGCGTTCGAAGTATTCATTCATGAGTTCGCGGGCCTCATCGACCCCGATACCCAACTGCTTGGATAAGCCGAAGCTGCTCAATCCATAGACCAGCCCATAGCTCATCGCCTTGATCTTGGATCGCTGCTCGGCGGAGACTTCCTCGGTGTCCACGCCGAACACGCGGGCCCCCACAAAGTTGTGCAGATCCTCTCCCGCCCGGAATGCCTCAATCAGCGCCTGGTCACCAGAGAGGTGCGCCATGATTCGCATTTCGATCTGTGAGTAGTCTGCAGTGACCAGAGTGTCGTAGCCCTGCCCCACAACGAACGCATCGCGGATCTTGCGTCCGGACTCAGTGCGCACCGGAATGTTCTGCAGGTTCGGGTGCAGACTGGAAAGCCGCCCTGTGGCAGCCACAGTCTGGGCGTAGGTGGTGTGGATGCGCCCATCGTCGCCGACGGCCTCCATCAACCCAGTGACCGTCTGACGAAGTTTAGACGCGTCGCGATGGTTCATCAGGTGCACCAAGAAGTCGTTCTGCGTCTTGGCCAGGAGGTCCTGCAGGGTTTCCACATCGGTGGAGTAGCCCGTCTTGTTCTTCTTCACCCCCGCGGTGGGTAGCTCCAGTTCCTCGAACAGCACAGCCTGCAACTGTTTAGGGGAGCCGAGATTCACTTCATGGCCCACCACCGCATAGGCCGCCTGGGCGGATTCGTTGATGGAAGCCTCAAACTCGGCGTCAAGGGACTCAAGTCGTTCTCGGCTCACAGCGATTCCAGTGAGTTCCATCTGCAGCAGAATCTCTGCCAAGGGCAGCTCCAGTTCGTACAGAAGCTTGTCAGCCTTCCGCCCTGTGAGCTCGGCGTGCAGTGTGAAGGACAGCGGATGCAGGAGCATTCCATGCACGGCCGCCCGTGCTAGGTCTTCTTGCGTGACGCCTGGAATGACGTCTTGATCGAAGAGGTCAAGCTGGGCTCCGTCGGCGCCCTGGGGGGCGAAATCCTCGCCGCCGATGTAATCGGCCGGCTCAGTCGACTCCCCGAGATACTGGGTGACGAGATCAGCGAAGGCGAAATTCCTTCGGTCCGGCTGCACCAGATATCCGGAGAGCAGCGTGTCTTCGACGGTGCCCCGAAGCTCTAGTCCGCGCCAAGCCAAGCGCTTGCCAGCGTCCTTGACGTCGTGGACCAATTTTGGGGCATCGGAGTCGGCGAGCCAAGCGGCCAGTGACGCTTCCAGCTCAGCATCGGCGTCGGTCAACGACACCGCAAGCCCCACAACCGGTGTCTCCGGGGAATCGGCTGCCGGGGCGACGACGAGGGCCAAAACTTCCGCTGCCCGGGCCGCCTCATCACGCTTCGCCTTGGTGGAAAGCGACTCACCTGAACGGTCCAGGCACAGTGCCAGGGCCAAGGAGGCGCCGCCGTGCTGTGCTATGAACGTGGTGAAATCGGCCGCAGTGGTGATGGCCCGAACCTCAGGGAGGCTCTGGGTTGGCTCTGGGGACAGGTCTGCGTCGGGGAAACGAGCGGCAAACGTGTCGAAGAGACGGTCGCGGATCTGGTTAAACTGCAGAGCGTCGAACAGCGGTTCAACGGCCTCCCGGTCAGGAGTGCTCAGCACGCAGTCTTCCAGCGCCACCGGAAGCTCCAGATCCGTGACCAGCCGGTTCAGCTCAAGGTTGCGCTCCACATCGGCCAACGCTGCGCGCAGGTTCTCCCCGGCCTTGCCTTTGATGTCGTCAGCGTGTTCGATGATGCCGCGGGCGGAGCCGTACTCGCCGATCCATTTGGCGGCAGTCTTAGGTCCGACTTTTGGCACACCGGGCAGGTTGTCGGCACTCTCGCCTACCAAGGCAGCCAGGTCCCGGTACTGGTCGGGGCGCACCAGATACTTGGCCTGAACCCCAGCGGGGTCAAGCCGAACAGATTTGGTGACTCCACTGGTGGGGTAGTCCAAGTGTGTGTTCTCGGTGACTAGCTGAAGTGCGTCGCGATCACCTGAAACGATCACCGTCTGCCAGCCTGCCGCTTCGGCGCGGGTGACATAGGTGGCGACGATATCGTCAGCTTCATAGCGTTCGACTGTGACTGCGGGGATATTGAGAGCAGCGGCAACCTCTTTGATGAGGTCAATTTGGCCGGTGAACTCTGCCGGTGTCTTGTCGCGTCCGCCCTTGTAGTCGTCGTATGACTCATGCCGAAACGTCGGTGTGTCGAGATCAAAGGCGAGGGCTATATGCGTCGGAGCTTCCTCGCGAATCAGCTTCAGCAGCATGTTTGTGAAACCGTGCACCGCATTGGTGTACTGCCCCGTTGATGTGCGGAACGACTCCGTAGGCAGGGCGTAGAACGCCCGGAATGCCATGGAATGTCCGTCGATTACCAGTAGTTTGTTGCCCTCGTCGCTCACACGGACAGCCTACCGCCCGCATGCTGGCTAAACTGAAGTTCATGAGCTTTGAAGCATTTGGTCCAGAGTTTCCGACCGCTGGCGTCCCAACACCGATCCCTGACGAAGAGCAACGCCGCGCGCGGATGACGGCTGCGGGCGTGCCCGAACAGTACTGGGATTGGATGGGGCCGCACGGCGCGTCGGCAATGGGCGCCAAATTGGGCCTTAGATTCGTGGAGATGAGTCCGGAGAAGATCGTGGCGACGATGCCGGTGGGGGGAAATGAGCAGAACGTCGGACTCTTCCACGGCGGTGGGCACTTTGTCATCGCAGAGACTTTGGGGTCCATTGGCTCGATCTTCCATGTGCGAGCCAATCTGGGTTTGGTGCGTCAGGTGGTCGGCACTGAGCTTTCTGCCACACACCACCGGGCGGCGACCAGCGGTCTGGTCTGGGGAACCTGCACTCCCCTTAACTTAGGAAAACAATTGGCGGTTCATGAGATTGTCATGCGTGATGACTCAGGACGGCGTCTCTCAACAGCACGGATGACCAATATGATCCTTCAGCCGCGGGAGTGATCAGCGCTCCACAAAGTGGTGAAGCGCTTGTTCAATGGCCGCCGCATGGGCCTCTGCGGTGTAGCGGCTCCGGACTAGTTTCAGTCCGTGCGCTCCCATCCGGTGGGCCTCCGCCGGCGAGGCGAGCAGCGACACCAGGGTGCTGCGCAACGATTCGACGCTGCCAGCTTGGTAGTACTGGCCGGTGCAGCCTTCGATGACGGCTTCGATCTCAGGCGAGGAGTCTCGGTTTCCTGCCTCGGCGATAACCGGCACGCCGAAACCGAGTGCTTGTATGACGTTGAGCCCCGCCCCTCCGACGGCGAGGGCCGCATCCGCCTCAGCGTAGTGATTCTTGAGCTGCTCGAAGTCATACACTGCCCCTAGAAAAGTCGCGTCGACTCCGGACTGGGCAAAGACACCTTCCAAACGCTCCCGCTCAGATCCCTCCCCTATGACAACCACTCGTGGAGCCGTCAGATCCGAAGGCCAAGTCTCCAGCGCCTGAGCGAGGATGTCCAGGCGGTGGCGGGCGGTCAGGCGGGATGAGTAGATCAGCGTGGGCCGTTCGCTGGTGGTATCACTGCGCAGCGGTGCGCCTGGCAGCTGTTCGCTGGAGTAGAGACTGTTGTAGATCACCCGGATCTTCTCGGCCGGGAGACCGTACTCTACTCCGAGCTGCTGTGCTCGGTCCCCGTAGACCATGAGGCCGTCCACCAAGGCGTAGAACGCGAGCCTGAGTCTGCGCTTGGCGCCGGATTCGGCGCGTTTCCAGCCGTGACCCCAAAGCAGGACACGGCGTCCGCGGAGCTTACCGATCGCACCTGCAGCCCAGGCGGAGACAGTGTAGATCCTGCCTTCAAGAACATAAGCGTCATAGCCGCCCCGCCATACGGCAGCAACTTGTCCACTTTGCCACCACAGGGGGCCCAGGGACTTGGTTTTCACCGGCTTGACGTGGGAGAGAATATCGGCCGAGGCTGCTGCAATATTGTCAGCGGCACTCGCTTCGCTGTTCTTGAACCGGCCCACCAGGTCGTAGGCGAACTGCTGCGATTCCTGAAGGCACCGCACCAGGGGTTCACGGTAGTGGGAGACGGTGGGTTGAATCTGGAACCGGACGCGGGTCGGCTGGGTGCGCTTCACGGTCCCCATCCTGCCTTGGGTCGGCCGTAGCGAGGCTGATCAACACTCAGTTTTGCACCGGCCTAGGTGCTTGATAAGGTGACTAAGCGCTCAACGCGGAGCGGGGGTGTAGCTTAGTGGCAAAGCTCCAGCCTTCCAAGCTGGTCACGCGGGTTCGATTCCCGTCACCCCCTCCATTACGTTTTCGCCATCGCCCGGTACAGTCAAGGGGTGGCAGTTCAAAGACTCAGCATCATCGTCCCAGTGTTCAACACTGGTGAGTATCTCAGGACACGGGCATTCCCTTCCCTCGTTAGGCTGCCGAATTTTGAGCAGATTCATGTAGTGCTGGTTGACGATGGGTCGACGTACACGGACACCCTTGACGCCGTGAACGAGCTTGCCGCTGGGCATCCGAATGTCACCGCTTTCTTCCACGCCACAGGCGGGTCGGGTTCAGCCTCCCGACCCCGCAACACGGGCCTGAGCTTGGCGGACACGGAGTTCCTCGGTTTCTTAGATCCGGATGATGAGTTCCTCGGCTCGGGCCCTTGGCCGTTGGTGGAGGCATTGGATGCCCATTCGGATGCTGAATTGGCCATGGGTCGGCAGCAACGGATCTACTCCGACCGCACCGAGCGCGTCAACAACGTATCCCACTACACGCACAGGCCAGTTGCCACCGGTCTCTACCAGGCCGGAGGTGAGGTCCTCACCCGCGCCCAATTCAGGCCCACCAACCTCAGCAGCATAGTGATACGCAGCGACTGGTTGAAGCGCACCGGAATTGAGCAGGTGATCGGAGCTGCCGGACAGGATTCATTGTTTTTCCGCCAGGTTTTCGCTGAGGCTTCGGCTTTCGCGGCCGTTTCGGATGAAGTGTATGCCTACCACGCAGAGACCCCTGGCTCCATGGTGAACACTGTCACAGCTGCATACTTCTCTAAGTGCCTGGTGCGCGAACGAGCCCAGGCCCGGTGGCTGCACTCAACGGGTCTCGTTGATGACTATGTGGCTCATGGGTTCGAACGGGCCTTTGCATGGTATCTGCCAAGACTGCGCCGCATGCCCAAACCTCAGCGGGCGCAGGCCCGCGCTGTTCTCCATGAAATCGCCGGTCTCTATGTTGATCCAGCTCAGCATCGTTGGCGGTACCCAGAGGTGATGGCGTTCTTCCGTCGCCCGTCGATCCCTTCAGTGGAGGGTCTTAAACCGTTGACGGCTGTGGCTCGCCGCAGAGCTAAAAAGACTGCCGGGCAGGCCATTTCGGCGGGCCGGCGGCTCAACTCTTCCGTGCGTACTCGGCGCGGCCTTGACCCATGACCGCCTTTAGCATCCCTAGCCCTTCACAGAGATAGTAGTCATCCGTGTAGGTCACAGGGCGTCGGCGAGCTCTGTGGCTGAATCGACGCACGGCGCCGTAGCTGGCCCGAGCGGCTCCTTCAGCAACTAGCCCCAGGGTCACCCAGGTGGAGGGCGAGGCGCGTAGACGCTTCTTGGCCACTCTCACCTGTCCTCCCCGGAGAGCACGACGCCTCAGCCACTGCTTGGTTGACCGTTCGATGGGCACATGCTCAGTCACCACGGCCTCAGCGCACCACCAGAACTGGGCGCCGTCGTCCATCATGCGTTCAAAGAGATCAGAGTCCGAGCCGCCGATGAAGTTGAAGGTCTCATCAAAGCGGTACCCCCTCCCACCGTGACGGGGATGGCCGAACCAGGTGCTCAGCACCAGCGTGTTATTGGTTGCCAACCGCCGTGGGTGTGGTCCGGTGGGGAAGTCCGTCCTCCGAACGTAGCCGTAGGTGCTCACCCAGTCAGGTTCTTCCCCCTCGAAGATGGGAACTACTGGTCCGGCGACCGCATCGGCGGAGGACTCGCAGGCCGCACTGAGCAGTGAGACGAACCAATCTGTGGTGACTTGTTCATCATCGTCGAGGAACACGACCGCTTGTGCGTCCTCTGGGACGGCTTCCAATGAAGTGTTCCGGGCCGTCGCGATTCCGGGGCGTGGTTCGTGAACGTACCGGGCCCCGGAGTAGGACTGAACCAGGTGCTCCGCCGTAGGCTGCGGGGAGTTGTCCACGACGATAACGTGCGGCTGGTCGATAGTGGTTCCGGGAGGCATCTGGACTGACTTCAGTGACTCCAGCAGCCGGGTCAGCAGATCATTGCGTTGATATGTACACACCAGCAGCCACGTCGTCTCTGGCGTGGGGTCCTGGATTCTGGCCGAACTAGCCGTCACGGCTGATGCTCTGACCCAACTGGCGTCCCACGTGCAGCCCCAGCGGTTCTTCATCATCTGGCGCCGCGATAGTTCCTGGATCTGGATCCAAGGACTCTGTGTACCTCATAAATTCGCCCATGTTCTCATCGGCGAGGGATTCACGGAGCAGACCCATCATCTCCTCATCAGGAAGGATGACCTGCGCTCCACCGGAGGTGGTGTGCGGCTCGCCTGCGGGCATCGTGAAGGTGTGGATATCACTGCCGCGGAGGTTCGTCATGCCCAAGGCGTAGCTGACGATGGTGTCAGCATCCAATGCGGAGTCCATCTCCATGTAGGGAAGGATCGCTTCCAACACACCAAAGATCCGTTGGGGGTTCGTCAGGGTGTCCCCGGACAGGAAGCGCGAGGCGATCGCTCGCATCACCAACTGCTGGTTCTCCACCCGAATGTGATCGCTGGTGGGGAACGACTTGCGCTCGCGAACGAAACGCAAGGCGCTGGATCCCTCGAGCCGGATCGAACCCTCTGGGTAGAAGGCTGGGTTCTGTTGTCCGGCTGAGAAGGACCGTGGGTTCTCCACGTAGACACCGCCCAGCGCCGTGGTGAGGTCCTCGAAACCGTCGAAGTCAATGGTGACCACGTGGTCGATATGTGTGTAGAGCATGTCTTCGACGGTGTCTACCGCGAGTTCAAGACCACCTGCGGAGAGCGCTGAGTTCACCCTGCCCTGTCCTTGACCGGGAATGTCCACCCATAGGTCACGCATAATGGACATCACGTAAATGCCGGACCGGTCCTCTGGGATGTGAACCAGCATTATGGCGTCGGAGCGTTCGCCCTCTTCCCCGGTTTCTTGGCGGTATTGCTCTTCCTCATCGCCGCGGCTGTCTGAACCGAGCAGCAGAACGTTAACCGTTCCCTCGGAGGTCCGGTAGGCGGTGTCGTCGTCGAGGTCATCCAGTTCCTCAATGACATTGCGTTCTTCCTCGAAGACTGTCTGCAACCTGTTGATGTAGCCATAGGCCACAATGCCAGCCACCATGAGGACGGTGGTGAGTGCCGCCAACGCAATGACGATGATGCGAAATCTGCGACTGCGCACTCTTTTCGGTGCTGGCTCTGAGGCTGATGCGACCGGCGCCGAAGACGGTGGAATCACGCCGCCTTTTGCGCGACGTGGACGGTGCTTATCGCTCACCGATTCGGTCTCCCTCTCACTCTGCGTCCGGCTCGTATCGGTCCAGTACCAGAGTCAGAATATCTGCCTGTCCCCGACCTCCGGTGAGTTCCTCCACGGTGACTCGGGCGGCGTCGCGCTCGGCTTCCTTCTTCGAAGGCCCGGTCCCTTGGGCATACTCAGTGCCCCCGATGGTGACCGTGGCCCGGAATGACTTGCGGTGATCGGGTCCGAAATCCTCGATGATGTAGCGGATTTCGCCCATATCGCGGGCGGCAACCAGCTCTTGAATGGTGGTTTTCCAGTCTTTGCCTGCGGTCATGGCTTCGGTGTCACTGAGCAGCGGTGTCACCAGGCGAAGCACAAGTGCTCTGGCCGTTTCGAAGCCTTCGGCGGAGTGCACAGCGCCGATGATAGCTTCCATTGTGTCAGCCAGAATGGAGTCTTTGTCGGCACCCTTGGTGCGCAGCTCTCCAGCACCGAGCCGGATATGTGGACCCAGGTCCAGGGTCCGCGCAATTCTGGCCAGGGCGCGGGTGGACACCAGCGCGGGACGGAGTTTGGCCAGATCGCCCTCCGCGAGGTCGCCGAAGGTGCGGAAGAGGTAGTCGGTGACCACCAGCTGCAGAACGGCATCACCCAGAAATTCCAGACGCTCATTGGTCGCCAGGCCATCATTTTCGTAGGCGTAGGACCGGTGTGTCAGGGCAAGACGAAGAGCCTCGGGGTCAATGTGTACCCCAAGGCTCTTCTGAAGTGTCTCCGGCTCGTTCAATCCTTGCGAACAGGTGAGGTCAGGCGTCGGCGACTTTGCGGCCCTTGTACTCAAAGAACAGCGGGGTGTCTGCAGAGTCGGTCACCAGCTTCGCCTGGTGCGGACGGCTGTAGACGACACGACCGTTCTCCACCGTCTTCACCAGGGTTGGCACTTCAGCCTTCCACTGTGAACGACGGTGACGGGTGTTGGCACGGGACTTCTTCCGCTTCGGAACAGCCACGGTGTCCTCTTCTCTCTCAGTTGACTAACAGTTGACTACGACGACGTGTCGCCGTCTTCATCATCTTCATTCAGTGTATCTGCCAGGCTTGCTAATTTAGCCCAGCGTGGGTCGAGCTGCTCGTGGTCGTGTCCAAGATCATCTTCCATGCGGAATCCGCATTGAGAACACAATCCCGGGCAGTCCGCCCGGCACACCGGCTGGAACGGCAGTGCCGAGACCATGAGGTCCCGCAATACCGGCTCCAGGTCGAGGGTCAAGTCTGCAGTGACTTCGCGAGTTTCCTCGTCGTCACCGTCTGCCTGATTCGCCTCTGGGGTCCAGGAGTAGAGCTGCATCACGTCAACGGTCAGCGGGAAACCTATGGGATCTAGGCAACGCCCACATTGACCGGTGACCTCTGCGGAGGCGGTTCCTGAGAGCAGAACTCCCTCATGCACGGATTCCACTCTCAGGTCGAGGTCCAAGTCACTTTGTTCGGCAATGCCGACCAGAACAGTGCCTAGCCCTGACGGAGCTTCCACCGTGCGGAAGAGGGTGCGCTGAGCTCCAGGATGGCCTTTGAGCTCTCTGACGTCCACGTGCAGCAAATAGTCCTGCTGTGGATGTTTCACAGCGGACAACACTACAGGATTCAGAGGCTTTGAGCGAACTCCTTGAGCCATGGCCTCAGCTCGGGGCCGAGGTCTGCACGCTCAGCGGCCAGCGTCACCACTGCTTTGATATAGCTGAGCTTGTCGCCGGTGTCATAGCGGCGCCCCCGGAAGACCACCGCGTGCACTCCCCCACCTTCCTCAGTGGGCTTGGCGGCCATAGCCTGCAACGCGTCCGTCAACTGAATCTCCCCGCCCTTGCCCGGAGGGGTGCGTTCCAGCTCAGCAAAGATAGCGGGGTGAAGGATGTAACGGCCGATGATGGCCAGATTGCTTGGCGCCTCTTCAGCGGGGGGTTTCTCCACCAGTCGGTGCACGGGCACCACATCAGCGCCAGGTTCCTTATCGTGACCACCGGCGTCAATAACGCCATAGGCGGAGACAGCGTCTTCAGGAACCTCCATGACGGCGATCACCGAACCACCCAAACGCTCCTGGGCCTCCATCATGGTCGTGAGGAGCTCATCGCGAGCATCAATGAGATCGTCGCCGAGTAGAACCGCGAACGGTTCATAGCCGACGTGCTGCTTGCCGCAGAGCACTGCGTGCCCCAGGCCGAGGGCCTGACCCTGGCGGACGTAATGGAGGTCACCCAGGTTGGTGGCGTATTGGATAGCCTCCAGCTTCTTGGTGTCACCCTTGTCGCGCAGTGTCGCCTCAAGGACTGGTGCGCGGTCGAAATGGTCCTCCATGGACCGCTTGTTCTGACCGGTGATCATGAGAATGTCATCAAGGCCAGCCTTCGACGCTTCCGCCACCACATACTGAATGGCAGGCTCGTCGACAACCGGAAGCATTTCCTTCGGCATGGCCTTTGTGGCAGGGAGGAATCTTGTGCCTAATCCCGCGGCGGGAATGACGGCTTTCTTAATCCGCTTACTGGTGTTCATGAAGTCACCCTACCGTGATTGCCCAGTATGTTTTCCGACTTTAAGCCTCTTCTGCACGGCGCGGGGAATAAATTCTGACACTTCGCCACCCAGAGAGTGCACTTCCTTAACCAAGGTGGACGATAGATGCGTATACCTTCCATCAGCAGTCAGAAACACAGTTTCCAGGCTGGTGAGGTGCCGGTTCATCGTGGCCATTGAAGCTTCGTAGGCCAGATCATGAGCTCCACGGAGCCCTTTGATCACAGCCGATGCACCGACTTCTTTGCAGAAGTCCGTCAGGAGAACTCCCGGCCGCAGAGGCTTCACTGTAACGCCCCTGAGGTAGGAGAAGGTCTCCTGCGCCATGGCAATCCGCTCTTCCAGGGGAAACATGGGGCTCTTGTGCATATTCGCCGAGACCGCAACGATCACTTCCTCGAAGAGATTGGCGGCTCGGGCGATGATCTCGACGTGCCCGTTGTGCATGGGGTCGAAGGATCCTGGGCACACTGCTGACTGCATGATTATCCCACCTGGCTTGGCGTCGTCGTATTGGAGGCATGTGAGTGTTGCGCTGCGTTCTCCACCACACACAGAAATCTGTCGAAGAGCAAATCTCGGTCGAATTCCTGCCGTGCGAGATCCAATGCCGCGTGGGAGCCGGCGGAGACGTCAATCTGTCCAGAACGAATTCCTTCCCGCAGCTGGTCAGCTGCTGCGGCGGGGTTTCGGGAAAGTTGCCACCCAGCATTGTTCTCAGCGAGCACTTCGGGGAGCCAACCAGCGTGGTTGAAGATCACTGGCCGGGCTGCCGCCAGGGCGTCGAAAACCTTGTTCAGGGAATTGATTTCTAAGGCAGGGTTGTCCACGAGGGTCGAGACTGCGATATCGGCCGCCGGGAGCATCCGTTCGATCTCGGTGCGGGGGATTTTTCCGGGCAGCACTTCCAGTGCGTTCAAACCGAATTCGCTGGCGACTCGACGGCACCTTTGGGTATCAGCACCTTCCCCGTAGGCAACCACCCGAAACTTCTCCCCGCGCTGGTGGAGTTCACCTGCGAGCCGGATCAGCCAGGGAACGTCGTAGGTGACACCGAAACTGCCTGCGTAGAACAGGACGGTTTCATCATCGGCCCATCCGAGTTCAGCACGGACTGCGCTGCGACTGTGGCGGGATGGCGCGAAGTTCTCCACATCTGAGGCATTGGGCACCACAGTGGTGCCAACTTTGGGCCACACGCGCTTAACTCCGGCTTCCATTCCAGGAGAAAGGGCGATGACATGATCGGCTGACCGGTAGGCGGCTTTCTCGAGTTTCTCGGCAGCCCAAATGGCCCCGCGGTTCTTGAGGAACCCCAGTGCCACCGGAGCTTCTGGCCAGAGGTCGCGGACTTCGAAGACGAAGGGGGCGCGTCGAATTGTGGAGGCAATCATGCCGGGCACAGCGGTCGTCAGTGGAGTAGAGGAGGCGAAGACCACATCAGCTCTGACCTTGGACGCGAACCAGCTGGCCCTCGTCATGAAGGAGATGAAGGAGCGCACCCGTTGGCCGAAGGCCATCGCGTTCTCATAGGGGACGGTGAGTCTGCGGACCTCGACGCCATCGAGACGGCGACGGGCAGCTTCACGTCCGCCGCAGATGACGGTGACCTCATGCCCAGCCCGGGCTAGTCGGCGGGCGAACTGCCAAGGACGCTGCCAACCGGGTTCCCAAGGGAAATTGAAGTGCTGGTGGATATAGACGATGCGCACATCAGCAAGTCTACGTGGATGTCGTCCCTGTCATTGCGGTTCTGCCAACCATATGCGGGTCGAACCGTAGCTCTTCTCATGGAATCGCCTGAGTGCGGCAGGCCAGGACGGCTCAGGGGACTGTGCATCGCGTTCAACAACTACCGTCGCGGCGGGATGCAGCTGCGGCGCTGCCGCCTCGAGCACCTTCGCCAACTCAGCTTCACCCAGGCTGTACGGCGGGTCCAGGAAAAGCAGTTCGATGGGATCCCCATGGCGGGACTTCAGGTACCGAAGCGCCTGCGCTTTGTGGACGCGAATAACCTCTGTGGGCTGCGTGCCCTCAGGGTGTGCTGGAGTGAAAAGGGCGGCGTTCTTGGTCAGTGTGCGGTAGGCGGACTCAGCCACGTCCACGACTTCCAGACTTCGTGACCCCCGGCTGATCGCTTCGAAACCCAGGGCCCCTGACCCGGCGAACACATCGACGACGACTGCGTCCTCTAAGGCGTCGTATCCTTCCAGTCGCGAAAACAGCGATTCTTTGACCCGGTCGCTCGTAGGACGTGTCCCGGTTCCGGGAACGACCGAAATTCTGCGTCCCTTGTGCGTACCGGCAATAATGCGTGCCACCGTTCGCTCGCTTCCCGTCTGAGGCTGTCCTGATGTCTCTGCACTTTATCCCTGACTGACGTACTCTGCGGCGTCATCGTGCTCCTGTTCCCACTCTTCAACCGCCGCTGCCAGCTCTGGGGCAGTTTGCCACGTCGGGTCTTCCGCGCTGAGCCGGGTGATGTGCTCGGCGGCCCGGATGATGAGATCTTCATCACGAATGATGCGCAGATGCTTCAGCGAGCTGACTTTCCCAGACTGGCTGGCGCCGAGAACGTCGCCTTCACGTCGCCGAGCCATGTCTAAGCGAGCCAGTTCCATCCCGTCGCGGTGCTGGGCGACCTGGCGCAGGCGTTCCACGGAGGGGTGACTCTCCGGCATGCGAGTGACAAGTAGGCAGAGGTTGGAGGACGTACTCCCCCGCCCGATGCGACCCCTGAGCTGATGAAGCGTGGACATTCCGAACGACTCAGCGTCCAGAATCACCATGGTGGTGGCGTTGGGAACATCCACGCCGACCTCAACCACAGTAGTCGCAACCAAAACGTCAATCTGCCCGGCCTCGAAACGGGACATGGTCTCCGATATTGCCTCCGGGGGCAACTGGCCATGCAAGGCTTCGAGCCGCGCACCAGCGAGCTGCTCATTGGATGCCAGCCGTTCAGCGATGAGCTCCACGGACGCGTCCTGTGACACGAAGGCCTCAGCCCATTCACGAGTGATGGGCGTACCTGCCGACGAGCGCTGCTCAGACTGTGCGGCAAGCATCGTCTGCTGCTGACCGGGCAGCATGCCGAAACGAAACTCCAATTGACGGTCGATCTCTTGGGCGGTCGGCGCGGAGGTGGTGATCCTCGGGCAGACCACATACACCTGATGCCCGGCGCGGACCTGTTCCGCGACTCGCTGCCAGACCCGTTGGATCCAGGCCGGCCCGCGCATGGTCGGGACCAAATGGGTCTCGATCGGGCTGCGCCCTCCCGGCAAACCATCCAGAACCGTCAGCTCCAGGTCTCCGAAGACAGTCATCGCAACGGATCGCGGAATGGGAGTGGCGGACATGACTAACATGTGCGGCGTCGGAGTGAAGCGTTCTCGCAGGGCGCTGCGCTGCTCGACGCCGAACCTGTGCTGTTCGTCGATCACCACCAGTCCGAGCTGCGCGAACTGGACAGTTTTACCGAGGACCGCATGGGTTCCTACGACGAGGCCCGCTTGACCAGAGGCGATGTCCAAAAGTGCCTGCTTGCGTTCTGCAGGACGTTGGGAGCCGGTGAGCAGCGTGAGCTTCACGCGCGGTTTCGAAGTGTCCTGCGGATCTCCGGGCAGCGGTTGTTCGGCCAATGCACCTAAGGATCTGCTCAGTGACCGGAAGTGCTGAGTGGCGAGCACCTCTGTCGGCGCGACGAGCACTGATTGGGCCCCCGCATCAGCAACCTGGAGCATCGCTCTCAGCGCCACCAGGGTTTTCCCAGATCCCACTTCACCCTGTAGGAGGCGATTCATGGGGCTGGACTGTGTCAGATCCTGGGAGATCAGTTCTCCGCTGCGTTGCTGGCCGTCGGTCAGTTCGAAAGGAAGCTGAGCATCGAACGCGCACAGCAGCCCAGCTTCTGTTACAGGCATGGAAGTCCCTGAGGAGCGGGACGCCTCCCGGCGCCGACGTTGGAGCACCCCCTGCATCATGAGCGCTTCCTGAACCCGGAAACGTTTCAGCCCGTCCTTGTGCTCCCCATGCACCGACGGCAGGTGCACCATTCGGTAAGCAGCTCCAAGGTCTGGCAGGGTTTCCGCTTCGGCGATGCTGCGCGGGACCGGGTCAGGCCATCGGCTGAAGTCGATCACATCCAAGAGGGCCGTGATGCCGCGCTTGATCTCCCAGCTGGTGATGTGCCGGTTAGCGGGATAAAGAGCCATTGGGCCGCTGGAAAGGGCGGGCTGGGCCATTGGTGTAGCGGCTGCGTCTTCTGGGGTGGAGTGGATGTCGTACGCGGGGTTGTTCAGCGTCAGTTGTCCGTTGAAGGTGGTCACTTTTCCGTGGAACAGTCCCCGCACGCCCGCTACGAGGTCTTTTCGGGCCTGGTAGCCGTTGAAATAGGCCATACGCAGCGGACTGCCATGACTGTCTTCTACCGTGACTTCAACGATGAATCCTCGACGCCGCTGGAAGGACCGTTGAGTGCTTCGTGTGACCACTGCCATGAAGGTGACATGTTCGCCTTCACCGAGCTCGCTGAAGTCCGATAGCGCATTGGCGTCAATGTATCGGCGCGGAAAGTGCTCCAGTAGCTGCTGAACTGTCCGGATGTCGAGTGCCTTGGCAAGACGCTTGGCTTCTTTTCCCAGGACTCGGTCTACGGAGGTGTCAGGCAGGATCGTGGTCATCGGTTCAATGGATTGGTGGAGCTGTCTTCCAGTGGGCCGGCATCGTGGACTGCCTCGAGCGTGGCATCCGGCTGGTCTGTGTGGACGTGGATGCGCCACCGTAGGCTGCCATCCAGGTCAGCCTCCGACCCGATGGGCGTGATGATGACCGATTCACCGAGCTCATCAAGTCGATGCCGCAGTTCCGCTGCTTTGAGGGGATTGAGCCTCGCGGTGCACATCAGCTCCACGCCGCTCTGCAGTGGTCCAGTTGGGGCGTCATTTCCTGACAAGGAGCTCGAGGTGGTCGTATGTTCGCTGGGCTCGAATGCGTTATCCCATCCGGAGAGGCCGTGCATGATCTGATCTTCCAAAGCTTCACCGCGCACTGTGGCTGACAGCGCCGCGAGCACAAGCAGCAGGCCGAGCCCACCGGAATCCACCACGCCGGCTCGGGCGAGTTCGGGCAGCTGATGTTCGGTTTGAGCTACTGCCTGGCGGGCCGCTGCCAGGACCCTGGGAAGGGCCTCCTCAACGGCAGCTCGCGAGTCTGGGGCAACCGCGGCCGATGCGCAGGAACGCGCCTCATCCCGAGCAGCGTCGAGAACGGAGAGCATCGTGCCGCTGACTGGTTGGGTGAGCGCGGACCATCCACGCAGGCTCGCCCGGTCGAGTCCACGACTCAGGGCGTTGACGGTGAGCCGTTCCTGACCATTCAGCGGCTCAGCGAAACCACTTATCAGCACCGCAAGCAGGGTCCCAGAATTCCCATGAGCTGAGCCCATCGCTTGAGCCCCCGCAGCGGCCAGCAGCGCGCCTAGGTCTTCGTGATCAGCCTCTTCCACGGCGACCCGGCTGGACCGGATCGTGGCAAGCATGTTTGAGCCGGTGTCCGAGTCAGCGACCGGGTAGACATTGAGGCGGTCCAGTCGCTCGCGGTGGACTTCGAGGGCGTCTTCAGCCACGGCGAACCAGCGGTGGACCGCTGCGGCTCCCTTGACTTTACCTCTCACTGCAGACTCCCTCACACTCGCGATGCACACTGGTGCCTCAGCACCCCATTGTTCACTATTGTGAGGATTTAGTCTGAAAGGTAGTCGCTGAGCGTGCCGTCCTGCAGAGCCTGAGAGATTTCAGCCTGAGCCTCAGTGTCCTGGTTCCAGATCCACTGACCGTCGGGCGACCAGCCTGAGCCGCCGTTGGGAAGCGTGGCAAACTGGATATCACCTGTGGCACCCCGGGCCTCCCAGACCATTGATCCTGCCCGTGTCGCCGTGAGGTCTGCATCGGTCATCATGTGCGAAGCGAAGGTGGACACCATGTTGTTGGCCTGCACCGGGTTGGCCAGATTCGATGGAGAAACAGACTGTTCGATCACTGCGCGGATGAATGCCTGTTGGTTTCGAATGCGCTGCAGGTCTCCATCGGGGAAGCTGCTGCGGTGTCGCACAAAGCTGAGGGCCTGGTCGGCGTCCATAAACTGCTCTCCCGGAGTGAAGGTGTAGCCTTCCGAGGTGGTGAAGGGTTCTGAGTACCCTGAATTCACGCGGACGCCACCGAGCTCTTCGACAAGTCCCACGAATCCGAGCAGGTCCACAGCGGTGACATGGTCAATACGGACGTCCAGGAGGTCTTCCACGGTCGCCCTGGCGAGCCAGTGGCCCTGATCGCCTCCTAGGGCAAGCCCAGCGTTGACTTTGTGCCATCCGTAACCACCCGGGATCTCGACCCATAGATCTCGGGGGATCGAGATCACCTGCACGGAGTCGCCTGATTCAGGAATGTTGACCAGCATCATGGTGTCACTTCGGCCGCCTCCGGGAACTCGGGGGAGATCTTCGTCCTCTCCGGACCCACCGCCTACATCGGTGCCCAGCAGCAGAATGGTCCTGGCTTCAGTATCGTCAGGACGTTCCTCCTCTGACAGGCCGATCGAATCTGAACCGGGGTCCTCTTCAGCAAACTGTGTCACATTCGACCCATACGACCGCTGGAGAGTGAACAAGTACACTCCTGCCGCAAGCAGCGCCAGGATTACCAGTGTGGCCGCGCCTCCCAGAATCCACCGCGAACCGCGACGCTTGGCACGACGAGGTGGCTCGTCATCGTCGTGGATGAAGAACTGTTCGGCGGGCCCGGCAGCGGTCATGGGCATTCTCCTGATAGCGCGAAGGGCGCAAATAGCACCTTGTCGAATATTCCTACAGAATAGGACACGTGCCTGAAAAGTTTTCCCTCAAGCCCGCGACACACCGGCGTGCAGCGGTGTACGCTGCTTCAGCGGCTCTCCTTGGGCTGACGGGATGCGCCTCGACATCATCGGTGGAGCCAGCGCCTGAGGCCCATCATCCCGATTGCGCTGAGGTGATGTTGACGCTTCCGGAGCAGGTTGGTGAGTACGAGCAGCGTCGGACGACTTCGCAGGCTACGGCCGCTTGGGGTGATCCGGCGGCAGTAGTGCTGCGCTGCGGCGTGGAGCCGATCGGTCCCACGGAGCACCCCTGCGTCTCTCCAGCTGGTGTGGACTGGGTGTGGATCGAGCATGAGGATCACAGTCAGCTCATCAGCTTCGGACGTGAGCCGTCGGTGGAGCTCTTACTGGACCAGGATTACATCAGTGAATCCAGCATGATGGACGTACAGGCTGCGCTGTCCGGGCCGGTTCAGGAAATCGAACAGGTTCGCGAATGTCTGCCCATCGACCAGGCGGAGGCGCTTGGGGCCGAGGGCGCAGACAGCGCCTCCGAATAGTCGACTGGGGGCTAGTGGTGTGTCTCAGTTTTGTTTGATGGCTTCGAGGGCGACGCGGCCGCGGGCGACTTTTTCGA
>NZ_VAVZ01000069.1 GCF_005771525.1 Nesterenkonia salmonea | reverse complement strand
TACCTGAAGTCCGGAACGTCGCTTCCAACTACGCAGACTACCGCTTCCAACTCTCGCTACGTGCCACTGTGCCGACGTCGGTGATGAGAGCGCGCTGAGGAACTCTGCCAGCGCTCCTGCAATCCCGGCACCCGGTATCTGAGTATGGTGCACCGGCGCATCAGAGTCCGTCAGCGGGGCTCGTTCACCGTCCCAGAGGACGCTGCCCCGCTCAGCGGTGAGTCTCCACTGACCGTTCCATGATGTCTCACGTCCGGGGCTGCACCAACTGCCGGTGTAGACGAATCGCGCTCCGCTCTCCATCTGAAAGATGGCTGTGGCGGCGGCGTCGCCCACATACCAGGACCAAGAGGGGTTGAACTCTTCACAGTAGACGGACACTGGCTCCGTGCCCATGACGAACCGTGCCGCGTCGAATGGATGAATGGCCATATCGAGCAGAAGCGGATGCGCCATCTGGTCACGAAAGCCCCCGAACCGCGGTGCTCGGAAGAATTCACACACCAGCATTCCTGCAGGACCTAAAATCCGGGCCTCATCCCGGAATGTGTAGAGCTGCTGGTTGTATCTCCGCGACTGACTCACCATGAAGAACTCACCGGTGGCTTCAGCAGCAGCGGCTAGCGAAAGCGCACGCGGCAGGGTGTCGGCCACTGGCTTCTCCCCGAGAACAGGAAGCCCTGCGTTGAGAGCTGTGGCAGTGACTGGGTGATGCGCCTGGGGGATGGTCACATTGACCACTGCCTCAGCACCAGTTTCTTCAGCAAGCGCCACTGCGTCTTGGCCTGTGGGGACATCTGGACGTCCCAACGCCTCCAGCGCCGCTTGTGCTGCCTCGATGTCTAGGTCTACAATACCCGCCAGTTCAGCACCGGGTTCTTCCAAAATCGCCTGCAACCACATGCGCCCCATGCCACCTGCGCCGACCAGGATCAGCGGCTTACTCATGGTCGTCACAATCAGCCTCTACCGGCCCCTGGTACCCGTGCCCACTGTAGAAGTCTTCCGTGTTGTAGCGCAGTAGCGTTGGAGTTGTCCTTTCGGGCCGGTACGTAGCCGCCCATTGCGCTGCGTTGGAGATGACCCGGCGCACACCGGCATGGTGATACGTGGGGTAGTCCTGATCACCTGGTCGGAAATAGAAAATCTTTCCATAGCCACGCCGATATGTGATGCCGGAGCGGAAGACCTCCCCACCAGAGAAACTGGACAGAAAAATCAGCTCATCAGGCGTGGGGACGTCAAAATGCTCGCCATACATCTCATCTTCGTCGATGATCATCGGATGTGGGATCCCTTCAGCAATGGGGTGTGTGGGGTCCACGGTCCATACAAGTTCTCGATCGTGCTCGCTGCGCCAACGCAAGGTGCAGGTGGTTCCCATGAGCTTCATGAAGATCTTTGACCAGTGACCTGAGTGCAGCACGATCAGGCCCATACCTGCCAACACATGGCGATGCACACGCTCCACCACATACATCATCGGAGACGTCACCGTGGGCCATGTGCCCCCACCATATGAGCACATCGGTCGTGACAAGGATTTCCTCCGTCAAACCATGCTGAGGATCGTCAAGAGTGACCGTCTGAACCTCAGCTCTGTCTCCAAGATTCTCCCGGAGGCCCTCAGCAATAGCCCCGTGCATACCTTGCGGATACCGCTCTGCGACACTCGGCTCTGCCTGTTCATGACGGTTTTCACCCCATACGGTGAGACGCAGTGGCCGCGCGAAGACCATGGATGGTTTAGGTTGGGCGGCGGACATCATGGGTTCAGGCGCCATTTCTGTGCTCAATCTCCTTGGTCGTCGTGCACGGCTGCGTGATTCAGTCAGCATGAGACTACAGCGCGGACCGCAGGGGAGCCTGCCAAGCCCAGCACATACGACGACGCCGCCGGAACTACTGAAGTTCCCGCGGCGTCGTCGTTGTGGTTGAGTCAGTCTGCTACGTCAGTGGTGACGCAAGGCATCTATGAGCTCGTCTTTTTTCATCTCTGAGTAGTCTGTGAGGTCTACTTCCTTGGCGCGTTCGCGCAGCTCAGGGACGGTCCAGTCCTCGTACTGTGGCGAGGTGCCACCCTTTTTCCCCTGAGCAGATCGCCCCTCCTTATTGGCAGAGTTCGCGATGCGAGCAGATTTTTCCTTGGAATAGCCTTGCTCCTCACGGAGCTTTTTATAGAGTTCTTCGTCTTTGACACTGGATCTGTTCTGGTCGGCCATGGTGTTTATCCTCCTGTGAACGGTTTTCCGCCGGTGACTGGAATAACAGCTCCTGAGGTGTAGCTCGCCTGCTCGGAAGCCAGGTATACGTAGGCTCCTGCTAATTCTGCCGGCTGACCCGGGCGACCCATGGGCGTGTCCTGTCCGAACTCTTGCACCTTGTCCTCGGGGAACCCAGTTGCGGGGATCAGCGGCGTCCAAATGGGCCCGGGGGCCACAGCATTGACTCGAATACCTTTCTCACCCAGCTCGGTGGCGAGCACTTCGGTGAACGCTACCTGCGCAGCCTTGGTCATGGCGTAGTCAAATAGCGGGGGAGCGGGGCTAGCAGCCTGGATGGAAGTGGTGGTGATGATCGAAGAACCAGGTGCCAGATGTGGCACTGCGGCCTGCGCCACGGCCACATGGGAGACCAGGTTTGTGCCGAAGACTGTCTCCAATTCGGAGATGGGGGTGTCTTCGAAATCAGTCCGTGCGCGCTGATAAGCAGCGTTGAGCACCACCACATCGAGTCCGCCCAGGTCTTGGACAGCAGACTTCACCACATCCTCAGCGGCTCCGTCCTCTGTGAGATCACGCGGATACAGGGCTGAGCGCTGACCGGCATCGTGGATCAGATCAGCACAGGCTTCAGCGTCTTCCTGCTCCTCAGGCAGGTACACAATGGCCACATCGGCACCCTCCCTGGCGTAGGCCAGGGCGACGGCACGTCCAATTCCGGAGTCTCCGCCAGTAATGAGGGTGCGCTTGCCCTTCAGTCTGCCTGCCCCCACGTAGCTGCTTTCACCGTGGTCAGGGGTAGGAGTGGTCTCCGAAGTCAGCCCAGGCTGGCCGATATCGCCGTGCTTAGGCAGGTCATCGTCATAGTGTTTGCTTCGTGGGTCATTCTGCACTTTGTCGTCCATGACACTCCTTGAACTGAGGTGTTGCGGTTTTCAGTGAGTTCGCTGCGGTTCCAGGACGACTTTGATGCATCCGTCGTCCTTTTTCTGGAACATCTCATAGGCAGCTGGGGCCTGATCGATCGGCATCCGATGCGTCACGAAGTCGTCGACCCCAAGGGGGTCATCCGGGGCTTCTACCAGCGGGAGGATCTCATTGACCCACCGCTTGACGTTCGCCTGACCCATGGTGACCTGAATCTGCTTGTCGAAGAGCGAGAGCATGGGCAGGGGAGAGGCTTGGCCTCCGTAGACACCCGACAGGCTGAGGGTTCCACCTCGCCGCACCAGCTCGATGCCGGTGTAGAGGGCAGCCAGACGGTCAACGCCTGCCTTATCCATCACAGGCTGGCCGAGCTTATCGGGTAGGAATTGCACTGAACGCTGAGCCAACTTTGCGAGAGCTGACTGGCTGTCGCCGTGGGCCTCCATACCCACTGCATCAATCACGGCATCAGGGCCACGGCCTCCCGTGGCGTCACGGATGGCGTCCACCGAGGATGCGCTGTTGTCGTAGACGAGGACTCCGTGCCGTGCGGCCATTTCTCGCCGCTCAGCCACTGGGTCGATGGCGTAGACCGTCAGACCCTGATGCTTCGCGATCCGGGCAGCGAACTGTCCGATCGGACCGAGGCCAAGGACTGCCACAGAGTCGCCGGGGGAGCGCTGGGCGTAGGCGACGGCCTGCCATGCTGTCGGCAGGACATCAGAGAGAAACAGATAGCGGTGGTCAGGAAGCTCATCTCTGACCTTGATCGGCCCATAATCGGCGTGCGGAACACGCAGGTACTGGGCTTGTCCTCCGGGAACTGATCCATAGAGCTCTGAATAGCCGAACAGCTGCGCTCCCGAACCTTGATCGGTGACCTGCGTGGTCTCGCACTGGGTCTGAAGCCCTTGAGCACAGAAATAGCAGTTGCCGCACGCGATCTGGAACGGGATCACCACGCGGTCATCAGGCCGCACATTGCTCTCTGGACCCGCTTCTACCACTCGGCCCATCGGCTCATGACCCACAATATCGCCAGGGGTCATGAACGGGCCAAGAACTTCGTAGAGATGAAGATCGGAGCCGCATATGGCAGTTGATGTGACCTCAATGATCGCGTCATTCGGCCGTTGTATGACTGGGTCTGGAACTGTGTCGACGGATATTTTTCGGGGGCCCTGCCAGGTGACAGCTTTCATGGCGTCCTCCTTGAACGGTAGGTTGACGCGTTTTCGCTTCTAACCATCCCTACGGTATCGACACCCGCCTGAGAACTGACTGGACATCAGCCGAAGATTTGGGTAGAGAACTCCCATGTCAGGGGCCCTTGGGGTACCTGGTTATCGGCTGCAGGGAAGAAGCAACCAGGTAAGCAATCGTCGGCCCAATAGAAAGACACCCAGGGTGCCGGTGGCCACCAGAATAAAGGACAATTCGGCCCCACCATCGGTGAAGAGAACGCGCAGCACCATACCCACGGCCACTGTGATGCCCACGATGATGATTCCCGCAGGCCACAGCTGTGCGGCGCGCGACCATGAACGTGTGAGCAGCCATGCCACTGTGAGTCCGACCAGGAACGGCCAGGCCGTTGACGCAATGTCTACCGGTGACAGACCCGTCCCATGAGAGCGGTTGCCCAAAAGCGCAAAAAGCAGAATCAGCGCAGCATCGATAACAAAGAGCAGGCCAGCCAGCATCCACCCAGAATACTCGCCCCACTGAGCAGGCTCGTCACCGAGGACCAGGGGATGCGGGACAGCCGATCTCAGCCAGCGGACACGAAACCTCCTCATCAGAGCGATTTTGAGTTACTCTCCTGTAGATGGAGGACTCACGCCAACGCGACGACGCTGCACAGGCCTCACTGACGGGACCGGCAGAACTCGGTTTCGTTGAGGAGGTGCTGGACACCCTAGAGGACCTCTACAGCAGCACCGGGGATGTCCTCGATGAGGATCAGACGTTCTTTTCCCTGGCTGTCAGTGAAATTGCGACCAATATCGTCTCTCATGGTGAGGCAGGCGCTGATATCACGGTCACTGCTGACCTCACAATTGACAGCGAGGCGCTGAGCGCAGATTTTCAAGACAACGCAGATCCGGTTGAACTCTCACTGGACACCGCGGAGCTGCCCGATGAGTTCTCTGAATCGGGTAGAGGCCTGGCCATCGCGAAGATGGCACTGGACCACCTCAGTCATGAAGTCGAAGACAGACATACCTGGCATCTGATCAGGAAGCGACGCCTCTCAGACTGACCCGCAACTCAGCAGCTGAATCGATCACGCTGCACATGCGAATGGCACCAAGAGGCGGCGTACGGGCATGGCAATGGATTAGGGTAGGCAAAGACCATCCTGAATGCACCCTGAGAGGACTAATAATGTTCGACGAAGAACGTCGACAACGTGCGCTGGATGAATTGAATGTACTGGATACACCCCCGGATGAACGGGTAGATCGCATCACACGCCTGGCCCAGGAGATCTTCGGAGTTCCGATGGCCAGCGTGAATCTGATTGACAGAGAACGTCAGTGGAGCAAATCTGCAATGGGTTTCGAAGCCGAGGACGTCCCTCGCCAAGAGACGTTCTGCGATACAACTATTCAACAGCCGGACAGTCTGGTGATAGAAGACCTCGAAAAATATGCTCCTTTTGCCCAAAGCAGATACGTCACTGGCGCGCCCAACCTCCGTTTCTACGCCGGACATCCAATCGAGGCTCCTGGGGGCGAACGTGTAGGGGCACTGTGCCTGATGGATACGAAGCCTCGGGAGCTCAACCAACAGGACCGCCAGCTGTTGAAGGACCTCGCTCTCTGGGTTCAGACTGAGTTGGCGCAGCAGCAAGAACTTGATCACGCAGCTGTCATCCAACGTGCTCTCCACCCACGCCAGCTACCGGAGCCCACGGGATTCACCGTCAGGGCAGATTCGAGGCCGGCCGGTGGCGTATCAGGTGACTTTCATGATGCCCTTCTGCGCAATGGTCGCCTGCGCGTCACCTTGGCAGATGTCATGGGCAAGGGAATGGGTGCGGGGATCATCGCCTCTGCTGTGCGCTCATCGATGCGCACCGTACCGAATCGCACGCTCTTGGAGACCGTTTCGGACATTGATGTCATGCTTCAGGAAGACATCGGTGACCTCAATATGTTCGCCACAATCTTCTGCGCGGACATCGATACCACCACCGGACGCCTCGAATATGTAGACGGCGGTCACAGCCTGAGCTTTATTTATCGCGCCGACGGGACCTGGGAGCACCTGCACTCGACTGGACTTCCTTTAGCGATGGGCCTGGGGGAGTCCTATGGGTTAAGTAGTGCGCAGCTGAATCCTGGAGACGCGCTCTTGTGCTGCAGTGACGGTGTATTGGATCTGCTAGATCCCGAGAATCCTTTTCTGGAGGTCACCAAGATATTGGCTGCCCACGGAGTCGATGGTTCCGTTTCGGAGGCCATGGCATTCGCCGAGCGTCAGCGGGCACCCGATGATGTGACCGTCGTGACAGTACGGCGACACGCTTGAGCGGGACTGAGACTTATCGCTTCGAGTCCTATTCTTGTTCCGCCGGCGGTACTGAGGTCCATGCT
>NZ_VAVZ01000068.1 GCF_005771525.1 Nesterenkonia salmonea | reverse complement strand
ACCCCAGAACCAGATCCAGTGAAGTAACCCGTACCGCTCCACGTCTCACTTGATTTGACACGCTCCGGTCCTCCGGTACTGGACACTAGTTGTTGTCAGCGTAGTACTCGTTGACTAACTTCACGGCCTCACTGCGAGTCTCAACCTCCTGGGCCTGGCCTTCAAACTCAACCTTGTAGGCATCCGCCTGACCCGCTGGGTTGCGGATGATCTCCTCAATGTGCTCCTCGAAAAGATACTCGTAGTACTCCACAGTGGCCTTTGTCATCTCGTCAACCTCATCACCGCGACCATCATTGATCATCGCAAGCGCTTCTAGGGTTTGGCTCTCTTCGTCGAGGTAGCCATATTCATCCGCTGCACGGAAGTTTTGGCTGTGACCACCAACCGGGTAACCAGGTGGATTCCCCATGCCATCTGAGGAAAAGACGTAGGCACCGAAATCCTCATCAGTGGGATCTAGCCGCTTTTCCCCAAAAACAGGCGACAGCGTCCATCGGCCTTTACCTGAGAGCGTGTCGGTTGAGGCGTTGGTGGCATAAACAGCTGGTCGCCCTTCATCAGTGGTGGCCACATTCAGGTCTGATGTATGTTCGGCAACGTTCTCAGGGATCCCAGCGGACCCATACATCGAATACGTATCTACAGGGTGCGTTGTGCTTGTCAGGGCACGAGCCGCGGTGTTTGTCCCGTAGGAATGAGCATTAATGTTGACTGTGGTCTCATCAGCTTCGCGGTGGGCGTCCATGGTCTCGCGGTAACCATCCAAGGCATAAGCCAACGCCCACGAGCCGTCATCGGCATGGCTCTGATCCGGGACTTCTGATGCCGGGTCTGGTTGGCCGTTAATGCTCTGCTATTCGTTTCTGATCCGTTCTAGCCGTTCTTCCCGTTCACGTTGACGCTCTTCACGTCCCTCCTCACTCCGTTCGCCCAAAATCCGTTCGTAGGCGGCGATGATGGTTTCGTGATCGGAATACCGGGTCTGATACGTGGCGCCTCCTAGTTCGGGTGAGTCTGCGGAGATGAGGAAGATGCGTCCTTCTTCTCGTCCGGCACCGTAGTAGATGCCTCCATAGGGGCCTATGCCGTTGCTGTTGTTGATGTTCTCGGTGAGGCCGAGTTCCTCAGCGATCTCTTCTGCCAGAGCATAGGCCTCTTCGAGGTCTGTCAGCTCTATGTCGAAGTTAACGTCGTGGCGGTACATGCCGCCGCGTGTGCGGGCAGGGACTTCAGCGTCGTGGAGTTCAGCACTCCATGGTTGACCGTCGATGGTGGCGACGTCGTCGCCGAAGTGTTCTTGCATGATTTCTACCACGATTTCGAGTTCTGCTAGTTGTTCTTCTTGGGTGTAGCCGCCCTCGACGTCGATCAGCCCATCACTAGAGTTGCCATTGTTTTGGGGTGTTTCGTCCTGCGGGTCCTGGGTCTGCTCCGGCGCCTTGCTGGTTGGGGTGTCTGTCGCGGGTGTTCCTGGTGTTTCTTCCGCTGCGGAACAACCAGCCAGCACCAGTGACACGATCAACACAGCGCCAACCAGCCGAGCAGGGTCACACGGGGTCATCGATGTTTCTCTCGTCCGGAACTTCTGATGCGGGGTCCGCTCAGACTGTTAACGCTTTACTACTCGTTTCTGATCCGTTCTAGCCGTTCTTCGCGTTCACGTTGACGCTCTTCACGCCGTTCTTGCCGGCTCTCACCGGCGATTCGGTCGAAGGCCTCTTGAAGGGATTCGTGCTCGGAACAGCGCGTTCGATAGAAGACTTCGATGATGTTTTCATCATCAGCTTGCTGGCCGATGATAAGGCTGCGCCCTCCCTCACCGCTGGCTACGAATCTCATCGGTCTCTGCCCGGTTCCGTCTTCAATAATTTCTTCACTTGTGGAGAACCCCAAGTCCTGGGCCATTTCATAGCCAGCAGCTAAAGCCTGCTCAACATCCAAATCTGCGTAATCAAAGATCACACGATTACGGAAGATATCGTCTCCTTGGCAGGAGGCGTTGGGGCGCCGATTCTCCATATGGTGCTCAGGGGTCCATGTGTCTGTCTGCCCATCTCGGAGAACTGGGTTGCTACCCAAGCGCTCCTGCATCACCCGGACGAACTTTTCGATTTCCTCGATCTGCTCTGAGTGCGTCTCTTCAGGGCCCAAGTCCACTCGCATGTCCTGCTCCTTCGTCTCATCAGAGCCGCCCAATGACTCCGTGACCGCATCCACCCAGCCGCAGGAGCTCAACACCATCACCGCCGTTAGCCCCACCGCACTCCATGATGCGACCCTTGTCTTCCTAAGACCCACCACGGATCACTCCGCTCGAATTCTTGGGAAGACATGGGGTCTCCGTCGCAGGGCTGCTGAGGATAAAGTCATCTCGCGGGGTCATCGATATTTCTCTCATCCGGGATTTCTGATGCCGGGTCTAGTTGGCCGTTAATGCTCTGCTATTCGTTTCTGATCCGTTCTAGCCGTTCTTCACGTTCACGTTCACGCTCTTCACGTCCCTCCTCACTCCGTTCACCCAAAATCCGATCGTAGGCGGCGATGATGGTTTCGTGATCGGAATACCGGGTTTTGTAGGTAGCTCTTGATCGATCGGGTGCGGAAGCGGAGATGAGGAAGGTGCGTCCTTCTGCGCGTCCTGCGCCGTAGAAGATGCGCCCGTGGGGGCCTATGCCGTTGCTGTTGTTGATGTTTTCGGTGAGGCCGAGTTCCTCAGCGATCTGTTCTGCGGTGGCATAGAGTTCTTCTAAATCCTGCGCAGGAATATCGAACCTCACCTCTTGGCGGTACATGCCGCCGCGTGGGCGGGCAGGGACTTCGGTGTCGTGGAGTTCAGCACTCCATGGTTGACCGTCGATGGTGGCGATGTCGTCTCCGAAGTGTTCTTGCATGATTTCTACCACGATTTCGAGTTCTGCTAGTTGTTCTTCTTGGGTGTAGCCGCCCTCGACGTCGATCAGCCCATCACTAGAGTTGCCATTGTTTTGGGGTGTTTCGTCCTGCGGGTCCTGGGTCTGCTCCGGCGCCTTGCTGGTTGGGGTGTCTGTCGCGGGTGTTCCTGGTGTTTCTTCCGCTGCGGAACAACCAGCCAGCACTAGCGACCCGATCAACACAGTGCCAACCAGGACCCGGCCAACCAGCCGAGCAGGGTCACACGTGGTCATCGATGTTTCTCTCATCCGGGAACTTCTGATGCCGGGTCTGGTTGGCCGTCAATGCTCTGCTACTCGTCTCTGATTTCTTCCCGCAGTTCTTCCCGTTCACGCTGGCGCTCTTCACGCTGCTGATCTTGGATTTCCCCCACGATTCGGTCAAAGGCCTCTTGAAGAGATTCGTGTTCGGAACAGCGCGTTCGATAGAAGACTTCGATGATGTTTTCATCATCAGCTTGCTGGCGAATGATAAGGCTGCGGCCTCCCTCGCCGCTGGCTACGAATCTCATCGGTCTCTGCCCGGTTCCATCTGCAGTGATTTCTTCACTTGTGGAGAACCCTAGGTCTTGGGCCATTTCATAGCCAGCAGCTAGAGCCTGTTCAGCATCCAAACCCTCGTAGTCAAAGATCGCCATCTGTCGGAAACTCTCATCACCTGAACAGTTCGCAATCGGCCGATGGTTCTCCGCTTGGTGTTCAGCGCTCCAGGTATCAGATTCCCCGCCGCGCCACACGTAATCGTCACTCAAATGATCCTGCATCACCCGGACGAACTCTTCGATTTCCTCGATCTGCTCTGAGTGAGTTTCCCCAGGGCCCAAGTCCACACGCATGTCCTGCTCCTTCGTCTCATCAGAGCCGCCCAATGACTCGGCGGCCGAGTCCACCCAGCCACAGGAGCTCAACACCATCACCGCCGTTAACCCCACCGCACTCCAGGCTGCGACCCTTGTTTTCCTAATGCCCATCACGGATCACTCCACTTCACTTCCTGGGCTGCGTTCAAACTCTACAGACCCCATATCACCGTTGAGGATCTCTATTTTGGATTCGAAAGACAGCGTCGCTGGGTCCTGGTACCCGTAGATGTCTGGATCTGCGTCATATCTGGTGTGGTCGGTCACCGACTGCTCCTCCGAGGCCTCCTCCCAGAACCAGAAGGGCTCCTCGACATCAGAGGAGTAAACATAAGCGTCGAACTCCTCAGATCGAGGGTCTACCCGAGGTGAGGCAAACATGTCCTCTGGAACCACCACATAGGGCTCATCGCGCCAGAAGGCATTGACTTCCCCGCCCCGTCCCAATGCCGCAAGCCAGTCGGCCTCTGCTTCAGTGACGAACACAGCCGGCTTACCCTCCTCAGTCCGCTCCACATTCAGCTCTTCAGCTGAGGATGCGGCACTGGCCGGGATACCTGAGGAGCCCGCGAAGAGCACTTTATCGACAGTGGACTGCTGGTTATCTAGAGTCAAGGCATGTGAGACCATATTTGTCCCATACGAATGGGCCACAACATTGATACCCATGTCGTCATTTCCCCGTGCTGCAGAGGCTGACTGCTGACCATCGAGAGCATAGGCAAACCGGTACGAACCCTCATCGGCTCGCACATCATTCATGACCGACCCATTCTGATCAAACAATTCCTCGTGCGGAGCCCCCTCGAAGTGCCGCAGCTCCTCCCAAGACACAGTCAGACCCTCATCCTCATCCCAGAACTCCTCCAAAGACTCCGGAATAGTCTCGTCCAGAGTAGGTGGATCATAGGCCATCCATGCGATAACGGCCTGGTCGTTTGTTTCATCGAAGATGTCCTGTGCCCGGTCGACCTCTCCGGTCATATTGGCAGTGCTGCTGTTCATTCCCGGCACGTTATACGTTACCTCTGAAGCCTGATCGGGATTGCCCACCGCGACCTCCGCCAGTGGCTGTCGATCCCGATCACCCTCAGTCCCTACATCCAATGACAGTAAGAATCGCTGCCCTGTCCCAGCCCCCTGAGAAGTGGTGGAATCCTGGATGGAATTTAGGTGCTGTTCGTATTCGTTGTACTGACCCGACTGTCGCAGGATATCGAGGGCATTCATGTTTGCTTCATGACGCTTCTGGGCTGGCACTCCCTGGGTGTTGCCGGTCAGCAGCGGCAGAAAAGCCACCATTGCATTTTGTTCACGTGACTCCATACCGTTCCACCAGCTGGCGCCGTCAGCGCCGGTAGGCCAGGACTCAAGCTGGTCCTCATTAGTCGGCAGGGGCATCGAATACTGATTGATCTGGGGATTAGCCTCCGCGAACTCGTCAATACCTTCGGCGTCCATCTGCCCGAGGTGGTCGTAAAACGCCCTGATGTCTTCCCCGGTGACATCGTTTGAGGTGACTGTCTCATACAGTTCAGTCGCCGTTTCCACAGGGTCGCCCGCGCCGGAGTCATCGCCGCTGCGAATCATCTGGGTCACCGCGGAGTGGAAGGCGAACCCCAGACTGCCCACACCGAAGAGCCCGTTCGACCCAAACCGGCCATTCCCGGGACTTCCGTCTGTGAGGCTGAAAGCCGCGGAGCCAAAGCCCGTACCTGCCGCGCCGACCACAGGGATCTGGTCTTGGTAACCGCCACCTCCGGCGATGGAATCGATCTCTGCTGCGGTCTGCTGCTCCAGAGCATGCCACCTAGAATTCAGCCCCATCACGTCACTGTTATGGACCTCTATATCACGGCGTAACGCCTCATCCTCAACTGAGGTGCCCTGCTCACCGCTACCACTCAGCAAACCCGAGGTTAACAGTCGGGCCTGTAATGTGCTCGCTTGCCCCTGGAGAGCCGATGCCTGTTGCTGCAGCCCATTGGCCTCGGTCGCGAAACGTTGCAGCACTTGGGAGGCCCTGCCCGCAACCTCCGCCCATTCACGGGTCACCCCCGGCACTTCATCAAGGGCGGTGCGCACGATGTCCTGGGTCTGGCTCTCCTGATACGAAGAGACCAAGCCAGCCCACGAGTCTGCCGCGGATTCCATCTCCGCAGCAGCTGAAGAAGTCTCTGTAGCCAACGACGCCGCCGCAGCAGCCAACGTATGCCACTGCCCGTTGATCTCCACTGGCCACCTCACCGACAAACCCCCAGCCTGACCCTGATCTAACATCACGCACCTGCCCGAGTGAATCCGACCACCGCAGAAGCCTGCCCAGCAGAGGCAAGTGAAGTCTGTTGCATCAATCCGTCGCCTTCGGAAATTGCAGCACAAGCCTGACTCACAGCGTCAGCACACCCTGCTGCGTAATCGCCGCTTCGCACACCGGTCTCACTGCGCTGGGCCCACAGCCGTGTCACCGCATCAGCCACCGCTTGGGCCGAACCGCAGGCCGACGCAATATTGTGACCCTGACTTGAGGCCGAGATCCCACGAGAACGCGCTGCCTCGGCGGACGAATCAACTTGGGCCAGCGTCGCTAAAACCGCAGCGGGAACGACGTCGTACTCCACGCCCACCCAAGACACCCCCTTCGATCAAGTTGCTGTGCTNGTGGAGGTCGCGGTCTGGTCGTTTTCCGCCATGGTCTGACGGATCAGGGTGATGATGTTTTTCACTTCATGGGAGGCGTTGCGCCACCGAGATTCCACCTGTTGGTACTCCGCATCAGCGCCATCCATCTGAAAGTCCGATAACGCGGCAGAGACCTGTTGATCCCGCTCAGCAATCAACGACTCCAACCGTGAAGCAATTGACTCCACATCTGATTGCACCTGCGAGGACACACCGGTATCAAAAGAAATACGATCCATAGACATGATCAACCAACTCCTTAATATGTCTTCGATTTATTGTTCCCAGACTTCAGAGGCAGGCGACCTAACGGCTTGAGGAGAACCTGGCCGCATCAAAGTTCGCCGCACCTTGA
>NZ_VAVZ01000067.1 GCF_005771525.1 Nesterenkonia salmonea | reverse complement strand
GACCGCGCTCACGTTCAGGACCGTCATGGTCACCAGGTGCTACACCACTCTATGGGGCACTACTGCGCTCTCGGACGCATAGCCCAACTCCAAGGCAAGGGACCTGACCCGAACGTCCCCCTCTCGCAGTGCCCGCTGGGCAAGCAGCATGCGCCATCGGCTGAGGTAAGTCAGCGGTGGAACCCCAGCAACTTGGCGGAAACGCTGCGCGAACGACGTCCGCGACATGGTCGCGGCGTGGGCCAGGTCGTACAGCCCCCAAGGGTTCTCCTGGTGGGCATGCATGGGATCGAGCGCGGGACGCAGGCGCTCGGTCCTGCGAGCACGCGTGAGGCGTATTGCGCTGTCACTGCCGCAGGAGCACCGCGCATCACCGATAATGAATCCAAGAACGTCCCGTGGGCCCCGCTATCGCAACTTCTAAGCCGGCCATCGAGGGTGGCAGGGAGCGGATCGAGTGGACCTTGGATGCTGGGGCTGCCGCCGGCATTCAAGTCTGTGGAGCCTTCCGGGCCTGAGCATCAAGTGGCTACTCCTCTCAAGCCGTCGCAAGCGCGCGTGAAAGCTCAGCATCAGCGCATATGCGGGTCAGGGTGCTGCGTCCTAACTGCGCCATGGTGGGATTCGATGATTCGTAGTACCAGACCAATCCCATGGCCTGCTGGAATGCCCAGGCGGCGCCTCTTTGCCACTCCAGTTCGTCAATACTGAGCGCTTCACGGAACACGTTTCGCGCATCAACATCGAAGAAGTGCCACGCCACGATCAAGTCCAGCGATGGGTCGGCGGCGGAGAAATTGCCGGTATCCAGAACCCCCGCGAGATGGTTGTCGCGCAAGACGATGTTCGCTGGAATGAGGTCCCCGTGCGTCATGGCATCAGGTTGTTCTCGAGGAAGCGTCCGGAAATCGGCCCATAGAGCTCTCAGGCGAGGAACGTCGAGAAGGTTCGCGCTCTCGAAGAAGCACGTTTCCATCCACGTGTCAGAGTCAGACAGCGTTCCGCCGCGCCCTGTACCTGTGAAGCGTCGTCCCTTCAAAGGAGCCGATCGGAACGCGTGAACGAGCTCAGCAATCTCTCGGGCAAGTTCGCACGAGTCGGCGGACATTTGAGACCTCGCTACGTCACCAGGGAGCCAGGATTGGACGCTCCACGGAAACGGATAGTGCCGACTGGGTCGACCAATCGCGATCGGAGTGGGTGCCGGGACGGGGGAGAGTCCAGCAAGCTCCGATATCGAAAGTGCCTCGCGTTCAAGTTCTTCAGCGACGTCCGCCGCGCTGGAGGCCCGACGTGGGAACCGTGCCGCTCGGGTGGCCCCTATCCGGAAGATCGTGTTCTCTGTCCCAGCTCCGTGGAGCTCTTCCACGGTCTCGTTGGTCCATTCCGGGAACTGGTCCAGTATCAGCTGCTCGACAGTCGGCACGCTGACCTCAATCTCGTCAGGGTGCATCGTCATGATGTCGACGATACTGCAGCCACACGTTATTAAGCCGCTAGTAGCACGGTCTCGAAAGAGTGCTGGAGTCAGCGTCCGGAGTTGTTGTCGAGCAGAGTCGAGACGATGGAGGTTTTCGACTGTGTGTAGTCGTCCCAGTTGCTCGTAGACTTCGCGGCGCTGATTTTAGCGTTCAGGTATTGATCACGAGCGTTTGCGTCTGACCTGAGCAGATCTCGAAAGGCTATTCGCTTGTTCCATTGCCGGTTTTCATATTCGACGACATGGATTACGTATTCGCGGGCCGACCTTGACGGGAAGCTGAGCCAGCAGTGATGATCACGCTCACCTTCGAGATCAAATCCGTCCGATCCGAGCTGTCGTGCAACGGCTGGAACTCTCGCGGCATCGACGCCCACTAGCAGATCGACTACATCTTTTGCAGGCAGATCTGGGACAGCGGTGGATCCGATGTGTTCTAGGTGCGCTCCGGTGACCCGTTCGCGGATAGTGCTCATCATTTCAGTGGCCATCTGGTTCCATTCGGAGTGACGGCTTGGAACGATGAAGACAGGCTGCTCAGCTTCCATGGGGTCATCCTTGCACCGAAGTGCACTGCTATTTGGGCGCACCGCCGAGGCAGTCCGCCGAGTTGCATTCGGCTTCGCGAGCCAATGCTAGGTCACTGGTGACCTGGCCAGCCCGCGACTCTGCAGTACAACGAGGACACCTCGCGCTTGCTCCTTTACTGAGGGTGACCGCCCGTTACGTCGATGGCACTACTTCCGCACCGGCCCAATCTAGTGATGGGATCCCGCGGATCTTGTCACACAGGACAGGCGCTGACATGGGGAGCGACATTTTGATGAGACGCGGTCTGTCTCACGAACTTGTCGTAATCCTCAGTGGTGTGTCCCGGGTTCCGAGGAGTTCGGATTTCGTGGATTCTGGTGTCCTGAGCATTGGAGTGCCACATGGGACGAAGAGGATATCCCGCTGAGTTTCGACGTAGAGTTCTGGATCTACTCAACACTGGGCGGAGCGTTGCGAGCATTGCCCACGACCTGCAGATCAGTGACCAGACGATCTATGCCTGGCGCCGACAAGACAGGATCGACCGTGGAGAGATCCCCGGGCTGAGCACTGCGGAGAACGCTGAACTACGTGCGGCGAAGAAACGGATCGCTGAACTGGAGCTGCAGCTGGCCGTGACGACGAAGGCGGTGGAGGTGCTCAAGGCCGAGACCAGCCCAAAAGGCGATACGCGGCGGTCGAGCTGATCGCCGCGCAAGACCTGCCAGTCCAGGTTGCCTGTCGAGTCTTGGGAGTCGCGGAGTCGGGCTACTACGCTCAGCGCAACAGGCCCCCTTCGGAACGAGCGATCCGTCACGAGTGGCTCACCGGTGTCATCGCTGAGGTCCACGCCGCGTCTCACGGGCGCTACGGGGTGCGACGAGTCCACGCTGAGCTCACGATGGGGCGTGGCATCCCGGTCGGTCACCAGCAGATAGAGTTCCTGATGCGCCGGGCCGGACTCAGAGGGTTGACTGGGCGGCGCAAGTGGCGACGAATCCTGCCCGATCAGATTGCCACCGATCTGGTCCAACGCGGGTTCACGCGTCAGGAGCCAAACCGGTTGTGGGTCACCGATCTCACCGAGCATCGCACGCGCGAAGGAAAGCTCTTCTGCTGCGTCGTCCTAGACACGTTTTCCCGTCGAGTCGTGGGTTGGTCGATCGATTCCTCCCCAACTGCGGCACTGGCCACCAACGCTCTGGGCATGGCCATCGATACTCGGCTGGGTTCGAATTCTGCACCGGGCACGATTATTCATTCGGATTATGCCGAGGTTTTCGTTAAGCCGAGGAATCTGGTGCTGGCCCGTTCTGCTGCCGATCAGTGGGGATTCCTCGCCTTAACGTTCTGGGTTATCGGAGGCTGTAGAGCGCCTGGAGCATGTCGTCAGGCAGCTTCTCTGCTGCCGCTGGGCCGGTCGCGGGTGTGGCGGCGTTGATGGCTTCTCGCATCATGTCCAGGGTGGCGAACGCGTAGAACGCCTGGGTGGTGGAGACGTTCTCGTGGCCCAGTAGTCGCATGATGATCGGCAGTGGGATGCCGCTCTGGTGCAGATCCATGGCCTTGGTCTTGCGCAGCATGTGGCAATGGACCCGCGCCGGCACCGAGGGGCAAAGACTACGAGCAGTTTCGGCGGCGGCCTTCAGCGCCGCGGCCACAGTGTCGGTGGACAGGCCGGTGGGTTGGCCGCGGTGGAAACTGTAGAACACTGGCCGATTCCCCGGCAGCCGGGCGCGGTTGGGGTGGAACTCCTGAAGATAGACCTGCAGATGCTCGAGGGTCTTAGCGCTGAGCGGTACCACCCGGGTTTTGTTGCGTTTTCCGGTCAGGGTCACGTGCCCGGGATCGGTCAGGGTGAGGTCTTGCAGTGTCAGGGCGGTAATCTCACCGACCCGGGCGGCGGTCTCATACAGCAGGATCAGCAGCATCCTGTTCCGCCGTGACTTGGCTGTGGCGCCGGTGTGGGCGGCAAGCACGGCGCGGGTTGCTTCTTGGGTGAGGTATTCGATCGGTGCTCGTGGTGGCACCGGGGCTGTGAGAGTCTTGGCTGCTTGATCCAGCGCGATCAGGGTGAGGTCTTCAGCGGCGGCGTATGACAGAAACGCTTTGACCGCAGCGAGTCTGAGCGTGATCGTCCTGGCCGTGTAGCCGCGTTCGGTGTTCATCCAGGTCAGCCATCCTTTCAGGTGTTCCCGGTCGAAATGGTCGAAGGTGACCTGGGAGCGGTGGAGGTGTTTGTGGTCGGCGAGGAAGGTCAGGAAGCATTCCAGGCTGAGCCGGTAGGCCTGGATCGTCGCGGACGAGAGGCCGCGGGTTTTGGGCATGTAGGCATACAGGAAATCCCGGGCGAAGACCCAGACGGTGGCTTCATCGGTGGCTGGGTCGCGTTTCATTTGAATCCAACCTCTGGCAGCAGGGCGTGGCTTTCGGCGACGACATCAGCGTAGGAGTCCATGAAGTCTGGGGAGGTGTGGATGTAGTAGTAGGTCGAATCGAAGGTGGCATGGCCCATATAGCGGGCCAGGTAGGGCAGCATCGCGGTGATATCAGCACCGTCTTTCATCCAGCGTTCCAGGTTCGCATAGGCGAAGTGATGCCGGAAAGCATAGGGCTGTGGCTGCCTACCACCAGTTGGTCGTCGAAGTCCTGCTTGATCCCAAATCCGGTTGAAGATCACCCCCACAGAGGCCGGGCAGACCGGCGCTCCGGTGGAGGAGATGAAGAACGGCTCGCGTGGCCCGAATCGCGACCGCGAGGCCTGATCACAGACGGCAAGAACCGTGGCCACCTCGTCGGTGATCGGTAGTCGGCGGCTGCGCCTGGCCTTGGAATCGATAATATCGAGACAGCGCTGATCGAGATCGACCTCACTGGCCAACAACAGGCGGGCTTCGCCGGTGCGCAGACCACAACAGTGCATCAGGCTGAAGAACGCCACCGCCTGCCAGGCCCACGGCGAGGCCGCTTTGACGCGGGCCGCAGCAGTGAAGAACTTCTCGATTTCTTCGCTGGTGAGTAGGTAGGGGCGGGTGCGGGTGAATCCGGCTTTCCACTGGTCCGAGAGGACATAGGCATATGGATGCCTATGGGTGCGCATCCAGCGGCCGAAGTCACGGATATAGGACATCCACGACCGGGAAGTCGCTGAACGGCCCAGCTCGCTGAAGACCCATCCTTCAACAGTGGCCCGGTTGAAGACCCTCAGCCGGTGGCTGGTGCAGTAGGCGTCGAAGCGCTGCAGGTAGACGATCCGGGAGCGACCATAGAAGCCCATCTGCTCCTTGAACCCCAGGTAGTCTTCCAGATCGGTGGCGAAGGCGCTGGTGAAACGGTGCACGCTCATGATCGTGCTCCTTCCGGGACCGGCAGCACGCATTCGATCAGACGCTGGTGATCGACGCTGAGATAGACGTTGGTGGAGTCCTGGCTGGAATGACCCAATACCGCTGCGATGGTCGGCAGCGGCGTAGCTGCCCGCAACAGCCGTGAGGCGGCGGCGTGGCGCAGCAAACGCGTGCCCGCTTTTACATCGGTGACTCCGGCCTTGCGGAACGTGTCGGCGGTGACCTTGTAGATCGAGGCGTGATCAGCCAACGCGGTGAAGGGCGCCACGCTGCGCAAGAACACATGATGCTCGCCGTGGTGGCCCGGGCGCTCTGCCAGCACGTAGTCAGCCAGCTTGGCTGCCAACAGCCCTGGCATCGGCAGGGTGACCGGGTTCTTGGTCTTCTGTTGAACGAGCGAGATGGTCTGGACCCGCCAGTCAATATCGTCCAGCCTCAGGGCGATGATGTCGCAGGCCCGTAGCCCTGTCATCAGTGACAGCAACGTGATCGCCGCGTCCCTGCTGCTGATTCTCGACGAGGATGCGCACGCTTGGACAACTCGTGTGACGTCCTCATCACCCAGATCAGGCAGGATCGGGTGAGACCGGCGGGCACCGATGAGATTGACCGCATCCACCAAGTCGCCCCGACCGATGAACTTCAGGAATGGGCGAAAGTTCGACACCTGCCAGAACAGAGATGAGGCCGCCCACCGATCCAACAAGGAACTGAAAAACCCGGTCGCAGTGGCCGGGCCGGCCGCATCGAGGCTGGTGATCCCTTGGTCTTCAAGATAGACCAAGTAGCCGCGGGCAATGCGTCCATAGGCTTCCCGGGTGGCCACAGCCAGGCCCCGGTCGGCCATGTCAGCTTCCCAGGAAGCGATCAACGCCCTGAATTCAAATGTTTCCGGTTGCCGCCCACCGCCACCACGCTTGCCAGTAGTGAGAACCACCTCACCTGAGCGTAGGTACGAGTCGAACAGAGCCACGAGCCGGGTGTAGTTGAACCGTCGTACCGCACTGAACCTGCCAGTGCGCGGGCTGATGGTCAGCGCCGCGAACTCAGCACCCAGAGCCGACGTGTATTCACCGCCGCGGGGGGCGACATAGTCGTCAAGGAGCCTGATTGTCTTCTGATAATTGCCGATCGTTGATTCCATGTAGTTGGCCGCACGTAGCGCCGCGACGACGACCGCATCGAGATGAGTGACTGTCGTATCCATGACCGTGTCCTTTCCCTAGACGGCTGGATACGACAGGACACTAACCAGACCAGAACGTTAAGCNTTTCCCTAGACGGCTGGATACGACAGGACACTAACCAGACCAGAACGTTAAGCCGAGGAATCCCCACTGATCGGCAGCAGAACGGGCCAGCACCAGATTCCTCGGCTTAACGAAAACCTCGGCATAATCGGTGTTAACCGGAATTCCGGTTAACTCGGACCAAGGGGTGCAGTTCGGTTCCTGGGCCTTCACCTCCCGGGCCAAGGCTGCGGGTCTGCTTCCCTCGATGGGGTCGGTCGGAGACTGCCTCTTAACCGGCTAAAGTACTTGTTCCTGCTTGTCAGCGACACTCCGCAGAATCGGTCTAGCAG
>NZ_VAVZ01000066.1 GCF_005771525.1 Nesterenkonia salmonea | reverse complement strand
GTTATGTGTACTGTCTGGAGGTGTCTCATGTACCCACTGACAGAACACCTGGAGAGGTATGCACCTTCGCTTCATTGACCGTGGCTTACCAGTCGGGGCCGCGCATGATTTTCTCACCGGGAAGGTCTATTCCTCAGCCGGATCGCTGCCGGAGGGCATGCCGTTGCTACTCGATGAACGGTGGCGTCCGCTGGAACCGTGGCTGACTTACTTCCGGATTATTAGCGCGTCGACGGGTAAGTCGACGATGCGCAACTACGGGTACGACGCGCTCCGGTTCGCTTCGTTCCTTGAGAGCCGCGGTACCGACGTCGTGCATGCGTCGAGCGAGGACATTGTTGCGTATCGCGAATCGCGTCTGGTCGGTGCTGAGCGTCCTGTGTCGTCAGCGACGTGGAAGCGCGAAGTAGTCGTGATTCGAGGTATTTATCGGATGTTGGTTCAGACTGGCGAAATTCAACGCGAGCCGTGGATAACGATCGGTCGCACCTCGGCGGTTTCGCGGCCATGGCACAGCGAGCCAGACATCCGTCCTCTCACGCAGACCCAATGGGGGGTGTTCCGCGACGTGGGCCTGGCAGGGTATACAACAAACGGAGAGCTCGATCCGAGCTGGCGCGGCCGGGCTCCGATGCGCTCAAAGGCCGGTGCCCAACTGGCCGTGTCCACGGGCATGCGGTTGGCGGAGTTCTCGACGCTGCTGGAGGTAGAACTTCCTCGCTCGTCCGGTAGCGGTATGTCTATCCTTCTCGAGGCGTGCGCTAAGTACCAGAAACGCCGACGAGTTCATGTACCCTCTGCCACGCTACGCGCAGTGAATCTCTACCGGCAGACCGAACGTCGCTCAGTAGTGGACGCTTCCAGAAAGACTCTATGGTCACGACGATCTGAGCTGTTTGTTGTCGAGGAGCTCGATGAATCGGCCGGCATCGTCCGCGGGCGGCTCGATGGGAGGCGATCAACCTGGCACCTCCACCTGATGCCGCCACATCTGCGTCGCATCGCCGTCATTGAACGTGACCGGGGCCTGGAAGCTCTGGGTCTTTTCATTGGACGGGGCGGGCTCCCGATCAGCTTGCGGGCCTGGCACGCTACTTTCGAGGTTGCGAGCCGGAGAGTTCTTGAGCTCGCTCCAGATGAGATGGGTGGACGTCGTTCACGCATCACGCCCCACGATCTACGTCACACATTCGCCGTGGTGCTGCTGAAGGCCCTGACAGACATCGCGTTGGCGCGAGAATCGGAACGTCGTGCTGGGAACCTCGGTCCAGCCACCCTGTCCGAGCACATCTCGATCAATCCACGCCTGACGGTCCAGCGCCTTCTGGGCCACTCCAACCCCTCAACGACCATGGTCTACTTGCGCTACATCGAAGACACCGACGCGCTGATCCAGGACGTGTTCGATAGCTGGAACGACGAATCCCTAACTTTCGCCGACGCGGTGCTCAGTGATCGGAGGACACAATGACCGACACGGACTTTACCCCGCGGCAAATGCGGTTCGCGCTATCAACATCAACGATGAATGTAGCTCTCGCTCCGCTGGACTTTCGGCATCCCGTTCTTGCCGCCCAGCTCGCCGATGCCTTATTGCATATGTACGGTTCATTCGGCCTAGCTGGGGGCACTGCATATAACTATCGCCGCGCCCTTGTGAGCCTTCTCCATGGATTGCCGGAGGCGTGCCCGCGCGCTACCGGTCTGGATACCCCGAAAAGCGATCTCGCCGACGCGTTGCACGAGTGGGAGTTGTCACTAGCCGCTAGATACCCGCCGGAGAGCACGATGCCGAACAGGCAAGGACGACAGATCCGGCGACTCGTACAGATACACGAGGCAACTGGGCATACCGTCAGCAAATCAGTGCTGGCCTGGGCCCAAGGTCGTATCCTCCACCCCGGCGGCGAGGCGACGCCACTTGATGAGTTCAGCAACGCTGAGCGTCTTGAAATCCGAGACGAATGTCGACGCCGTGTTCGGGCGCTGGAAGCACGACTGGCTCTCGGCCGGCGTCTCCTCGCCCTTGGTTCGGAGCTTGGCCCAGAACAGTGGGTGCGGGCTTGCGACGTTCTGTGGGCTGTTCGTCATTTGGGGCGTGCCCCGGGTTCGTCGATCGACGTAGACATTTTCCGCGCCTGTGGGGATGGGATCTTGGATGAACTTGGTGAGAATTTCGCGTCCGACCTGGCGACCGGGTACGGGGGCCCCCGCGTGATGCGCCGTCTCATGTCCTACCTTTATCCCCTGGACACTGATCTCGTCGCCTTCCGTACGCTCCTTCAGCTAGAGACGGGCGCGGCGCCCGAAGAGTGGTCACGAGCTAAGCTCAGCGACATTGAGACTGTGGACCACACTATCCATGTGCGGCTGCACAAGGAGCGTGGGCACCGCAGCCGCACGGTGCGCTGCGCGCTCACCACTGCCGATGGCCGCAGCGGCTGGCGCGCTGGTGACCTGATTCGGCGACTCTTGGCTGTCACGGAGCTTGCGCGCGATGAGGCGGTGGAAATTGGTGCGACGGATGCAGACTCTCTGTTTTTGACTGCGCATCGCACCGGTACCAGGCACCTGGTCGTCCGGACGGAATCATTTTCTCGCAGGCCTTTCAGCTCCCTACTGGCGTCGATCGCACCCGCAATCTCTCAGCCCCATGATTCGCGTCGTCTTCGAAAGACCGTCAAGAGTGTTCGTGCCGCGGTGCTGCGCAGCGCCGATGCCGCGGCCGGAGAAGATCACAGCATCGAGGTCTATCAGCGTCACTATGCCCAGACCACAACGGTCCATGTGCTTGCCGGCGCGGCAGTTAACGCCGCACAACAACAGGTCTTCACCCGTCTTCAGCGCGGACCTATCTTCGTAAACGCGCCTGCGGAGTCAATAAGCGCGGATGCTGACGGTGCCGTCTCGGCAGCTGCAGATGCCGAGGTCGCCGCGAACCCGATAGACCGCGCGATGAGCGTTGCTCAATGCGCTTCACCGTATGAATCGCCGTTCAGTCCTGCCGGCCGCCTGTGCGAGCATCGACCATCAATGTGCTTCGCGTGCCCGAACGCGATTGTCTTCGCTGATCACTTGCCCAGAATCCTGGCCTATCGCGAGGTGCTGAGGGGCCACGAAAACGAAATGTCCCCGGCGCAGTTCGCAGCGGTCCACGGCCAGCAGCTGGCCAACGTCGAACAGATCCTGGATATCTTTTCAGACGAGCAGCGTGACCAGGCGTCTCAGGACATCCAAGAGATCGCTGAGCGCGTGCATATCCCCTTCAGCCAGCGAGGAACACACCTATGACCACACACACCATCTTCGCAAGAGTCGCTGAAAGGCATGTCAGCGACCATTGGAATGCAGAAACATTGGTCCTCCAGCACCGGCATCTCGAGCACGATTATCCCGTCCCGGTCTTCGGTGAGACGAAGCGGTGGGATCTGCGCTCTCTGGGCTGGAATCCCGCGGCGGGTCGCAACTCCGCGGTTCTACTGTTCGACCGCTTCAATAACGAGTGGAACCTTCGTGCCCGCGAGATAGCAATTACGCTACTCAACCCAGTGCACAGCACCATCCGCCGCCAAGGGGTGCATTTGTCGGCTCAGCCCGTGCACGTCAAGACGATCCGCACGAAGCTCGACGGACTGCGACATTTTGCTGAATGGCACGCCAACAACCTCCCCGGAAGCCCTCTTCGAGAGCTTCGCCAGGCGGATCTTGACCGCTTCCTAATCGACGCCAAACAACACCTCGCCCCCTCAGCAGTGACGGGCGCAATCAGCGCCGTCCGCGACCTCCACATCTGCGACGCAATCATTACCGGCGGCGGCATCTCGTTTCCTCCGTGGGGAGATGAGACCGCAGCCGCACTGAGCGGCAGACGAGTCAGCACAGAGCTCAGCACACCAGTGATCCCACCAGAGGTATGGTGGCCGCTTCTACGCGCCTGCTGGCAGTACATCGACGTGTTCTCCCGAGACATCTTTACCGCTGCCGAGGAGTGGAAAGCGCTCGACCGGCCCCCAGGTGAGCGCCGACGCGTCAAAGGCGCCGAATCCATGGTTCAGGCATGGTTGCAAGACCCCAACAGTAAGGTGCCGCGACACCGGCTAAGTTATGGCCGATTCACGAAAGGAGAGATCCACTGGACGTTGCTGTCGCTGCTGGTCTCCGATGGGCACAGCAAGTCCCTTTTCACCGACGACCGTGCACCCGCCGTCGCAGCCAGACGCCAAATGATCCGAGACACGCTGGAATCAGGCCGGATCCCATCGGTCCCCGGTGGCCTCCTGGCCCGGGCGACCGAAGTCGAACGTCTCGACGGCTCCCGGGGACCGTGGATCGACGGGTTCGACCCCGCTACGATTCGTGAGCAAATCAAGATTCTACGTAACGCCTGTTACATATTCTGTGCTGCACTTACGATGATGCGCGACTCTGAACTCCTGAGCATTAAGAAAGAGTCCCTCACGACGTTCCACGGCGCTCCAGCAGTTTCCTCGCAGCTCAGAAAAGGACGGCGCGGCACGCGCCAACGTAACTGGTGGATCATCGAGCCCGTCGCACAAGCGATCGCTGTCGCTGAACGACTAGCACTCAACGACACGGTCTTCGGCTCGAGCCGGAAAAATCATCAGGAAGATGGACACCTTGCCCGCTTTGACCAGCACGAGCAGTTGGGACTGTTCATACCTCAAATCAACGCACTCGGGCCAGCTGCCGGACTAGAGCCCATCCCAAGCACTCACCTGGCACCACACATGTTCCGCCGCACTATGGCCGTAATCACTGCCCAGCAACCTGACGGCGAGATCGCCCTGGGGATCCAGCTCAAGCACGCAGCGCGCCGAGCCGTCGCCAACGCAGCAACCTCCGGATACGCGTCCGAAACTCCCGAATGGGCTGCCGAATTCGAACACGAGCTTCAAGATGCCGTTGCCGCGCGACTAGTCGGCATGTGGTCATCCCAAGAGCGCAATGAAGTTCGACTGGCCGGCGCTGGCGCGCAACGGTTACGTGAGGGGCTGGATCGTGCACGCACGGAAATAACGAACGAAATCAAAGTGGGTGATGAGAGAACACTTCGGTCTCTCTTACGTGACCAATTCAGCACGCTCCGCTGGGGCACCATAAACCACTGCCTCGGCATACCCGAGCAAGCGGCATGTTTGCAAGGCGTACCAGCCGAGCTCGCAGCTGAAGGCGTGATTCCCAACCGTTGTCGACCAACAACATGCAGAAACTCAGTGATCACTGATGATCATGCCCCGATCTGGATCGCCGAAGAGAAGGACCTCTTTCGCAAACTTGAGGACCGCAAGATGGCCCCTCATCACCGGGAGCAGCTCCAATCAGAACTCCACAATGTCAAGAAAATCACTCGGAGGTTCCCCGATGCCTGACCCGGTCCGGCAATCAGACTCACAGCTCAAGCTGCGCGCTGCCATGGAGCGGTTACTCGCGGGCACCGCCGAACGAACCGATGGACGGCTAATTAAGGAGAATCTCTATCGTGAGGCGGGCGTAAGTCGAGCAACAATGAATCGTGCACGGGACGTACTGGATGACTGGTCAAGCCGCGTCAACGGCACCCAACCGCGCGACAAGGAGATCGAAAAACTGCGGGACGACCTCCGTGAGCAGCGACGCGAGGTGAGGCGTCTACGCCGACGGGCGCAGGAACTTCAAGAGCAGCTTACGATCGCTTCTACTGCGATCTCTGAAATGCACGTAGAAAACCAACTTCTGCGCGGCGAGGACCGCACACGCGCGGTGACACCCATGAGACGACCCCAGAGCCGCGCTGGCTGAGCCAGTCACACGAGCTGACGTGAGTGAAGATCCTGAATTCGAAATGGGTTCAAGCCCGATCACTGCCGTCTACCATGACAGGGAGCCTGGGATTGATTTGGTAGAGATACATCCAAGTCTGGCCCTGGGCTAGGCGTTTCTTGAGTGAATGGTCGGGAAGCGAGATGCGGTACGGCTCTCCTGGAGGCGGGATATGCCCGTGAGTCATTGCTTTCCGGAGGCGTTCATTATTTAGCTCGATGAGTTCTTCTGGTGGCTCATTGATAGTTATTCCCAAACCCACCTCTTGATCCTGTAGGAAGAACTCGGTGCCGTCCTTGTATCGAATCCCTAGAAGGACGGCTTTTTGTGGGGATGGTTTTCTGAGCTGTCTAGCCTTGCGTTCGACTTCGAGTTGAAGTGTATGACGCCAGTTAGTGAATGTGGCTACCCACTCAGGTTCATGGTTAGAGTCGAATATGTTTCGTGCCCGCCGGGTGAGAGCGTTTCTATCCTTGAGGGCCTCCAAGCCAAGGTACATCCCGTTAGTTCGCGGAAATTCAGAGATCTTCTCTTGGAGCAGGTCTCCAAGATAATGCTCCAGTTTTCTCATTGCTGCTAGGGCTTCGCGCGCCTGCTGTCGGCTTACCCGGTCTCCGTTATGGATGATGCGGTTTCGAAGTCTCGCAATTCTTGTCTCCCAGTTCCTTACCGGCCCGGAGCGCCGCACGTCCCAGTTCCCTTTGAGCAGAGGGTGGTACTCGGTGCGGACGCGCCTGACGATGCCCGTCTGGATAGAAAATTTGGAAGCCACGTGCTGGGGATGATGGCGTTTCTCCCATAGGAGCATCATGAGCAGTTCGTTGAGCAGAGCTTCGGCGGCGCTTGCCGCGCTAAGAACCGTTCCTCGGTAGTCACCCCTTCGATGAAGCAACATAAGTGCATCGTGGCGTAACCGGTGATAGGTGGTGAACCCGGCTCCATGCTGGCCTCTGGTAGATCGGTAAAGATACATGTCGACGCCGGGCTCGTTCTCCTCAGTGAGCCAAGTGGGTTCCGAAAGAGAGCGCATGCTCGATGTAGCTACTATGTACAACTGTGGTTCGTTGTTGCCGCCCCAAACTAGAGGAATGATTGGCGGCAAGGCTTCGCTGGAAACCCACTGGATGTTGGTGTCCTGGGAAATAAGCGAGTACGCCTCCTGAAGCAGCCTAATTTTTTCGAGGGCGGTTTCGAGGGCTTCTTCCAGTTCTGGTTCGAATTGTTCAGACGAGTCAGGGAAGACGACCATTACCTTCACCAGTGTCAACCAGTGCGGTGGGAGCTCGTCTGCGATCTGATCGTCGGGTGTTTCGAGTTCCTGAATTCCTGGTCGTTGCCATATCTCTGTCCAGTTGGGCGGATATGGCCAGTCCCGGCACTTACTCCAGAAGGTCACGGTTATGTGGTATTTCATTACCTGCTGATAAAAATCGTCTGGCTCACGGCCGGGGCCATCTGGCAGGACCTCATCCGGGTGATGCTCCTCGATGAATGT
>NZ_VAVZ01000065.1 GCF_005771525.1 Nesterenkonia salmonea | reverse complement strand
GTGTCGGCTTTCAGCGACACGCCCGGCAGCGGGTTACACAGACCCCGCCCCTATCCGCGCAACCTCTAAGGCCGAGGGCCGGGTGGTCAATCACAAGAGGATCCAACGGCTCTGGGGTGCAGAAGGACTCCGGTTCCGGTGCGCCGGCGGCGTGAGCGCCGCGGTGCCTCCACTGCAGATGCCCTTGAAGCCGCTGCTCCCAACGTGGTGTGGACGTTGGACTTCCAATTCGACGATGATGAACAAGGTAAGACTATAAAGATCGCCTCCGTCGTCGATGAACGCACCCGAGAGTGCCTCGGTGGACGGGTCGAGCGTTCCATCACAGGTGATCCGCTCACTACTCACCTGGAGGCTCTGACCGCTCAACGCGGTGCCCCGGAGGTACTGCGCTGTGACAACGGAGCGGAACTGACCAGTCAGGCCATGGCCGATTGGGCCGGTGAGAAGATCGGGATCCACTACATCCCGCCAGGGTCCCCATGGCGCAACGGCTACGTAGAGTCCTTCAACAGCAGAATCCATGACGAGTGTTTGAAAATCAACAGCTTCTACTCCCTGCTCCACGCCAGAGTGATCATCGCCGACTGGACGCACGACTGCAATCATTACAGGGAACACTCAGCGCTGGGCTACAAGCCCCCAGCAATCTCCGCCCAGTACTGCTCCCACAGAACCGAAACTCGATCTCCGCAGCTCACATAAAAGCTGCACCTAACACCGGGCGCGCCCCACGGGCTCGTGGCGCGAAGACGATAAAGGTGGGTGCGGTGGGTGATGATGCGGTGGTGGAGTTCTCGGAGGACGTGTTCTCCGTACCCGAGACTCAGCCGCTGCTGATGCCGCTGCCGACCACGGTGCCGTTACAGATCTTCGTCTGCTCTCTGGCCTCTGAGAAGGGCTACGACGTGGATCAGCCACGCAACCTCGCAACATCCGTCACCGTGGAATGAGGACGCCGCTTTCTTCTCGTTACGAACGGGGTGCCGCGATCATGAACGTCGTCGGGTTTCTGGCTCGCTAGTATCTGAGGAATTTACCGATTAACAGTTGGTTCCCGTGAGCAGTACAGGGATTCTGCGATAGCTAGTTGATTCACCGTGCTTCTGCGTTCTCAGTCTTTAGACGGCGCCATACCTTTTGAGGATCCATGGGGCCGTTGTTGGGTCAAGAGCTTCCGGATGACCTGCTCCGTGATATCGCCGCGTTTCTTGGAAGTTGTAGCTGTACCAGTAGTCCCGCTCACTCTCACGGACGCTAGTGCAACTCTGACAAAGACTGGAACGATATAATGGGGCACCCCGACTGCATTAGGCTGACTGCGCCTCTCGTTCACGATAGGATTCTCAGCATGTTCTGCGAAAGCAGCACCCGACCGTCAGCTCTAGACACAACTCTCTGGAGCGAATCGCCCCAAGGCTCGCTGGTCGGCATGTGATGCGCGATCGCCTCGACCGACCAAGGGGACCATGAAGGCTAAGAAGACCTCGGCCAGCAAGCTTGCCAATGTTGCCCGTTCTGCGTGGAACGCAGGCCAATCTCTGGACCCTCATGAGCGAGTTCTCTACACCGACGTCGACTCCGCAGGCGAAAAATATGACTTCATCTTTGTTCCCAAGGAGGAGAGCAAGCGCTTAGTAGTATTTTTCTCCGGGGATGCCAACCGTCACCGTTTCGATCCGCCCGTGTTTCAGCGTTGGAGCTGGTCTTCGAAGTTTCCAGCCCACTGTCTATTTTTCTCGGATCCGGCCCTCTATCATGAGGAGTCCCTTGGACTTGCTTGGTACTCAGGGAAACCTGACGGTGATTACCTCGATCACATATGGTCCATAGTGGGTCAGATAGCCGCGAAGTTTAGTATCGATGCTGAGATTATCTTTAGTTACGCTTCAAGCGGCGGAGGATTGCCTGCGTTACGTTCACCCCGTTACTTTCCCAACATCAACGTCATTGCGATCAACCCCAGGGTCAGCCTCTGGCGCCACCCCACTAAGTGGGTGTCACGGTTTTCCAACGCGATCTATGGCGTTAAGGATCTGCATGAGGTTGCACGCGAGGAGCGTCACAAGTTCACTGCCCTTGATCACGACGTCCTCGACAATCTTGGTCACATGTTCCTCGCGCAGAATGTGCTCGATGAGACATACCATCAGAACCATTTTTTGCCGCTTGTAGAGTTCATCAATTCGTCACCCAATGCGCACAAGCTCCGTACACACACCTTTGAAAGTGATGCAGGACACGCGGGGGCAGAAGACCGAGCCACTTTTCACCGCATCCTCCGATTCATGAAGGGGACGCTCCACGAGAAGGAGGAAGCTCAAAATGAACCAGCAGCAGTATGATGCCGAAAGGATAGGGGGAGCGCTCACCGAGGCGGACCTAAGTGCTGGATTGCTTCGGTTCGACGCTTCCAAAGTCAGCCAAGAGGAATTGCAGCTTCTTACCGCTCACGTGACAGACTCTGCAGACGTCAGACACTTCCTGGACGTGACGGTTCGGGGGTCAACGATCCATTTCGACGCAATGCCAAGCGTGTCTCCGATCACGCGGTTAGAGTTGCGCGCAGACGACACGGAAATTCTGAGACTCTCAGGACTTTTCTTTCCCACAGATAGAGCCTTTGAGGGAGGTTTTAAGTCACGGAGCACCCGTCCGGATGATGCTCAGCTCGATTTCTTTATTGCATCACAGATGTTCGAGCATTTCGAGGGGCAGCCTGGCTATCGAATCTCCTGTGCAGTGATTTGCGGGTACAAAGCAGCGGAGCTACAAGATCCGGTCAAGCAGGAACATGCAGAGAGGATGTTGTTGCGTTCCCTCTTACTGCTACCCACCACCAGTCTCGCAACCAGCACTCGTCTCGATAGAGAACACCTCCATGTATCGGTACTGTGCGCCCTATGGCACGTTTATCTGGCGGCGGGGAAGCCTTCCGAATTCGTTCAAACCCTTCAGTCCCTGCGGGCACTGGTGGAAGACCGGAGTTTCGCCTCGTTCTTCCAATTGGCATACAACGTGTCTTTGTCCTTGCGCGTGCTCGCACTAGTAAGGCTAATGCGCAAAGACGTTCAAGATGCTCAAGACATCTCGGAGTTGTCTCGCGAGATTTTTCAACTCAGCGTGAGAGATTCGACGACCAATCTCAACCATTTCAAGGAAATTGGATATACGCACACGCACGTGCTTGAGACCATGAGACTGGCGCGCCGGACCAAGACTCTGACGGAAAACACAATCGACAAGACACTGACGGCTAGCCTTCGAGTAAAATCGGATCGTCATCCGAAGGCGTTCGCTTCAATGAAAGCCACCTTCGAAGAGGCGGCCACGCGGACTTGACCCGCCGCCCGAACCTCTCTCCCGGTACAGTGTTTCGCATGACCAAAACTGAAGGCGCTGAACAGCCGACCTTTCTCGACTGCACCTTCCGCGACGGCGGGTACTACAACGCGTGGGACTTCTCCCCGCAAACAGTGCTCGACTACCTCGAAGCGATGCCAGCCACGGGTGTAGACGTCCTCGAAATGGGCTTCCGTTCGCTGAAAACCAAAGGCTTCGCCGGGGCGGCCGCGTACACAACCGACGAGTGGCTGCGAACGCTCCCGCTGCCGGGCAAAAAGACCATCGGCGTCATGGTCAACGGAGCCGAAATTGTCGGTAACACCCCCCAAAATGAGGTGCTTGAGCGGCTCTTCCCTAACGCCGCGGACTCCTCACCCGTCGACCTGGTGCGCGTCGCCTGCCACGTCCACGAATTCCAAAATGCCCTTCCAGCAGTCAACTGGCTCAAAGAGCGCGGGTACCAGGTCGGCTACAACCTTATGCAGGTCTCCGACCGAACTGAGGACGAGGTCAAAGCCCTCGCTCGAGCCGCAGCAAAGTACCCACTCGACGTTCTGTACTTCGCAGATAGCTTCGGCTCGATGGACCCCGATCAGGCCGCACAGATCATTCAGTGGATGCGTACCGAATGGTCGGGTCCCATGGGCATCCACACCCACGACAATAAAGGGCTCGCCCTGTCTAACTCCATGCGCGCCATCAAAGAAGGCGTGACCTGGGTCGACTCCACCGTCACCGGCATGGGGCGCGGGCCGGGCAATGCCCGCACCGAAGAGCTCGCTATCGAAATGGCGTCACACCGCGGCCACGACATCAACTATGTGCCGCTCATGGGACTACTCCGAAAACACTTCAAGCCAATGCAGGAGCACTACGGCTGGGGCACCAACCCCTACTACTATATGTCTGCCGAATACAGCATCCACCCCACATACATCCAAACCATGCTCGGCGACGCCCGGTACGACGAAGAGGACATCCTCGCCGTCATCGATCACCTGCGAGTTGAAGGCGGCGCCAAGTACGACATGCACACTATGGACGCCGCCAGAGAGTTTTACGGAGCCGATCCTACTGGCCAATGGGCCCCGAATCAGCTCATGAAGAACCGTGAGGTCCTCCTCCTCGGAACAGGCCCAGGAGTAGCTACCTACCAGGAACCGCTGGAACAGTTCATTCGGGCAAATAAACCGCTGGTCATCGCGCTGAACACGCAGACCGGCATCTCGTCCGAATTGATCGACATCCGCGCCGCCTCGCATCCCATCCGTCTCCTTGCTGACAGCGAGATCCATACTGATCTGCCTCAGCCGCTTATGACGCCGTTCTCGATGCTTCCCGAAGACGCTAAAGCATCCCTCGGCAGCAAGAAGGTCCTGGACTTCGGACTCCAAGTGCAGGCAGACACCTTCGCGTTCGACGAGAAGCACTGCGTCGCGCCCACATCCCTGGTTATGGCATATGTCTTCGCGGCAGTCGCCAGCGGCGAGGCAAACTCGCTCTATCTGGCAGGATTCGACGGCTTTCCCGCCGGCGACATGCGGAACAACCAGTCACAGAAAATCCTGAACCAGTACCGCGGTCACCCCCAGGCCGTACCCGTGACAGCAATTACCCCGACCACATACGAGGTCGCGCAGGCCAGCGTTTACGGAATGCTGTGATGGGCAAAGTCACATGCTTCCTACCCTGTCGTAAGGGCAGCCAGAGGGTTCCCCGCAAGAACATCAAGCCATTCGCAGATGTTGAGTACGGGCTCATTGAAATCAAACTACGCCAGCTCGTGGCCGCTGAACACATCGACGAGGTCGTGCTCTCCACGAACGACCAAGAGATCCTCGACTTCGCTGACAGTGTGGAAAGCACCAAAGTCAGGCTCCATCGCCGTGCCGAAGAACTCTCATCAAGCTCAACCAGCACGGACGCTCTCGTAGCACACGCCCATGAGCTAGTCCCCGAGGGCAGCATCCTTTGGACGCACGTCACCTCCCCGTTCGTCACAGCCGCTCACTACGACGAGATCATTTCGATCTACCGGGCCCAAGGCGCAGCCGGTTACGACTCCCTGATGACCACCACCGAGATCCACGGTTTTCTCTGGCGCAACGAGAAGCCCATGAATTACGACCGCTCCGTCGAAAAATGGCCTCGAACCCAGACGCTGGAGCCCGTTCACGAAGTAAACAGCGCAGTCTTCCTCGCGCCGTCTGAGGTGTACCGGAACCTTGACGACCGCATCGGAGAGAGACCTTACCTGTACGCCCTGGACAAGCTCGTCAGCCATGACATCGACTGGCCCGAAGACTTTGTGCTGGGCGAAGCCATGTTGGAAAGAGGCATAGTCAAACTCTAGCCCTCTGGATTGTCCTCCCGAGCCTTCGCCGCAAGTGCCGCCACGTCATCGCTCGTCCTGCTGCGTAAAGAGACTGCCGATCTTCTCGTTTCGACGGCATTGTTAAGACCCAGCGCATGGGCAATAGGTGCCGTTCTGAAGAATTACCTCAAGTCAGCACTGGATGGCAACTACGCGGAAATGACTCGTACTCCAAGTTCATACGCAAGGATCAAGCATGGGACTAGAGGACGCCAGGTCTCACGACGCTGAGGTGAGTAACGCCTTAAGATCGTTCACCACTCCGAGGTCGTTGCGCTTGCACCAGTCACGCCAACCAGGCACCTCGGTCCATCCTGAAACAAATATAAAGTCCAAACCCGCTGCAGTGGAAGCCTGGTGGTCATAGGTGCTGTCACCCAAAAAAATAGCAGGTGGAGTGATGTTCCCTATCCCCAGTTCTCTAGCAAGGATCTCATCTTTCGTGTCAGGGCTTCCGAAAATTCCACCGTCAAAATGAGATGCAAGGTCGCGAGCAGCAAAGACTTCTCTCAGCTCAGTCTGGTCGCCCCCGGACACGATCAACCACCTCGCCTTCGGGGTACTTCTTCTAAGGGCTTCTAAACCATCGGCAACTTGACACGCCATGAGGCTTTCCTTGACATGTGAGGCATAGCTTTCGAGAAGTTCGTCGAGGTTAGGGCCCTCAACCGTGTCCACCATCTCAGCCAGGAATAACGCAAATTTCTTGTAACGGGATATTCCACCATGGTTTATATGGAAATTTGCGAGGCGATTTGCAGCATCCTCTCCATAGGGTAGAGCCGCCTGGTAGAACGCAGCAGTCTTGGACCTGTTTGAGTCGAGAACAACTCCGTCGCAGTCGAAGACGAGTGTCTGGTAGTGGCTCAGTCTCATGTTTTTGTTAGTTCACTTTCCAGCGCGAATTCAGGAGGAATAAAGTCTCCGGGCCACTTTACTGGACTTGCCCCCGAGGGTCCCTCAACCACTTGTTCAATACGAACTCTTCCATGAGAGGAGCAACCCGACTCGAAAGGAGAGGAGCAAAGCAAAGCATGGGATTGAAAGCCCCATGACGGGAAGATCTGTGCGTTTTTCGAGGAGTCGACAGGTGAGCCGGAGGCAAAAGCTATCTGTGAGGCTCCTCGTCGCCTCCGGGGACGACGCTTCAGGTCGCCCCCGTTGGAGACTTGGAGATGGTGTCTGTAGTTTTTTGTGATTCGACGGGGTCGTGGGTGTACAGGAGAGCACATCCCTCTGCCGTTAGCTTGCACTAGTCGAGGCGCTAATGGTATCGATTATTGAATAATTGGTGTGCACGGAAGAGAATTCTCGGAACATAGAAATCATGAGAATCTAANGAAACGGTTGACTCTTCGGGGGAAGCGGTCGGTGTGGGTGCGGTGTCAGGCTCAGTGCCAGAACACGCTGCGGTGAGCAGCACCAGGGGGAGGGTCAGTCCGAGGGCTTTGAGCCTCCTTCTTTCACGGGGCGCCGCTGAGGAGTTCTGAGGGCATGCTCGCGGGTGAATCGCTGAGAATGCGCATGAGGGCGCGGCTGTGGCCCGAGGGTGCCGTCTCGGGTGGCCGTTTCTCCGAATTTTCCTTAAGTCGTTGGGGCAGGTGGGCGGGTCGTCAGGTGAAGGCGTCGCGGATGGCGGTGTAGCCGTGGGC
>NZ_VAVZ01000064.1 GCF_005771525.1 Nesterenkonia salmonea | reverse complement strand
CCTAATCCGACGACCGACGCGCCCATCCGCCCCCAGTCCGGGGTTACACCCTCAATTGTGAAGAGCCGCTTATGTGAACCGGGGCATCACCGGTGCGATCGTGCAGCGGCAGCCTTTCGGCGGCTGGAAGAAGTCGTCGGTGGGGCTGGGCTCCAAGGCGGGCGGCCCCAACTATCTGATGCTGTTCGGCACCTGGGAGGACGCCGTCGACGTCGCCACGGCCGCGCGCGTCCCCGCGCCTGAGGGGACCGTGGGTGAGCTGCTCGCGGACGCCCTGGACAGGAAGGCTGTCACTGAGTCCGGCTACGCCTGGCTGAAGGCTGCCGCGGCGTCCGACGCCGCCGCCTGGGATGCCGAGTTCGGCACCCCGAAGGATCAGACCGGGCTGCGCTCGGAGGCGAACATCTTCCGGTACCTGCCCACCGGTGTGGTGCTGCGTGTGGGTGCCGACGCCGAGCCGCACCACGTGCTCCGCACGGTCATCGCCGGGCACACGGCTGGTGCGGGCGCGGTGATCTCCGTGGACAGGGAGGCGTCCAAGCAGACCCGGCGTGCGGTGAAGCTCGCCGCGAAGACCTTCGGCGTGGATGTGGAGAAGAACGAGTCGGAGGAGGAGTTCGCGGCCGCGCTCGCCGAGGGCCAGTACGACCAGGGTGTGGGAGCCCGGGTCCGCGCCGTCGGCTCCCTCAGCCCGGTGGTCTGGGAGGCCGTGGCGTCCCGCCCCGAAGTGGCCCTGCTCGACGACCCTGTGACCGGGTCGGGCCGCGTGGAGCTGCGCCACTGGGTGAAGGAGCAGTCGGTCTCCATGACCCTGCACCGCTTCGGCAACCCCTCACCCCAGTTCAAGGCCCTCGCGGACAAGCTGAAGGCGTAGACAGCCGTTTCAGCTGAACTGGGGGCGTTCGGTGCGGGAGCGCTTGAGCTCGAAGAAGTAGGGGTACTCCGCGAGCGCGACGGCGCCGTCGAAGATCTTTCCCGCTTCCTCTCCGGAGGGGATGCGGGTGATGACGGGCCCGAAGAACGCGGTGCCCTTGAACGCGACGATGGGGGTGCCGACGTCCTGGCCGACCTTGGAGATGCCCTCCTCGTGGGAGGCGCGCATCTGCTCGTCGTTCTTGTCGGTCTTGGCGTCCTCGAGGAGGGATGCGTCGGCTCCGATGGCCTCAAGCGCCTTGGCTGTGGCGTTCTCGAAGTCCTTGTTCCCGTTGTTGTGGATCTCGGTGCCGGCTGCGGTGTAGAACTCGGCGACCTTCTCCTGCCCGTAGGCGAGGTCCACGGCGGTGGCGGCACGGGAGGGGATCCACTTGGCCAGCTGCTCGGCGTCCTCTGCCGGGCTGGGGCTCTTCGCCTCGTTGAGGACGCCCAGGCTCATCACGTTCCAGTGGACCTCGATGTCGCGGACCTTCTCGACTTCGAGGATCCAGCGGGAGGTGGCCCAGGCGAAGGGGCACAGGGGGTCGAACCAGAAGTCGACGCGCTCAGCAGCCATCAGATGTTCTCCTCACAGACGGTGTGGTGTTTCCTTGCCCATGCCAACCCGCGGGTCGGCGTCGTCATTCCTGCGTCACAGGGGTGCATTCTCCGGGATGGGGACCTCGAGGCCCAGGAGGGCGTTCTCGATGACCTCCATGAGCGCGGGGTGGATCCAGAACTGGCCGCGGGCGGCGGTGTAGGCGTCGACGCCGAAGCTCATGGCCTGCACCAGCGGCTGGATGAGGTTGGAGGACTGGTACCCCATCACGTGCGCTCCGAGGAGCTGGCCGGTGCGCCGGTCGGCGATGACCTTGGCGATGCCGTAGGTGTCCTCCATCGCCCAGCCGTATGCGGTGTCGCCGTACTTCTGGGTCTTGGTGGTGATGTTCTCCCGCCCGACCTGCTCGGCGGCCTCCTCCTCAGTCAGCCCGACGTGGGCGATCTCCGGGTAGGAGAAGATCGCCGAGGGGACGGCTTCGACGCGGGACTGACGCAGGTCCCCGGGGTTCTCCAGGTTATGGGCGACGACGCGGGCCTCATGGTTGGCCACATGCTTGAGCATCGCCTGGGAGCAGATGTCGCCGACGGCGTAGAGCCCCTCCACCGGCTGCCCGTCAGCCAGGACCCGCTGGTGACGGTCGACGGCGAGCCGCCCGTCCTCGTGCAGGTCCAGCCCGGCCTCGGCGGCGCCGATGAGATCGGTGTTGGGGACCCGGCCGGTGGCCACCAGCACGCAGTCGACCTCGAGCTGCTCCGTGCGTCCGTCGGAGGTCACCAGGTGGGCGGTCACCCCGCCCACGTTGGACGTCGGGTCGTGCGCCTGAAGGGAGGCGAGTGTGCGCTCGTACTTGACGGTCCAGTTCTTCTCCGCCTCGGCGGAGTAGGCCTCCGAGATCTCCCGGTCGAGCGCCTTCATCAGCCCGTGGCTTCGGTTGATCTGGACCACCTCGCTGCCCAGCCCGGAGAAGATCCCGGCGAACTCGCAGGCGATGTAGCCGCCGCCGACGATCAGCACCCGGGCCGGCAGCTCCTCCAGGCGCATGACAGTGTCCGAGGTGTGCACCTGCGGCAGCTCGATGCCGGGAACCTGGGGCACCGCGGGACGGGACCCGGCTGCGATCACCAGCTGCTCGGCCTGAACCTCAGTGCCGGTGGTCTCGGAGCGGAACGACTTGGGGCCGGTGAGGGTGACCTTCTCCTGGATGAGGTCCACGTTCTCCAGGCCTTCGCGGTACTCACGGCCGCCTGCGGAGATCGCATCGATGCGCTCAAAGATCCGGTCCCGGATCGCCGGCCAGTCCGCCGCGGGCTCCCCCAGGGTCACCCCGACCTTGGCGGCCTCCTCCGGAGACCGCGCCAGCGAAGCAGGACGGACATACATCTTGGTGGGGATGCACCCCACATTCAGGCAGGTTCCCCCGAACGCGCCGGTCGAGTCGATCCCCTTGTCCGCGAGCACCACCTTCTTGTCATCCCAGAACGGAGTGATGAGGGAATTCCCGGAGCCGGAGCCGATGATCGCCAGGTCAGGTCGCAGTGTGGTCCATGGCTTCATCTATCTGTCACCCAGGGGCCGTCCGCTGCGCACCCAAGCTTTCAGCCCACCATCCACTGATATCACTTCTACTTGGAGGTCGCGTAGCATCTTGGTCATCTCAAAGCTCCGGTACCCGGAGTTGCAGATGAAATAGACCGCACCACGCCCTGCAGCCTCACGGATCGCCTGCAGCTCCCTGTCAGTAGGGGTGGGGTATGAAACATTAATGGAACCAGGGAGGTGGCTTTCCAGGTATTCGTTGTTATTTCGAACATCGAATACTGCTGTGGCCTCATTGAGACGCTCTGCGAATTCTTCTATCCCAATCTCATAGGTGGACTCGCCGGCAGAATCCTCAGCTGCCCGGTTTGCGCTCATCCTGCTCCTTCGTCTTTCTTGGTGAGGCTCGCTCCAACTTCGGCATGGATTCGTCCCCTGTGATAGAGCAACGGTGACTTCTGTCCGTCATAGAAATGATTCACGTGAGCCAATAGGATCACGTGATCTCCGCCATCGATAATTCTTGCGATATGGGTGCTCAGCCAGGCAGATGCACCTTGTATGACGGGGGTGCCCTCAGGGGACTGCACACATTCGACGCAGCTGAAACGATCTTCGTCACGCTGTCCCGCGAAGGACATTGCTACGTCCTCTTGGTCGTGGGCGAGGATGTTGATAGCCATTGGTGCCCCTGTTCGGAACGCAGGAAGGGAACTGACTGAGCGTGTAAGGCATACAAGTACCAGGGGTGGATTCTGACTTACCTCAGTGAACGAGCTGACTGTCATTCCGACATCGTGTGAGCCCATCGACGTAGTGATGACAGTGATTCCGCTCGGATAGGACCGGATCGTTCTGCGCAACTCCCGGCCGTCTACTGCCGCAGAGGGCCGCCAAGTATCTGTGAGCGGATCAGTGGGATGAGCATCATTGGTCGCGGTTTGGGCTGTTAAGGTCATTCCTGCTCCTCGGCTGGGTCTGGGCTTATCCTTTGAGAGCGTCCGAAATGAGCGCTTGGGCGCGTTCGGGAGGGATGGCGTTGTCTTCCGCTGCAGAGAGCTCCTGGAGCAGGCGTTGTATGTCTTCGAGCTGTTGGAGGTATACAACGCATGGTGGGCAATCCCGCATGTGCGCTAAGAGGCGTGGAGAACGAAGTCCTTCAGGCTCTGTCCGTAGCAGGTCGTGGACGATCTGTACGAATTCTTGGCAGTCCATGTCTTCTGCTGCTTCGGTTTGCTGCTCTTCTGAGCGAGTTTTTTGTTTCTCCGAGGGGAGTGAAGATGAGTCAGTCAAAACTCGCCGCCTTGGTCCTTTGGCTCATGATGTAATTCTCTAGAGTGGATCGTAGTTTCTCTCGGGCGCGATAGAGCAACTTCCTCTGGTAGTCGGTGGAAATGCCTAGGATGTATTCAACTTCCCCCGGCTTGAGTCCTTCTACATCACGGAGGATGGTCACTTGTCGTTGGACTGCCGGAAGTGTCGCCATGGCTGATTCCAGCTGGCTCATGAGTTCCGCTCGCTCTGTTTCGTACTCAGGTAAGAAGCGGTTGAGGGGAGGTTCTGCCCAGTGGCCTGTTTTCGGGCCTGATTCATGAAATCTGGTTTCTAGGGGGTCTGATTCCATCTGGCTCTCCTCATTTTCGCGGAGGCGCTGTTCTTTCTGAAGGAAAGTTCTGGACTTATTCCGCACTATCCCAAGAACCCACGTGCTGAATTCAGAGCGCCCTTCATAGTCCGGTACTTTTTTTAAAACAGTTATCCATGACTCTTGGACAACATCTTCGGCAGACTCCTTCGTGGGAACGAGGGTGCGAGCGAAACGAATCATGCGGGGGTGTAGCTGGTTAATCACTTCCTCGGCTTGAAAGGGGTCGCCTTCTTGCACAGCTTTGTGTAGGCGCTCGCCTGCATCCATGAGGGTGTTCCTTCCCGGACGGATGCTTAGGAGCATGAGGCAAGTTCCCAGCGAAGCTGAGCTTCTGAAGGGGATTGGACTGGCAGGAAAGCAGCTTCTCGGAACCTGCGGCTGGAGTCGGAGGACTTTGCGTATCCCTTGCCTCCTGCGGTCTTTGCCTCGAGTGTGGCAGCGGCAGTCGCCACCTCTGCTCCGGTCAGCCGCATAGCCAGCAGTTCCTGCCTACTCGGAGAGGAGTGACTGCCTACGGCTCGTGCATTATTGAGCATGGCATTTCGTACGAGCGAGACTCGGCCTCCGACAGTTTCAACCTCCGAGGAAAAGACAGCATTTACGCCGGTCAGGCCTGTGCGTGCCTCCCGATGGCTAATCGTCCCCAGTCCAACGCACAGGGCAGTTTGGAGCACTAAGAACGTCGGTCTCACCTGAGTGATGAAGGCGTCGAAGTCAGTGCTCAATACTTGGGTTTTGCTGATCTGCAGATGGTCGAGGGTTATGTAGGTGGACTCCGTGCTGTCGAGTGCGAGTAGTGAGAATGGCTTTCCTACCGTTACACCCGCCGTGTGGAGGGGCAGGGCGACGATGATTCGCTTTCCTTTGTCAGTGCGCACTGCGGTGACCAGAAGCGAGTCTTGATACAGGTTGGAGGCCCATCGAATCGGTCCGTCGAGTACATATCCGTCCTCGGTTTCGGTCGCTGTGATCTCGAGACTCCCGCATCCTGCAGCTTCCCGAAAGGCCGAGGCCATCCCCGTGACGCCGAGGGTCTGGCCAGAGACTAGCCCAGGCAGTACTGAGGCAGCGTAGTCAGTCTGGGCTACTGAGAGGTATTCAATTGTCATTCGGTGGGCCCACAAGCTGAAAGCGGTGCTCATGCACCTTTCTGCCACATCAGAAATTACCCGGGCCATGTCGGGAAGGTTTGAATTGGCGTTCTGTGGAGCGCCAAGTCCTAGCAGTTGATGCTTTCCAAATTCAGGAAAAATCGTTCGCGTCTTGTCCTCCCCTTTGTCCAAGAGGCTGGCTCGGTCAGATACTTGTTCCAGGATCTCTTCTGGAACGCTGGTCTTTTTATCCGGCATTTCGACTGTTGCCGTTGTCATGGGAAGGCTCCTCTGGCCGAGTAGGATTGGTTGCGAGGTTGGGCTGCCCGTGTTTCAGCACGAGGGGCTGCCCCAGGAAGAGGGCACTCAGCCGACAGTGAGTTCGGACTCGAACTGCACGGGCCGCTTGAAAGTATTGACCACGGGGGACCAGTCCATGGCGCTCTGGTGGATTTCCTCAAGAGTGGCTTCGTCTGCGTCCCCATCCATGACGATGTTGACGCGGACGTCGGTTACACCCAGGGCTTTTTCCGTGTCGAGGTCTCCTGTGCCCCACACGGCTGAGATGTCGATGTCGCCCTCGAGGTTGACTTCGATCTTACTCAGCGTGACTCCGCGGGCTGTAGCATTCGCAAGGAGGCCCACAGAGATGCAAGATCCAAGTGCTCCCAGTGCCATTTCTGTAGGGTTGGGGGCTGAATTGTCCCCCAGGAGCTGAGAGGGTTCAGAGATCAGTACCGGTTCCAGGTCTCGCACATAGTTCATATTGCGGAAGCCGGCCTCGCATACGGTTTTCGCTTTGAGCGTTTTGCGCCCAGTGCTGGGGTCATCCTTGGCGGCACAGGAGAGCTTGTCCAGGGCTGCGGCGTCGATGCCTTCGAGGTGCGAGGTGGTGGTCTCAGCAGTCATTGATGTGTCTCCTTGGGTTGGGATAGCTGACCCTCAGGTGAGGGTGACGTCGTGTTTGACGTTCACTCCGTTAGTCACCCAATAGATAAAAATCGGGACACTTTAAGTTGTAAACATTGTGTTAACTGGTGATTTCATGTCTATGTCGTAGGCCCGACGCTGTGAGGTCCTCGGGGGTGGCGTTTGTGAGTCTGATGCACTCACGCTCTCGCGGCTGCCGGCGGAGTGCCGAACGCTCGGCGGTAGGCGCGGCTGAAGGTTCCGACGTCGCTGAAGCCGCTCGAGAACGCTGTCTCGGTAACACTCACGCCCTGTCCGAGCAGGCTGCGCCCCAGTTCCAGGCGAGCGTTGCGGATCTCCCGGGCCGGCGATGTCTGGTGCTCCCTGAATACCGCCTGAAGCGTGCGCAGGGAGACGCCGGCCCTGCTCGCCAGGCGGTCAGGGGTGAGCATGGGGTCCGCCCGGTGATGGTGGGCATACTCCATCAGTTCATCGAAGGCATCGGCAGCTGTGGCGTTCCGCATGTACGAAGGAGCGGTGGGGTCCGGGGCGAAAGTCAGCAGTTGATGGTTGGAGCTCTCGAGTTTGGTGAGCTTCCATCGCACGTGCACCAGGCGGCCTCTGCGATCCACAAAATCCTCTGAGTGGTTGTGCTCCATGCTGCCCTCGCAGGTCACGATGGGGCACTGGTGGCTAGGGTACGGGGACCCATCCGGCCGCCGATTATGCAGAGCCTCGTGGCTGCACCGGCCGATCAGCTCGCTCTCGCTGCTGTAGCCGAGCACCGTGGCCGCAGCCTCGTTCACCAGGCTGACCGCACCGTCGGGCCCGATGAGCCACATAGGAGTCGGGGCGGCGTCGATCACCGGGCGGAGAAGCGTCTCGGTGCCTGATGTCATGACGGGCTGCTGCTCCCTTCCGTCCTTAGAATCCAGTCGTGTGATCCCGTGACCCTAAGGGGCTCTTCACAATTGAGGGTGTAACCCCGGACTGGGGGCGGATGGGCGCGTCGGTCGTCGGATTAGG
>NZ_VAVZ01000063.1 GCF_005771525.1 Nesterenkonia salmonea | reverse complement strand
CGCCCGGTCCCTGCTCGAAAGCGGAGGATTCAGACTACAACTACACCCTGGATTGTGAAGAGCCCGAAAACTACACCGTGGCATCCGTGCGCGACATCACTCCCCTGCGCAAGGCTCAAGCCCAGCAGGAAGAAGCCGAACGACTGTTTGCCCTAGGCATCGACCACTCACCTATCGGCATCGTCCTGACTGATACCGAAGCCCGCCTCACACGCGTGAACCCTGCTGCCATGGCCTTACTGGACCGCCCCCCGAGTCAGCTCCTGGGCCACCGGCTCACAGACTTTATCCATCCCCCCTCCGCGGACGAGTCGACGCTGTTCGAGCAAGCCGTGAGCGGTGATAAAGTCCATCTCTGCAATGAACGCCGTTACCTTCGTCCTAACGGCGAAGTCCTCTATGTAGAGCAGGTCGTCGTTCTTTTGCGTGATTCCGATGGTGCTCCCAGCACCTTCTATGTGCACCTGCAGGACATCACCGCGCGCAAGAGAGCAGAGCAGGAGCTCGAGCACCTGGCCATGCACGATCCGCTGACCGGACTCGCGAATCGACGACTTCTCGTCGAATACCTGGACCGTTTCTTGGCGCGCGCGGGACGAGCTGGAAGCCAAGTGGCGGTCCTGTTCATCGATCTCGATCATTTCAAGATCGTCAACGACGCCCGCGGACATACTGCCGGTGACGCCATGCTCGTGGAACTGTCGCAGCGCCTGCGCCAGCTCACGCGCTACAGCGATGTGCTTGCCCGCTTCGGAGGGGATGAGTTCGTCCTCCTCTGCGAGGACATGGAGTCTGAGACTGCCCACCAGCTCGCGGCTCGGATCTCCGCGGCAATGGACGACCCCTTCCTGATCGATGGGGAAGAGATCTTCTCAAAGGTCAGCATCGGCATCGCTCTCTCCGACACAGACGACACAGCTGAATCCCTCATTCGAAAGTCGGACACCGCTATGTACGCGGTGAAAGACCACCACCGCCGAAATGCTGTCGAGTTCGACGAGCTCATGCAGCAGAAGGTCTCTGAGCGAATGGACACGGAGTCGCAGCTGCGCGCTGCGATGCAGCGTGACGAGCTGCGGCTGCGCTTCCAGCCCATCATCAGCCTGGACACGGGCAGACCAGCCGGGTTCGAAGCGTTGGTGCGCTGGCAGCATCCAGAACGAGGCCTGCTCTCGCCGGCTGATTTCCTGCCCGTGGCACACGCCAGCGGCCTCATCGTGGACATCGATTTATGGGTCCTTGAGCACGCCATGCGACAGCTGCGGGAATGGGAGATGAACCACCCCACCCTCCGCCGCCCGACTGTTGCGGTGAACCTCTCAACCCGTCACCTGAACGACCGCAGCTTCATCACACACACTCAGGAGCTGCTGGCCCAGACCGGCATCGACGCGGATCAGCTGCACTTCGAAATCACTGAAGTGGAAGAGATCGCTGACCTCGATCTGGCCATAGAGCATATGAACGAGGCCGCGGAATTGGGGGTGTGCTTCGGCATCGATGACTTCGGGGCCGGCCACTCCTCCCTGCGCTACCTGCACCGACTGCCGGTGCAGACTCTGAAGCTGGACAAATCCTTTGTCCAAGGCCTGGGAACTCCTGACTCACGGTCTGACCAGATCATTGGGGCGGTGATCAACCTCGCCCATGCTCTGGGCATCGAGGTCATCGGTGAAGGGGTCGAGGAGAAGCCGCAGCTCGACGAGCTGCAGGGACTCGGCTGCGACAAGGCCCAAGGGTTCCTCTGGTCGAAGCCGATGGACCCCAGCGAGGGCCCGAAGTGGCTCGAAAAGAACTGCGGAAGCTGAAGAGCCTCAGCCGCCGCGCGATACTAAGAGGGCAGACACTGTGACACGACTTCACCGCATGACCGGTGTGCTCATCGTCAGCACGACCGCGGCGATGGCCCTGTTCCTGTGGTTCGTCCTCGCAGAAGCTCAGGCCTGGACTTCCGCCGAGCCGCGTGAGGCGCTCATAGGCGGTGAATTCTCAGTGCTCTACAACCCTCAGGCACCGCAATTGGGGTTTGTGCTCACCTCAGTGGTCCTGGTGCTGATGGTGGCTTCCGCCGTCTCTGTGTTCGACCGACGAGCCACAGACCGCTCCCGTCGGTCCTCGGACGAGGTCGCCACTCCCCTGGCGCCCAAGATCGTTATGGCCGAGACGCGCGGAGTCTTTCACGGACCCGTGACGGTGACGGTGCTCATCCCCGCGCACAACGAGGAGGCGCCGCTTCCGCAGACGCTCTCGTCATTGGCTTCGCAGTCTCATCTGCCCGCGCGGGTGGTCGTCGTGGCCGACAACTGCAGCGACCGCACCGCCGACGTCGCCCGCGATGCAGGGGTCGAGGTCTTTGAGACGGTCGGCAACACTGAGAAGAAGGCCGGGGCGCTGAACCAAGCGCTCAAAGAGGTCCTGCCCGCGCAGGGACCGAATGACGTGGTGATGGTGATGGACGCCGACACCTGGCTCGACGACGGGTTCCTCGAAGCGGCCGTGCACAAATTCACCCAGGACCGTGCGCTGATGGCCGTCGGCGGGCTCTTCTACGGCGAAGAGGGCCACGGCCTGCTCGGCCAGTTTCAGCGAAACGAATACACCCGCTACGGCCGCCAGATCAGACGTCGCCGCGGACGCGTGTTCGTCCTGACGGGAACTGCGTCCCTGTTCCGGCCCAAAGCGCTGCGCACGATCGCAGACCAGCGAGGAGACACACTCCCAGGACGGCACGGGGACGTGTACGACACCGCCGCCCTGACCGAGGACAACGAGCTCACCATCGCGATCAAGTCTCTGGGCGGTCTGATGGTCTCACCGACCGAGTGCAGCGTGGTCACCGAGCTGATGCCGAACCTGCGCCTGCTGTGGAGGCAGCGTCTGCGCTGGCAGCGCGGCGCCCTGGAGAACATCGGGGCCTACGGGATCAACCGGCAGACGTTCCGCTACTGGGCGCAGCAGCTGGGCATCGGCTACAGCGTCATCGCCCTGGGCACGTTCTTCCTGCTGATCTTCATCACCATCCTCTCCGCCGACCGTTGGATCTGGTTCCCGTTCTGGCTGGGCATCGGACTGCTGTTCGTCGTCGAACGGGTCGTCAGCGTGTGGCGGGGCGGCTGGCGGGCGCGGCTGCTGGCGGCCACGCTCTTCCCCGAGCTGCTCTTCGACATGTTCCTCAACCTCGTCTACGTCAAAGGCGTCATCGACATCACCCTGGGCAGGAACGCGGCCTGGGGGAACACCACGGCAGAGACGCAGAGCCTGTCTCGCCGGCGGCCGGACGAGTCGGCGGTGACGGCTGATGCTTAGTTTGGGCGTCCTCTTCTCTCCGGCGCTGCTGCAATCGGCGTGGTTCCAGACGCTGGCAGGGTTCGTGGCCATCAACACGGTCATGTACGTCGCCCTGGCTGTGACGAAGATCCTGCCGAAGGTCTACCTCAGCGACTGGTACGGAAGCCGGCTGCGGCGCTCCGAGACTCGCAGCATCCACCCGGACGGGTCAGGTCCGCCACACGCGCATTCAGACGCGACACTTCAGTGAGCTTCAGAGACCCAGTTCGCTCAGCCCGGGGTGATCAGCGGGCCGTGGACCCTGCGGCCACCGGAACAGCCGGTCGTCCGCGCCGATCGCCTGATCGTTGATGGACGCCATCCGGACCCGCATGAGCCCGGTGTCTGCGAACTCCCAGTTCTCGTTGCCGTGGGAGCGGAACCAGTCCCCCGCAGCGTCCTGCCACTCATAGGCGAACCGCACGGCCAGCCGGTTCCCCTCGTGGGCCCACAGCTCTTTGATGAGACGGTACTCCAGCTCGTGTCCCCACTTCACGATGAGGAAGTCCTCAATCGCCGCGCGGCCGGTGAGGAACAGGTCCCTGTTCCGCCAGCTGCTGTCCTTGGTGTACGCCAGCGAGACCTTCTGCGGATCCCGGGTATTCCACGCGTCCTCCGCCGCGCGCACCTTCTGCGCAGCCGTCTCGGCGTCGAACGGGGGCAGCGGCGGACGGCTCTGCTCAGCACTCATCAGCCCAGCCTCTCAGTGACTCGTCAGTGAGCCCAGCAGGAAGCTGCGCAGCTCGTGGTACTTGGCGTCCTGCTCCACGGTCTCCGCGTCGCGGGGCCTGCCGAAGGGGACGGTGATGTCGTGGATGATCTCCGCGTTGGGCCCCGAACCCATCACCAGGATCCGGTCCGAGAGCAGCAGAGCCTCGTCAACGTCGTGGGTGACCATGATGAACGTTCTCTTCTGCTGCTCGCACAGCCGCAGCAGCTGCAGCTGCAGCTCGTGGCGGGTCAGGGCGTCCAGCGCCCCCAGCGGCTCATCCAGCAGCATCACCTTCGGCTCCAGGGCGAAGGCACGGGCGATCCCGACGCGCTGCTGCATCCCCCCGGAGAGCTGGGAGGGGCGCTGATCAGCAGCATGGCTGAGGTTCACCAGGTCCAGGTACTTGTCGGCCCGCTCCCGCAGCTCCTCCTTGGTGCTGGTGCTGCCCGGCTCAGTCTCCAGGGCGAAGACGACGTTCTGCCGGGCGGACATCCACGGCAGCAGCACATGCTGCTGGAACACGATGCCCAGCTGGCGGCTCGGCGCGGTGATCGGCTCACCCTCCAGCAGGATGGCGCCCTCGTCGACGGACTCCAGTCCGGCGAGCATCTTCAGGATGGTCGACTTCCCGCAGCCGGAGGGCCCGATGATGGTGATGAACTCACCCTCCTGGATGTCGACGTTGGTCTCGGCGACGATCCTCTGGAACCCCTTCTTTCGGTTGGGGAAGCCCTTGGTGATCCCGTCGATCTTCACCACCGGGGGTGCGGCGGTGGTCTCCTGCGGCATGGTCTGTGCTGTCATCTCAGTGTCTCCTCGACGTCTCAGCCCTTGGGCACCAGTCGCTGCAGCTGCGCGATCGAGCGGTCCAGGATGAATCCCACCCCGCCGATGATCACGATGGCCACCACGATGCTGGGGGTGTTCAGGGCGTTCCATTCGTTCCATACAAAGTGGCCCATGCCGCGTCCTCCGACGATCATCTCGGCGGCGACGATCACCAGCCAGGCGGTGGACAGGGCGGTGCGCAGCCCGGTGACGATGCCGGGCAGCGTGGCCGGCAGCAGCACCTTGAAGGTGCTGGTCCTGGTGTCGGCCTCGAGGCTCTTGGCCAGGTCCAGGTAGAGCGGGTTGACGCGTCGGACCCCGTCGATGGTGGCGATGAGGATGGGCCACAGGGCGGCCATAAAGATCACGAATATCGCCGTCATCTGGGAATCCCTCAGCAGCGCCAGCCCCAGGGGCAGCCATGCCAGCGGGGAGACGGGTTTGAGCACCTGGATGAAGGGGTCCAGGCCGTCGTTGAACACCTGCGAGGTGCCCAGCAGCAGCCCCAGGGGTATGGCGATGAGAGCGGCGATCCCGAAGCCCAGCAGCACTCGTTGGATGGAGGCCAGCAGGTGGTAGAAGATGCCCACATTGTTGGGGCCGTCCAGCAGGAACGCGTCCCCGAGCATCTCCAGGAGCCGGTCCCAGGTGGCCGCGGGGGTGGGCGCCAGGCCTCCGTCGTCGAGTCCGGCCGTGCCCAGGTGCCAGACGGCGATGAACGCGAGGAAGAAGGCGAGGAACAGGCCCGTGGTGCGCACCCGGTCCCGTGCTCGTTGGGCTTTGGCGCGGCGCTGCAGGGCCTCAGGGGCGCCCTGCTCGGCCGAGGACGGGGCGGAGGCGGTGGTCTCTGGTGCTTGGGTGCTCATACGTTCACCTGTTTGCTGGTCCAGGGCAGGGGGTCTGCCGGGTCGAATGTGCGGCCGATGATCGTTTCTGTCTCCCGGGGGGAGGTGTCAGCGCCGAGCTCCTCCAGGATGGGCACGGCGGTGTCCGGGTCCAGCACCTCGCGGACGGCGCTCTGATAGTCCTCCGCGGAGTCGTAGCCCTCGGTGGGGGCGAGATCCCACCGCTGCAGCTGGGTGAGCGCCCAGATGGCGTAGCTCTCGTGGGGGTAGGGCTGGAACCCGATGCGGTCCTCCACCGAAAGCTCCTGGCCGGTGCCGTCCTCATAGTTTCCGCTGAGCACCGCGTCCAGCACGGCCGGGTCCTGGCTGAGGAACGCCCGCCCGGCCATGGTCTCGGCCGCCAGGGACCGGTGGTCGGGCTGGTCGGTCCACATCGCTGAGTCGCCGATGGCGCGCAGCAGGGTCGCGTACGTGTTGGGGTTTGCCGCAGCGAACTCATCGGCGACGGCGAAGCTGCAGCAGGGGTGCCCGTCCCACAGCTCCTTGGACAGGGTGTAGAGGTAGCCGGCACCGATGGCCACCGCCCGCTGGTTGAAAGGGTCCGGGGCGAGGAACCCGTCGATGTCTCCGACGTTGAGCGCGGCGACCATGTCGGAGGGGCGCATCACCTGGATTCCGACGTCGTAGTCCGGGTCGAGTCCGCCGAGGGCGAGGTAGTCGCGCAGCAGCAGGTTGTGGCCCGAGTAGTCGAACGGAACCGCGAGGGTGAGGCCTTCGAAGTCCTCGGGGCCGTTGACCCGCCCTTCGTGCTGCAGGCCTAAGGTGATCGCCTGACCGTTGGTGTTGGTGATGTAGGGCAGGCGAGTGGCGCGGTGGCCGGCGGCGAAGTTGTGGTGGATGCCCAGGGGCATGGGGATCAGCATCTGGGTGGCGTCGAGCTCCCCGGCGACGAACGCGATCCACAGCTCGCCCCAGCCGGTGTAGCGCTGCAGGGTGACGTTGAGGCCGTACTGCTCGAAGATGCCCATAGCTGCGGCGTTGATGATCGGCGAGGAGCAGGTGATCGGCACGAACCCGACGGTGACATTGCGCTGCTCGAGCTCGCCGGCCGGCTCCATGGCGGCGGCGAAGTCGATGCCCAGCGGGTTGGTCTCGGGGGTGCCGCCGGTGGGGTTGCACCCGGAGAGCAGCCCGGCGCCGAGCGCGCCTCCCCCCAGGCCGAGCAGGCTGCGGCGGGTGAGCCTGCCGGGGCGTCTGCTCCTCGGCGGCGAGTGCACGTGGGGGCGGTTCATGGTCACCACTGGTAGTCGAGGAACTTGCCGTCGAAAGTGACGACGACGCGGTCGCCGCCGGGGTGCTCGCGCCGGCGGACGCTCATCTGGAAGTTGATGGCGGACATGATGCCGTCGCCGAACTCCTCATGGATGAGCTCCTTGATGGCCGGGCCGTAGACCATCAGCGCCTCGTGGAACCGGTAGACAGTGGGGTCGGAGACGACGTCCTCGGTGATCGCTGTCCGATAGGGCTGCATCTGCAGGGCTTCGGCGGTGGAGTCGTCGAGGTCGAGGAGCTCCTGGACGACGTGTGCCTGCTCGGCGGTCATGGGGTGGCTGCCCAGCAGCGCGGCGGTGCTCCACTCCTTGTCGACGCCGAGCTGCTCGGCGATCTGCGCCCAGCTCATCCCTGCGCGGTGCCGGGCCACACGCACCTGCTGGGCGGCTTCCTGCTTGCTCACAAATGGTTTCACAGCGACTGCCTCCTTGAAGGGTGAGAATTCCTCAGCCCGAGTGCATCCGGGCCGACGACTCCTCCGAATCTATGGAGAATCACTGCAGCATCCCAAGGCATTCTGCGCAGAGTTATCCGTCATTTTGCGCAGAAACATTATTGAAACATTGGCGTAGGCCGCGTGAAACATGCGACGCCTAGGATCAGCGCAGGATGCCATAGGACCCTCCTCATCCGACAAAGGAGCAGGACCGCCATGAGCCCCGGTACCGCCGGACTCCTCCGACCCGTCATCGACGCCTCCCCCACTCCCATGTGGGTGATCGGCCCGGACGGTGCAGTCACCCTGGTCAATGAGGCGGCCGCCTCGGTGCTGGGCTACAGCAGCGAGGGGCAGCTGATCGGCCGGTGCAGCCATGATGCGCTGCATTCCCGACGCCCGGACGGCTCCCCGTATCCGATCCACCAGTGCCCCATCATCACCACCTCCGGCACGGTGCACCGCAGCCACTCCGAGGACTTCGTGGACCGGCGCGGCCGGATGGTGCACGTGCGGTGGAGGCTCACGCAGCTGCGCGACTCGGACCACCGGCTGCTGACCTTCACCCCGGATCCGAAAGGCGCCCCGCGGTGCCCGGGGTCGGCGTCCGTCGCCTTCGACGATCTGGTGGAGTACGTGCGCCAGGCCTGCTCCGATCCGCTGCTGACGCCCGAGCGCCTGGCCCGCCAGGCCGGGGTCTCGCTGCGCACTCTGCAGGCCGCCTTCCGTGAGCATCAGACCTCACCCGCCCGGGAGATTCGCATGGCCCGACTGCGGAAGGGACGGTCGCTGCTGCAGGACGGCGCCGGGGTGACGGATGCGGCCTTCGCCTGCGGCTTCAGCGATCCGGCGACGTTCAGCCGCGCCTACCGACGGGCGTTCGGCTACGCACCTGCGGCTGCTAAGCGGGCTGCATAAGAGCACCCTCGCGAATATGACTTTTCTGCACAGCTGGGTGCCGGGCGCCGGCCCGAAGGTCGGATAGACGCTAGTCTCGTATGTGCGACCAGCTTTTCTGCGCTCGCTCTTTTTTTCGTCGCCTCCTGTGGCGAGGAGGTCAAGGACACACCGGAACCGATACCCGCCTCCGCTGCCGGGCCTGCCCAAAACTGGCCCGAGCCTGAGATTTCGGAAGAGATCTACGAGGAAACGGAAGAGGGCGCCGAAGCCCTCCTCCACTACTGGTGGGAGGTGCTGAACCATGCTCGGATCACTGGGGACACTGACCTTATCGAGCAGTTTTCAGGCTCTTCACAATCCAGGGTGTAGTTGTAGTCTGAATCCTCCGCTTTCGAGCAGGGACCGGGCGATG
>NZ_VAVZ01000062.1 GCF_005771525.1 Nesterenkonia salmonea | reverse complement strand
CTGTGGCGGGGAGCCCGTTCCTCATCTCATCGACGCACCAGTGGCAAGAACCTCATGCCCCACAACACCTAGCGGGTGGACTAGTTCACCGACTGTCGCTGGCATTGCTACCTCCATATTCTGCTTATCTCTGGCATCTCTGGACTGAACTGCCGGAACCCGAAATCACGCCCTCAACGGACGCAGTCACGGCAGGTGCGCTTGAGACTGGACGTTCCTAGCGGAACTTCTTCGATCAGAGGCTCAACAGACGCCCCGGCCATCCGGAGTCCGTCCAGCGTATTGAAGCCGCGTTGAGGGGACCATGACATTTGTCAATCAAGGGAAGACCACACCAAAGCAAGAGAAAGCCAAAATGACCACTACGACCGACTCGCCCACCGCAGGCCATGGCTACATCAGCGACAAGAATCGCTACATCGCCCAACCCAAACGTATCGGAGGCCAAGTCCGCGGCATCCACAGGATGGTCGATGAGGACACTTACTGCATAGACATCCTCGACCACGAAGACCAAGGCATGATGGGCACCGTCGAAGCCCGCTGACCGAACTCAAGTGAGGGACACAGTGGTGGACGTCCCGCCCAGCCACCGACGCAGGAAGCAGAAGGAAGACAGCCAACTCTGCGCTCAGTAACGCGCGAAAGCCCAGTTGTGCACTCTAGTTCTGTTACTGGCGGCTTGGACAGGAGGCCTAGCTGCCACTCGTTCGACCATGAGATCCTAGGCACTTAATGGGGTGCCACGGACCGCGTCTCCCGGCGACTCGCCTGAACCTATCGTGGGACCCACCAGTTGCTCAGGAAAGCTCACCAACATGCCGATCATGTCCGCTCTTGAAGGGCTACTCTGCCGCAGCGGACCCTGGAGGCACGTGGCTCGCCGGATGCTCCCATGGAGCACCCAAGGATTCGCGTTGACAGGTGAGGTGCTCGAGATCGGTGGTGGGAGCGGCACTATGGCCGCAGAACTTGCCCGCACGAATCGGCAGGTACACCTCACGGTGACCGACCTTGACCCCACCATGGTCCGCGCGGCACGACACGGGCTAGCACGCCTACCGCAGACCACGGCGGAGCAAGCCGACGCCACACACCTGCACTATGACAAGGAGTCTTTCGACGTCGTGACGAGTTTCCTCATGCTTCACCACGTGATCGACTGGGAAAGCGCTGTAAGCGAAGCTTCACGTGTCCTGCGACCAGGAGGGCTGTTCCTTGGATATGACCTGGTCGCATCACGGATGACAACACTGGCCCACATGGTCGACCGATCCCCACACCGACTCATTGAGCAAGGACAACTAGAAGCGGTCTTGGCCCAGGCCGGCTTTGAACGAGGTTCCGTGCGGTATTCGTTCGGTGGTCTCGTGTTGCGCTTCGCCTCCCGCAAGGCGTACACGCCAGTGGTTGTCGACCTCAACACCGAAACCCCGTAACTCGTCACTAACCGAAGCGGGACAATGCCGCACTGAGCCGAACGAGGCGAGAAAGCCCAGCATCTGCTGGTAGCCCGCCTGTGTAGCAGGCACCTGGTTGTCACCGAGCTTAGCGCCGGTGGAAGCGGCTAAGACGGCGATGTGCTGGGCGTCTAGGCTGCTCTTAAGTCTCAGGGGCCGATTAGGCTGGATCGCCGTCGTCCCCCCAAGGCGCCTGGGGCCACTCCGCGCAGCGATGAGTTGCCAGGCGTATTCCAACCCTCCCTCTTCACGACCTTCATCCAGCGTCTCGCGTCGCATTCCTTGAGCCGGTTGACGAAGAGGTATCCGTCAAGGTGGTCGTATTCATGAGTGCATGTGTGCGCGAACCATCCAGTGATTTCGAACCTGGAGGCTTCTCAGGCCCGGCGAGGAGGTCGTCGAGCAGGTGATGGTCACCGTGGTCCACGAAGTCGCACACTTCTTCGGCATCGATGATCCGACCCTGCACCGGCTGGGATGGGGCTGAAGAGGCCCCATGACAGGGCTTAGCACATACCTGTGACGAAGTTGTGGAGGCGCAACCTTCAACCTACTTGAAGGTTTGAACTATACCGTTCTGTGACCCTTCTCCCCCGGCATCACGCGGATCCAGGCCTCACAGTTAAGTCACAGAAACGACACGGCCTATTGCCACCGTGACCTTCTCGCAATTACTGTGAACCTCGTAGCGCCGCGAGGGTCATCAAGCAGACGAAATTCCCATGGCGGCGCCTGAACCGGGACTCCCATCGCATCCCCCGGGCCGGGCGCTCCACGTCAGCTCCCTGATCCGAGAGGCTCCTCACCAGGAGGGGCATCTGCGCTGTGTTGCACCAGTGAGGAAAAGTGAGGAACTACCGTGAAACACCGTCGTAATCTCGCGGTGGCGGCCGTGACCGCCGTCGTGGTGACTACAGCGCTTGTCGGGACGACTCTGCCCGACCTGGTCGCTGACCGGACAGGTGACGCCGTCGCCGAACAGTCCGAGAGCGAGCAGAACCTCGCCGACAACTTCGTTGTCACCGAGCTGCCGGACACCCCATCTGCCAAAGAGATCTCCACGGCTAAAGAGTCCGATCAGGCACGGGAGAAGCTGATGGCAGATATTGCCGGACGCATCAGCCAGGCCAGTGAGCGCGCCAATGAGCTTGAGTCCGAGCTGCAGCGCCAGCAGTCCCTGGCCGCCTCCCGTATGGCAGAAGCCGCAGAGGCTGCCGAAGCCGCAGAGCAGGCCACGCTGGAAGCAGAGGCCGCTCTGGCCGTGGACGCCTCCGATGACTATCAGGAGGAGGACTCCTCCGCGGCCGATGTGCTGCTGGGCGATGAGGGCACCCTCGCTGAGGATGCGACAGACCAGCAGCGCGAGGAGCAGGCTGAGCAGGCCGCCGTCGAGGCCGAACAGGCCGCACGAGAGGCCGAGGCCGAGCGTGAGCGCGCCGAAGCCGCCGCCCAAGAAACTGCCGCTGCATTGGCCACTGCTGGTGAGGCGAACGCTGAGACCAACAATTCCCAGCAAGAGCTCGGCGAGAACATCCGCGAACAGCTGAAGGCACTGCAGGACCTTGAGGGTTGGGAGGGAAGCTTCGAAAGCTTCCTGGAGAACTTCCTAGGCAATGCCGACTTTATTGATGAGGACGGCGAGATCGACGAGCAGCAGCTGGTCTACCGGATCCAGCAGCTACGCGCCGACGCCGAACAGACCCAGATCACCACCGACGACGCCGACGTGGCCGAGGCCACTGTTGAGCCTGCCGACGAGCCCGAAGAACCTGAGTCGGCTGAAGAGCCGGCCGAACCCGAAGCGGTTGAAGAGCCCGCCGAAGAACCAACCGAGGCCGAAGCAGCCGCAGATGCGGACGGGGAAGCCGCATCTGCTGAAGACTCCGAAGCTTCCGACTTCGATACACTGACTGAGGAGCAGCGTGAGCTGCTGGCCGCCGGCGCAGAGCTGGAAGATCAAGACGGTGCACGCGACTACTACGAGTTGGTGCTGGAGAACGAGTACTTCACCAGCTCCACCGGAGCCGTCAACTGGGATGCTGTCGCCGCCCATGTGGACCACCTGGAGTCGCAGGCCGAAGCGGACGAGACGGAACAGGAAGAGCCCAGTGAGGCGCCATCCCCGTCATCGGCTCCAAGTCCAAGCGCGACCCCAAGCCCCACCGAGACTCCGAGCCCCAGCGCCACACCGACACGGAGCGCCACTTCCAGCGCCGCCTCGAACCAGAGTTCACCGGCGAGCTTCGACTCCCTCAGCTCAGACCAGCGCGAGCTGCTGGCTGAGGCCGGTGAACTGGAGAGCGGCAGCAGCGCCGAGGACTACTACCGGATGGTGCAGGATAACTCCAACTTCACCACCAGCGGCGGCTCCGTCAACTGGACCGTGCTGGAGGGCCACCTCTCCTACCTGCAGGCCCAGGAAGAAGCAGAGGAGCAAGCTGAGGAGGAGGCCGAGGCTGCTCCGAGCCTCTCACCGACCCGCTCCGCCAGCCCGTCGAGCACACCGACGCCGACTCCCACCTCGACGCCGACTCCGAGCCAGACGCCGACGTCGACTCCCTCGCCGTCGCAGTCGTCCTCTCCTTCACGGGCTGCCACGCAGCAGTCCTCCACCCCGTCGATTCCGTCCTGGGGAAACCTCTCCAGCTCCATGCAGAGCCTGCTGAGCACCGGCGCGGAGCTGGAGTCGGGCTTCAGCGGCAGCGGCGGTGACTATTACCGGGCAGTGCTGAACAACCCAGACCTGACCACCGGTGACGGTCGAGTCTCGCAGAACGCTCTGCAGTGGCACGTGAACTACTTGGAGAGCCAGAACACCTCAAGCTCCAGGTCAAGCTCCGGCTCGAGCTCCTCTTCTTCACCGAGCCCGACCCAGTCGGCCACTCCCACCCCGACTCAGACCCAGACCCCGACGCCGACCCCCACTCCGACCCAGACGCAGACTCAGACTGCTAACCCGCAGCCTGCCAGCGGCGGTGGGAGTAATGCCGCGCAGATCGCAATGGACTGGGCGGTCAACACCGCCAACCGTTCGGACACTTATTACCGGCTGGGCGGCAATGGCCCTAACGCTTGGGACTGCTCCAGCTTTACTCAGGCAGCCTATGCTGCGGCTGGAGTGAGCCTTGGGCGGACTACCTATGATCAGATCACCCAGGGACGCCAGGTGTCTTGGGATGAGCGTCAGCCCGGTGACCTGATCTTCTGGGGCGACTACCACATGGCTATCTACCTGGGCGACGGACGAATCGCCGATGCCGGCTCCCCCTCCTCCGGTGTGACCGTGCGCAGCATCTTCGGCTCGCCCACCAGCGTGCGAAGGGTGACCTGACCCTGAGCCATCCGGCTACGCTCCAGCGGTAGGGAGCCCAGCCTGAATAACTGAATATCTCACTGGTTGATGCCCCCGGTTTCGGACGCCGGGGGCATCACTCGTTGACGTAAACTTCTGTCGATGGTTCGAATTTTCGTGGGCGGCTACATCGGCGTTCTGGCCATCAAGTTTTACGCCGACTACCAACGCTAAGGCGAGCAGGTCCCGTCACGTGGGACGCCAACATCGTGACCATCTGATGGCAATGAACCTCGTGGTGGCCACGACCATAGCGATGGTCAGCGTCAACACATGGACCTGGTCCAGGAGAACTTGGGAGGCCCCAGCCCGACGTCGCCCTGATGCTCGCCGCATGCGGATGCGGGTCCGTGATCGTCTCCATGGATACACCGGCGCTGTTGGAGCGCATACCGGATCGTCGTCATGCTCACCAGGCCTGCCCGTATCGCTTCTTCCTGACGTCGTTGACGTGTGAGTCGCCGGGACACGACAGTGGGCAGCACTACTCGCGGCAAGGCTCCTCACCGGCGCGACTCCCTCACCGATCCTCATCCCGCCAGCGCGACCGCTGCCTCGCAACAGCATCGAGCTGAGCAGACTTTGCTGCTCGTCGCGCAGTCCTCGCTGGTACAGGCCTGTTTTCTTCTGACCTGCCCGCTGGCCGGCGCTTTCGGTGCCGCCATCGGCTTACCAGTAGTCGCTCTTCTCAGCTGCGCTTGGCGCGACCGACGCCGGGCAAGCCGCATTATTTGGGGGAGACGCTCCCACGCTGAACATTCTGCGAGGCGAAAGACTCCCCGGCACTCCAGAGGTTCACGCTCCTCATGATCTACATGCGGAGGTGAACTGCCATAACCATCCCTTCGACAGAGGGGGGACCCGAGGGCAGAGACAAATTACCGCGAGGGACAGTAGGCTCAAGAATCACAGCAGCAGTTCGAGTACACCGAGGGGGAGCCATGGACTCAGCCAAACAGGACAGGGTCAAGAACGAGGTCGGTTTCATCGCAGCGTTAGATCAAAGCGGGGGCAGCACACCGAAAGCTTTGAAACTCTACGGAATCGAGGCGGAGGCCTATCCCAACCAGGAAGTGATGCTCGACCTAGTGCACGAGATGCGGACCCGGATCATCACAAGCCCAAGCTTCGATGGTGCCCGCATCCTCGGGGCTATCCTGTTCGAAGACACGATGAACCGTTACATCGAAGGAACCCCCACGGGGGATTACCTCTGGGACGTCAAGGACATCGTGCCGTTCCTTAAGATCGACAAGGGCCTGGCTGAAGAATCACACGGAGCTCAGGTGATGAAGCCCATCCCTGACCTAAACAACCTGCTCAAGAGTGCGATCAGCAAAGGAATGTTCGGCACCAAAATGCGTTCGCTCATCAAAGAGCCAGGGGAGGGGCTCCACGCTGTGGTCGCGCAGCAATTCGCGATCGCTCAACAGATCCTCCAGTTCGGTTTGGTCCCTATTGTTGAGCCGGAGGTCGATATCCATAGCCCCCGAAAGGCTGAGACGGAGAAGCAGCTCAAAGCGGCACTCCAAAGCGAATTGGACCATCTCGGCGAGGACCAGTCAGTCATCCTCAAACTGACGCTTCCCGAAGTCGAGAACCTCTACCACGAGCTCGTAGAGCACCCACGGGTGCTCCGGGTGCTGGCATTATCGGGCGGCTACTCCCGAGCCGAAGCCACTGCTCGCTTGGCACGCCACCAGGGAGTCATTGCCAGTTTCTCACGCGCTCTGACCGAGGGACTCACCGTCACCCAGAGCGACGACGACTTCGACGTTGCCCTGGGTGAAGCAACTGAAACAATTACGGACGCCTCGCGCACCTGACCTCGAAGTCTGGGATCAATCTCGTCCTGCCCGTGTGGTGAGGTTTGTTGTTTGAGCTAATCGGTGGCCGTAAAGTCGGCGCGCACCCCTAGAGCACGATCGGTGCGCCGGATGGATTCTGCGCCGTCCTCCACGGTCCCAGCTAATGCGCGGATGGCGTCGATGTTCTCGGGGGTCACGATGGCCTGGTTATCGATTGTGTACGTCCAGAACAGTTCATTGCCCTGCACGGTCAAGATGTCTTCCCAGATGGCGACCTCGTACATGTCGCCGCGGGGCCTGCCCAGATCCTGCATCAGCTCCACGGTGCTGTTGACCGCAACAACCCCGTCCGAACGTTTCACGAAAGCGATCCGCGGCATCGCCTTTAACGCCGCGAGGACCTCTTCTGCCTCTGCCGCACGGGTAAGCTCCACCGTCCAGAAGTGCAGATGATTCTGTGTGTGCGCTCCCTTGGCCGCCATCGTCACCACGTCCAGATTGGGGACCACTGACTGGGCGTCCGGGCCCTGATGGCTGGGGATGCGGCCTTCGGGGACAACGGTGTTCATGATTCCCGAGTGATCGGATTCCCACGGGTCCGTGGCCCTCCGCACCAGCACGCCCCGGGCTTTGGACAGCAATTCGGCGTCCTGGAGCGCAGTCAGCGTGCGGACGGTAGCGGTGGTGTTGCACGAGACCACGCGAGTCGTATCCCGGCCCAACGTGGATTTGTAATTGGCGTGAGCGACGAAAGAGTGACCGGTGAGACTGTGCTTTTCCCCACCCTGGAAGACCGACTTGACGCCGAGGCTGCGATAGAGGTCTACGTTTGCGGCTCCGATGCCAGCCGGAGTGCAGTCGACGACGACGTCGACCTTGCCCAGCAGGTCCGACAGCCCGCCGACGAGGGGGTATCCCGCAGCCCGCATCTGCTGCCGGGCCTCGTCGGTTGAGGCATAGACCGGGATGCCTTTCGCAACCGCTGAGGCGACCCGATAATCGGCGGTGACGTCGCTGACCCCGACCAGCTCCATGTCTTCCTGGGCTTCCACCGCGTCAGCTACACGCTTACCGATAACCCCGTAACCATTGACAGCGACTTTGATCTTGTGTTCCATAATCGATTTCCTTTCGAGAAAGTGGGCAGGGCGGTCGTGTCCCGGAACCGAGTGTCAGGTAGCGGGCCCTGTAGTCATGTCTAGCTTGCTTCTGGGCGGCCTAAGGTGACACCGCCAGGGATCGGTTCGCACTTGCAGGGCAGGCTCCGAACTTTCCTAGCATGGTTGTCTGCAAGCCTGAAGTCTAAGGTCGAGATTTCGTTGGGCTTGATGGACGCTTTGAAGTTGGGCGACACAACAGTCGTTCTAGGATCGTACGAGGCGGGCGATGGCGTCGGAGGCTTCTTTGATCTTGGCTTCGGCTTCATCGCCACCATCCTGTACCGCTGAGACAACACAGTGTTTGAGGTGGTCATCGAGCAGGCCTAAGGCCACCTTCTCCAGCGCGGAGTTGATCGCACTGATCTGGGTGAGGATGTCTATGCAGTAGGTGTCCTCGTCGACCATCCGGTGGATGCCGCGGACTTGGCCTTCGATGCGCTTGAGGCGGGCGAGGTAGCGGTCCTTGTCGCTGATGTAACCGTGGCCTGCGGTGGGCGAGTCGGTCGTAGTGGTCATTCTGGTTTTCTCCTGCTTTGGTGTGGGCTTTTTCTCCGGCGCTAGACCCGGTCGAGGATTCGGTCGGTGCTGGCCTGCGGAGTGAGGTCAAGGCGGCGCAGCAGCTGAGCATTCAGGGCCACCACGACGGTGGAGGCGGACATCAGGATCGCGCCGACGCTCATCGGCAGCACGAACCCGATCGGAGCCAACACGCCGGCGGCCAGCGGCACCGCAGCGATGTTGTAGCCGGCAGCCCACCACAGGTTTTGCTTCATCTTGCGGTAGCTGGCACGGGAGAGCTCGAAGATTGAGAGCACCGAGCGGGGGTCGGAGGAGGCCAGGATCACCCCGGCTGAGCCGATGGCCACGTCGGTGCCGGCACCGATGGCGATGCCGACATCAGCTTGGGCCAGGGCGGGGGCGTCATTGACGCCGTCGCCGACCATGGCCACCTTCTTGCCTTCGTCCTGCAGTTCAGCGACCTTGGCCGACTTGTCCTCAGGCCGGACTCCAGCGAAGACCCGGTCGATCCCGAGATCTTTGGCCACGGTTTCTGCCACCGCCTGGGCGTCTCCGGTGATCATCACCACCTGGACATCATTGGCGTGCAGGGCATCGACCGCATCGCGAGAC
>NZ_VAVZ01000061.1 GCF_005771525.1 Nesterenkonia salmonea | reverse complement strand
CTGCTAGACCGATTCTGCGGAGTGTCGCTGACAAGCAGGAACAAGTACTTTAGCCGGTTAAGAGGCATGAGCCGATGCGGCCCATCGATTGGCGTACTCCGAGTCTGCGGCAGGTGGCCTGGAAGTCCGAGGAGGTGTACTGCCGACCGTGATCTGAGCCGAAGATCGCCCCGTCGAGCGAGCCGCGTGCCGCAGCGGCGTGGTGCATCGCGTTCTCGACCAGGCTGGTGCGCATGTGATCGGCGATCGACCAGCCCACCAGACGCTTCGAACACAGATCGATCACCGTGGCTAAGTACAAGAACTCTCCCTTCTGCCCGTAGGGCAAATACGTGACATCTCCGACATAAACCTCCCCAGGGGTCTCTGCGGTGAACTCCAGGTTGATCAGATCCCCGAAGACCTGAGCGCCGGGATCCTTCACCGTGGTGGTTTTCGGTTTGCGCAGATGCACCCCAACGATGTTCTTTGCCCGCATCAGCCGGGCCACCCGCTTGTGATTCAGTGGCTCACCAGCAGGCTGGTCGGCGTTGAGCTCAACGGTCATCCGCCGGTAACCCAGGGTGTGGTCCCACTCTTGGTGATGGTCCCGGATTCGGGCGAGAACCCTGTCGTCAGCCTGTTCTCGCTGTTGGCGTGCCCAACGCCCAGCTTGCCACTTATAGTAGCTGGAGCGCTGAATCTGAAGCACCTGGCACATCCGCTTCACCTCATGGGTGCCACGGTGGTCCTCAACGAACTGGAAGCGGATCACCAGGTCGTCTCTGCCGCGAAATATTTCGTGGCCTTCTGCAAGATCCTCCGTTCCTCGGTGACCCTATCCAGATCAGCCCGCATGGACCGTTTATCAGCCCGCAGAGCATCAACCTCGACCCGCAGGCGAGCCAGCTCTTCCTCAGCGGTCTCTGGCCGCTGCCCCGCCGCCTCGGGGGCAAGCGTCGGGATCTTCCCGGCTGCCCGGCGGGCTTGGCGGACCCAGACCTTCAACGCGGCCTGGCTGACCCCTAGATCCTCAGCAGCCTGCCTGTAGGAAAGTTCCGGGTGCCTCTGGTAGAGAGCAACCGCATCGGCCTTGAACTCATCGGAATACTTGTTCGGCATAGTGATATCTCGCATTCTCCAGCCCATTATGGGCCAGACTCAGCGTGTCCACCACCCGGGGTTCATACCCATCGCCGAAATAATCAGCGCCAACACGGAGAGCACCAGGCCGATGGTCATGACCGCCCCGACGATGGTGCGCAGCTGGCTGATCCCCGGCAGCCCGGACTCGTTCGGGCTGATGTCGATCTGAGCGACCACCACCGCAGGGTCAGCCACCAGGGTGGGAGTGGTGAGTGTGGCGGTGTGAATAGCCTCAGAGAGGGCAATGAGAGTGTCCACGACAACTGCTCCTTCAGATGAGAAACGAGTGGGTCGTGAAACAGGTGCACACCCCACCCCCGCCCTGCACGGACCAGCCTCGGGGCGGGGCTGGTTAGAGCTGTCCGCCGAGGTCGATCAGCCAGTTCATCCAGGTCATCGCCCCACCGGCGAGGATCGCCGCCCCGAGGCAGACCAGCACCCCGGTCCTGCCCTTAGCGGCGGAAGACTGGTTCCCGTGTGAAGACGCGACACCCCAGATGATCGCGGAGACGATAAGCATCAACACTGCGATCACGAGGACGAAGGTCAGCAAAGCCCCGACCACCTCACGCAGCTCAGCGATCCCGGAGAGACCCTCGAAATCAGGGAACACGTTCATCGCAGGCACCCCCTGGGTTAGTTCTCGGTGACGGTGATGTGAAGGTGGTCATAGTGACCACCTGTCGGATCGGTGGGATCGTGCATGCCGCCGCCGTCGTAGTCCCGCCAGCCTTCATCGGCCCGTGAGGCGACCCAGATTTTGCCGTCCCAGATCAGGTATTCGACCCCGAGGGTTTCGGCGTGGTCTTTGACCCAGTTGGTCACCTCCCACCCAGCTTGACGTTGGGCCTCGGTGGGGAAGCTGCCGATGGGATTGCCGAAGGTGACATCGCAAGCCCGCCCCAGCGGGTGCTCGGAGTCCTGGCCGGGGCGTTCGTCCCAACAGACCCAGGAAGTCTCCGGGAAAGCCTCGCTGGTCTGCTGGTAGACGTGCAGCATCCGGGCGGTGATCTGCCCACCGGTGGTGGGGTCATCGACCATCTGCGACCCATCACCATCACCCGGTTCCGGCTCGCCGACTTCCGCTGCCTGGTCGGGCTCGGTAGGACAGTCCCCGTTGTCAACACCAGCCGGTTGGATGCTGCTGCCTGATTCCCCGGGGGCGGGGTGGGCGTCGTGGGTCTCCAGCCAGGGTTCAGGGTCAGTATGTTCCCCGGTGTCTCGGCCGCCGAGCCAGATTTCCAGGTGCAGGTGCGGGCCAGTGGACTGCCCCGAGTTGCCCACATCCCCAATATGATCCCCGGCAGTGACGGTCTCACCTGGTTGGACGTGGATGCCGGTCTCCCACATATGGATATACACCGAGGACACCGCTTCGCCGTTGATGGTGTGGTCGATGACGATCACCCCGCCGCGGGCCTCGTTGTAGTCAGTCGAAGCCACGACTCCATCGGCGATGGCATAGATCGGGGTGCCATCCGGTGCTGCCCAGTCGGTGCCAGCGTGGAAGCTGTCTTCCCCCGTCACCGGGTGGACCCGTGGCCCGTAGTCGCTGGTCTGGACCGCAGCATCCTCTGGTAAGGGGAAGACCACCCTGCCGGACTCCGGCACCGAGGCTGGCCCGGCTTGGCTGCCGGTGGTGAGTGTGTCCAGGATGGTCTCTGCGACCTGTTCATAGTTCCTGTACCGGTCCGGGTAGGCCGAGACCTCCACGGCTTGGGCGGCCTCGCCCTTGTCCATGTCTTGCCAGCCGGGGATGTCGAGCAGGCCACGGGGTGAGCCACTGTTGGGGCCGTCGGGGCCGCCGAAGAACGCTTGGGCTTGGTAGACCGGGTTCATGAGGTCTTCGACGGAGCCCCACCCGGTGGACGGGCGCATCTGAAACAACCCCAGGCTGTCATGATCGGAACCGTCACCGTCATTGTCGTAGTCGGCAGAGTCCGGGTAGGCGGTTTCGTTGGAGAGCTGGCGCAGGGTGGACTCAGTCAGTGCGGCCATCAGTGCGATCACCAGCCCATCCCGGCTCGCCCCCTCGATGCCGCTGCCGGTTTCAATGATCGTGGCCGCATGTCCCAGCTGGTCCTGGTTCAGGGTGAAGGTCTCTCCGTTGGCGGTGGTGACCTCTAGCTCCTCGGGGACCTCCCCGACGGTGAGGTGCGGGCTGGCTCCGGGCACTGTGCAGGAGGCTCCAGCACCAGGGCTCATCAATGCGCCGACCGAGACCAGGGCGACCGAGGGGCCAAGCATGGCCAGTAGGACCACGATGATGGCTGCTTTCTTCAACACCGGTCAGGCACCTCCCTTCAAGCCAGACAGGTCAGGGGCGGTTAGGTCAGCGGGTTGTCGAGTTCGGAGAGCCGCAGCAGGTGGCAGGTCTCATACGCGGGGGCGCAGACGATGAACACCGTGAAGGAGACCTCGTGCTGGCTGGTGACCGGTTCGTCGTTCCAGGTGCCGTCCCGGTGGCGGGTGCCGGTGATCGTGTAGGCCACCGTGCCTTCGGTGATCTGCCCGGGCTGGGCCTGGGCCAGAGCGTCCTCCCACGCCTGCGGGACATAGACCTCATCAATGGAGAGGTGTTGGCGGGTGGAGTGTTGACGTAGTTGAGTCCATGCCTCACGAGTGGGCAGGTAGGTGGCCACATCAGAGGCCAGGCCTGCCTGCTCGGCCCCAGTGGGGTCACTGACATCCAGCAGTGCGGAGGTGTAGTCCAGGGGCATCAACCCCGAGGCGGTATCCCACTCAAACAAGGCGGTAGCGACGTTGCGGGCGAACGTCTCCGGGTCATCAGAGCCTTCTACCGGTGGCACCACTGGCTGTCGCACATCAGAGTCCGGCTGTTCGGTGGGTGCGCCGGGAGCAGTGGGTGTGGGGTCTGCGGTCTGCGCAGTCGTCGCCGCGGGCGGCTCCGGCTGGCGGGGGCCGGTGGCCAGCCCATAGATACCCACTGCGACTAGTAGGAGCAGGGCTACACCGGCGCTCAGTGCGGCAAACAGTTTTGGCCGGGAGAACATAGTGGAGAACTCAGACAGCTTCATACCCAGCAGGTGCACATTCCACCCCCTGGGGCGCTCAACGGAAGGTGCGAGGTAGGCCCTGTTACTAGTCGAAGAGGCCGGAACCTCCGTCGTCATGCCAGTGCCGCGCCATCTGTCGTCCTCGTCCTAGCGCTTTTACGCCGAATCCGGGGCACGAGGCGCAAGCTGGGCCTCCCGGCGATCTCCGACCGGGAGATCCTCGTGCCGAGCCGGGCAAGTACGTGGCTGACGGCGCCGCGCGGCACGCCGTCTGGATTCTCTCGGGGCACCGAGTAACCGCCGTCATGGACAGACCCACACCGCAGAGCCAGCCCTCGAGGTGCGGGAGATCTACAGCAGCCGTAGGCATTTCTAAGCTGAGCGAGGCGGTGAGTTACCGCAATGAGCAGATGGGACCCGATCAGAGGACTCGTCGTTCAGCCTCCGTGGTCAGAAACGTTCCGGCGCCCCGGACCGTCGGCCACCCCCAGGGCGCCGGAATCACGGTCCGCTGGTAGCGATGCGCAGGAGGGCGTCCACGCAGGCCTCCACGGTCCAGTCCTGATGCACGGTCATCCGCTCGATACACAGAGTCACAGCGGACGAGAGCAGAGCGGTGGCCGCGATCTCAAGAGTGTGCCGCGGAGTGACGCTCTCACCCTGACGGCTGTGCTCCAGATGCTCGATCCGGTCCGCGAGCAGGGAGACGATGGCTTCCTTTTCAGCCCGGAGTTGGTGACTTCCGTCGCCTTCTCGCTGGGCCAGGGCAAATGCGACCAGGCCAGTGAAAGAGGGGTGTTCGCCCAGGAACCCGAATGCTGCCGCGACCTGCCGGCGGAAGCCGGCTCGGGCGTCATCGTCGGTCGCACCCGGCTCATGGAGGCCATCCATGAGGGCCTTCATCTCTGCGGCGCCGTGCACCAGGATTTCCCGGACGAGGCTCTCCTTGGAGGAGAAGTGGTAGTACACCGACCCTTTGGCGACCCCGGCCAGGCGGGCGATCTCATCCACCGTGTGCTCCTGAACGCTGCGGTGGTCGTCCAGGGACATCATCGCCCGGAGGATCCGGACCCTCGCGGAAGCCTTCGGCTCAGCGGCCACACTCATGCAAGCTCCTCGATCGGCGGACGGAGACGTTCCAGGCTCCACATCCTATGCTTTCGCACCGCCAACAGAAGAACACCGAGCCCCACTACAGTTGTCACTCCCATGGCCGCGAGCGTGCCACTGACGACGGCTGCGTCAGCCCCATAGATGACGTGGCGCAGACCATCGGTCACATAGGTCAGCGGCAGCACCGGGTGCAGGGCCTCCAGTGAGCCGGGCAGCGTCTGAGCCGGGAAGGTTCCTCCTGCGGCGACCAGCTGAAGCACCAGCAACACGATGATAACGAACTTCCCCGGGTTGCCCAGCAGCATCACGATCCCCTGGATCAGGGCTGTGAAGGCCGCCGCGGCCGCCAGCAGCACGCCGAGTGCCAGCCAGGGATGCGCCGGTTCCACCCCCACCCCGAGCACGACAACGGCATACAGCAGCAGAGCCTGCACCATGCCCAGCGCCAGGAACGGCATCCAGGCGCTGACCGCGACCTTCAGGCTGGACGCGTTGGACAGCAGCGCCCGGGCAGAGACAGGCCGCAGCACCTGCATCATCACCAGTGTGCCGATCCACAGCGCCAGACCCATGAAAAAAGGTGCCAGACCCGCACCGTAGGAGCCGGCCTCAGCCTGAGCGGACTGGTTCACGTTCAGCGGGTTACCGATAACCTCACTGACCTCAGCTCGCTGCTCCTCATCAGGATTGGGAACTTCGTCAGCGCCGTCGCCCAGTGCCGCCGCCAATTCCTCGGCACCATCAGTAAGCTCGACAACGCCATCTTCAGCTTCGAAAAGCCCATCGAGAAGCTCCCCGGCCCCGTCGTTGAGAGCCGACGCTCCCTCGGACAGCTCACTGACGCCCTCTTGCATCTCGCCGACGCCCACGTCTGCCGCAGAAGCTCCAGCAGAGAGTTCCTCGGCACCTTCTGCCAGCTCCCCGGCACCTGTGTGAGCCTCGCTGATTCCTGCAGCCAGCCCCGGCAGGGATTCGCTGAGCTCTGAGAGGCCCGAAGCCAGTTCGGAGCTTCCGGCGGAGAGCTCGGAGGCACCGTCTGCCACCTCGCGGGCTCCGGCGGCCAGCTGGTCCACGGAGTCATGCGCCTCGGCCAGACCTGTCCGGGCGGATTCTGCCCGGGCAGCAAGCTCAGAATCGTCCAGGACCGGGCCGAGAGCCTCGGCAACCTGGTCGCGCTGCTCCTCCTCAATGAGACCAGCGTCGATGAGGCTCTGGACACTCTCCTCGACCCGGGTCTCTGCGCTGGCCTCCACCTCGCTGAGCGTCTCTGCGGCCTCTGCGGAGGCCTCCGCGAGCTGCTCGTTGCCCTCAGCAACTGCCTCGGCACCGGTACTCAGCTCACTGACCCCCGTTTCCAGATCATCAGCCCCCTCGGAGATCTCGTCGACACCTTCCTGCGCCTCGCCGATCCCGATGCTGATTGTGCCCAGTCCGGTCTGCAGCTCGCCCGCTCCCGTCTCGAGCTCCTCGGCGCCGTCGGCGAGCGTACCGGTGCCTTCGCGGAGGGTGACGAGGCTGCTGCTCAGCTCTCCCACTCCCTCGTCGAGGTCCCCGGCGCCCTCGCTGAGGGCTTCGGCTCCTTCACGCAGCTCGACGATTCCGTCCTTCAGCTCTGCGCTACCGGAGTGGAGCTCGCCTGCGCCCTGCTCGGCGTCGAGGAGCTCCTGGTGAATCTGGCCGAACCCGGTGAGGATCTGGTCGGCGGTCTCCTGTCCGACCTCTTCGCTGATGGACTCGTGCAGCTCCCCGGCGAGGACCTCCAGTACGCTGGAGAGCAGGTAGTTGTTGGCTTCGTTGGCGATGATCTCCAGCTCTGCCTGCTCTGCGGACTGCAAATCCTCGGGAGAGGCCAGTGCTTCCGAGAACCCTTCGGGGATGATGAGGGCAAACTGGTGGTCTCCGCGGTAGGTGCTGGCTTCAGCGGCTTCCCGGGTGGCCACGTCCTGCCATCCGAAGGAGGCGTCACCGTAGAGGTCTTCTACGACCTCGTCCCCGATGGTGCGGTGCTTGCCGTCGAACTCTGCGCCGGCGTCGAGGTTCACCAGGGCGGCGTCGACGTTCTCCATGTTTCCGTAGGGGTCCCAGTTCGCGTAGAGGTAGACGGCGCCGTAGAGGACTGGGATCACGGCAAGGCCGACGAGGGTCTTGATGGGGTCGATGCCGCTGAGCAGGCGTTTGGCTTCAGCGGCTGGGTGGGCGAGCAGGCTCACAGGAGCGCCTCCTTCTCGGCGCTGAGGATGGCGAGGACTGAGCGTCCATCGCCTGTCGCGTAGCGCAGGGTCTCCGCCAGCTCCTCTTCGGGCAGCCCGTGTCGGTCCGGGGATTCCACGACGGCGAGATGAACGGCGGGGTCGGCGAAGGCCAGTTCGATGAGCAGCCAGAGCCGCACCTGGGGGTCGAGCGCTTCGACGGGCTCTGCGGCGAGGTCTGCGGCGTCGTGCTGTTCCAGCCATTCTGCTGCGCGCGGACGCTTCCCACCGTGTGGGCGGGGCTGGAGCCCGAGCGTCTCCGCCGTTAGGCCTTTGACTTTCATGTGGTGCTCGGGGGCGGTGAGACCCGGTGCGTCCACGAGGGCGGAGGCCCGGCGCAGTTCCGCTGTACTGTCGGCCCCGTTGAAGAGCACCTGGCCGTTGTCGGGACGCATCCTCCCTGCCGCGACAAGTCCGAGAGCGTTCCTTCCCCAGGGAGAGGGGACGACGAGGCTGCCGAGCGCGGCGCTGCCCAGTTCTAGGTTCACGCCGCTGAACAGGACCCCGTGGTGGTCCTTCACCTCAGTCTCAACCAGCTCAAGCATGGACATCACTATACTGAACTGACCAGTCAGTACAAAACCTGCATCCGGCGTTATTGCCGGCGCTATTCTCGTTAGGCCTCGTTCACTTCCGCGAGGACCAGGTCGCTGCCATCGATCTCGAATGTCCGAGCTGGAGGGTCAAGGCCGCTGAATGTGCTGATTCCGATATCCCCGCTGCGAGACAGCGCCACTGATGGGTATACGGCAGAGGAGGGTGGTGGTCATAGGGCGCGCAGATGCCCACGTACCGGCACCGTCCCACCGGTGCCGGCGTCGTCAGTGTGGGCTTCGCGTGCTGCGTGGAGTTCCTCGGCGAACGCGAGCGTGCCTTCCACTGTGGCTTGGAAGCTGCGGTATTGCTCATCGGTCAGTTCGGCGGCGAGCTGGTGGGGGTCGTAGTGGGTCCACCAGTCGGCCAGTTCACCCCAGGTCGCCCAGAACGCCCGGGTCGGATACCGCCTTGGCATCTCATCCGTTGCTGGCCCCGCAGCCTGTGTTCCGGTGGTGCGTTTCTTGGTGGCGGCTTTCGCCTTGGCTACGGCCTCATCGGCCAGACGGTGCAGCTGGTCCACGCGCTCTTGCTGGGCGGCCTCGGCTGCCTCCCGCAGCTGCCGGTAGGCCGGGTCCACCGGCGCACCAGCATCAACCCGTTCCAGTTCTTGTTCTGCCTGGGTGCGCAGCTCACTGGGGATGGTGGTGTCGGTGGTGAGGTGTTGGAGGTAGCTGATCTTCTCCAGAGTCTTATAGGAGGCGCTGCCGGGGATCATCGCCGCAGCCTGCTCACGGGTCTTACCGTTGCTGCCTGCTGGTGGTGGAAAGTTTCCACCACCATGCTCCCCAGGCTCATGCCCGTCGTGGAACTGGGTCGAGGCCTTCCGACGTTCAGCATCCTCAGCCAGCAGCTGCTTGAGCTCGCGGTAGAGGGCGGCGGCTTCCTGCTGGGTCAGTGGCTTGTGCAGGGTGTTCTCGTCCTGCTCGGCCAACAAGTGGCCCAGCTTGTCGGAGATCCCGGAGCGGACCCACACGTTGACCTTCCGCCAACCGAGTTGTCTGATCGCCGCCAACCGACGCGCACCACACACCAGCAATCCTTCCGGGGTGATGGTGATCGGCTGGAGCAGTCCTTCTCTGGCGATGGAGGCGGCCAGTTCGTCGATGTCCCCGAAGTCGGTGCGGTGCCGGGGACCGACCGTGATGGCCTCTACCGCGCGGTCGAGTTCGATGAACCCGGTCTGCTCACTCATCACCGACCCCCACCAGTACAGGGCTGTCCGGGGGCGGTGAAGGCGATCAGCACCACGAGGTCTTCATCGCGCAGCAGCATCGGCAAGCTCTCACCGATCAGCAGCCGCAGCAGCACACCCCGGCCAGCGTTGGTGGCCGCGTAGGCGGCATCGGGGTGGCCCAGCAGGGCTTTGAGCATCGCCGTCCAAGACTCACCAGGGATGTCCAGCAGGGCGCGAGCATGCTTATCCCGCCGCAAGGCCTCATAGGCCGCCTGCCTGCTGGAGGCCCGAGTCAATGCCGAGCAGATGTGTTCGATCCCAGCCCGGACGGTCCGCGGATGCCAATCCAACAACGTGAACAACTCGATGGCGTCCTCAACTGCGATGCGGGCTGCGGTCACCACCGACCCGGCCACCGCATCCGCGGTGTTGTCGGGGTCTTCGGGGTGGTGGTCGGTGGTGTGGAAGGCCGGGTGGTACTCGGCCAGGGGTGTTTCGCGGTCGCTGAACCGTTCCGGGTCATGGAAGACAGAGATATGAGGCCGGCGAGCCTGGTGGACCGAGCAGAGCAGGCCTTGGGCGCGTTCCTCAGCGATGCAGGTGATCCGTACCGCATGGGTGACCACCG
>NZ_VAVZ01000060.1 GCF_005771525.1 Nesterenkonia salmonea | reverse complement strand
GTCAGCCTGCAGCGACACACCCGAGCGCGGGAACCAACGACACCCCGCCTACCCGCGCAACCTCTAACTTGCTGTTCAAGATGAGCGGTGAGGACTGGGACGACGTGCTGTCGGTGCACCTTCGTGGCGCCTTTCTTATGACACGGTCTGTGCAGAAGCACATGGTCGATGCCGGCTGGGGACGCATCGTGAACATGTCCAGCACCTCAGCACTGGGCAATCGAGGCCAAGCGAACTACGCTGCAGCAAAAGCGGGAATGCAGGGGCTGACTAAGACTCTGGCAGCAGAGATGGGCAGGTTCGGCATCACGGCCAACTCCATAGCTCCCGGTTTTATTCAGACGGATATGACTCGCGCAACGGCGAAGCGTGTGGGTATGGAGTTTGACGATTTCGTCGCAGCAGCCACTGCCCAGATTCCTGTGGGGCGTCCCGGAGTGCCCGAGGACATCGCTGCCGCAGCAGCCTTCTTCTGCTCCGAAGAGGCTGGATTCACATCCGGGCAGGTTCTCTACGTGGCAGGAGGGCCGGTGGCATGAGCTCAACAGACCGCCCAGGAGTGATCTCCGCCGCCTCACCGGGGGAACTGGCCGAGTCCGTAGGCCACACAGCAACTGGTGAATGGTTCACCATCGACCAGGAACGCATCCAGCTCTTTGCCGACGCGACACTGGACCACCAGTGGATTCACTTGGACGCAGAGCGCGCAGCTTCAGGGCCCTTCGGGGCGGCCGTGGCGCACGGATATCTGACCCTCTCGCTGCTGCCGCACCTTGCTGCTTCCCTGATTGAAGTGGGACAGGTGTCGATGGCGATGAACTACGGACTCGACAAGGTGCGGTTCATCGCCCCGGTGAATGCCGGTTCCAGGGTGCGCGCTACCACCGAGCTCAACGCTGTAGAGGATACGGCGCTCGGGACCCGCGTCAACTCAACAGTGACCATCGAACTGGAAGGGTCCTCTAAGCCCGCACTTGTGGCGGAGACAGTCTCGATATACGTGCCCGAGCAGTAACTTGAATCTCCCAACTCGATGGTCCTGAGCGGCCTAAAGCCGGAGTAGGAGGGGCCGCAGTCAACACATCTGGTTGGCTGCGGCCCCTCCTACTGCTGGGTCACTTCTGCGGGAGAGTCCTCACATCCGCTCGATCACCATCGCCATGCCCTGGCCACCGCCGACACACATGGTCTCCAGACCGTAGCGTCCGCCAGTCTGGGTCAATCCGCCGATAAGCGTGGAGGTCATTCTGGCGCCAGTCATGCCGAAGGGATGGCCGACTGAAATCGCCCCACCGTTGACGTTCAGCTTTTCCTCCTCGACACCCAGCTCGCGCGCCGAGGGGATGACCTGAGCGGCAAAGGCCTCATTGATCTCGACAAGATCCATATCCTTGATATCGAGATCTGCTCGGGCGAGTGCCGACCGGCTCGCATCTACAGGGCCGAGCCCCATAATTTCAGGAGACAGTCCGCTGACACCCGTGGAGACTACGCGCGCCAGGGGCTGGAGTCCGAGTTCTTTGACGATGCGGTCGGAGACGATGACCAGAGCAGCCGCGCCATCGCTGAGAGGGCATGCATTTCCGGCGGTCACGGTGCCGTCGGGACGGAAGACCGGGTCCAGACCCGCCAGCTTTTCCACAGTGGTCCCGGCCCGTGGACTGTCATCGCTGGTCACCACGGTTCCGTCTGCCAGAGTGACTGGCCGGATGTCCTGCTGCCAGAAGTCTGCGGCCTGCTCAGTGCGCTGCTGACTGCGAGCAGCGAACGCATCCTGTTCCTCCCGAGATATCCCATAGAGCCCGGCGACGTTCTCTGCCGTCTGCCCCATAGCGATGTACGCGTCTGGCAGTTTTCCCTCTAGCCTCGGATCGGTCCACCGTGCGGCTCCGGCATTGGAGCGTTCCTTCGTCCGCGCAGTCGCGTCGGCGAAGACTGGATTCGTGAGGTCGACGTTGGGGATGTAATCACTGGATCCAGCCGTCATGCCGCTGACCGACTCGACACCGGCAGAGACGAAGACGTCGCCTTCGCCCGATTTGATGGCGTGGAAGGCCATACGAGTCGACTGCAGGCTGGATGAGCAGTAGCGCGTCACCGTGGTGCCTGGGACGTTGTCCCAGCCCAGCAGCACCGCGATGATCCGTGCCAGGTTATTCCCTTGGTATCCACCGGGGAGGCCGCAGCCGAGGATGAGATCCTCGACCCGTGCGGGGTCCAATCCGGGCACACTGTCCAACGCGGCCTGCACTGTGCTGGCGGCGAGATCGTCAGATCTGAGGTCTTTCAGAGACCCCTTATAGGCGCGCCCGATGGGAGACCGGACGGCAGAAACAATATATGCCTCAGGCATTTCTCTCCTTAGACGAACGCCGAGTGGCCCGTGATGGACCGTCCGACGATGAGTTGATTCATGTCTTTTGTGCCCTCGAACGTGTAGACGGCCTCTGCATCGGCGAAGAACCGGGCCACTCCGTAGTCGAGGACGATGCCGTTACCCGCAACAACCTCACGGCACAGCGCCACCGTCTCACGCATTCGCGTCGTGACGAATGACTTGGCCATGGCGGCGTGCTCATCGCGCTGAGTGCCCTCATCCTGCATCTGGGAGACCCGAACGCACATGCCTAGGCTGGCGGTGATGTTGGCGATGGCCGTGGCCATCTTGTCCTGCACCAGCTGAAAAGAAGCGATCGGTCGGCCGAATTGCTCGCGCTGACCCACGTATGTCAGTGCAGCCTCGTAGGCGCCGATCATCGTTCCCAGCGCCTGCCAGGCCACGCCGTCGCGAGTGATGCGCAGGACCTTGGCGAGGTCGCGGAAGCTGTCGATCTTCTGCAGTCGATCACTCTCTGCCACTTCGACGTTCTCGAGGGTGATGTCAGCATTCTGGACGATCCGCAGCGACTGCTTGCGCTCAATCTTCGTGGCAGTGAAACCGGGAGTCCCTGCGCGCACGATGAACCCCTTGACCTGGTCATCGGCGGTGTCCTTGGCCCAGATCACGACGACGTCTGCGAAGGTGGCATTGCCGATCCAGCGTTTGGCACCGTTGAGGACCCAGGTATCGCCCTCGCGCGTGGCAGTGGTGCGCATGCCGCGGGCTGTGTCGGAACCCGCCAAGGGCTCAGTGAGCCCGAAGGCGCCGATCGTTGAACCATCGGCTAGCTTCGGCAGCCAGTGGGCTCGCTGCTCGTCAGACCCGCCAACGGCGATGGAGGTCATCGCCAGGCCACTGGATACTCCGATGAAGGTGCAGAACGAGGAATCAACACGTGCCAGCTCCATACCGATCCATCCACGGTGGACCGCAGAGGACTCCAGTGTGGAGGTCTCTTTCCAGCCGGCGCCCATCGTTCCAAGTTTGGCGAAGGGTTCGAAGAGGTGGATCGGACATTCGGCCCGTTCCCAGTAGTCATCTGCGATCGGCCGGACCTCGCGCTCCATGAACTCCCGCACGGATTGCACTGACTCCTGTTGTCGCGGCGTCAGCAGGTTCTGGAACCCGTAGAAGTCGGACTCAAGCAGCGGGATCGGCTCAGTAAGCGTGTCGGCAGTTGGGGTTGCCTCAACAGTGAACGACATTGTTCCTCCATTCATAAGGGAATGACACTAGTGTGCATCATTTTTCAGAATGTTGCACCCCTGTGTGCTCGAGCCGCTACGCTACGGCTATGTCGGATATTGGATCAGTGGGGCTGAAAGCGGCACCAACGCCCCTGTCGAAGAAGCTTGCCGCGGAGCATGTTGATGCGCAGCGCGCCTTCGTCGCGGCTCGGGAAACGTTCGTGCAGGGTGAGCGAATAGATATGGGACGCCTTGCCGCCTCGCTCGGCGTTGACCGGACATCGTTGTTTCGCTGGGTCGGAAATCGCGATGCTCTTCTGACGGAAGTCCTCTGGTCGCTGGCCGTGCCCACACTGGTGCAGGCCGAGCAGGCGGTCTCCGTGGAACCCGGCCCTGCCCCCCTGGCCGCTCTGTTGAGCCACTTTGCACAGGACCTCATCGAAGCGCCGTACTTCCGCACGTTTCTGCGCCGTGAGCCCGCGCGCGCTATGCGTCTGCTGACGACTGCGGCAAGTCCCATTCAGCAGCGCTACGTGGCCACCGTGGAGTGGCTGCTCCTGACGCGGCTCGGCGATGACGAGGGCATCGGCGCCCTCACTCACCATGCCCTGGCCTACCTGCTGGTGAGAGTCTCTGAATCTTTCACCTACGCGGACCTTATCGCCGGAGAGGCACCGAGTACTGATCAAGCTCGGGCCGCATTCAACCACATGCTGCGTGTCGACTGACACGCTCGATATCTGAGGAGACTTCATGCCCCCAGCTCGCCACGTCTTTCCGCTGCGTTGGAATGACAACGATCAGTACGGGCACATGAATAACACCGTGTACTACGAGGCCATGGACACAGCCATCAACACCTGGCTGATCCGCTCGGCCGGCCTAGACCCCGCCGGTGAGACGATGGGCTCTGTGTCGCCTCCAGCTGCGAGTTCCGTTCGCCGGCGGCCTACCCAGAAGAGCTGGCGGTTGAAGTGGGGGTGGGTCGAGTAGGGCGGACCAGCATTACCTGGGAGCTGAGAATTATGCGCTCCGGCGGGTCAGAAGTGATCGCCGTGGGGTCCTTCACCCATGTCTTTGTGAATGCGACCACGCGCAGGCCGGTGCCCATTCCTCATGGCATCAGCGAGGCTCTCGCCGACCTGCGCAGCTGAGGCGTCCAGCTCAGGGGAGGAGCGACGCCTCAGTTCAACAAACCGACCAACCGGTATGCTAATGTGAGCAGTCTCACGAAAGGTAGGTTGTTCATGACTGATGTGCCGGGCCTCGACAGTGTGGGACTCACCCGCTGGCTCAAAGTCGCTCACCCAGAGCTTGCCGGTGAAGCGCTGCGTGCCAGCGTGATCGCCGGGGGACGCAGCAACCTCACCTACCGCATCGACGGCGCCGCACGCCCCCTAGTCCTGCGCCGTCCACCTTTGGGGCACGTGCTCTCCAGCGCCCACGACATGCACCGTGAACATCGGGTCATCCACGCGCTCCATGACTCACCGGTTCCAGTCCCAGCGACTGTGGATGTCGTCGACGACGCTGAGGCCAAACAGGTGACCGGTACGCCGTTCTTCCTCATGGAATACGTACATGGTGTTGTTCTGTCCTCCCCGGAGCAGAACCGCGGATTCACCTCTGGTGCGCTGCACGGTTTGGGCATTCAGCTCGCCGAGATCCTGGCAGACCTTCATTCCGTTGTTCCTTCTGATGTGGGGCTCGAATCGTTCGGCCGACCTGATGGTTATCTTGACCGGCAGCTGGCAACGTGGCGCCGACAACTCAAAGCATCGCAGTCAAGACCTCAGCCGGAGCTTCACACGCTGCAGGACCAGCTCAGCGTCGGGCGGCCCGAGAGCCCAGCGCACGCTATCGTGCACGGCGACTTCAGGCTCGACAACGTGCTGGTCACTGAGGATCAGCACGAGCCGAAAGTGACAGCCGTGCTCGACTGGGAGATGGCAACTCTCGGTGATCCGCTAGTGGACCTCGGCATCCTTGGCCTCTACTGGCAGATCCGCTCCCTGATTGATGGCCCCATGGCACAGAGCTCGATCGTGCCCGGCGCTGGATATCCCGAATTTGAAGAGCTCGTCGACACCTACGCTGCGCGCAGAGGGATCCAGATCGGTGACCTCTCCTGGTACCGAGCTTTCGCCGCCTATAAGCTCGCCGTCATTCTCGAAGGTGTTCACTTCCGCTACCGCTCCGGAGAAACCGTCGGCGCGGGATTCGACCATATAGGCGAGCTGGTCGCGCCGTTGGCCGAGGACGGCCTGTCCCATCTCAACGCCCTCAGGAGCTGAACTATGGACTTCGCGCACGATCCATACACCATCGACCTCGCCGAACGCGTTCGGGCCTTCATCGATGACCATGTGCTGCCGGCGGAGCCCATTCTCGATGAACAGCTTGCCGACACCCCCGATGACTGGTCATTCCGCCCCATCGTTGACGAACTGCGCACGCGTGCCCGGGCTGACGGTCTGTGGAACCTGTTTCTTCCCAGCGAAGGTGGCGCAGGACTGACCAATCTGCAGTACGCACCACTGGCCGAGATCACAGGCTGGAGTCAGCGGCTGGGGCCTGTGGCCTTCAACTGCGCGGCTCCCGACACCGGCAACATGGAGCTTCTTGCAGACTTCGGCACTCCAGAGCAGAAGCGTGACTGGCTGGAGCCGCTGCTGGACGCCCGTATGCGCTCCGCGTTCTGCATGACCGAACCTGAGGCGCCGTCCTCGGACGCCACACAGATATCCACCCAGATCCGTCGGGAGGGTTCCGAAGTCGTCATCACCGGCCGCAAGTGGTGGGCTACTGGCGCGATGAATCCGGAGGCCGAGCTGCTGATCGTGAGGGGCAAAACGGATCCGGAGGCAGCTCGACACCGTCAGCAGTCGATGGTCATAGTTCCACGTGACACACCCGGGGTGCGGATTGTCCGCCCACTGACAGTGTTCGGATATGACGACCGCGACCACGGGGGGCACGCAGAGATCGTGTTCGACCAGGTGAGGGTGCCGGCGGAGAATGTCATCGGTGGTGAGGGTGAGGGTTTCGCGATTGCCCAAGCTCGGCTCGGACCCGGCAGAATCCACCACTGCATGCGCACTCTGGGGATGGCCGAACGGGCGCTGGCTCTGGCTGGCAGTCGCGCGCGGCAGCGCAGCCCTTTCGGGCGTCCGCTTGCTGAGCAGGGTGTCGTGCGTGAATGGATAGCTGAGTCACGCATTGAGCTGGAATCTCTGCGGCTGCTGGTGCTCAAAACAGCGTGGCTGATGGACACGGTCGGGAATCGGCAGGCAATGGCTGAAATCCAGTCCATCAAGATCGCAGTTCCCCGAGCCGCCCAGCGCATCCTGGACCGAGTGATCCAGATCTTTGCCGCAGCTCGCGCACTGCGCTTGGCTGACGGGCCCGACGAGGTCCACCTGTCGTCACTTGGAAAGGCAGAACTCCGCCCCTGAACAGGCCCGCTGTGCAGGCCTGAAGAAAGTTCTACTCGATGATGAGAAAAGAGGACACACTATGACGAAACGACCAGACGAAGCTGTTGACGGTCCCGGTTTCGCCACCCTGTCAATGGCCAGTCTCCTGTCCGAGACCGCCCGCCGTTTCCCCGAGCGTCCCGCCCTGCACTTCGCAGGATCGACGGTGACCTACGGCGAGCTGTGGAAACAGACCTGTGCCTACGCCGGCGCACTGAGGGCCCGCGGCATCGGTCGCGGCTCGCGAGTGGCCATGATCGTGCCCAACGTGCCCGACTTCCCCCGCGTCTACTTCGCTGTGCTGAGTCTGGGCGCCGTCGTCGTGCCAGTCCACCTGCTGTTCAAAGCACGTGAGATCGAATACGTGCTCCAGGACAGCGAAGCTGACTTGGTGATCGCCGCTGCGCCGATGTTGGCTGAAGCAGGGCCCGCGGCAGAGGCAGCAGATCTCCCGCTGCTCATGGTGCTTCAGCCTCCCTCAGATGATCCAGATGTGAAGTATCCGCGCCTCGAAGCGGAAGCTGAAGTCGCGGACCCTCTTGTTCGGCACCTGCCGGTACACCCCACGGATGCAGCAACGATTCTGTACACCAGCGGCACCACCGGCCAGCCCAAGGGCCGTGGTCTCTCACGTCTCCGGAGTCGAGCAGGTGCACTGTTCGCTCATCGATGCCTTCAACCTCGGCCCGGACGACGTCGTGTTCGGAGGGCTTCCGCTGTTTCATGCCTTTGGGCAGATGGCGGTGATGAACATGTCCTTCCGCTGCGGAGCCTCAATCATTCTGCTTCCCGCATTTGACCCCGACAAGGTCTTGGCCCAGCTGGACTCCTACCGTGCGACGGTATTCACCGCAGTGCCCACGATGTACGTCGGGATGTTGGAGGCCGCCAAGCGCAGCGATGCTCGACCACCCCTGCGCTACGCGGTGTCGGGCGGAGCCGCACTCAATCGGTGCCGAGTTTGCAATTCCAGCGTTGTTCACCAGCACGTCGAGCTTGCCCCAGTCGGCAACCGTTTCCTCGACCAGTTGGTCCCAGGCCTGCTCGTCAGTGACATCCAGGTGCGCAAATCGAGCGCGTTCGCCAAGCTCCTCCGCCAGCGCGAGGCCCTGCTCCTCTAGGATGTCGGCGATCACCACTGAGGCGCCTGCGGCGTGGAGCGCGCGTGCATAGGCCTCGCCGAGTCCCCGGGCTGCACCCGTGACGAGTGCCACGGAACCGGCGAGATTCGGCCCTTGGTGTTCTGCCATCTTCCCTGCCAGGCTCAGTCGCCGACCGCGACCACGACGCGGCCCACGGTGTCACCGGTGGCCAGCCGTGCGATAGCAGCTGGGGCCTCGGTGAATGGGACGACGTCGTCAATAACCGGCGTGATGGAGCCTGAGTCAGCCAGTTTCACCAGATCTTCGTGGGCTGCGTCGACAAGGTCGGGAAGTTTCTGCTGATAGAGAGCCCAATGCAGACCAAGGACTCCATAGTTCTTCACCAGTGCGTGATTCGCCCGGGCTGTTGGTATCTCGCCGCTGGCGAAGCCGACCACGACGATGCGCCCCTCAAAGGCGATGCACTTGGTGGACTGCTCGAACGACGACCCGCCGACAGGGTCGAAGACGACATCAGCTCCGGCTCCTCCCGTGAGCTCCTTGACTAGCTTCGCAAGACCACCACCAATCTCCGAACGCACGATGACCTCTGAAGCGCCCGCGGTGCGCGCCGTCTCTGCCTTCGCGGGAGAACCTACGACGCCGATGACCCGCGCTCCTGCTGCGGCACCGAGTTGGACTGCGGCGGTGCCGACTCCACCAGCTGCAGCATGGACCAACAGCGTCTCTTCCCGATGAAGCTGGGCTCGACGGTGAAGTCCGAACCACGCGGTTTGGTAGGCGATAGTCAGGGCGGACGCTTGGGCATCATTCAGGGAATTTGGAGCAGAACGCACGCCCGAGGCGGGCACCGCGGCATACTCAGACAGCACGCCGATCTCGGATGCCACAATCCGATCCCCCAGCGCTACGCGGTCCACCCCCTGACCCAGTGCCACTGCATCCCCGCTCAGCTCAATCCCGGGAGTGAATGGGAGCTCAGGCTGAACCTGGTACTCGCCTCGTGCGAGCAGGACGTCGGGGAAGTTGACGGCTACGGCCCTCACCCGCAGAAGTACTTCGCCGGGTCCGGGGGAGGGCACTGGGACCTCGTCCAAGCGCATGACGTCCTCCGGCTCACCGTGGTCGGTGACCCGCCATGTGCGCATGGTGTGAGGAATGGATGAATCGGTCATTGTGCTTCCTTCCGGATGCCGCTGAGGAACAGGTCCGTGAGCTGCTGGGCAACCTCACTCTTAGTCTCTGGTCCATCGGGGGAGTACCAGTGTGAGAGGTAGTGCACGTCGCTGAAGAAGTGTGCGATGAGCACTGATCGGGGGATGTCAGTCCGGAACGACCCTTCGTCCTGACCACGCTCGATGAGGGATGAGATGCGATCGTGGTACTCACGACGCCGCCGGGTGACCTCCGCGCGCCTGGGCTCGCTCAGCAGGTGCATGCTCCGAAAGAACACGGTGCCTTCGGGGAGGAAGTCGATGGATGTCTCAATGACGTCGATGCAGACGTCTCGCAGGACACTATCGGCGGGACCGCCCTTTTCCAGGGTCGTCTCCAGGTGAGCACGCTGCAGCGACAGCATGCGTTCGTAGATTCCGAAGAGCAGGTCGTCCTTGGACTGAAAGTAGTGGTACATCGCGCCTTTAGTCACACCTGCAGCCGCGACGATCTGCAGGACACTTGTGTTGGCAAACTCCTGGGTGGCGAAAAGCTCCACGGCCACGCGGGTGACTCGGTCGGCAACATTTGAGTTCTTCATGGTCTCTAGTCTGACCCCCCAGGGTCGATGCTTGCACCGCCGTCGATCTTTACCGTTTGTCCGGTGATCCAGGAGGCGTCCTCGGATAGCAGGAAAGCCACCGGCCCGGCAACATCCTCGGGTTCGCCGAGTCGGCGCAGGGGGTAGGCCTCGCCAGCCTGGTCCTCTCGTCCTTCGTAGAGCGCTCGGGCCAGTTGTGTTTTTACGACTGCTGGAGCGACGGCGTTGACCCGCACCGAGGGGGCCAATTCGTAAGAAAGCTGTTGTGTGAGGTTGATCAGCGCTGCTTTGGAGACGCCGTAGAAGGCTATGTTGGGGCTGGCTGTTGTGCCGGCGAATGAGGCTATGTTGACCACTGAGCGTTGCAGTCCTGCCGCGACGGTGTCTCGTGTCCATTCGAAAGCACTCAGGAGGTTGACCTCAAAGATTTTTCGCACCACATCGGGGTCTGTTTCTAGTACGGGACCGTATGCGGGGTTGATGCCGGCGTTGTTGACCAGGTGGTCCAGCCGCCCGAACCGATCGAGGGTATGGGCGATCGCGTGAGCTCGGTGGTCAGGATCATCGGCTTTGCCCGCTACCGCGGATGCTCGCTCTGCACCGAGGTCCGCGACTGCCTCATCCAATGCGGCCTGGCCGCGTCCGGTGAGCACTACAGAGGCGCCCTCCGCAACGAGGCGGTGAGCTGTGGCCAAGCCGATACCTCTGCTGGCACCGGTTATCAGCGCCACTCTGCCGTCGAATCTCTGCACAGCCCCTCCATACCGTCTGGTCGGTTTTATGTGTGAATAGTAGCATTCAGCCCGTCTTTTTGCCCAACAGTCGTCAGGGAACCAGTAGGCTCGGCAATCACACATGCGTTGTCTGCTAACAGCGTGTTAACACTCTGAGCGAAGGAGAACGACTGATGAGCCCGATGCGGATCGCGGTGGGGTCGGACCTTTCGGGTTACCCGTTGAAAGCTGTTATCGCAGAGAAGCTCACAGCCCACCGGCTTGTCAGCGAGCTGCTCGACGTCGGGGCGGATGGGCCTGAAGACGCTGATGCTCACTACGCCAAGGCGGCTACAAGTGTGGCTCAGCATGTGGCGGAAGGACGCGCGGACCGCGGTCTGCTCTTCTGCGGCAATGGCCTCGGTGTGACATTGATGGCCAATAAGGTTGAGGGAGTGGACGCTGTGACTGCCCACGACCTTCACTCTGTTCGGACTGCGGTCAGTCGCAACGGTGCGCAAGTGTTGTGTATGGGCTCAGAAGTCATCGCTGCCGCTGCCGCAGTTGAGTTAGTCAACGAATGGTTAGCCACTGCGATGCCTGAGCCGGATCAGTAGAAGTTCGTCGTCTGCAGGATTCATGACACTGCGGTGGGGCAAGGTGACTGAGGTCGAGACCATTCAGGATCTTGAATTATGTGCGCGCTTGGGGTGGTGCCGAACAGCGGTCACTCCGAGGCCATTGCAGCCCCAATTGTTGGCTAGGTGTAGTTCCTCGACACGTTGTGAATGGTCCGTGCAGTAGTCGGAGACCTCCGATATGGAT
>NZ_VAVZ01000006.1 GCF_005771525.1 Nesterenkonia salmonea | reverse complement strand
CCCTGGCTGACCAACGAAAGCCTCGAAGAACAACAGGGCCAGCTACACCACTACACGGGACTTGACCAAGACCAGAAGCAGGATCACGCATAGACACAGCAGCGCTGAGGAAGCCCGTCCACGTCCAGCGAACACAGCCAAGGCCCCGATCGATCCCATTACGGCAGCGCGAATTACGCTCGGTGCAGGTTGAACAAGCATCACGAACAGCACAAGCCCACAGACCAGCATGGGCAGTGTGCTCCAACGCGGCATGCGCAGCATGCGTGAAAGTCCCAGCAGCGCACCCATCACTAAGGCGCAGTGGGTTCCGGAAACCACCGTCATATGCGTCAGCCCGGAGACTCGCATAGCTTCGGTAAGTTCAGCACTCTGAGCGGAGCGGTCCCCCAATATGACGCCGGGCAACAGTGCAGGCGACTCCCCCACGGCATACGAGGCTTGATGAGCGGTGGCATCGCGGAGACTGTTGAAAACACCGGATATGTGAGCCCACCGGTCCGGACTCCGCTGACGCGGCTCATCGGATCCGAAGGGGCGCAGGACAGCCGTGGCACGTTCGGCGGCGGCTGTGCTGGAGAGACGCATTGTCGCCGTATACCGATGCCCGGCCTCTAGCTCAGTATCGGTGAAGATCACGACTTCCGCCCTGACCGGGTGGGGATTTTCACCCCAACTCGTCACAATTGCCTGGCTCCTATAGCCGTCTCCGCTGAGCTGTTGAACCGGGAGAGCATCTCTCGTGACCCGAAAGGTGACACTGACCGGCACCTCAGAGGTCACCGCATCGGCCCAACCGGACTCCTGGTGACTGTGCTGAGTCTGCGCAGCCGACAAGGCCACACCCGACGCTACTCCAGCGCTCAGCGCCATGTGGAGTATCAGTACCTCTGTGCGGCGCCACCAGCTTGGGGTGGCCGTAGTGGTCGCTTGTGCTGAAGACCTCGCTCCCCTCAGCGCAAACACACCAACAGTGGCAAGCAGTGCGCCTGCGAACAGCCACGACCCAACGTGCAGCGAAATGGGAAACCCGCTGTGCACCACCACAAGGGCTGTTGCCCAACCGGCGAGAGATGCAGGAACAAGCCGCAGATCGAGAGCCTGGCGCTGCTCAGTCATGGTCACCACGTGACATCGTCCGCGATGCTTTCAATAATGGCCGGACCGATCCCACTGACTGCGGCGAGTTCCTCCAAGGATCCGAATCCTCCGTTGGCTTCGCGGTACGTGACGATTCTGTCCGCCAGCGCTGGACCGATACCTGGAAGCTGCTCCAGTTCGTCAGCTGGCGCCGAATTCAGATTCACTGGCGTGCCCTCACCGTTCCCGTTGAGCTCATGCGACCCAGATCCGGCCGGCGGTCCGTGCCCAGCCTCCAATTCCTCTACTGTCGGTACATAGATCATGTCCCCGTCAACTACCGGTGCGGCAAGGTTTGCACCCTCAGGGGCGGCGTCTGCGGTGAGCCCGCCAGCGGCCTCCACGGCATCTATTGCTCGATCGTCGGCGGCCATGTGGACTACCTGCGGCTCATGCACGGCCCCCGCGACGTGAACCACCACAATCTCAGGCGACTCAGAAGCTTCTGCCTGATCCTCGGGCTCCTGACTAGGTGCCTCCTGCGGGCGACTTTCCAACGTTTCCTCAAGCGATGGCGGCTCGGGCAGAGCGCGCGCAGAAGGCCGCGAGGTGAACCAGGAGACGGCCGCCCAGGTCACCATCACCACCAGAAAAACGGTGACGGCTCCCAGCCGCAAACCGAATCGCGCTGGCGTGGCGTGTTCTGCCTTCCGCTGCGCCCTAAGATGTTCTCGACGGGTTACCAGCTCCTCAGCTGGAGACCCCGCGTCCTGCTGTTCCATGGACTTCAGGCTAGGTTCTTCAGTCGTTTGCATCCCCCGATAGCCGCATTGTGTGGAGGGACCGGAGGGTCGTTGTTCAGAGAGCAGCTGCTGGGGATAACTCCGCAGGGTGCTGCAAGTTGGGCGGGCTAGCTGCTGCCGCTGACGCTGATACCCAAGGCCCCTAAACCGAGATGAGCAGCCAATCCGGGGGGCAGCTCAATCACAGGTACAGGCTGCGCAGAATATGGCCGGACCTGTGCCGCGAGTTCGGCGGCGTCTTCGGGATTGCCGCAACATTGAACGCCCAGCTGTGGATTCGGCAAGGTCTCGGCATGCTCAATGGCTGCCTCGGACATGCGAGCGACAGCCCGAGGCATGGAGTGGGTCCGCTCCACCATCACTATCTCCCCGCTTCGGAGAGCCAAGAGCGGTTTGATGCGCATCACTGACCCCACCAGAGAAGCCACCCGATTGATTCTTCCTCCGCGGCGCAGCTGTTCCAGGCTTGGGACCGCAAAAAAGGAACGTGAGCCGGATGCCACAGTCTTCGCCGTCTGCGCGACTTCGTTCGCGCTCCCTCCGAGGCGCGCCGTCAGCGCAGAAGCTATCACAGCGTGACCGAGGCCCAAACCGGCCTGCTCCGAGTCGACAACGGTGACCGGGAAAGGCGCGTCCCTCGCCGCGAGCCGGGCTGCGTCCACAGTTCCTGAGAGCTTCGCAGAGAGATGGATGGACACTGCCCCGGCGAAACCGGCCTCATGCAACTGCTGGTATGTCTCGGCGATGCGTCCGGGTGAGGGACGTGAAGTGCGCACCGGAAGCCCCTGAGCTAACGCCAGCGGCAAGTCCCGGGTGAGCTCATCCGAAGCTTCAGGGTAAATCTGACCCTGCTGAGGGGTCGAATCGATCATCACCGGAATGGGCACAACTCTTATGTGATCACCGAGCACACCCAGCTGAAGATGTCCTGTTGACGGGTCCACGGGAAGGCCGCAGGCGGCATCGGTGACCACTGCGATGCGCCCGCGGCTCCGCCGCAAGACGGGTTTACGTCCCGGCACTGCGGAGCGCCTGGAGAGCAGCTCGGAGTCCAGGGACTGCACCCAGCTGACAGTGTCCATTGCCGCCTCTGACTGAATAGGGGGTTCTACCCTGTCACAACATTCACAAGCTTTGGCGCCCGGACAATCACCTTGCGGATCCCTCCGTCATCAGCGATGTACTTCTGAATCTTGGGAAGAGCCAGCGCCTGCTGCTCCAACTCCTCTTCCGTGATGTCCGCCGGCACCTCGAGCTTATCGCGCAGTTTGCCCTTGACCTGTACGACAGCTGTGATGGTGTGCTGGACCAGCAGAGCTTCATCAACGGATGGCCAGGCAGAGTTCGCCACCGACGGCTCATGGCCCAGTTTGGCCCACATGTCCTCCGCTGTATAGGGCGCGACCAGGGAGAGAACCTGGGAGGTGAATTCGGCGGCTTCACGAACAGCAGGGTCATCCGAACCGGCCCCTGAGTCGAGTTCTTTTCGAGCGGCGTTGACCAGCTCCATGATGCGGGCTATCACCACGTTGTACTTCTGATCGTCCAATAATGATTGAGCATCAGCGATCGTTCGGTGAGTCACAGCCCGCAGCTTCTTGGCTCCGTCCGCAGGGTCCACGCCGGGTGCACTTGTGACATCCTGCGCCAGACGCCAGGCTCTGGCCAAGAATTTCTGGCTGGCAGCGGGGCTGACGTCGGCCCAGTCGACGTCGTCTTCCGGTGGTGAGGCAAAGACCATTGTCAGTCGGATGGCGTCGACACCAAACTCGTCCAGCTGTTCACCCAAGTGCACGCCGTTGCCCAGCGACTTTGACATCGCCTTACCGCCGTTGAGCACCTGTCCCTGATTGAGTAGTGCGCGGAAGGGTTCCACAAAGTTGACCAGCCCCATATCGTGGAGCACCTTGGTGATGAAACGGGAGTAGAGCAGGTGCAGAATCGCGTGCTCCACGCCGCCAACATACTGATCGACGGGCAACCATTGATTCGCCTCATCAGTTGGGAAAATCACTTGGCTCGATGTGGGATCGATATAGCGGATGTAGTACCAGGAAGAGTCCACGAAGGTGTCCATGGTGTCTGTGTCCCGGGTGGCGGACTCTCCGCAGCGCGGGCAGACTACGTTCACCCAAGCAGCGTTGGCAGCCAGCGGCGACTTACCCTTGGGGGCCAGCTGCTCGCCGCGCATATCAGTCGGCAGCACCACCGGCAGCTGATCCTCGGGAACAGGCACCTCTCCGCACTCGGCACAGTGGATGATGGGAATGGGTGCTCCCCAGAAACGCTGGCGTGAGACGAGCCAATCGCGCAACCGGAAATTGACAGTGCTGCGCCCGGCCCCTTTGCGATTGAGCCAATCGATGATGGTGGCCTTGGCCTCCTCCACCTCCAACCCGTCCAGTGAGATGTCACCGTGGGAGGAGTTGATAGCCGCCCCTGCGCCGGTGTACGCCTCACCGTCGAAGTCCTCTGGGGGCTGAACTGTCCGCACGATCGGCAGATCGAAGGTCTTGGCGAACTCCCAGTCACGTTGGTCCTGACCGGGCACACCCATCACAGCGCCTGTCCCATAGTCCGCCAGCACATAGTCGGTCGCGTAGACCGGCATTTCGGCTCCGGTGGCGGGATTAGTCGCGTAGACGCCGAGGAAAACGCCGGTCTTCTTCCGGTCAGTGGCCTGACGTTCGATGTCTGAGACTGACTTCAGCTGCTCCCGGTAGGACTCCAACTCAGCCCGCTGCTCGTCCGTGACGAGTTCACCGGCCAACTGCGCGTCCGCTGCCACCACGAAGAAGGTGGCACCGAAGAGTGTGTCCGGGCGGGTGGTGAACACAGTGACGGTGTGTCCCCCATCTACGGCGAAGTCGACATAAGCTCCTTCGGACCGTCCGATCCAGTTGCGCTGCATGGCCAGCACGCGCTCCGGCCATGAGCCTTCCAACTGGCTCATATCCTCCAACAGCCGGTCAGCGTAGTCGGTGATTTTGAAGTACCACTGATTCAGCGCCTTCTTGGTCACCATCGTGCCGCATCGTTCGCAGGCTCCGGAGACGACCTGCTCATTGGCCAGCACAGTCTGGCAGGAGGGGCACCAGTTAACCGGGGAGTCCTTCCGGTAGGCCAGGCCCTGTTCGTAGAGCTTCAGGAACAGCCACTGGGTCCACCGGTAGTACAGCTCATCCGAGGTGTGCAGCCGCCGGGTCCAGTCGGTGCTGATGGCATAGCGCTTGAAGCTGGTGGCCTGAGTCTCGATGTTGCGGTAGGTCCACTCTGCAGGGTGCGCGTTGTTCTTGATGGCGGCATTCTCTGCGGGCAGCCCGAAGGAATCCCAACCGACTGGGTGCAGCACGTTGTATCCGCGCAGCCTCCAATAGCGCGCAGGCACGTCCCCGATGGCAAAGGCCTCGGCGTGACCCATGTGCAGGTCACCGGATGGGTAGGGGAACATATCGCAGACATACTTCTTGGGCCGATCGTCGGCAGAGTCGGCCACAAAGGTCCCGTCCTGCTCCCAGAACGGAAGCCATGTGGCTTCAATCGTTCGGAAGTCGTAGGACTGCTTTTCAGCGGTTTCGCTCACAGGTGCGCACCTCAACAGTTCACGGAAAATTCGACTCAGGACAGTCTAGATGGTTATCGGACTCGCTACGCTGTGGTTCGTGGGAAAAATACAGACGACGACGCAGCCTCGCTTCCTCCCTGCGCCTTGGGCGGAGTATTCGCGACGGGAACCTGAGCAGCTCACCGTCCCGATTCATTGTGAGCTTGACGGCCAGCACATACGTGCCGAGACTACGGTCTGGCGGTATCGCCCTACCGTGGAGGCACCTGCTTCGGCACGCCTTCTGCTTGTCCACGGCTTCCGGGGCGACCACCATGGCTTGCAGCTGATCACTGACGGTCTTCCCGAGTTCGAAGTGCTGGTGCCAGACCTGCCCGGATACGGACAGTCCCCGCCCCTGAAGGCGCAGAACGGTAGGCATGTTGAGCACACACTCGGCCTCTATGCCGCGTTCGTTGAAGCCTTGGCCGATGCCATGGACCTCGGTCAGAACGATTGTCTGGTGGGACATTCGTTCGGGACGATCATCTGCTCAGCACACTGTGCTCGGTCCAGCCGAGACTGGTCAGGTCTGGTGCTCAGCGCACCCATCAGCAATAGCATCTTCCGCGGCAGGCTTCTCCCGGGGGCAGCTCTGGTCGAGCTCTACTACCGCCTCACTCAGATTCTTCCTGAACGTGCAGGTGACACCGTACTACGCTCAGCCACCATTCTTGAAGTGATGAATCTCACGCTGGGCGTGGGATGGGATCACAAGTTGGCCGCTTTCGTGAAAGACCAACACCGTCAGTTCTTCGGCGGATATTCGGATCGGAGGACACTGCTGGAGTCGTACTGGGCTTCCAGTCGACATACGGCGACGCAGTTCGCTTCAGCAGTCAGAGTGCCGACACTGCTGCTGCCTGGAGCCCTCGATAATCTCAGCACAGTGAAAGGGTTGCGGCAGTTGCGCGACTTGCTCCCGCAGGGGCAGTTGGAGGTGATCCGCGGATCCGGACATCTGGTGCACTACGAAAAGCCAGCTCAGCTGGCACGGTCAATTCGCAGGTTCGTCGCTGAGGTGACCCGCACGGCGCCGTAAGTCGCTGTGGGCACTGAACGTGTTCTAGAACTGCAGCGCAGAGGTGTCGTCGACGGCGATGCGCAGTGCCCGTCCCTGCCCGGCGGAATAGGCAGACCCGGTTCGCCGGACCCGAGATATCTCTGAAATGATGCCTCCCGCCTGGGCGTAGCTGAAGAACAGCATCCAGCGGTGCGCTCCCTGATCCATCGGGGCCGGCCCAACCCAGTCAAGCCCTTCTGGAAGGTTCACCTCAGCTACGAACGCCTCAGCCTCCCGGGCCTCACCAGTGATGGTGAGCATGCGCACTGCTGGCGGCAGGTTCAGTTCCAATCGTCTGTAGAGCTCTCGTCTGGCATAGCCTGCTGGGTCCCAGCGGACAAGCGCGCCGGTCAATTCCGTGTCCTCTGCCGTGACGACGACGGCTCCGCGCTCGCTTCGCGTCCGGACCAGTGATGCGGCGTTGAACCACCGGGATAGCACCCCTCGTGGCACATCAAGGCCCTCCCTGGCCAGTTGGGCGTCTCCATCGAGGATCAGGGCCGCCGCATAGCCCTCAGCAACCACCGGTTCGACCCCCGGTGTGCTGATGATGAGCGAAGGTTTGTTCGTCACCTCATCAACGGGGTGGTCGCTCGTGGAAGAGATCACGGGAATGTTGGGGAAGGCTCTGCCAAGTTCCTGGGCTGTCCGGTCGGCGCCTATGGCCCCTGCCCGGAAACTGCCTGCACCGCATTCGGGGCAGCGGTGACCGCGCTGGTGTAATCCGCACCAGCGGCAACGCAGCGAATCAGACTGTCCGTAGTGGCCCGGCAGCGCCAGCGGCCCGTGACATTCAGGGCACACTTGCCGTGACCTGCAGCGCTCGCACAGCACCGCCGGGATGAATCCGGTACGCCCCACTTGGACCAGCACTGGACCCCGTTCAAGACCCTCTCGAGCGGTTTTGTATGCCACACCGGGGAGTCTGGCGCGCTGGAGGGTGGGATCGCGCTCCTGCTGGTAGGAGTCGCTGGAGGCTGTGACCAAGGGCGAAGCTGTGGTTCGCTCATGGCGGGGTGGACTGAGGTCCGTCAGCCAGCCACGTTCAACGAGTCGCTGAACCTCCAGGCTCCGAGAAGTCGAGATGAACCGTATTCCCGCACCGGTCTGAACGCTGCGCAGAAGCGCCACCTCACGGGTGTGGTGATACGGTGCACGGGGTTCCTGGTGGCTGGGATCCTGGTCGTCCAGGACAATGATCTGCGCTGGTCCATGAACGGGTGCAAACACCGCAGAGCGAGTTCCCAGTGCCACCTGTGCCTGCCCGTAGCGAAGCCGAAGGTAAGACCTGTAGCGCGGAGTCGGGCCCATCTCAGCGGTGAGTTGAGCGACCACGTCAATGCCGAGCTGCTGCTCCAGCAGTGGCCTCAGCCGGTCGACGTCTCGCTGGTCTGGTACGGCAACGATGACGCGTTTTCCGGCAGTACGAGCTTCTTGAGCAGCTGCCAGAACGAGGTGGGGCCAGCCGTCGGCACCAAATGATTTTAATGCGAGGGCGGTCTCACGCGGCCCAGGCTGGCTCGGTACCGGCTCAGGAACAGGTGCCTCGTGGCCAATGAACTCTTTCTCAACGCGAGCTGCGCGCTGTGGAATAGCGGCGCGCAGCACATCTGCGGTCACCCCCGCGTAGCGTTCTGCTACGCCTCGACATAGTCTGAGCACCTCGGCGGAGAGCAGTGGCAGCGGGGTGATGACTTTGCTGATCAGCGTGAGTCTGGGGGCAGTCGTCGTTTGGGTTCTTTCCAGAACGTATCCGGACATATCCCGCGAGGAGAAGCGTACTTTTACCCGGGCACCGGGGACGACCTGATCGTCAAGGTCTACCGGGACCGCGTAGTCAAAAATCCGGTCCAAGTGTGGCACCGGCGATTCCAAGAGAACATGCGCGATCGGCAGGTTACCTGTGGCTCCAGCGGGCAGCTTCGGCGCCGGGGCCGGCGCAAGTGCGTCCAGAAGTGCGGGCTGATCCCCGTCACGCTCAGTCACTTCCGCTCACCTCCTTCACGCCAGCGATCGTATCCTGATGCGCGGAAGATGCTCTGGGTTGAAATGAAACGGGTACGTCAGTGCGCAGCTTATGCTGAGATCAGGTGGGTGTGATCACGCGTTGAACTGCGAACGGAGAGCCTCGACACGATTGAGCTCTTCCCAGGGGAATTCTGGGCGTCCGAAGTGACCGTTCTTGGCAGTCTCCGCATAGATGGGCCTTTTCAGATCCAGATCCTCGATAATGCCCAGGGGGCGCAGATCGAACACTTCACGAATGGCTGCGGAAATCGCGACGGGGTCGACGTGCTCCGTGCCGAAGGTCTCGACGTAGATCCCCACCGGATGTGCCCGGCCTATCGCGTAAGCGATTTGGATCTCGGCGCGGTCGGCAAGGCCCGCCGCGACGACGTTCTTTGCCACCCAGCGCATGGCGTAGGCGGCAGAGCGGTCCACTTTGGATGGGTCTTTGCCGGAGAAGGCGCCCCCGCCGTGGCGGGCGAATCCTCCGTAGGTGTCGACAATGATCTTCCTGCCCGTCAGACCAGCATCACCGACGGGGCCCCCGACCACGAACGGGCCTGAAGGGTTGATGATTTCTTCCATTGCCCCGAGGTCCAATCCGGCCTCAGCGACCACCGGGGCGATGACGGATTCTGAGATGTCCGCGTGCAGCTGCTGCTGGGATGTTTCCTGGGTGTGCTGAGTCGAGACCACTACTGCATCGAGTGAGACGGGATTCGGGCCGTCGTAGCCGATGGTGACCTGCGTCTTGCCGTCGGGTCTTAGGTAGGCGAGGGTACCGTCCTGGCGCACTTTGGTCAGCTGCGCCGAGAGCCGGTGAGCCAGAGCGATCGGAGTGGGCATGAAGGTTTCGGTCTCATTGGTGGCATACCCGAACATGATTCCCTGGTCACCGGCACCTTGAGCCTCGCGTGGGTCCTGCGCTCCTGATCGCGCTTCTAGGGAGTTGAACACTCCCCCGGCGATGTCCGGTGACTGCTGACCGATAGATATGGACACTCCGCAGCGGGCCCCGTCGAAGCCATTGGCTGAGGAGTCGTATCCGATGCCCAGGAGGGTCGATCGGACGATCTGCGGAATTTCAACATAACCGTTTGTGGTGACCTCACCTGCCACATGCATCAGACCGGTGGTTGTCAACGCCTCCACGGCGACCCGTGAGTCGGGGTCAACAGCTAGCAGCGCATCAAGTATGGCGTCAGAGACCTGGTCACAGATCTTGTCTGGATGGCCAATAGTCACCGACTCGGAGGAGAACAGGCGAAGGGGGTTGGTTGAGGTCACCGGGTTATCCTACCGCGCGGTCGACCAACTGCGGAGAGGTCTATTTCTTCCAGAAGACAGTCTTCTCCACCCCTGATCCCAGAAGAAGCAGGCAGCCCAGCCACACGCCTCCCGAAGCGCCGACCACGCCGGTCAGACCACCAGCGGCCATCGGGACCAAGACTTGACCGACGCGGTTCCCCACGAGGCTCAGCGCCAAAGCTGAGGACCGGCAATGCAGCGGCACAGCTTCCGCTATGGCAGACATGGTCAGTGGCTGCCCCAACCCGAGGAAGAACCCACCCAGGGCGATCGTCAGTAGTGCCCAGGGAAAGTACTGGGTCACCGAAGTGGATGCACCCAGCATGCTGCCAGCACCCCACAGCGCAGTCACCACCAGCACATGCCGTGAGAACCATCGCCGCAGCAGCGGAAGCAGCACGCGGGAGAGCATCGAGGCGGCGGCGCGGGCTGCCAAGAGCACTCCGACCCACAGTGGAGAGATACCTGCTTCGTCGCCGACCAGAGGAAGGAACGCGGCCAACAGGTCCATCATGCCGATCAGTGCGATGGATGCGAAGAAATGTGACTTCACTCGCGGGGTGCGGATGATCTGCACCGCATGTGAGATCCCACCCTGATGAGGTACCTGCGATGACGGTAGGACGGAGTCATCGGCCCGGCGGTGACTGTGAAAGGTGCGACCGGATATAAGCAGGAGAACCGCGATGATGCCGGTGAGACTCGTCCCCCACCAGAGGGTGCGATCAATCGCCAGGGTGGCACCAGCGGCACCGGCAGCTGGGTCTAGGATGGCACCGGCCACCAGAGGGCCAACCATCTGCCCGGCCGCAAACCCTGCGGTGAACCATCCGAAGGCGAAATCCAATTGATCATTGCCTGCGAATCGAGCAATGGCTGCTTGACCCGCGATGACCACGACGATCTGACCGACTCCCAGCAGCGCGCTGGCTGCCGCGATCCCGGCCACATGTGGAGCCGCAGCCGTTCCTGCCGCCCCAAGACTCATCAATGCTGTCCCAAGCAGCAGAAGAGGCCGAAGAGACGACGCGCGCTGAGCACGAGAAGCGGTGGCAAGGGCGAAAAGGACTGGCAGGAGGGAATATAGCGCGGTGACTAGGCCGACGGTCATGCCATCGGCACCGAGGTCGATTAGTTTATAGGTGGTGGTGGGACGGATCAGGTGAATCGCTGCCTGGCTGAGCACTGCCACGGCCACGAGCAGCCAGAGCCACCTAGTGGTGGAGGGCCTGCTCCTCCCGGAGGATCGGCTCACGAGAACGCGGATGCAACGTGCCGACGGAGCACTTTCCCCGTAGATGAGTGAGGCAGTTCCTGGCAGATCTTCACAATGCGTGGATGTTTATAGGCTGACAGCTGATCCCTGGCGTAGGCCTTGATGAGCTCCTCCGTCACCTGTTCCTCCGGACTGGGTACCACCAGCGCGGCGATCTCTTGGCCCACACGGTCGTCGGGCAGCCCCACCACGACCGCTTGCGCAACTCCTGGATGGTTCTGAAGCACCTGCTCAACCTCGGACGGGTAAACGTTGTAGCCAGCGCGGATGATCACATCTTTGATGCGGTCGACGATATATACATAGCCGTCCTGGTCGATACGAGCCATATCCCCGGTGCGGAACCACTCGCCATCGAAAGTGGCTTCAGTCTCATCCGGTTCACCCACATAGCCGTTGAACAACGTCGGACTCCTGACATGCAGCTCCCCCACGTGGCCCGCACCGGGGGGGGGGAGAACCGAACCATCCTCATCTGCGATGCGCATCTCGACGCCCCAAGAGGGCGTTCCCACAGAGCCAGGCCTGCGCTCGCTGCGGCTCTGGTTGACGCAGACTGAGGACGTCGTCTCCGAGGCGCCGTATCCCTCCAGGAGCGCGGCCTCCGGGAACATCTCCTCGAACTGCGAGATGACACCCGGACGCAGCGTGGATCCCCCCGAAGTGACGCGGCGAACCGAACTCAGATCCCGACCCTGAGCACCTGCCTGTATGAAGTCGCTGAGCATGGTGGGAACGGCAGAGAAGCGTGTGACGCCGTGTTCTTCGATCAGCCCCAGAACTGTCTCAGGGTCAGCTTTCTGAGCGAGTACCAGGGTCATGCCCCAAGCCATCGAGACGTTCAGGATCCCGGACATTCCGAAGACGTGGAACAGCGGAAGACAGGCGAGCGCAACCTCTTCCGATGACGGGTCGCTGCGTGTGGTGAGGGCAGTGCAGCTCATCCAGAGGTTGAAGTGGCTCAGAGCAGCGCCCTTCGGCATGCCGGTCGTGCCTGATGTGAATATCACCACTGCATCGTCATCAGCGCGGCTCACGACGGCTGGCTGAGGCGCCCGCTGGTCAGCTCGTCTGAGCAATTCGCTGAATGCGAGGAAGTCTCGAGCTCCTGAGGAGCTGACCTGGGCTGTGATGGTGTCCTGTGCGCCCTCGTCATCCGTATCGACGATCAGCAGGAAGTCCTCGATCTTGGTGGCTGCGTCCATCACGGTCCCCGCCGTGGACGCAGGGACAACTGCACCACGGCAGCCTGCAGCAGAGAGGATATGCTCCACTTCCCGTTCTACGGCCAAGGGGTTGAAGGGAACGACGATCATCCCGGCACGCAGCACGGCATAGTAGGTGATGACGAACGGAGCCGTGTTCTTCAGTTGAAGACCAACTGCCTCTCCAGGATGGAAACCCTGCTCCGCAAGGCCGTGTGCCACTTCAGATATCGCGTGGTCCAGTTCGGCGAACGTCCACCGCTCGGCTCCTTCTATCAGAGCTATCTTCTCAGGGTATCTGCGGGCAGACTGGGCCACCATCGTGGACAGATCGAACATTGCTGCTCCTTCGTGCAGGGCTGGGCCGGACCTGGGAGCCAACCTCCATCATTGCGTGACGGACAACACGTAATCACCGTCTTGTGGGCATCGCAATAACCACAAGGCGCTATTACTGGACACCTCATGTTTTCATACCGCATGAGTATTACTATCCCGATTTAGTGGTGTGCGTCATGCAACAACAGGTATAAATTGCGGTGGAACGCCCTGAGTGACTGGGCTCACATGACAGACAACCGGCAACGTCACGGGAGAGCATCTTGACGAAACACATCAGCCGCCGCAGTTTTCTGGCAGGTACGGCAAGCTTGACCGCGGCCGGATATCTCAGCGGCTGCTCACCTGCGTCAACGAACGTGAATTCAGCTCTGCCCCGTCAGTTGGTTTGGTCCACCTACGGGATAGGCACGGGGACGTACAACGACCTGGCGGCAATTGCGAACACTCTCACCAGTGAAGTTGGCGTGCCAGTCAGGCTAATGACGTCCGATACGGGAATCGGCCGTCTGGCCCCCCTGATCAATGGCACTGCGGACTACGCGCGAGCAGGCGACGAGTATTACTACGCCTTCGAAGGCAATGATGAGTTTGCCTCTGAAATGTGGGGCCCACAGAGACTCCGTCAGGTGTGGACACCTCCGGGGAACTATGGCGTCCTTGTCCGCGAAGACAGCGGAATTGAAACTGTCGGCGATTTGGAGGGCCGGCGCTACCCCCGCCTGACGGCCAGCACGTCGATGAACCGAAAGCTCGAAGCCATCCTCAACTATGACGGGCTGACAGGCGATGACGTGGTTCAGGTCGATATCTCCTACGCCGAACAGGTTGAGGCGCTGCGCACCGGACAGCTTGACGCTCTCTACCACAATACGGTTGGTTCGAATATCGAGGAGTTGGCTTCTCAACATCCGATCCGCTGGCTGGACCTCGGCGGTGACGATCCTTCCCGCTACGACACGTGGGAGGAGCTCGCGCCAATGGTCCGGCCCGGCGAATTCACCGAGGCTGCAGGCATGGAACCGGGAGAGTCCGCCGTCAATATGCAGTACACCATCCCTCTCACCACACTGGCCGACCGCCCGGTCGAAGAGGTTTCGACGCTCATTGATTACATCGACCACTACTACGACCAGTTCAAGGACGTCACTCCAGATGCGCCTAACTTCGCCCGGGACGCGATCCTGCTGGACCCCATGGTGGTTCCTTTTCATGACGGCTCAGTGGATTTCTTAGAGGCCGTGGGTCGCTGGACGCCAGACCTCGAAGCCCGCCAACAGGCTCTACTGGAGCGTGAGGAGCTGATGGCTGACGCTTGGCCGCCCTTTCTCGAAAGCAACTCAGAAGTCGAGGAGCTCTCCCTCCGCTGGGTGGACTGGAAGGCCGAAAATCTGCCTGAGCTTCCCACCATCGAGGATGTCCCGGATCCCGGCGATGAACCAAGTGATGACCCAGACGAGAATGGAGCTTCCTCATGAGAACAGCTACACGTGAGGATCACTCTCAACGGGGCATCGGAGATGAGCCCTCCTTGGAATCACCCAATGAGGACGACATGCAGCAGCTCATCGCGACAACTGCCACGCGGAATCATCGGCTGACTCGCTTCTGGAGCGCAGTGGTGATCGTACTCACCGTTGTCGGGATTCTACTCTCCATGAATCAAGTCTTCTTTTGGAATCTTGGTGGGCTGGCGATTCTGACCAACGCCTATCTGTATCTTCTCCTGGCCTGCTTCCTTCCGATTGTCTTCATCGTGTGGCCGTTGCGGAAGAGAGATGAGGACAACGACCCGCCTGGAACCTCCGGCGTGCCCTGGTATGACGCCGCCATAGTTGTCCTGACGATCCTCACCTGCCTGTACTTCGCCGTCAACGGCGTAGAGATTCAGGAGTACGGCTGGGAATTCATCGCTCCAGTGCCGGCCACGATTCTCAGCTTCGTGCTGTGGTTGGTTGTGCTGGAAGCTCTGCGCAGAAGCTCAAGCTGGATCGTGGCGGTACTAGCCTTAGCTCTCTCCCTCTATCCCCTGACTGCCGAAGGAATCCCCTTTGCCATCTTGCAGGGAATCCCATATGACCTCATCACCGTCGCTCAGGTCCACGCGATGGGTCCAGAAAGCATTCTCGGACTTCCTATGGAAACCGTAGGCAGCATCCTGATCGGCTTTCTGCTGTTCGGAATTGTGCTGCAGCACACCGGCGGGGCAGAATTTTTCCACCGACTCTCTATGGCCATCTTCGGCCGGTACCGCGGAGGTTCTGCCAAGGTTTCGGTGGCGAGCTCCGCGACTCTGGGAATGATGAGCGGGTCTGCGGTGTCCAATGTGCTCACCACGGGCCCCATGACTATTCCAGCAATGAAGAAGTCCGGCTTCAGCCCTCGCATGGCGGGTGCAGTGGAAGCGACGGCCGCTTCCGGGGGATCCATCACGCCACCCATCATGGGCACTGTGGCCTTCCTGATGGTTTCATTCGTCGGCGTCTCCTACACGGAAGTGCTGATCGCCGCCACAATCCCGGCAGTTCTGTACTTTCTCTGCATCTTTGTTCAGATCGATGGCTATGCCGCTCGGCAGAATCTTGCAGGGACGTCGAAGCATCTGCTACCGCGGGTCAGCGCAGCCCTCATCTCCGGGTGGCCCTACATCGGCTCACTGATTGTGCTTACTGCCATGCTTTTCAGCACAGGATCTGAGGCCCAGGTGCCCTACTGGATCGTCGCGATACTTATGGTCATCGCCTTTCTGAAGCCCAATCTGCGCTTTGGGCCCAAGGAATTCACAGCGATGCTGTTGGATGCCGGCAAGACTCTTGGACAGATTATCGGGCTGATCGCCGGCGTAGGGCTGATTCTGGGAGGTCTTTCAGCGACCGGGGTCGCCCTGTCCCTGTCTCGCGACCTGGTTGCGCTGGTCGGTGACAACCTCATCCTGATCCTCATTGCCGGAGCAGTGGTCTGCTTTATTCTCGGCATGGGTCTGACAATCTCGGCCGCCTACGTCTTCCTAGCCATCGTGATGGTTCCAGCGGTGACAGCGCTCGGCGTAAATCCCATCGCTGCACATCTCTTCGTCATCTACTGGGCATCCGTGTCATACATCACGCCTCCCGTGGGTCTGGCGGCCTTCGCCGCGGCCAGCATTTCCAAAGCCTCGGCTATGGGCACGTGCTTGACCGCTATGAAGCTGGGGGCTGCGAAGTACATCGTTCCTTTCGGGTTCGCGCTCAACCCCGCGCTGGTTGCCCAGGGCACACTGACTGAGGTCCTGACTGCCTTTGCTCTGAGCATCATTGCCGTCATAGCCATTGCGACCGCCATCAACGGATGGCTGCCGTTGGTGGAGCATCAACCTGCCTGGATCGCCCGACCGCTGTTGGGTGCCGGCGGCGTCCTGCTGTTTCTTCCGACCCTTTGGGCGGCGATCACCGGACTGGCCCTCATTGCTGCGGCCATCGCCCTCACATACCTGGCCAAGCGTTCTGCTGGCGCGGCCTCACTGTCAACCCCCAAAACACTGCAGGAGGACAAAGTATGAATACGTCACCCAGCCCCTCGAGGAGCTCCCCTGAGTTGATCAAGGTGGAGAACACCCAAGGTATTGCCTGGGTCACTATCAACCGCCCTGACTCCCGCAACGCCATGAACAGCCAAGTATTGGCTGAGGTGTCCGCATCTTTGGATGAACTGTATGACGATGACGATGCCCAGCTCCTGATCTTCACCGGCGCCGGAGAAAAGGCCTTCGTCGCCGGGGCCGATATCAATGAGCTCGCCCGCCGGACTCCCGCAGATGGCCTGACTGCCACCATGCAGCGCCTCTACGAAAGAATTGAGAAGTTCCCCAAACCCACCATTGCTGCAGTCAACGGCTATGCCTTTGGCGGTGGACACGAACTGGCACTGAGCTGCGATATTCGTATCGCTTCGACCAATGCACAGTTCGCGCTCCCGGAAACCGGCTTGGGGGTGCTGCCTGCCGCCGGGGGCACGCAGCGCCTAGCCAAGATCGTCGGCACTGGCCGGGCAACTGAAGTCATCCTTACCGGGCGGCGGGTCAGCGCTGAGGAAGCATTGTCCTGGGGCCTCGTCTCAGAGGTGGTGGAACCAGCAGATCTCACAGATGCTGCACGGCGGTGCGCTGAGAATATCCTTGCCCGTGGCCCGCTGGCTCTGCAGCTGGCAAAAACCGTGGTCCAGCATGGTTTCACCGTCGATGCCAGCACCGGAATGCTGCTTGAGCGGCTTGCGCAAGCGGTGCTCTACAGCACAGATGAGAAGGCAGAAGGAACACAGGCCTTCCTCGAGAAGAGACGCCCCGACTTCCGCACAGCATCCGCGACCCCAACACAGAACAAGGAGAATCCGCATGCCTGAAGTCCCAACTTCATGGGAGCCCGACATCGCCCGAATAACCGTCATCGGAGCTGGCACGATGGGTGCCCAGATTGCCATGCAAGCAGCACTCTGCGGTTTTCAGACTGATCTGATCGACATCAAGGAAGAGCAGTTGGGACAGGCACAGAGTTCGCTGGCCAAACTGATGGATCGAGACGTGGAAAAGGGCCGTCGGAGTCAGCAGACTGTCGATGCTGCGTGGCAGAGACTTCACCTCAGCACCGACCGGGCGAGCGCCGTATCGCGCACCGATTTCGTCATCGAAGCGGCGGTGGAGGATCTTCCGGTGAAGAAGCAGCTTTTCGCCGAACTTGACGAACTAGCTCCGGTGCATGCCATCCTCTCCACCAACTCATCCAATATTGTCTCCTCCCGCATCGCAGAGGCGACAGCCAGACCTGACCGAGTGTGCAATATGCATTTCTTCAACCCCGCACTCATCATGAAGTGTGTGGAGGTTGTCCCCCATACCGGGACCTCCGAAGAAACACTGGAGAAAACGGCGGCTCTCGCTGAAGCTTTGGGTAAGGATCCGGTTCGACTCCGCAAAGAGGTGCCCGGTTTCGTTGCCAACCGGCTGCTCAATGCCATACGCAAGGAAGCTCTCAGCCTCTACAACCAGGGCGTAGCTGGTTTCGAGGACATCGACACGGCTGCGCGAACCGCACTGAGGCATCCCATGGGGCCCTTCGAACTGATGGATCTGGTTGGAATCGACGTGGCCTACCTGATTCGTATGGCTGAGTATGAGCAGACCGGAGACCCCGAGTCACTCCCAGATCCCGCCATCAGAGAGCTCTACGAGGCGGGGCGATACGGCAGGAAAAGCGGCCGCGGTTGGTACACCTATGAGAGCTGACTCTCTGAGCGGGGATCAGGAAACATCCGTTCCGCCAGCTCGACCACAGCACGCAGAGCTGAACTGGCATCAGCGCCTCGCCATATCATGCGCACCTCCAGAGGTTTGCCGCCTCTGGCCAGTGGCACGAAGGAGACGCCGTCGGAAGCAATATTGTCCCGAACGGAGTCCAGCGTAAGAGAACAGCCCAAACCAGCACCCACCAGCACCACCAGCGTCCAAGAGTCGGGCGCGGTCTGGACGACACGTGGCACAAAACCGGCGGCCATGGCTAGGGAGTTGAGCCGGTTCTGGAGCGCTGCGCCAGCACCGGCCGGCAGAACGATCCAGGGGTCTTCTGCAAGTTCCGCCATGCTCAACTGTTCTCTGCCAGCGAGCGGGTGTGATTCGGGAAGTGCCACCAAGAGCTGTTCCAACCCGATGACCGCCGAGTCGATTCCAGCCGGCAGAAAATCCCAGCGCCCGATGACCAAGTCGAGGGATTCGTCAACTACCCGTTGGAGACCGAGATGAGAGAACTGGGAACTATAGAGTTCGAGACTGATGCCCGGGCGCGCTGCCCGGATATTGCGAGCCAGTTGTCCGACCTGGCGGTTGATGGAAGCCCCGGCGAAACCCAGGCGCACTTTGCCGGTCTCCCCCACCATGGCGCTGCGAACCGACTGCTTCGCACTCTCCGAAACAGACACGAGAGTCTGCGCGTCTTCCAGCAGAGCCTGTCCCGCGGAGGTGAGAGCAACATGGCGTGTGCTGCGCTCGAACAGAGTAGCCCCCATGGTGCGCTCAAGCTGGCGGATCAGGCGACTCAGAGGTGGCTGAGCCATTCGAAGACGCGCGGCGGCACGACCAAAGTGCAGTTCTTCCGCGACGGCAAGAAACGCCCGCGCTTGATTGACTTCCATGCCACTCCCACTATTTCTACTCGGGTATCAGAGTACCCATCATTTTGTATTGGACAGAACTCAATAGTAATGGTTCTGTGGTTTACAGCACACTGATTGAAAGAGGAATCATGCCGGATGCACCCCCTCACGTGACTATTCCAACTTCTGCTCACGACCGGAAGGACATCTCGCCGGGGCCCCTGAGCGGCGTCGTCGTTGCCGACTTCACCCGCATTCTGGCCGGCCCATACTGCACAATGCTGCTTGCAGACATGGGTGCGACCGTTATCAAGGTCGAAGCTCCCTCGGGGGACGATTCGCGCACCTGGATACCGCCCGCACGTGAAGGTGTCAGCACCTATTACTTAGCGGTGAATCGCAATAAGCACTCAATTGTGCTCGATCTTCGTGACCCTGCGGATCTCGAAACCGCACACGAAATCGTGGATCAGGCTGATGTCCTGATCGAGAACTTCAAACCCGGGGGGCTCCTCCGCTACGGACTGGATGCCTCGCAGACGACCGAAGCCCATCCCGAACTGATTCATACCAGTATCACCGGCTTCGGCAGCGGTGGTGGGAAGAACATGCCTGGTTACGACCTCCTGGTCCAGGGTCTCTCTGGACTCATGTCGGTGACCGGCTCCCCTGAGCGGGATCCTCAACGGGCTGGGGTAGCAATGTTCGACGTCATTACGGGCCTTCACGCAGCGACCGGCATTCTCGCCGCGCTGCACGAACGGGGCGTCTCGGGGCAGGGGCAGCATGTGGAACTGGACCTGCTCTCCTCCGCGCTCTCGGGCCTCGTCAACCAGACGGCGGGCTACGCTGCCTGTGGCAACGTCCCGCAGCGGCTGGGCAATGACCATCCCAGTCTCTACCCCTATGGGCCTTTTCCCACCGCCGAGAAGGATCTTATCATCTGCGCGGGCAATGACCGGCAATTTGCCCGCCTCGTCTCCAACCTGGGATTCGGCTGGGCCGCTGAGGACCCACGGTTCGCGACGATGGAGGAACGAAACCAAAATCGCAGCACCCTGAGAGAGCTGCTGGTTGAGGCCCTCAGTCAGAATTCCGCGGAACACTGGTTCGAAGTTCTTCAGGAGGAGGGGATTCCATGTGCCCCAATTCTCAACATTGGGGAAGGAGTCCAGTTTGCGGAGCGCCTGGGGCTGAACCCAGTGGTCACCGCCGGTCAGCAGAGTGAGGAGGTACCCACCATCAAACATCCAGTGCAGTTCAGCAGGACACCGGCCCACTACGGAAAAGCTCCACCGCGGTTGGGAGCCGACAGCGAGCAGGTGCGAGAGTGGCTCCTCAGCCGAAGCAGGGACTCCGCACAGGAAACATCAGTATGACCTCCGCCTACAGCCCGCCAGCGGTGGCATTCCAGACAACGCTGCAGGTCCGCTGGTCCGATCAGGATCTCAACGGCCACGTCAACAACGCCCGGGTCATCACGCTGCTCGAAGAAGCCCGCATTGAGGCCACCCGGAGTTGGAGCGCAGGCTCTGCGGATCACAGTGACCTCGTCAGGGTGGTGCGCAGCATGTCGGTGGCTTTCCACCAGCCAGTGCACTACATCCCAACGCTGAGCGCCTACGTCTGGGTCACTCGCATCGGGAACACGTCATTCACAATTCGCCATGAGCTGATTCAACACGGTGCTCTCTGCGTGGCCGGAGAGGCGGCGATGGTTCTCGTCGACCCCACCACCGGTCGGCCCTCCCCTCCAACCATGTCCCTTCGAGCCGGCCTTCACAAAGCCCTCTCTCACGATGCGAAAGGTTCACTATGACATCGGTCATCGAACACCCTGACTATTTTCTGCTCGATGAAGGTCTTACTGACGAGGAACTTCACCTGCGCGACGAGGTCCGTGAATTCGGTATCCAGCATGTGCTGCCTGTCATCAACAAATACTGGGAGCGAGGAGAGTTTCCGGAGCCGGTGCTGAGCCCCTTGGCCGACATAGGCATCGTCGGCGGCTTCATTCCAGACTATGGATGCCCAGGACTCTCCCGACGAGCAGCCGGTGTCGTGGCCAGGGAAATGGGACGGATCGACGGCTCCGTCAACACCTTCTTCGGAGTCCATTCCAATCTCTGCATGGGAAGCATCTACATGCTGGGAAACGAGGAGCAGCGGAAACGGTGGCTGCCCAGCATGGCCACATTGAAGCGCACCGGAGCGTTTGCGCTTACGGAGCCTGACCATGGTTCCGACTCCGTCTCCCTAGAGACCAGTGCCCGCCAAGTGGGTGAGTCATGGATTCTCAACGGCCATAAGCGGTGGATCGGCAACGGACATGCCGCCGACGTCGTTGTGATCTTTGCGCGCGACGAGGCCGACTCGCAGGTGAAAGCCTTCGTTTTGGAACGTCAGCCCGACGGGACCTATCCACAGGGTTACCGCCCCGAGGTCATCACTGGAAAGATAGGCAAGCGTTCCATCAACCAGGCCGATATTGTCATCGACAACCTCAAGATACCGTCGGAGAACCGACTGGCTGACTGCCACAGCTTCAAGGGCGTCAACCGGGTACTGCGAGCAACCCGAGGTGGGGCGTCCTGGGAGGCAGTTGGCCACGGCATGGCGGCAATGGAGATCGCCGCCGACTACGCTCTCAGGCGCGAGCAGTTCGGTGCGCCTATAGGGAGCTACCAGCTGATCCAGGAGAAATTGGCCACGATGCTCTCTGACCTCACCGCTATGCAGCTGATGTGCACACGCATGTCGGAGCTCGCTGAAGCAGATCGACTGACTGATGGCATGGCTTCCCTGGTGAAGATGACTACATCGCGAAAGGCGTTGGCCATGTGCCGTGAGGCGCGGGACATCCTGGCTGGTAACGGGCTGCTGCTGGAAAACCACATCTCCCGCCACTTGACCGACATGGAAGTGGTCTCCACCTACGAGGGAACAGACTCGATGCAGGCCCTAATCGTCGGGCGGGACATCACAGGCATCTCGGCTTTCGCCCGGAGTCGCCGCTGAACGCAGGTAGTAATCGTCTCCTCTAATTTTCCCAAAAACCTGGAGGTCGCATCATGGTAGCCGCAACTCCCTTCATCTCACCGGCGGCATTCTTAGTCGGGGGCACCCGAACACCCGTTGGCCGCTATGCAGGTTCGCTGTCGCCTGTACGCCCCGATGATCTTGCAGCCTTGGTCGTCAAGCAGACTATAGAGGATGCCGGCATCGACCCTACAGACGTGGATGAAGTAATCCTCGGCAACGCGAACGGTGCCGGAGAAGAGAATCGTAATGTCGCCCGTATGTCTTGGTTGCTCGCTGGCTTTCCCGAGACGGTCCCAGGGGTCACCGTCAATCGTCTCTGCGCCTCGGGAATGTCAGCGATTGCCATCGCCTCGCAGATGATCGCAGCCGGAGATGCCGACTTGGTGGTGGCTGGCGGTGTGGAGTCGATGTCTCGCGCCCCGTGGGTCATGGCCAAGCCGACAACTGCTTTTCCTCGTCCGGGCGAAGTTGCCGATACATCCATCGGCGCACGGTTCGTCAATCCAGAACATCTCAAGCACGAGAAGCGTATGTTTTCGATGCCGGAAACAGCTGAGGAGGTTGCCCGGATCGACAGAATTAGCAGGAATGACGCTGATGTCTTTGCCCTTCAGTCCCACCAGCGTGCTGTGGCCGCCCACAACGCCGGTAGGTTGGGGCGCGAGATCACACCTGTTGAGGTATCGAATCGGAAGGGCCAAGTCAGCGTCGTGGCGGCTGACCAGGGACCCCGCCCGGACAGTTCTCTTGGGGCGCTGTCTCAGCTCCGAACAGTAGTCCCAGGCGGATCAGTGGTAACCGCCGGCAATGCGTCAAGTCTCAACGACGGCGCTTCGGCAGTCCTGGTGGCTTCAGAACGTGCGGTCGAAAAATACGGCCTGGCTGCCCGAGCGCGTGTGGTGGGCAGAACCAACGCCGGTATCGCACCAGAAGTCATGGGGCTCGGTCCCGTGCCCGCGACTCAGAAAGTACTGGAACGCACTGGCTGGGACCTCGATGACATTGGGGCCGTCGAAATCAACGAGGCGTTTGCTTCACAGTCTCTTGCGTGCATTCGGCGTCTAGGTTTGGATCAGGGGGTTGTCAACGCTGACGGAGGTGCCATCGCCCTGGGGCATCCCCTGGGCTCCTCGGGGTGCAGGATCGTCGTCACCCTCCTACGCCGGATGGAGGACGAGGGCGCAGCACGTGGGTTGGCGACTATGTGCATAGGCATGGGTCAAGGAGCAGCGATGCTGCTCGAACGGGTCTGATCGACCAGCACTGGTTAGGTCGCTAGCAGTTGATGAAGACGTTGGATCACCAATGCCGCGGCTTCACGCTTGGAGCCGATCACGTGGTCAGGTTCAAAACCTTGAAGCTGCTGCTGCGCGGCGTCCGAGGCTAAAATGTGGATTTCCGTACTGTCCAGACCGAAGACCAGGTTCTCCCCAACTCGATTAAGCACCAACAGCTCACAGCCCTTGCGTTGGAGTTTCAGCTGGGCCAGTTCCAACGGGTCGCTCTTTTCGTCACCGGTCTCAGCCGCGAAGCCGACGATGACTTTTGGCCCGGTGCCCCGGTGGTTGCGCCTTGCAACTGTTTCGGCGAGGATATCGGGGTTTCGTTCAAGCGTGATGATTGGGCTGGCACCGTTGTCGGACTTCTTGATCTTGGTATGAGCGTAGTCGGCAGGCCGAAAATCAGCCACGGCCGCAGACATGATGAGGGCATCGGCTTGCTCGGCTCTCGACATCACGGCTGCATGCATCTGCTCCGTAGTCCCAACTGAGACCACCTCAATGCAGGCGAGTTCGGGACCAGGCTGCTGCTCCATGGATCCGGCAATGAGTGTGACCTGCGCTCCCGCTGACCGGGCGGCGTCCGCCAATGCGAGTCCCTGCTTTCCGGAGGATCGATTGCCCAAGTACCTGACGGGGTCGAGCGGTTCACGAGTGCCGCCAGCGGTGATCAGCACTCTTCTACCCGCTAAAGGTCCACCCTCTTGGTGCAGCAGAAGATCTACCTCGGCTCTGATCTGGTCCGGCTCAGGCATCCGGCCCGGACCTGAGTCTGCACCGGTCAGCCTGCCCACGGCTGGTTCCATGACATCAATACCGCGGTCTCGGAGGACTGCCACATTGTCTTGGGTAGCTGCATTGCGCCACATTTCTGTGTGCATGGCAGGGACCAGAAGTATGGGCGCCTCGGTCGCCAGGAGGGTCGTTGTCAGGAGGTCACTGGCCATACCCGCGCGCACCCGAGCCAGGAAATCTGCCGTGGCAGGAGCCACCACAATGAGGTCTGCTTCTTGCCCTAAGCGGACATGCCGAACCTCTTCAACACCTTCGAAGACGCTTGTGCTGACAGGGCGCCCACTCACGGCTTCCCAGGTGGCGTTTCCGACGAACTCCAAGGAGCTCTCCGTGGGGATGACATCGACCTGGTGGCCGTCCTCCTTGAGGAGCCGGGCGAGGTAGACCGCCTTATAGGCGGCGATGCCTGCGGAGACTCCGAGAACTATGCGCATCGTGGCGCGCCGGGTCAGGCTGCCGGTGCCTCAGCGGCAGGCTTCTGCACCAGCAGGTCCTCATTGATCTCGCGCAGAGAGATCGACAGGGGCTTCTCATTGAGCTTGGTCTCAACCAGAGGACCAATATGCTCGAAGAGACCTTCATGGAGCTGCGCGTAGTAGTTGTTGATCTGGCGTGCACGCTTAGAGGCGAAAAGCACCAGCGAGTACTTGGAATCGGCCTTCTTCATGAGGTCGTCGATCCGCGGGTTGATGATGCCTTCGAGCTGCTCAGTCACTCAAGTTCCTTACGCGTTGGTCGTCAGTTCAATGCCCATATAGGCAATAAGTTCACGTGCGGCCCTGTCGATGTCGTCATTGATGATCGTGACATCGAACTCTGATTCTGCCGCAAGCTCTATTCTAGCGGTTTCCAGCCTGCGCTGCTGTTCCTCGTCAGATTCGGTTCCCCGTCCGACGAGCCGGTGAACCAGATCATCGAAGCTCGGGGGCGCTAGGAACACGAACTGCGCTCCGCGGAGCTTGTCTCGGACCTGGCGCGCACCTTGGAGATCGATCTCCAACAGGACGTTCTTTCCGTCCCCCAGAGCCGCTTCCACCGTGGCGATAAGCGTCCCGTACCGGTGCTTCTGGTGGACGACGGCCCACTCGAGAAAGGCGTCTTCGGCGAGAAGTTCGTCGAACCTTTGGTCACTGATGAACAGGTAGTCCTCACCGTGGACCTCTCCCGGCCGTGCAGGCCTCGTGGTTGCCGATACAGAGAAATGCACCTGCGGGTAGGTGGCGCGGATGTAGCGACTCAGTGTGGACTTACCCACGGAGGTGGGACCAGCGAGAACTGTGACCTGTGGCGCGGAGGCTTCTGAAGACATCAGCCCAATTGTGCCAGATGCTCCGTCAGGGCTCGCCGCTGCTTGACTCCGAGCCCACCGAGCCGACGGCTGGTCGAAACCCCAAGATCCTCCATGATCTTCGTGGCAGTCACCCGGCCGACGCCTGGTAGGGCCTCAAGCAGTTCAATCGTCTTGAGCCGCGCCACAGCCTCCGAGGCACCTGCGCGCTCCAGGACCTGGTCGAAGCTGAGCGTGCCAGCCCCAAAGCCTCGCTTCACTTCAGCGCGTTCTGCGCGAGCCGCCAGTGCTTTCTGCCGGGCGGTGTCACGCTCCTCCTGGGTTAATTCTCGCAGTGCCACCGGGTCCTCTCCTTCACGCGTCGTCCCCTGTTGTTTTTGCTCCTGGGGCAGAATCTAGTCGCAATCGGCGTCAGGGGCAATAGGACGTGACATGTGCACCCCCCAAATAGACGGTGTCACTCCAGGTCGGCGCACGATTGCTCAATATGTGAGACGATTCCGGCCACAGTAGGGCCGGCAGAGAGAACTGCCCTCGAGGAGTTGACAAGCACCTGGTCCCAGGCCGTGGCGAAACTGCTCTGAATGCTCGCTGCCGAAGCTCCCTGAGCGCCGTAGCCCGGTGCCAGAATCGGCGGCTTCCCGGCCACGAGATCTATACCGTTATCCTCAGCCAGGTGAGCTGTGGTGGCTCCGACGACCAGCCCAATACTTCCCAGCGGAGCCGGTTCGGCCGCAGCAGCGTTCGACGCCGCGACGGCCCGCACGATGGACCCGGCCACAGTCTCTTTATTGTCACCATGGGCCAGCTGGACCTGCTGCCCCTCAGGATTGGACGTCAGTGCCAGCACGAACAGCCCAGTCCCGTAACGCTCTGAAAGCCGAACCGCCGGTTCAAGAGACTCGAAGCCCAAGAACGGACTCACGGTCAGCGCGTCCACCGCGAAGTCTCTCACCGGGTTCAGCCACGCCTCCGCGTATGCCTCCATCGTTGAGCCGATATCTCCCCGTTTAGCATCAGCGATGACCAGAAGGCCCGCCTGCTTGGCTGCGGCGATCACCTCAGACAGCGCCTGGAGTCCCGCTACGCCGTAGCGTTCGAAGAACGCCACCTGTGGCTTCACCACGCCCACTCGGCCCGCAGCGGCCTCAACGACCCGCATACCGCACTCCCTGAGACCGCTAGCGTCCTGGGCAAGCCCCCAGTCATCGAGAATGGCGGGATGCGGGTCAATGCCGACGCATAGGTGACCGTAGGAGGTGAATGCCTCAGCGAGTCTCGCGCCGAACGACATCATGAGGCACCGGCGACAGCCAAGCCTGCGCTGTGCAACGCCGCTGCATGTTCTTGGAGGGAAGCGACGGACCAGGTGTGCGTGCGCTGAGCTTCAATGGCCTGCAGCGCAGCGCCGAACTCAGCAATGGTGGTAATGACGGGTACGCCCAAACTCGTAGCTGCAGCCCTGATTTCATAGCCATCGCTGCGTGCATCTCCACCCGATGGGGTATTGATGATCAGGGCGATCTCACCAGACTCCACGAGGGGAAGAACTGTCCCTTCACTTTCCGGTGTGGCAGCGATCTTGTCGACAACCTCACAGGCGATGCCGTTGCGGCGCAGCACATCCGCGGTGCCGCCGGTGGACACTATGGAAAAGCCGAGGTCGGCGAGTCGCTTGACGGGCATGATGACCCCACGTTTATCGCGGTTGGCCACTGAGACGAAAGCTCTTCCAGAGGTGGGAAGCGGGTTGTTGGCGGCAAGCTGGGATTTGGCGAATGCCGTGTCGAAGTGAGTGTCGATCCCCATCACTTCGCCTGTGGAACGCATCTCTGGTCCCAGCAGGGAATCCACGACGCGGCCTTCGACCGTGCGGAAGCGCGCGAAGGGCAGCACAGCCTCTTTGACCGCAACCGGGGCTGAGGGAGGCAAGAGCGAACCATCACCCTGCTCAGGCAGAATTCCGCCCTTGAGCTCCTTGACGCTGACGCCCATCCCGATGAGTGCGGCAGCTTTGGCCAGTTGTACGCCGGTCGCTTTGGAGACGAATGGAACCGTACGGGAAGCTCGTGGATTCGCCTCAATCACGTAGAGCACATCTGAAGCGACCGCGAACTGGATATTGATCAGGCCCCGAACTCCAACTCCAGCGGCAATAGCGGCGGTCGCTTCGCGGACCCGCTGGAGCATGTCAGGGCCCAGAGTAATGGGCGGAAGAACACAGGCTGAGTCGCCGGAGTGGATCCCGGCCTCCTCAATGTGCTCCATAATGCCGCCCATGTAGAGGTCTTCACCGTCGTACAGGGCGTCTACGTCCACCTCAATGGCGTCTTCCAAGAAACGGTCCACCAACACCGGATGTTCCGGCGTAACTTCTGTGGCATTGGCAATATAGCGCTCAAGACCGGTCTCGTCGTACACAATTTCCATACCGCGGCCACCCAAGACATAGCTGGGTCGCACCAGGACGGGGTAGCCGATCGAGTCAGCAACCGCCTTTGCATCCTCGAAGCTGACTGCTGTGCCGTTCTTGGGCGCAATCAAACCGGCCGATTTGAGGACTTGGTCGAAGGCACCGCGGTGCTCGGCCAGGTCGATGGCTTCCGGGCTGGTGCCCAGCACAGGGACCCCAGCGTCGGCTAGTTTCTGGGCCAGCTTGAGTGGGGTTTGGCCGCCGAGCTGGACGAATACTCCGGCCACTCCCCCGGTGCGCTCCTCCGCTGCGATGACCTCGAGAACATCCTCCAGGGTCAGCGGCTCAAAGTAGAGCCGAGTGGAGACATCATAGTCAGTGGAGACCGTCTCGGGATTGCAGTTGATCATGACTGTTTCGTACCCTGCCTCGCGCAGCGCCATGGTGGCGTGCACGCAGGAGTAGTCGAACTCGATTCCCTGTCCGATCCGGTTCGGGCCGGAGCCGAGAATGATCACCGATGGGGTCTGGTGCTCGGCGATCTCATCCTCTTGGTCGTAGCTGGAGTAGTGATACGGAGTGTAGGCCGGAAACTCAGCGGCACAGGTGTCCACTGTCTTGTAGACCGGTCGAATACCCAGAGCATGACGAACCCCGCGGACCACGGCGGGGTCCATTGCCCGAAGCTGACCGATCTGCTCATCGGAGAACCCATGCCGTTTAGCTGTCTTGAGGACCTGCACGTCAAGATTCTCTGCGTTCTTGACGCCTTGGGCGGTCTCATTGATCAGCGCCAGCTGATCAAGGTACCAGGGGTCAATGCCGGTGATCCGGTGAATCTCTTCCAGCTCCACTCCGTCGAGGAGTGCCTGCTGCACCTGGTAGATGCGGTCTGTGGTGGCGGTGGCCATTCCGTCAAGCAGCTGAGTCACCGCGGCGTCGTCGCTGGGCTCGAAACTGAACTCGCTGCCGCGTTGTTCCAGGGACCGCAGTGCCTTCTGCAGCGCTTCGGTGAAGTTCCGGCCGATCGCCATGGCTTCACCGACAGACTTCATCGTGGTGGTGAGAGTCGGGTCAGCGGCTGGGAACTTCTCGAACGCGAATCGCGGCACTTTCACCACGACGTAGTCAAGGGTGGGTTCGAAGCTGGCAGGGGTCTTCTTGGTGATGTCGTTGGGAATCTCATCCAGGGTGTAACCCACCGCGAGTTTCGTGGCGATTTTAGCGATGGCGAAACCTGTGGCTTTTGACGCCAGGGCGGAGGACCTGCTGACGCGTGGGTTCATCTCAATCACCACCACACGGCCGGTTTCAGGATCAATGGCGAACTGGATATTGCATCCGCCGGTAGCCACACCGACTTCACGAATGATGTTGATGGAAATGTTGCGCAGCTTCTGGTACTCACGGTCGGTGAGTGTCATGGACGGTGCCACCGTAATGGAGTCGCCGGTGTGCACACCGACCGGATCCAAGTTTTCGATGGTGCAGACGACCACGACGTTGTCGTTGGCATCACGCATCATCTCCAACTCGTACTCTTTCCACCCGAGGATAGATTCCTCCAAGAGGACTTCCGTGGTGGGGGAATACTGCAGTCCCGCGCCGGCGATGCGGTGCAGATCCTGTTCGTTGTAGGCCATACCGGATCCCAGACCGCCCATGGTGAAGCTGGGGCGGACCACCATGGGGTAGCCCAGCTCATCGGCGACTTCGAGGGCCTCTTCCATAGAGTGCACGATCCGGCTGCTGGCGGACTCTCCCCCGGAACGTTCTACCACTCCCTTGAACTTCTGGCGGTCCTCACCGAGTTCGATCGCCGCGATGTTCGCACCGATCAGCTCCACGTCATATTCTTCGAGGACTCCCTGCTTATCCAAAGCGATGGCAGCATTGAGCGCAGTCTGTCCGCCCAGGGTGGGGAGCAACGCGTCGGGCCGTTCCTTGGCGATGATCTTGGTGATCACCTCAGGGCTGATCGGCTCCACATACGTGGCATCTGCGAACTCGGGGTCAGTCATGATCGTCGCGGGATTGGAGTTGACCAGGATCACGCGAATGCCCTCTTCTTTGAGCACGCGCAGCGCCTGGGTGCCGGAATAGTCGAACTCTGCGGCTTGGCCAATCACAATCGGACCGGATCCGATCACCAGCACGGATTTCAGGTCAGTGCGTTTAGGCATTCTGGTGCTCCTTCATCAGGTCCACGAAGCGGTCAAAAAGGTAGGCAGAGTCGTGGGGTCCGGCTGCGGCCTCTGGGTGGTACTGGACGCTGAACGCTGGAATATCCATGCAGCGCAAGCCCTCAACAACGCCATCATTGAGACTGGAGTGGCTGACTTGAACCCGTCCGTAGCGCGACTCTGGGGCGGTGACTGTTTCCCCTACGGGGGCGTCGACGGCGAAACCGTGATTTTGGCTGGTGATTTCTACCTTGCCGGTGGCATGGTCCATCACTGGCTGGTTGATACCGCGGTGTCCGAAGGGCAGCTTGTAGGTGTCGAATCCCAGGGCCCGTCCCAGAATCTGGTTGCCGAAGCAGATCCCGAAGAAAGGGGTCCCAGAATTCAGAACTTCACGGAGCAGGCCGACCTGTGTGCTGGCGGTGGCAGGGTCTCCCGGCCCGTTGGACAGGAACACTCCTTGGGGTTTGAGCTGCTCAATATCAGCAAAGGTGGTCGTAGCTGGCAGCACATGGACGCGCAGTCCCCGTTCAGCCATCCTTACTGGGGTCATCGTCTTGATACCGAGGTCGATGGCGGCCACCGTCGCGATGGGTTCGCCTTCCCATCCATGGTCGGCTGGGTCGATCACATACGGATCGGCTGACGTGACTTCCTCTGCGAGGCGGGCGCCGAGCATATCCGGTTGGGACCGCACAGCCTCCAGGAACTCGTGGGGGGCCTTACGGTTACCGACGTCGTCGTAAAGCGCTTCTGCTGAGAAGATCCCGGCTCTCATCGCTCCCTGGTCCCGCAGTCGGCGGGTCACCGCGCGGGTGTCGATGTCCTTGATCCCAATAATCCCTTGGTCGGCGAGCTCCTGTTCCAAGGTGCGGACGGATCGCCAGTTTGATGGGATGCGGGCGGCGTCACGCACTGCATAGCCGGCAACCCAGATTCGCCGCGACTCCGGATCTTCGTCATTGACGCCGGTGTTTCCGATATGCGGGGCGGTCTGGACAACAATCTGCCTGGCGTAGCTGGGGTCGGTGAGTGTTTCCTGGTAGCCGGTCATACCGGTGGAGAAGACAGCCTCGCCCAGGGTGGTGCCGCGAGCTCCGTAGGCAGTGCCTTCGTAGACTGTGCCGTCCTCCAGGACAAGCAGTGCCACGCTGTTGTCAACGGTGGGGCGCTGAGCCCTGGTTTCTCTCGGCTGGCCTGCGCCTGCCTGGAAACCTTCAAATCGTGGATCACTCATTCGGTGGTCTCTCCTTCAGTCAGGTCATTTAACGCCTGGACCAGCGCCCGCCCCTCATCGGCACGGCGTGGCCTAAAGCCGGTATCAACGACTGTTTCACCCAGTCTCCAACCGAGAATGATGGCTCCGTCCTTCTCGACGAATTTTCCAACCATTCCTCGGTCAGTTCGTGCATAGGCCAGATCCGCAGCGGGGATGAAGATGTTGCGCACTCCGGAGCGGAATATCGCCACGCCCAGCGGATGCACTTCGATGCGACCTGTTGTGCGCAGCCCAAGCTCGTGGACGGCGATCCGCTCCAAGTACTCACCGCCCTTGACGGTGCCAATGACCATTCCTTCAGCTGCGGCTTGGGGTAGTGAGTCCAACAGGTCACCCGGAACGTCTTGAGGCGCCTGAACATCCGCTTGGCGGCGTTTCCTGTTGCGCCAGCCCAGCCAGATGAGAACACAGAAGACAGCGACGACGCCGAGGGCTCCCCACAGGTAGTTCAGATATGTCCCGGTCATCTCCGGCGCCCGTGTCAAAGTGGGCGAAAAGTGGGCCACTAGGGCGTTCATGCGGTGTTCCCCATAGTCCGCGATGTTGTCAGCTCACCATCGAGAACAACCTGGTGTCCGCCAAGGAACGTGTGACGCACTTGGCCGGGAAGTTCGATTCCGCGGAATGGCGAGTTGCGTCCCTTAGTGGCGTGACCCTCCGGGCGGACAGTGGTCTTGGCGGCAGGGTCAACCAGGATGATGTTGGCCGGCTCACCTTCTGCGAGTGGGCGACCTTGATGATCGTGGCCGTAGATCTCGGACGGTCGAACGGATGTGATCTCGGCAAAGCGTTGCCAGGTGATCAGGCCAGTTTCGATCATGGCATGTTGGACTACCGGAAGTGCAGTCTCCAGACCGGTCATGCCCATCGCTGCCTGGTTCCACTCACACTCCTTAGCCTGGTCCGGATGCGGGGCGTGGTCAGTGCCAATGACGTCGATGATTCCTTCAGCAAGTGCTTCACGCAGTGCCTGCGTGTCCGCTTCTGTACGCAGCGGCGGGTTGACCTTGTACACAGGGTTATAGGACTTCACCAGGTCATCAGTAAGCATCAGGTGATGCGGGGTGACCTCGGCGGTCACCTGGATGCCGCGCTGCTTGGCCCAGCGAATGATCTCCACCGACCCTTTGGTGGATACATGACAGATGTGGACCCTGGAACCCACATAGTCAGCCAGTAGCACGTCACGGGCGATAATCGCCTCTTCTGCCACCGCTGGCCATCCGGGGAGCCCCAGCGTGGCGGAGACCTTGCCCTCGTTCATTTGAGCAGCGTACTCAGTATCCCAGCCGGTGAGATCGGCGTCCTGAGCATGTTGGGCGACGAACCCGTCGATCGTCTTCACGTATTCCATGGCCCTGCGCATCAGCTGCGCATTATTGACGCAGTGACCGTCGTCGGAGAACATTCGCACCCGGGCCGAGGACTCTGCCATAGCTCCCAACTCAGCGAGAACCTTCCCGCCGAGGCCCTTGGTGACCGCCCCCACTGGGTAGACCTCTGTCCAGCCCGATTCCAGTCCGAGGCGATGCACCTGCTCCACCACTCCAGCCGTGTCAGCAACTGGAGACGAATTAGCCATGGCGTGAACGGCGGTGAATCCCCCCTTAGCGGCTGCTCGGCTTCCTGTTTCCACTGTTTCGGCGTCCTCGCGGCCCGGCTCTCGCAGGTGCACATGGAGGTCCACCATGCCCGGCAGTGCTATGAGGCCGGAGGCATCAATGGTCGCCAGAGGAACACCGTCACGCGACTGCGCGGTCTCTGAGCCCATGCTGTGGATGCGGCCGTCACGGAGAAGGACGTCAGCTGGAGCGTCCCCGAGGATGTTGGCACCGCGAATGAGGTAGTCCGTCATGAAGTGCTCTCTTCCTGCGGCGCAGCACCTGACCGGCAGGTTCTGTTCTCACTCATCATGATTCCCATCGTGTTGACGTTGTGACAGTAGAAGGTGCAGCACGGCCATGCGAACTGCCACGCCATGGGCCACCTGGTCCAGGATCTTGGCCTGCGGCGAGTCTGCCGCGGCGGAGGAAATCTCCACTCCTCGGTTCATAGGACCCGGGTGCAGTATCAGCGCCGGTGCCTCTGTGTCACCGAGCTGAAGGCGCTCCACGACGACGAGCCGTTCATCCGTCAGTCCCCAGCGCCGAGTGTATTCAGCCGCCGTGGGGAAGAAAACACCGCCCATGCGTTCGGCCTGAACACGAAGCATCATGACGGCGTCCGGCGCTGCACTGAGAGCCTCGTCGAGACTGTAGTGAACGGTCACTGGCCAGGACTCCACACCATAGGGAAGTAAAGTTGCCGGGGCAGCAAGGTGAACTTCGGCACCCAGAGTGCGCAGGAGCCAGACATTGGATCGCGCAACACGGGAGTGCACAATATCGCCGACAATGAGCACTTTCATACCGGATAGGTCGGTACCGCGTGGGCTGCTGCTGTGCGCTGAGCTCCACCCGCGACGCAGCGTGAGTGCATCCAGCAGAGCTTGGGTCGGATGCTCGTGGGTGCCGTCTCCAGCGTTGACCACGGCTGCCTCAGACCAGTCTGAAGCCGCCAGTTGCGCAGCCGCTCCCGAGGCACTGTGCCGGATGACGATAGCGTCCGCGCCCATGGCGTCGAGTGTCTGAACGGTATCCTTCAGCGATTCGCCCTTGGAGACGGAGGAACCTTTCGCGGAGAAGTTCATGACATCTGCGGAGAGACGTTTGGCAGCCGCTTCGAAAGAAATTCGCGTTCTGGTGGAATCCTCGTAGAACAGGTTCACCACCGTGCGTCCGCGCAGGGTGGGGAGTTTCTTGACCTCCCGGGAAGACACTGCCGTCATCTCCTCCGCGGTGTCCAAGATGGCCAGGGCGTCGTCGTACCCAAGCCCTTGGGTATCGAGTAGGTGCTTCATCGGATGATCACGACCTGTTCCGCGTCAGCAGCTAACCCGTCGATGTCAGCCAGGCGAACCCCGACGCGTTCGTTCCTGGATGTAGGTATGTTCTTCCCCACGTGATCGGCGCGAATGGGCAGCTCACGGTGTCCGCGGTCGACCAGCACAGCGAGTCTGACAGCTTGGGGACGTCCATAGTCGGAGAGTGCGTCGAGTGCGGCCCGAATTGTGCGGCCAGAGTAGAGGACATCGTCCACCAGCACCACGGTGCTGCCATCGATCCCAGTGGTGGGCAGCTGAGTAGGTTCAGGCGTCCGAGCCCCCGAGGTCCGCAGATCGTCCCTGTACATGGTCACATCGAGTGAACCCAGAGATGTCGCGGGGTCGAACGAGGCGTCAATATTTGCAAGTTTGGCGCCCAGGCGTTGAGCCAGCGGAACGCCGCGGCGCGGAATGCCGCATAAGATCAGCTTGTCGGTGCCTCGTTGGGCCTCGACTATTTCATGTGCAATACGGGTCAGCGCGCGGTCTATATCAGCCGCGGTCATTACCGTTGCGGTCTCAGGTGAGTGTGTCACTCTGCGACTCCTTCCTCGCCTCACAGGACGACGTTTAAAGGAGTTGAATTGTCTGCGCCAGCCTATCAGGTGGTCGCGAGGGCTCAGCCCAGTGTGGGTTTCAGTTTCTGGAGTCTGCCGAGCACTCCGTTGACGAAACCTGGGGACTCGTCAGTGGAGAGCTTCCGTACCAGAGTCACCGCCTCGGACACCGCCACGGAGTCGGGGATCTCCTCGTTGTGCAGCAGCTCCCAGGTCCCGATGCGCAGGGCCATGAGGTCCACTGGCGGCATCCGGTCGAGGGTCCAGCCCCGCGCATAGGTAGCTAGGAGCTCATCGATTTCCTCGCGATGCTCTGTGACCCCGTCAATGAGAGTGCGGACATATTCATTGACGACCATATCGGCCTTCTCAACACGGGTGGTGAGCACCTGCAGCGGGTTGATCCCGCGTTGCTCGGCCTCAAAGAGAATCTCTAGTGCCCGTTGCCGGGCTTTGCTACGCTTCGCCACAGTGCTAGTCGTTGACGCGGCCGAGATACTCGGAGCTGCGAGTATCGACTTTGACTTTGGTGCCCTGGTCTACGAAGAGCGGCACCTGAATTTCGTGGCCGGTCTCAAGGGTGGCGGGCTTTGTTCCTGCTTTAGACCGGTCGCCCTGGAGGCCAGGGTCAGTCTGCGTGACTTCCAGCACCACTGAGGGAGGCATCTCCAGGTAGAGCGGTGTGCCTTCATTGATGGCGATGGAGACCTGCTGAGATTCCAACAGGAAGTTGGCGGCGTCGCCGACCGTGGCGGCCGGGACCGTGATCTGGTCATAGTCGCGGAGGTCCATGAAGATGAAGTCCTCACCGTCCTGGTAGAGGTATTGGTAGTCAGAACGATCCACTGTGGCCAATTCGATCTTGGCGCCCGCATTGAACGTCTTATCGACGACCTTGCCTGAGGTGATGTTCCTGAGCTTGGTGCGGATGAATGCTCCGCCCTTGCCGGGCTTTACGTGCTGGAACTCGAGAGTGTTCCACAGCTGGCCCTCCAGCTTGAGCACGGAGCCGTTCTTAATGTCATTGGAAGTTGCCACGGGTTCGTCTTACCTTCTATTGTCACAGCGTGATGGTCTCGGTCAACCGGATATCAGCGCCCTATCCTACAGGCTCACCCGGTGGCTCCTCTTATAGGGAGATAGTGGTGCCGGAGACTGGCTCCCCAATTTCCTGGTAGGTCGCGAAGAGAATCGAGGGGTCGGGGATCTCCACAGTGGCCGGCGAGCCGATGGAGTTCAGCAGCACGAACCTGAGCGTCTCACCCCGGTTCTTCTTATCTCGTCTGATGCCTTCCAGAAGCTGGTTCCACCGATCGTCGCGGTAGCTAGTCGGCAGCCCCAGACTGGAGAGAATTTCTCGGTGTCGGTCCGCTTCTGCATCGGAGAGGCGCCCCAGGCTGCGGGCAAGTTCCGCGGCGAATACCATACCGACTGAAATGGCGGCTCCGTGCCTCCATTGGTAGCGCTCAGCAAGTTCAATCGCGTGGCCAAGTGTGTGCCCGTAGTTGAGCGACTCACGCAGGCCGGCCTCACGAACGTCTTGTCCGACGACCGCGGCTTTGACCCTGATGGATCGCTCTATGAGGTCACGTAGCTCAGCCGAGTCCCATCTCTGCACTTCTTCGGGAGAGCGTTCGATGATGCGAAGAATCTCCTCATCAGCGATGAACCCGCATTTGACCACCTCGGCAAGCCCTGCGACGAGTTCGTTTCGGGGCAGTGTTGCCAGTGTGTCGAGGTCTGCCAGCACACCTGCTGGCTGGTGGAATGACCCGACAAGGTTCTTGCCCTCCGCAGTGTTGATGCCGGTTTTTCCTCCGACTGCGGCGTCGACCATGCCCAGCAGAGTCGTAGGCATGTGGACGATCCTGATACCTCGGAGCCAGGTTGCGGCAACGAACCCGGCAATATCTGTGACCGCTCCCCCTCCGACTGACACGATGGCATCGGAGCGAGTCAGGTCATTCTGCCCGAGAACCTGCCAGCAGAACGCGGCGACCTGGATGTGCTTGCCCTCTTCCGCGTCAGGTATCTCTGCGGTCACCGCCTGGTAGCCCGCCTTCTCCAGGTCTTCACGAACGACATCACCAGTTGCTCGCAGTGCCCGGGGGTGGATGACGAGGACACGCTCGGCTTGCGTGCCTACAAGTCCGGGTAAATGGGCCAGCAGCCCGTTTCCGACGACGACGCTGTAGCCGAGTTCCTGCCCGCCAGCACCTGTTCCTTCGCCGACTTGAATGACAGTGGGTTCCGTACTCATCGTTCTCTCCTCATGGCCTGAATAATAGTTTCGGCTCGGTCTTCGATTGTTGCCTCAGCGGCGCTGACGATCAGGTCGGCACACTCGCGGTACAGCGGCTCACGCTCGGCGTAGATACGCTTCCAGCGTTCTATGGGCGGTGCTGAGGTACCAGCGGTGAGCATGGGTCGAGTCGCAGCATCGCCGATTCTGGCTTCTGCCTGAGCTTCTGTGACGTCCAGCATCACCACGAACTGGCTCTTCAGGAGTGCACGGATCTCGGCCGAGACGACTGATCCGCCTCCTAGGCTCACCACCGAGGGTCGAGGCGCGTCGAGCAGTTCAGCGACGATTCGGGCCTCTTCTGCCCGGAATGCTGCTTCCCCGTGAGCGGAGAAGTACTCCGGGATAGGACCGTTCCGGGCGACAAAGAAGTGGTCCGTATCCACATGTGGCCTTCCCAAACGCCGGGCAAGTGCCGCCCCGACAGTGGACTTACCCGACCCCATGGGGCCGATCAGCACAATATTGCTCATCAGGGCTGCATGGCCGCCGGGGCCTGCAGCGGGTCGCCGTGATGCCCCGCGGCCTCCGGATTGGCGCCGATGTCAGGAAGCGCTTCGAGGTATGTGCGCAGGTTTCGGGAAACCTCATAGACGCTGTCTCCACCGAACTTCTCCAGGACTGCCTGAGCCAGGATGAGCTGCACCATTGCCTCTGCGACCACACCTGCGGCCGGCACGGCGCATACGTCGCTGCGCTGGTGGTGGGCGGTCGTGCTCTCTCCGCTGGCGACGTCGACTGTCCGCAATGCCTTGGGCACTGTGGCAATCGGTTTCATCCCGGCGCGGACCCGGAGGGTCCCCCCGATACTCATGCCGCTCTCTATACCACCTGCCCGGTTGGTGGCTCGAATGACTTGGCCTTCAGCGTTGAGTTCGATCTCATCATGTGCTTCGGAGCCTCTGCGGGCGGCAGTGCGGAATCCGTCGCCGACCTCGACGCCCTTGATGGCTTGGATCCCCATGAGCGCCCCGGCTAGGCGCGCGTCGAGGCGCCGATCCCAGTGCACGTAGCTGCCCAGCCCCGGAGGCAAACCGTCCACCACAACTTCGACGACGCCGCCGAGCGTTTCTCCTGCCTTATGGGCGGCGTCCACTTCGGCGACCATTGCCTGGGAGGTCTCATCGTGGAAACACCGCAGCGGATCTGCGTCCAACGCTTCAACGTTCGCAGCCGAAGGCACTGGTGAGTCTTCTGGTGTGGAGACGGATCCGATCGCCACAGTGTGGGCGACGGTCGTAATGCCAAGGGAGGCCAGCAGCTGGTTGGCGGCAGTGCCGAGAGCGACTCTGGTGGCAGTCTCCCGGGCCGACGCCCTCTCTAGGACCGGGCGAGCTTCTGTGAAGCCGTACTTCTGCATCCCGGTGAAGTCAGCGTGCCCCGGTCGGGGCCTGGTGAGTGGGGCGTTGCGCGCCAGACCAGCGATCTCCTCAGGATCCACTGGGTCAGCTGACATGACTTTGTCCCATTTTGGCCACTCGGTATTGGCGATTTCGATAGCAACCGGTCCTCCCATGGTGACGCCGTGCCGTACGCCTCCGAGGAGCTGAACCTGGTCCTGCTCGAATTTCATGCGCGCGCCGCGGCCGTAACCGAGCCGTCGACGTGCCAGAGCGTCCTGAATATGAGATGTGGTGAGTTCGATCCCAGCGGGCAGACCTTCAATAATGCCAACTAAGGACTTGCCGTGGGATTCTCCGGAAGTGAGCCAACGCAACATGGGGTTCATCCTAACGGTCGAGTGCCTCAGCTCCCTCATGGAGGCCGATCGCTGAACGCATCTTTCTCACCATGAGGAAGTGGTCTGCGTCGTTTTGAAGCGCTGCAGGGTTCCACATGTTTTCGGTGAAGAGCTCCACTTGCCGAACGGCCTGATGCAGCAGCATTTCCAGTCCACTTGTCACCGACCAGCTGCGCTCCGACCAGGCCCGCGCTAATTCGGATGGCCAGGGGTCGTACGCGACGTCGAGCAGCACAGGCGGGGAATCGTGGCTGGTTGGCAGTTGGGGCACCAGATGGTCTGCGGCCCGCGGAGGAAGAGTGGAGACGACGACGTCAAGGAGCCCTGCGCGGATGTCGTCACCGAGAGATGACAACGGCTTGACTGTCAGCGCTAGCCCCAGACGTTGCGCGACCGGCTCACTCGCGGCGGCCTTTTCCTCATTGCGGGCGTACATGACAGCCTCAGCGAAGTGCAGCTCGGCGGCGGCGGCGAGGGCAGCCGTTGAGGTTCCACCAGAACCGAGCACAGCGAAAGTTCCGGAAGGCGCCTCATCTCGGGTGATTCCTTGATGCTGGAGTGCTGCGACGATGCCGTCAACATCGGTGTTCTCACCGTGGAAAGAGCGCCCGCCGTCTACTTCTTCGGTAACGACCACGGTATTGAGCACCCCGAGGGTTTGAACTCGACGTGAGGTCGATGTCATTTGCGGGACCATGGCCGCTTTGAGCGGCATCGTGACTGACCATCCGACCCATCCAGGCTCTTGGCCCTGCTGCGTAAGAAAGCTTCGGACCTCGTGCTCGGCAACTTCCACACGCGTGTAGCTGATGTCGACACCAAGGTGCCTATAGGCAGCAGTGTGAAGGAGGGGCGACTTCGAGTGGCTGATGGGTGATCCCAGCACTGCGGCTCGGGCCGCCGCGTGAGCCTCGCTCATCCGTCGAGCTCGTCTTCTGCCGCGTCTACATCCCCGGGCCCACACGCTCCTTCATTCTCTTGGCAGAACTGCAGGAATTCTTGGGTGTCCTCTTCGTGCTCTGCCAGTGTGGCGTTGAAACGCGTTTCACCGGTGACCGGGTTAACAGTGACCCAGTAGAAGGCGTCGGTTTCGGTGGGATTGGCGGCGGCCTCTACAGTGTCCGCTACCGGCACTCCGATCGGCCCTGGCGGCAGTCCAGGATGAACGTAGGTGTTGTAGTCATTGTCGGGGTTCAGCCGTTCCTCCTCAGGGAAGTGCAGATCCCCCGAGAGACCGAGCCCATAGTTAACAGCCGCGTCAATCTGCAGCAGACCATCTGTCTCTGTTTGATCTGGCTCTAGACGGTTTTCAATCGCGCCGGCCATGATCCGGTAGTCTTCCAGCCGTTCGTCACGGGTCCGCTCTTCGCTGATGGTGTTGTTCGCTTCAGCGGTGATGAGGGAGGCGACAATCATGGTGTCCCACTGCTCGTCTGAGTCGGTGATTCCAAGTTCTTCGAGTCGCTCCAGAGTGGGGTCGACCATGGATTGGAGAACGTCCTCTGCGCTGGCGTCAACGCCGGGCTGGTACTCACCGGGCGCTAAGAAGCCTTCAAGGTTCTCAGCTTGTTCGGGTAGACCGAATTGTTGCGGATTCTGATTGAGCTCCTCCAGTTCCTCCAGAGGGATCTCTGCGCCCGCAGCGACAGCTTCCAGCGTCTCATCCAAGCGGAATCCAGCATTGATGTTGACGTAGCCGACACGAACCCCCTCAGCGAAGATAACTTCAACAGCGTCTTCCGCGGGCATCTGCTCGTACAACTCATATGTGCCCGCATGGTGCGCTACACCAGCGTCTAGGTCTTCCAAGGCTGACTGAAAAGCATCAGCGCTGGCGACTATCCCCTGATCCACCAGCCGGTTCTGCACTGAGGCAAGCCCTTCTTCCTCAAAAATCTCAAACTCAACCTCTTCGCCAGCAACGGTCTCGTAATCAGTTACTTCATCACCGCCAAGTAGCGACTGGAGGATCATGACAAAGGCGATCATGAGTGCCGCAAACCCACCCAGCGCGACGGTCAGGGTGATGTTCCTGCGGCGGCGCTTTGATCTTCTCTTCATCAGAAGATCCCGATTCACGTGGCCCTCCATTGGAGCGACCGTCTGGTAACCGCGGCCGTAGCCGGAGGCTCCGACCAGGACGGGGGCACCGTTCTCATCATGGTCGTAGTACTCATCGTCGTAGGCGCCGTCCCAGTCAAATTCGTCGTGGTCCTCATATTCGTACGCCGGCTCCGGCTGCTCCGGCATCGGGGAGGCGGGTGATTTTGGGGCGACGACGTCTTCGAAGGGTGTAGACGGTGATGCGCTCGGAGAAGTGGGCGCCGGACTAGGTACCGCATACTCTTCAGCGCTTCTCTCCCGAGAAGCCCGTTCTGCAGGTTCAGGTGAGGCTTGCGGAGGTACAGAGATCGCTTGGGTGGCGGGCTCGTGGTGGCTCTGCGTTTTTTCTTGGGGCTCGGCCGTTGCCGCTGAATGGGAAGACGGGGCACTCTGGGCAGACTGAGCAGGAGCGACAGTCTGCTGCTGCTGAGTCTGCAGACGTCGCTCACGCCGCGAGGTGAATCCCTGGTCAGCGATCGGTGAGCCGGCTGAGGTGGCCGAGCGGGTCGAGCCGCTGCGCGTGGCTTTGGGAGGCGAACTGCGCCGCTGATCTTTGGGAGTGGTTGTTTCCTGGTCAAAAAGGTCGGGAGCGCCATCTGCACCGCTGCGGCGTCCTGCCGAGGTTGTGTCTGCTGTCGATGAGTTACTCAGCCGGCGGACCGCTGATTCACGCTCCCGCTGGGCAGCACGCTCCCGCTCCCGAGCTTCGCGTATCTCTCGGCGACGACGGCGAGACCCCAGTTCCGGGGGTTGTTCATCGCTCACGCAGTTCCTCGCTGGACAGGTTGACGGCAGGACGGGTCGGGCTAGACGAAAGTCTAGTTTGCAGACCTAGCAAGTGTAATCTATCTGTTACCTCAGCTCGATGTGAGCATCTTCAACCAACTCCGGCGCGCCGCAAGAGCCTCTTCAGCTTCGCGTTTGCCCTTGTCATCGCCTTGTGACGCTGCCTGGTCTCGTTCCCTCTCCAACTGGGCGATGGTGTCCTCGAGCTGCTCGATCATCTCCGATTGACGATCATTGCGGGCAGCTTCTCGGGGGCTTCGAGTGGCTCCTTCTGCTTCGCGGAACGCATCCTGAACCTCACCGATGGCGCGTTCCATTCGCTTGATATCGGTGCGCGGAACTTTGCCGGCCGCGTCCCACGCCGCTATCAGCGCGAGGTAGCGTTCACGTACGGCCTCTGGCTTCGTGAAGGGCATGAGCTCGCGGAGCTTTCCGAGGATCTCTTCCTTCTTCTTGAGGTTTTCGCCATATTCGGCGTCGATCTGGGCATTGGCCTGATCGCGGGCGGAGAAGAACACATCCTGCGCGGCGCGGAACCTGGCCCATTGGGCGTCTTCTGTCTTTCGCGGCCCTCTGCCCAGCTCTTTCCACTGGTCCATGAGGCGGTGGTAGGCCTTGGTGGTCGGACCAAATTCTGTGGAATGCTGGAGCTTCTCTGCCTCAGCAATCAGCTCTTCTTTGGCTTTTTTAACCTCAGCTGCTTCTTTGTCACGGCGAACGAAGAAAGCCTTCCGGTGCCGTTCAAAGGTGCTGCGAGCCTCGCGGAATCGTTTCCAGAGGGGGTCTTCCTGGGATTTCGACAGCCGAGGTGGCGTACGCTGTTCGGACTTCCACTGGTCGAACAACTCATTCATCCGTTCCTGAGCTGACTTCCAGTGCTGGCGATCAGGTTCTACGGCAGCAAGCTCCTCGGCCGCTCGTACGATGTCCTCACGCACCGCTATTTTCGCGGTCACTGCTTCTTGGTTTTGCCGTTTTTCCTCAGCGGCGACGGCGTCAATCCCCTGACTGATTTCGTTCAGAATGCTCCTAAGGCCGACGACGTCACCGACCCAGGTTCCGGCCTCCAGCTCCTTGCTGAGCGTGGCCTGGCTGGATCGGAGAGAACCGGCAGAGTCCGCTTGGGTCGCTACCCGGGCGCGGAGCAGGAGTGCTCTGTTGTACAGCTCGTCAAATTTTCGGGTGAAGTACTGCAAAGCAGCCTCGGCGTCACCAGCGGAGAACTGGCCCACGTATGTCTCTTCTCCGCCTTCAGTGGCGGGCAGAACGTAGACGTGACCTTCCTCATCCACGCGTGTCCGCTCCCGGACCTCATCGAGTGGGGTTTGATGGTAGTTCGGCTTGATTGCAGGACTCATGCCACCAGGTTACCGTGACAGGCCGTTCTCTGTGCCGTACCCGTATGATGGTGTGGTTTGGCAAGACCCCCTTAAGAAGGAGTATTGAGCACCCATGGCACGCAATGCCTCTCTCTCGGGATACCTCGAGTTTCTTCCCACTGAGCGGCTGACCGAGCTGCATGTGCTCGACACGCTTCGTCACGTCTTCGAGATCCATGGCTTCTCATCGTTGGAGACCAGGGCCGTTGAGACAATGGATACTCTGCTGCAGAAGGGTGAGATCGACAAGGAGATCTACGCCGTCTCCAGAATTCATCAGGATGAACGTGCCGGCAAAGAAGCTAAATTGGCACTCCGGTTCGACAACACCGTGCCATTCGCCCGCTATGTCACTGAGAACGCTGGGCACCTCGCTTTCCCCTTCCGCAGGTATCAGATTCAGAAAGTCTGGCGGGGAGAACGTCCCCAGGCCGGCCGCTTCCGAGAGTTCTCTCAGGCTGATATTGACATCGTCGGCGACGGCGCTCTCCCCTTCCGCTGCGACGTCGAAATTGCAGTCGTCATGGCCCGCGCCCTGGAAGCTCTGCCGATTGGTGATTTCACACTGCGAGTCAACAACCGCAAGCTGTCGGAAGGGTTTTACCGGACCATAGGAATTAATGACACGGCAGCTGTGCTCCGGATTGTTGACAAGCTGGAGAAGATTGGGCCCGACCGAGTGGCTCAGGAGCTTATCGACACCCTCGGTGCCTCCCCACGGCAGGCTCAGAGCGCTCTGGACCTGGCGCAGATCCGGACCGTCGACGGATCCTTCGCCGCGAAAGTGCGCGAGCTGGTCGGCGAAGACGTCACTGCCCTATTGAATGAGGGACTCACGGAACTCTCTGAGTTGATGAGCGAGCTCAATGCCCGGGTGCCCGGCCGGGCCGTTGCCGATCTGTCTATCGCCCGTGGTCTGGACTACTACACCGGAACGGTGATCGAAACGACCCTGCACGGACATGAGGAGCTCGGGTCCGTCTGCTCTGGTGGTAGGTACGAGTCACTGGCGTCCAAAGGCAAACGAGTATTCCCCGGTGTAGGGCTCTCCATCGGAGTCACCCGGCTGCTGTCGGCGCTGCTGAACTCAGGTGAGCTGGCGGCGTCGCGCTCGGTACCCACTGTTGTGTATGTGACCCTGCGCTCCGCCGAAGACTGGGGGGCCGCACAGGATATTGCTGATAAGCTCCGCAGCCGCGGCATCAGTGCCGAGGTGGCGTTGAGCGCGGAGAAGTTCGGCAAGCAGATCAAATACGCGGACAGGCGAGGCATCCCGTTCGTATGGTTCACTGACGACGATGGCCGCCATGAAGTCAAAGATATCCGCTCAGGCGAACAGTCCGAAGCCCACCCCAGTCACTGGGCTCCGCCAGCTGAGGACCTGAACCCCCAGATCATTCGCAAGACTGAGAACCTCTAAGGAAGGACGCTGTGCTCCGCACCCACACCACCGGCGAAATCAACGCCGAGCTCATTGGCCAAACCGTCACATTGACCGGCTGGGTTGCCCGCCGCCGGGATCACGGAGGTGTCGCCTTCCTCGATCTGCGCGATGCCCATGGCGTGGCCCAAGTGGTGGTCAGGGATGAGGAGGACTTCGACCCACTGCGCAATGAGTTCGTCCTCAGAATCACAGGCGTCGTCGAACGCCGACCTGAGGGCAACGAGAACCCGAACCTGAGTTCCGGTGACGTTGAGGTCATTGCTGAGACCACGGAAGTGCTGAACTCAGCCGCAGCGCTGCCGTTCCAGATCGATGATCACGTCGAAGTCGGTGAGGAGGCGCGCCTGCGCCACCGCTACCTGGACCTGCGCAGAAGTGGTCCAGCCAAGGCTATGAGACTTCGATCCGAGGCCAACCGCATCGCGAGGGACGTCCTCCACCGCCACGGCTACCTCGAGGTCGAGACCCCCACCCTGACCCGTTCCACCCCTGAAGGCGCCCGTGACTTCGTGGTGCCGGCACGGCTGAACCCTGGGTCGTGGTACGCGCTCCCCCAGTCCCCGCAACTGTTCAAGCAGCTGCTTCAGGTCGGCGGAGTGGAGAAGTACTACCAGCTGGCCCGCTGTTACCGTGACGAGGACTTCCGGGCAGACCGGCAGCCTGAGTTCACCCAGTTGGACATTGAGGCCAGCTTCGTCGAGCAGCACGATGTCATCACGCTAGTTGAGGAAGTCACCCGCCAGCTGTGGTCACTGATCGATGTGAACATCGAGATGCCGATCCTCCATATTACGTACCGCGACGCTATGGAAAAGTACGGAACAGACAAACCGGATCTGCGTTTCGGCCTGGAACTGACCGAACTGACTGAGTACTTCAAAGACACACCCTTCCGTGTGTTCAAGGCACCATATGTCGGTGCCGTGGTGATGCCCGGTGGCGCGTCCCAACCAAGGCGTACTCTCGACGCGTGGCAGGAATGGGCCAAACAGCGCGGGGCTAAAGGCTTGGCCTATGTCTTGGTTCAGGAAGACGGCGAACTAGGCGGACCGGTGGCCAAGAACCTCTCTGACAATGAGAAGGCCCACCTCGCTGAGACCGTGGGCGCAAAGCCCGGTGATTGCATCTTCTTCGCTGCAGACAAGCCGGGTCCGGCTCGTGGGCTCCTGGGCGCAGCCCGCAATGAGATTGCTCAGCGGCTGAAACTCGTCACACCGGGAAGCTGGTCCTTCGTCTGGGTGGTGGATGCCCCGATGTTCGAGCCCGCCGACGATGCTCAGGCCGCCGGCGACGTCGCAGTCGGGTCGGGCGCGTGGACGGCCGTGCACCACGCGTTCACCGCACCAAAACCTGAGTTCGCCGACACCTTCGACTCCGACCCAGGAGAGGCTTTGGCCTACGCCTATGACCTCGTCTGCAACGGAAACGAGATTGGGGGCGGCTCCATTCGTATCCATAGTCAAGACATGCAGGAGCGAGTCTTCAAGGTCATGGGTGTCTCTCAGGAGGAGGCGAGGGAAAAGTTCGGATTCCTCTTGGACGCGTTCAAGTACGGCGCTCCCCCGCACGGCGGATTCGCCTTCGGTTGGGATCGAGTCGTCGCTCTTCTTGCCGGCGAGGAGTCCATCCGGGAAGTGATCGCCTTTCCGAAGACGGGTGCAGGTTATGACCCGTTGACTGCGGCACCTGCTCCCATTACCCCTCAGCAGCGCAAAGAAGCAGGTGTGGACGCCAAACCAGTGGTCAAAGCAGAAGCGGGCTCATAAGCTGGTCTCACTGGAGCCACCCCTGCCCAGCTGAAGCCTGCTATCGAGTTTGAGGAGTCAGGATGTCACGAGTCGACAATCTCCGCGACCGAATGGCTGGCGCTGGGCAGCGCTTTGATGACCTCCGCGACGAGCTTTTCGCCGAACCGCATCAGGGTCACGGCAGTGCCAAGGTATGGGCTTCTGTCCCGGAAATGACCGACGAGACCACTCGTGCCAAGACCGGAAGAGGATGGGACGAGTGGGTAGCTCTGATTGACGCTGGCCCTGGCCGGAACGCCGGGCATGCCGCTATCGCTGCTTGGGTCAGCGACGAGCACGAGGTGGATGGCTGGTGGGCGCAGACAGTGACCGTCGGGTATGAGCGGATTACTGGGCTGCGTCTGCCCGGGCAGATGCCCGATGGCACGTTCTCCGTCTCTCGTTCCAAGTCGGTTTCCATGGACTGGTCTGAGCTTCGCCTTCTGCTCGATGATCCGGTGGCGAGGTCAGCCGTACTCCCCCGTATTGATTCGACCGAACGCTCCAAACCTGGAGTCAAGGCACCAAAGTTTTCGATCTCAGACCCTGAGACCGGCACAGACCTCGGGGTTCTGCAGTTCCGCGGTGACACCACCGCATCAGGTACCCGGCTTGTTGTCACGCATGAGAAGCTTCCTCACCTCCACGCAGCGAAGGCGTGGAAGCAGTTCTGGGCAGTGTGGCTTGAGGAGCTGGCAGCAGAACCACAGGGACCTGGCGAGTAATCTGGGAAACATGACTGGCGACCTCTTCACGGAACCTGAGGATCACGACGATGCACCCGCCACCTCCCACAGCTCAGCAAGGCGGCGCCACACTCCACTAGCAGTAAGGATGCGACCGCGAACTCTCGATGAGGTGGTGGGTCAACAGCATCTGCTGAAGGACGGATCACCTCTCAGGGTCCTCACAGAGGGCACGAGTGGGCCAGCCGGGGCGAGCTCTGTCATTCTCTACGGCCCTCCAGGAACCGGCAAGACGACCATTGCGCACGTAGTCGCTCGGGGCGGGACCCGGAAGTTCGTGGAGCTCTCCGCTATTCGCGCCGGTGTTAAGGACGTCCGTCAGGTCATGGACCAGGCCCTGGAGGATAGGGATCTGAGGTCATTGACAACGGTGCTGTTTCTCGACGAAATCCACCGCTTCAATAAAGCCCAACAGGACGCCCTGCTCCCAGGAGTAGAGAACGGATGGGTGATTCTGATCGCAGCGACGACTGAGAACCCCTCCTTCAGCGTGGTCGCGCCTTTGCTCTCACGCTCACTTCTGCTCACACTGACCTCGCTCACCAGAGATGACTTGGATGGGCTCGTAGATCGTGCACTTGAGTCGGAACGTGGCCTGGGGGGAGCCTTCCGCCTCGACGATGCGGCCCGGGATCATATGCTTCGGGTATCCGGTGGTGACGCCAGACGTGTGTTGACGACGCTGGAGGCAGCCGCAGCCGTAGCCCGTGGGCGCGAGTCGGAGGAAATTGGAGTCGATGACGCTCAGCAGGCCGCTGACTTTGCTGTTCAACGGTATGACAAGGATGGCGATCAGCACTATGACGTCATTTCAGCATTTATCAAATCCCTTCGTGGTTCGGATGTCGACGCCGCGTTGCACTACCTCGCCAGAATGATCGTCGCTGGTGAGGATCCGAGGTTTATTGCTCGTCGGCTCGTCATTGCCGCTGGCGAGGAGGTTGCTATGGCGGATCCTTCAGCGCTGCAGACCGCCGTTGCCGCAGCCGATGCAGTGCAGAGAATAGGTATGCCGGAAGCCCGCATACTGTTGGCTCAGGCCACTGTGCATATCGCCACGGCCCCAAAGTCGAACGCCTCCTATAAGGCCCTCGACGCTGCCATTGCGGATGTGCGGTCCGGAAGCGGAAATTCCGTGCCACCGCACCTGCGCGATAACCACTATGCAGGTGCGCCGAGGTTGGGCCACGGCAAAGAGTATGTCTATGCCCATGATCAGCCGCATCATGTGGCCGCGCAGCAGTATCCGCCCGATGATCTGGTAGGTGTCGATTACTACATACCTACACAGAACGGCAATGAACGTTCAGTTGGTGAACGGCTTCAGCGCCTCCGGAGCATCGTTCGGGGAACCAAGAACTGACAGAAGCGAGCGAGGGTCCCCCCATTTGGGAGAGGACCCTCGCTCGTTGTTACTTGTCTATCGATTATCCGATGAGGCTCCAGAGGTAATGGCCTCGCGGGACTGAGCGGCTTCCAGTCCGGCAGGGCTTTCCCCATGGTGGCCGAGCACTTCTAGGTACTCTTCGCGCGAAACAGGCTCGACACGATCTTCGAACCAAATGCGGTTGAGACGGGCGCGAACCTTCTCCACGGCCGTAATCTTGCCCTTGGCGTTTGGCCGAGGGCCACTCGGTGCTGGCGCCTCGTAGGAGACCAGGGTCCACAGCTCGTGTTCATTGGGGAGCTTGTGCTGCTCATGGAACTCACCATCGGCACTGACCTCAATGACACCAGCCTCGTGACCGTGGAGTGCAATCTCCCGATCCTTCCGCTGCAGGGCCAAACAAATACGCTTGGTCAGCAGGTAGGCGATTATCGGCCCAAGGAAGAACGCTGCTCTCAGCCAGTAGATGACGTCATTCAGAGACAGAGCGAAGTGTGTGGCCATGAGGTCTGAGGACGCAGCACCCCACATCACCAGGTACCACACGACCATGGCGACGCCGAAGGCCGTGCGAGTCGGCGCATTGCGTGGGCGGTCCAGCAGGTGGTGCTCTCGCTTGTCACCGGTGATCCAGTTTTCCAACCATGGCCAGACGAACACTCCCAGCAGCAGGAGGGTAATCGGGATCATCGGCACAAGTACCGGCGTGGCTATCGAGTTCCCTCCCCACGGCGTCGGGAGAACGAATTCCAGCGGTATATTCCCGATGAACCCAGGCATGATGCGCAAGACCCCATCGAACCAGCCGATATACCAGTCCGGCTGTGTACCAGCTTGGACCGGCGAAGGATCGTAGGGCCCGTAGTTCCACAGTGCGTTGATCTGGAATGTGCCGGCCAGCAGACTCAAGACACCGAGAACGATGAAGAAGAAACCGCCAGCTTTGGCCGCGTACACAGGTCCGACAGGATACCCGACAACATTGCGTTGGGTACGTCCAGGGCCTGGGTACTGGGTGTGCTTGTGCATCACGACCAGGAACAGGTGGACGGCAATGAGAATCAGGATCAGGGCTGGAATGACGAAGATGTGCAGAGCATAGAGCCGCGGAATGACCTCGTTGCCGGGGAATTCTCCGCCGAACAGGAAGAAGGAGATGTACGTTCCCACAACAGGGATCGCCTTGAGCATTCCGTCGATAATGCGCAGACCGTTACCGGACAGCACCTCATCTGGCAGCGAGTAACCGGTGAAACCTGCGGCGAGGCCGAGGACCAGCAGTGTCGCCCCGACAACCCAGTTGAGTTCACGAGGTTTGCGGAACGCTCCGGTGAAGAACACGCGGATCATGTGGACGCTCATCGCGAGCACGAACATCAGCGCGCCCCAGTGGTGGAGCTGACGCATGAAGAGCCCACCGCGGACATCGAAGCTCAGTTCCAGGGACGTGGCGTAAGCCATCGACATCTCAAGTCCCTGAAGCGGGGCGTAGGAACCGGAGTACCGGGTGGTCGACATTGATGGGTCGAACCAGAATGTCAAGAACGCGCCCGAGACGACTGTGATGATGAAGCTGTAGAGAGCAACTTCACCGAACATGAAGGTCCAGTGGTCTGGAAAGACCTTACGTCCGAACTCACGGACGATGCTCGTCCCACCAACGCGTGTGTCCACGTAGTTGGCGATCTTGCCAGTCCCGGTCTTCGGCTCATACTCGGTTGCTTCGAGGTACTGGGCCTCGGTGTATTTTTCTTTAGAGGCGCTCATGCTGGAAAGTCACCTTCCGGATCAGTGTGGCCGCGCTCCCAGTAGGTCGGTCCGACAGGTTCAGTAAAGTCACTGCGGGCGATCAGGAAGCCTTCATCATCAACAGTGATCGGCAGCTGAGGCAGCGGACGACCGGCAGGTCCGAAGGTCACCTTGAATTCTTCGGAGGCATCGAATGTGGATTGGTGGCAGGGGCACAGCAGGTGATGGGTATGCCGCTCGTACAGAGCAACCGGGCAACCCACGTGGGTGCAGACTTTGGAACAGGCAATGATGCCGTCGTAGCTCCAGTTCTCCCGTCCTGGCGTCGGGGCGTGGAGGTCATCAGGGTTCAGTCGCATAAGCAGAACAACAGCTTTTGCTTTTTCGGCAAGTCGATCACCGTGGCCAGAGACCTCACGGAGGTTCTCCGGGATCACGTGCATCGCTGACCCAATGGTCAGATCAGCTGCGCGGATGGGCGTGCCAGTGGGGTCCCGGACCAGACGAACACCTTCATCCCACAACGAGTGACGCATGCGCTCAACGCCGAAGTCACCTGTGCGGTCCAAGTCGCGGAATAGCACGACTGCTGGGAGCGGGGCCAGTAAAGCAGCAGCAATCATGGTGTTCCGCAGCAGAGGGCGACGCTTGATCTGAGTCTCGTCCACTACTTCGGTGACGATCTTCTCCGCTTCAGCCCGGTCCTCCTCGGTGCGCAGAGGTTTGCGGTCCTCGGTGACCTCGTGATCGGGCATCAGCGTCTTCGCCCAGTGGACGATGCCGAGACCAATGCCGAGCATCGCCAGTGCGGTGCCTACTCCGATAAGCGTGTTCTGGACACGCAGTGCACTCATACCTTCGAAGTAGTCGTCGAACTGGTCCATTCTTGCGACGGCGAAGTAGCCGACGAAGAACATCACGGTGCCGATGATTGAAATGAAAAACAGCGCGGCTACCTGGCGTTCACTACGCTTGGCGGCCTTCTCATCTACATCGGCCAAACGAGGTCGGTGCGGCGGCAGGCCTGGGTTGTCGATGGCATAGCCCTCTGACGCCCCGTCACCGGCTTTGACGACGGCGGTTGAGTCGCCGTTACCGTGCTCGGCCATATGGTTTTCGTCCTTTGCTGTGTCTCAAGTGCGGTATGGGTGCTTGTGGGTGGTCAGGCTCTTAGGAGGACCGCGAGGTCAGCCAGACCATGGAACCGATTAGTAGGGCAAGGCCAAGGGTCCAAATCAACAGGCCTTCGGACACTGGTCCAAGGAAGCCTAGAGAGAAACCGCCCGGTGAGCCCTGTTGCTCGTATGTCTTGAGGAACGCGATGATGTCGCGCTTGTCCTCAGGAGGAATGTTCGAGTCGTTGAACACCGGCATGTTCTGCGGTCCAGTGGTCATAGCCGTGTAAATGTGAACCGCATCGACACCGTGGAGGCTCGGTGCGTACTTACCCTCGGTGAGCGCACCACCGGCACCTGCTGCGTTATGGCACATTGCGCAGTTGATGCGGAAGAGCTCCCCACCACGAGCGGGGTCACCTTGATCTATATCAAGCCACTCGTCATCTGGGATCCCTGGACCGGCACCGAGGGATGCGACATAAGCAGCCAGCTGGCTGGTCTGTTCTTCATTGAACTGGGGTGGCTTCTGCTGTGCCTGCGGACCTGACATCTGCATCGGCATGCGTCCCGTGCCGACTTGGAACTCGACGGAGGCCGCACCCACACCGACTAGTGATGGTCCGGCGTCTGAGCCTTCAGCGTTCATTCCGTGGCAGGAGGCGCAGTTGGCAACGAACAGTCGCTCACCTTCGTCAACCTGCTCGGAACTGAACCCATCTGGGGTGTTGGACGCCTGGGCCTGGTTCACAGTGGTTGCTGCTGCGTACAGCCCGCCAGTGAGTAGCAGGCCGAGGAGGAGCAGCGCCACGAACGCGAACGGGTGGCGTCGCTTCTGAGAGAGTGCCTTCACTTCAGCCGGTTCCTTTTCTTCTCGGTGCGGTGTGCGAGTCTTCGGTGGTTTACAGGCGGGTCAGACCAGCAGCGGCAGGATGTAGACCACGGCGAACAGTGCGATCCATACAACGTCGACAAAGTGCCAGTAGTAGGAGACCACGACGGCGGCAGAGGCTTCCTTATGCGTGAACTTCACGCTGAAGTAGGCCCGTGCAATCACGTAGAGGAAGCCGAACAGGCCTCCCAGCACGTGGAGGCCGTGAAAGCCGGTGGTGATGTAGAACGCCGATCCGAACGCGTTGGTCTGGATGGATACTCCATGAGAGACCAAGACGGCGAACTCGTAGGACTGACCGGCGATGAACACGGATCCCATGAGGAACGACAGGATGTACCACTCGACCATGCCCCAGGACTTCATGCTCAACAACCCACCGGTTCGGCGGGGCTGGTGGCGTTCGGCTGCAAAGACGCCGAACTGAGCGGTCACGGAGCTCGCCACCAGAATCACGGTGATGATCGTGGCTAGCAGGATGTCCAGGCGTCCGCTGTATTCAGCCCACATAGCGGGCTGGGAGGAACGCAAAGTGAAAAACATGGCGAAGAGACCAGCGAAGAACATCAGCTCACTGGTCAACCACACCATGGTTCCCACAGAGACCATGTTCGGGCGGTTCGGCAGACTTCTTGCCGGCGCGGCGGGGGCTTGGGTTGCAGACGTCACAGTCCTATTATGGCCTGAAATCATCGCCGTTCGCATGCTGGGTCGATGGTGTGGCGTGCTCTGTCATCGCCGGATTTCTGCTGGTTCCGCGTGATTCCTGGGATCGGCGGCAACCAGGAGAGATGAAAGTTGCACAAATATTTCTACAGCGTGTCGAAAAACGACTCGTACGTGAGTGCCGGGACCTGACTATTGTGGTCACTATGACTGTTGACGAGCTGACTTGGCCTGAACTTCTTGAAACGTTGCTTGCCGGAAATGACCTCACTTCTGAGACGGCGAGCTGGGCTATGGACCAACTCATGAGTGGCGAACTCGACGAGGCTCAAATCGCTGGTTTCTTGGTCGCCCTGCGCGCCAAAGGAGAGTCGGGCGCCGAGTTGCTGGGACTCTCAGAGTCAATGATGAGCAAAGCAGTACAGATTTCCGTCAGCGGTCCCACTCTGGACATCGTGGGAACTGGAGGAGACAAGTTGGGCACGGTCAACATCTCCACGATGAGCTCGCTAGTGGCTGTGGGTGCTGGCGCCAAGGTCATCAAACACGGCAACCGTGGGGCCTCCACAACGGCCGGAGCAGCTGATGTGATCGAAGCTCTCGGGGTCAACCTCGATGTGTCAACGGCGAAAGTTGCTGCTGCCGCCGAAGAACTGGGCATCACGTTTCTGTTCGCCCAGCAGTTTCATCCTGCGATGCGGCACGTGATGAAAAGCCGACGTGCCCTGGGTATCAGGACTGTCTTCAACTTCTTGGGACCCATATCCAACCCTGCGCGTCCCACCGCTCAGGCGCTTGGATGCGCCAGTGAGCGGCTTGCCCCACAGATGGCTCAGTCTTTGGCCGCGCGGGGTACCAGGGCGCTGGTCTTTCGGGGGCAGGACGGCCGCGACAAGATCACGACTTCTGCGGCGACTGATGTCTGGGAAGTACGGGACGGTTCCATCACCCACACTGAACTTCGGCCAGAGGACGCTGGAGTCCCTAGGAGCACCGTATCGGACCTCCGGGGTGGCGATGCCGCCCATAACGCCCGCATTGTGCGCGATGTCCTTGGAGGAGCTGAGGGGCCCATCCGTGACGCTGTGCTGCTCAACACGGCGGCTGGGCTTGCTGCACTTGAGGTCTCTCCCGAGGGTGACTTGGTCAGCCGACTCAGGGCTCATATGGAGAGCGCAGCCGAATCGATCGACTCTGGTGCGGCTTCTCAAGTGCTGCGCGAGTGGGTGACGTTCTCCCTGTCCTGAGCAGCTTCAGTTGTTGGTCGTGGGGGTTTCCTCAGCGTCGTCCTCGTGCCCAAAGGGGTCGGGATCTACGCCGGGCATCCATGAGTTACCGGGCACGTTCCATCCCTCACGTTTGACGGCTTTCTTCCACCGTCTGGCGTAGCGGTCACGTAAACGGTTGACATAGAGACAACCATCCAGGTGGTCGTACTCATGCTGGAGGATGCGGGCAAACCAACCGGATGCTTCGAATCTGACCACATCACCGTGGGGGTTCAACCCAGTGATCTCCACATGATCGCTGCGTTTCAGCGGGAAGGTGTAACCCGGTGCCGAGAGACAGCCTTCGACCTCATCGTCTGGATCTGGCGCTTCCTGCGATACGCGACCAATGATTCTCAAGCTGGGATTGAGCAGCACTCCGCGCTGGGGAGCCTCGCCCGTATCCGGGTACTTCCAGTTGAATATTCGAAGACCTATGCCGATTTGCGGAGCCGCCAAACCGACACCATGTGATGCGTCGAGGGTGTCGTCCATATCATTGATGATGCGAAGTAATTCATCATCTATCGTATGAACTTCCTCGGCACGACGATGGAGAACCGGCTCGCCATAGATGACGATCGGGCGCACGCCCATGGGGCCTATCCTCTCGGTGAAGTATGCTCGGAATTCGCAAGTACGTGCCTAGCCACACAGTGGCCTGTCAGTGGGCGTAAGTCTTGCGGTTTCCTTCCATCACCCATCCAGTCACGAAGAACACAGCAGGGATGCAGGCCAGCAGAAACACCCACCAGTCGATCGCGAGGCCGAAGAACAGGAAGGCCAAGCTGAAACCTAGGCCAAGCGGCCACCAGCTCCATGGGAAGAATTGGCCGTAGTTTCCGGCCATATCTGCCACTTCGCCCTCTGGGTTGTCGCTGTCCATGGCGCCATGGTGCTTATTGGCGGACCTCAGGTACCACCAGAGCATAAATCCAAGACCGGCAGTCAGCAGCAGCAGGGGGAAGCCTGCCAGCTCGTCGAAGCCCGTCAAGAAACCATAGATGAAAGCGACGATGAGGCAGAAAAGGCCGATTCCACCGAAGATGACGATGTTGGTCTTCATCAGATACCCGCCTTATCTTTCTGGTCAGCAGGTCCGAACACCTTGCCAGCCGGAGTATTGACACTGTGCCGTTCAGAGAGCTCCGGGTGGTGGAGATCCAAGGCAGGACGCTCGGACCGAATCCGGGGCAGGGAGTAGAAGTTGTGCCGTGGGGGCGGGCAGCTCGTTGCCCACTCCAAGGATCCGCCGAAGCCCCAGGGATCGTCCACAAGGACTTTCTTGCCCTTGCGGTGGGTGATCCACACGTTCCAGAAGAACGGAATCAGAGAGGCACCCAACAACATGGAGAACACTGTGGAGAACTGGTTCATCGCAGTGAAGCCGTCTTCCACCATGTAGTCGGCGTAGCGTCGCGGCATGCCCATGACTCCGAGCCAGTGCTGGACCATGAAGGTGCCGTGGAAACCGATGAAGAGCATCCAGAAGTTGATCTTACCGAGACGTTCGTTGAGCATCTTGCCGGTCCACTTGGGCCACCAGAAGTAGAAGCCTGCGAACATCGCGAAGACCACAGTGCCGAAGACCACGTAGTGGAAGTGAGCCACGACGAAGTAGGTGTCAGAGACGTTGAAGTTCAGCGGCGGAGNGTGTCAGAGACGTTGAAGTTCAGCGGCGGAGACGCCAGGATGATTCCGGTCAGCCCCCCGAAGAGGAAGGTCACCAGGAACCCGAGACTCCAGAGCATGGGCGTCTCAAAGGTGATGGAACCGCGCCACATGGTGCCGATCCAGTTGAAGAACTTCACACCCGTGGGCACTGCGATCAGCATGGTCATCAGCGCGAAGAACGGAAGCATCACGGCGCCGGTGACGTACATGTGGTGCGCCCAGACCGTGACAGAGAGCGCTGCGATGGCGATGGTGGCGTACACCAGCCCCTTGTACCCGAAGATGGGTTTGCGGCTGAAGACCGGCAGGATCTCCGAGATGATGCCGAAGAAGGGCAGGGCGATGATGTACACCTCCGGGTGTCCGAAGAACCAGAAGAGATGCTGCCAGAGGATCGCTCCACCGGACTCGGGATCGAAGATGTGGCCGCCGAAGCGCCGATCGAGTCCGAGACCGAACAGCGCCGCCGCCAGCGGGGGGAACGCCATCAGGACCAGGATCGAGGTCACCAGCGTGTTCCAGGTGAAGATCGGCATCCGCCACATGGTCATACCCGGGGCGCGCATGCAGATGATGGTGGTGATGAAGTTGACGCCGCCGGCGATGGTGCCGAAACCGGTCAGCGCCAGCCCGAACACCCAGAGGTCTCCGCCGACGCCGGGAGAGTATGTCGTGTCGGAGAGCGGAGCATAGGCGAACCATCCGAAGGAGGCCGCACCCTGAGGTGTGAGGAAACCGGCCACAGCCACAGCTGAGCCGAAGAGGAACAGCCAAAAGGCAAGGGCGTTCAAGCGCGGGAAAGCAACATCCGGGGCGCCGATCTGCAGCGGCATGATGACATTTGCGAAGCCGGCAAAGAGCGGAGTGGCGAACATCAGCAGCATGACCGTGCCGTGCATGGTGAACAGCTGGTTGTACTGCTCCTTGGTCTGTAGGAACTGCATACCGGGCTCAAAAAGTTCTGCGCGGATGATGAGTGCCATCACCCCGCCCATGCAGAAGAACAGGAAGGAGGCGATCAGGTACATGTACCCGATGGTCTTGTGGTCGGTGGTCGTCAACCAGCTGACGACGATCTTCCCCTTGGAGACCGGAACGGACCGTGAAGCCTCGCGTGAGTCGTCGGAAGAATATTCCATTGTGGTCATGATTAGTCGTCCCCTCCGGTCAGAACGTCGGAGTCGTGAAGGTTAACGTTGCGGTTGTACTCATCACCCAAGTGGCCTTCTTCAAGTCCATCGAGGTATGCGGTGAATTCGTCTTCCTCGACCACTTCCACGTTGAAGAGCATCTCTGAGTGGTACTCACCGCAGAGCTCGGCGCATTTGCCGTCGAAAACGCCGGTTTCCTGCGGGTTGAGATAGATATAGTTGGTGCGCCCGGGAATCATATCGCGCTTCTGGAGGAAGGCCGGGACCCAGAATGAGTGAATGACGTCGCGGGACTTCAGCTCGAAAGTGATGTCGTGATCGACCGGGAGGTAGATGGTCGGCAGCGTCTCGCGCACACCTTCTTCTCCGGTGAGGTGCGCCTGGACCCCGGTGTCGTAGACCTCGTACTCCGTGCCGTTGGCTGCCGTGTACGTGTAGTTCCAGTCCCACGACCACTGCTTGCCGTAGACCTCGATGGTCATATCGGGATTTTCGTAGGGCTCATCGATCGAGCGCTGGACCTGGTCCGTGTAGAAGAAGAACACCGCCACCATGACCAGCGGCACCAGGGTGTACATGATCTCCAGTGGGATGTTGTAAGCCAGCTGGCGGGGATAGCCGGTCTCCCCTTTTCTGCGCCGATAGGCGACCATGCACCAGAGCATCAGCCCCCAGGTCAGCACACCCACGGCCAGAGCGGCGATCCAAGAATTGACCCATAGGTCCGTGATCTCGGGTGTGTTGGACGTGGTGTCGCGGTCACCAGGCAGCCAGCCGCGGCGCGCAGGGTTATCCTCTGCACATGCGGTGAGCACAAGGAGCGCCACACCGGCCAGGGCCAGCGACTTCGCCATGCGGCTGAAGTTGCCGGTTTGTTTCTGCGAAGAACTCACAGACGGCCCTTCCTCTTTCAGTTGTGTGCGAGTGAATCGCGCACTATCACTTGGGTCTCAACCACTGCCAGGGCAGTGATCAGCGACATCTTTACGCTGAAGATAAGACTACTACGACTTGTAGAGGCAGCGCTGGACCAAGACACCCCGCCACGTCGCCCGATCAAGCAGAAACCCGCGCCCCTCCGGGGAACGCGGGTTTCAATGTGACTTCTACATTACGTAGTAGAAGACAGTTGTACTTAGTGGAAAGAGTCGCCGCAGGCGCATGACCCACCCGCATTTGGGTTGTCGATAGTGAACCCCTGCTTGGAGATGGAATCCTCGAAGTCGATCGAAGTACCTTCCAGATACGGCACGCTCATCTTGTCAACGACGACTTCGACGCCGTCGAATTCACGAAGCGCATCACCGTCAAGTGTGCGTTCATCGAAGTACAGCTGGTAGATCAGGCCGCTGCATCCACCTGGCTGCACAGCAACCCTCAGGCGGAGGTCGGTGCGTCCTTCCTGCTCCAGCAGCGACTTGACCTTTTGGCTGGCAGTCTCAGAAAGCTCCACTTGGTGGGGGGCGAAACCCTCAACCTCTGAGCCGCGGACATCAGCAGCTTGGCTGGTCTCAGTTGTTTCCGGTGTGGCAGTGCTCATTCTCTCCCCTTACATCATGGTCTTCGGCCAGTGCCTCTTGCACAGTACCAACGTCGGGTCACCACGGGGCATTCCCGCGGGGTCTCCAGACCCCAGTACACTGATCTCGTGCTTGGTTTCAGGAAGAAGAGTCAGACGGACAATGCGGCCCAAGAGGCTGCCGCCGCCCGCGAAGCGGAGGAGGCTGCTGCCGCCCAGCGGAAACGCACCCCCGAGAAAAAGGGGGTTCCGACCCCGAAGCGGCGGGACCAGGAAGCAGCGCGTCGTCGACCCTTGGTGCACAATGACCGCAAAGCTGCGCGGGCTTCTCAGCGTAAAGCCATCCAGGAACAGCGAGCCAAGATGCGTCAGGCCATGGAGACCGGTGAGGAGAAGTACTTGCCTGCCCGTGATCGTGGCCCGCAGAAGCGCTGGATCCGTGACTACGTTGACGCTCGACACGGAATCGGTGAGTGGTTACTTATTCTGGTGCTGGTGTTCCTCTTCGCATCGTTCCTTCTGACTGATGAGACGCGCGCTCTGACGTCATATCTTTTGTTCGTGCTGATGCTGGCCGTCTTCACCGAGCTGTTCTGGGTGGGGCGGAAGACACGCATAGGCTTGGAGGCCAAATTTGGTGTGGGGAATATGGAGAAAGGTTCTCGCTTCTACGCAGCGATGCGAGCTCTTCAGATGCGCCGCCTGCGGCTGCCGAAACCCATGGTCAACCGGGGCGAGTTTCCCAGCTAGACGCAGTTCACAGAGTTCCCGTTAGTGCTGACCTCTAGCTCACTGTTGAGTGCCGCAGCGCACGCAGGCCCTTGTTGATGCGCTGTGCCCACAATGGGCCTTCGTACACGAAGCCGGTGTAGCCCTGGACTAAGGTTGCCCCGAGCCGGAGGCGCTCTGCGACATCCTCTGCGGTTACCACACCGCCAACGGAGATCACGGCCACATCTTCTGGGAGGCGATCTCTGAGTCGGACAAGAATCTGCTTCGACCTCTCAACGAGCACCGGCCCACTGAGACCTCCTCCTCCAGCCTCCGCCACCTCAGTCTCGGGACTCCTGAGGCCACTGCGCGAAATCGTCGTATTCGTAGCAATGATCCCGTCTAGATTCATCTCTGTCACTAGGTCAGCGACGGCGTCGACATCGGCGTCGATAAGGTCGGGGGCAATCTTTACCAGCAGCGGCACATTGCGTCCGGCGGCGGCGTCGGACTCTTCCCGCACCGCCCGCAGAAGGGGACGCAGCGCCTCTATGTCTTGTAGCTGCCGCAGACCGGGCGTATTGGGTGATGAGACGTTGACGACCAGGTAGTCAGCTACGGGAGCCAGAGTTCCGGCAGAGAGCAGATAGTCGTCCACCGCTCCTTCGAGGGGCACAATCTTGGTCTTGCCAATGTTCACGCCCACAATGGGTGCATGCCGCCCGGCGCGTTTCAGCTGCGCGATCTGGCGAGTAGTGCGTGCTAGTCGCCGACGCACGATGGTGGCGCCGTCGTTGTTGAAACCCATACGGTTGACCAGTGCCGAGTCCTTCACAAGGCGGACGAGTCGGGGTTTAGGGTTACCCGGCTGAGCCTGGGCGGTGACGGTCCCAATTTCGATATGCCCGAACCCCAGCGAAGCCAATGGCAAGACTGACAGGGCGCCCTTGTCGAACCCGGCAGCGAGACCGAAGGGAGACGGAAACGTCATACCCAGGGCCTCAGTTTTCAGCGAAGCGTCCGGTGCGGTGAGTTTCTCCAAAAGCGGTCCAGCTCCGAGACGGTGCGCCAGCCGGAGACCAGTGACAACTATATGGTGAGCCTTTTCGGGGTCCATTCGGGAAAACACGGTGCGGAAAGCGAACTGATACATAGGAGCCGGCATGCCTCAGATCCTATCGTCCACCCAGCTACTGCCCAGCCACCCTTGGCTAGACTTTTGCTTATGACGGTTGAGCACGAGCATCGGGTCCACGACTCCGGGGAGGGCACCTCCAGACAACACGGACTGGCTGAACTGAGCCAGGAACTGCTCCCGGACTCCCCTCCGAACGAATGGGTCGATGATTACCTGCCCGGCTGTTCGCGGATGACACTTCCCCTAGGCGAGGATTTCGAAGGATCTGTCAGCGCCACACTGGTGCGCTGCAACCAGGACCCAGAACCGGGATCAGCCCTGCCTCCTGTGCTGCAGATTCATGGTTGGACCGACTACTTCTACAACTTGCCGATGGCTTATCAGTGGATCGGACGTGGCCACCGGTTCTATGCCCTAGACCTGCGCAAATATGGTCGCAGCCTGCGCGAGCACCACACTCCTGGTCACATTGACGACCTCACCGAATACGACGCCGAGATCAATGCCGCATGCGCTGTGATAGCCCAGGAGAACCCCGAGTCCCCTGCTCCGGTGATCAACGCTCACTCCACGGGCGGACTCGTGGCCGCACTGTGGGCTGAACGTCATCCGGACAGTGCCTCAGCGCTCGTGCTCAACTCTCCTTGGCTGGAACTGCCCGGCCACTCCCCTGCGCGCGCTGCTGCGGAAGGTATCGTCACACCGCTCAACCGAGTGAATCCGACCGCTGAGCTGAAGGTGCCCCGGCCGGAGAACTACTGGCAGTCGATGTCTTCGCTGGCTAACGGTGAATGGGACCTCCACCCGCTTTGGCGACCGCGCGCGTCCTTCCCGATGACTATGGGGTGGCTTAAGGCGGTGTTTGCTGGTCATCGACGTGTGCGCCAAGGCCTGCAGTTGGACACTCCAGTTTTGGTGCTGCTCGCTGAAAAGTCGGCTTTCAGAACGCAGTGGAGCGAACAATTTCAGGAAAACGACAGCGTGCTGGACGTCGAACTGCTGGCTCGCCGTTCGCATAAGCTCAGCCGGAGAGTCACTATAGTGAGGATTCCGCGCGCCATGCATGACGTGTTCGCATCCTCTGAGCAGGTCCGCATGTCTGCCTTCCAAGAGGCATCGCGGTGGCTGCGAGGCTACGTCGGCTGATTAGGAGTCGCGAATTTTGTCCACCGCCGCGCCGTACCGCCTGTCGCGTTGCGCGTAGGCCTCTATGGCTTTCCACAGTGTGGTCCGGTCCACGTCGGGCCAGAGCGTGTCCATGAAGACGAACTCAGCGTAGGCGGACTGCCACAGCAGAAAGTTGCTCAGCCGCTGCTCCCCCGATGAGCGGAGGAAGAGATCCACATCGGGCACATTGGGCTGTTGCAGATGCGCGGTGATAGTCGATTCGCGGATACGCTTGGGGTCCAGATCCCCAGAGGCCGCACGCTCAGCGATGCGGCGGACCGCGTCAGTGATCTCTGCGCGTCCTCCATAGTTGACGCACATGGTGAGAGTCACTCGTGTGTTGTCTTTGGTGAGTTCCTCAGCGGCTTGGAGCTCTCTGATGACCGAGCGCCAGAGTTTGGGCCGCCTGCCGCTCCACCTGATCTGCACTCCCCAGGAGTTAAGCACATCACGTTGGCGGCGCAGGACGTCACGGGAGTAGCTCATGATGAACCGCACTTCCTCGGGGGAACGTTTCCAGTTCTCCGTGGAAAACCCGTAGACACTGACATGCTCGACGCCCGCCTCTATGGCGCCTGCCATGACTTCCATCAGACTGCGCTCACCGGCTCGGTGACCTTCGGTGCGCGGTAGTCCCCGTTGATTGGCCCAACGCCCATTGCCGTCCATCACCACAGCGACATGCCGCGGAGTCAGCGCAGCGGGAAGCTTGGGCGCCTTCGCGCCGTCGGGGTGCGGCCAGGGGTCCTGGTAGCGGGCGGCGTCGCCCTTTGCTCGGCGGGGATTCACAGAATTCATTGTGCCAGTCTTCTGGCGCGATCAGTGGGCAAAAGCCCTGAGGGAAGTCAGTCTTCGTTCAAGATGGTGCTGGGCGTAGTCAGTGACCACACCTACCGCCTCGTGCCGGATATCGGGGGCGGCTTCACCGGTGGCGTTCCAGTGGCCGTGCTGCAGCGCATGGAGAAATTCTGCGGTTCCTTCCGGGACGGTGCGTGTCCCGGGTGGTCGGCATGCCGGACAGACGGGGCCACCGGTTCCGGCGTGGAATCCGGTGTGTGACCCAGGCTCCCCGCAGCTGACGCAAGCAGTCCATGTGACAGCCCAGCCAGCCTCACTCAGGGAGCGAAGCAGATATGAGCCAAGGACGAGGTCCGGGCTGTGCACTCCGCGGGCAAGAGCCGAGTACGCACCGTGAAGCAGATCGAACTGGGAGCGTTCAGCGCCGCTTCCTGTGTCAGTGAGCCGCTCTGCTACTTCAGACATTGCCGAGGCCACCGTGTACTTGTCATAGTCAGCCGCGATCATGGTGCCGTAGGAGCTGCGTCCTTGGGCCTGCGTGATGATGTCGAGGTTCCGGCCATGGACGAACTGAATGTCCGCCACCATGAAGGGCTCCAATGTCGCGCCGAACTTTGAGGAGGTACGGCGGATTCCCTTGGCGACTGCGCGAACCAGGCCGTTGAACGGGGTGAGCAAGGTGATGATCCGATCAGCTTCGCCCAGTTTGTGGGTGCGCAGCACGATCCCGATGTCGCGGTAGCTGCGGGAAGCGAAGGTGGAACCTGCCATACGTCTCAGCATATGCCCGGTCCCTGGTGGCGCGTTGAAGGGCCCTGTTCCTCGCGGGTCACGTCTCTGCGCTGGCACAAATGTCAGATGTCACGCCTGAGCTCGGGCAAATGCGGCCTAGAACGTGGTGAATTGACATCTGTGCCAGTGCAGCCTGGAGACTCTTAGGAATCGCGGATAGCGCGGTTCACTGCGGAAAAAACAGCCTGCAGGGAGGCCAACGTGGTGTTGTAGTCGATCCCCACCCCCCAGAGGACACGCTCCCCCACCGCGAGTTCCACAAAGCTTGCAGCTTGTGCGTCGCCGCCTGAACTCATCGCGTGCTCGGTGTAGTCGAGAAGGCGCACGTCAACGCCCTCTGCTGCCAGTATTCGCAGGAGGGCGTCAATCGGCCCGTTTCCGGCTCCGGTGATTGTCCGCGGCGTTCCGTTGGTTTGAAGTTCCAGATCCATGGAGAATCCCCCGTCTGCAGTCGATGAGGTCTCCACTTTTCCCAACCGGTAGTGGCCCCACTGCTTGTCCCCGTCGTCAGCTGGAAGGTATTCGTCCTGGAACATCTGCCAGATCTCCGTAGGTGTGACCTCGCCACCCTGAACATCAGCACGGCGCTGAATGACCCCAGAGAACTCAATCTGTGTCCTGCGCGGAAGTTCGATTCCGCGCTCGGCCTTCAGCACATAGGAGACCCCGCCCTTACCAGACTGGGAGTTGACGCGGATAACGGCCTCGTAGCTGCGGCCGATGTCTTTGGGGTCGATCGGCAGATACGGCACGCCCCAGGTGATGTCCTCACGGGCCCGACCCTCGGACTCTGCGCGGGCGTCCATATGGGCGAACCCCTTGTTGATGGCGTCCTGGTGGGAGCCGGAGAAGGCGGTGAAGACCAGATCTCCGCCATAGGGGGAACGCTCCGGAACGGGCATCTGGTTGCAGTGCTCAACTGTGCGCCGGATCTCCTCCATATTACGGAAATCGATCTCCGGGTCTACACCTTGACTGAACAGGTTCATTCCCAGGGTCACCAGATCTACGTTGCCGGTGCGCTCACCATTGCCGAACAGGCAACCCTCAATCCTGTCGGCCCCGGCCTTGTAGCCGAGTTCAGCGGCGGCCACGCCGGTGCCGCGATCATTGTGCGGGTGCAGCGACAGGATGATCGCCTCCCGAGGCTGCAGATTCCGATGCATCCATTCGATAGAGTCCGCGTACACATCGGGTGTGGCCATCTCAACGGTTGCGGGAAGGTTGATGATCACCGGCTTCTCTGCTGTGGCGCCGAGGACTTCCACCACCTCATTGGAGATGTGGGCTGCGAAGTCCAGTTCCGTGCCGGTGAATGACTCCGGGCTGTACTGGTAGACGATCTCGGTCTCCGGCTGGTCAGCTAGCAGCTGCTCTTCGAACTTCTTGCACAACCGCGCACCTGTGGTCGCAATGTCCACGATCCCGGCGCGGTCTTGTTTGAAGACCACTTCACGCTGGAGAATTGATGTGGAGTTGTAGAGGTGAACGATGGCACGGGGCGCCCCCGCGATCGCTTCGAACGTGCGCTCGATCAGGTGTTCCCTGCACTGGGTGAGGACCTGGATGTAGACATCGTCAGGGATCTTGCCCTGCTCAATGAGCTGCCGCACGAAGTCGAAGTCTGTCTGTGATGCTGAGGGAAACCCGACTTCGATTTCCTTGTACCCCATGCTGACCAGGAGATCGAACATGCGGTGTTTACGTTCAGGGCTCATGGGATCGATCAGAGCCTGGTTACCATCCCGCAAATCGACGGCGCACCAGCGGGGGGCCGCGGTGATGACCTGGTCTGGCCAGGTCCGGTCCGGAACGGAGACCGTGATCTGGTCCTGGAACGGCACGTACCGCTGGAATGGCATTGGTGAGGGTTTTTGTGGCGTGCGCATGGCGAACTTCCTTCAGTCTTGGGGCTGTGCGGTGAAGACCGAGCGAACCGGATCAGAAACCGGTGAGTCTCCGCAGCGGGGATTCGGCCTTGAGAAGCTCTTGCCCGTGACTTAGCGCGGCGCAAGCACTTCCCCGCTGCGGCGGAGAAGTAGTAGCTCAAGTAGCGCACGCTGCTGAATAGACTGCACCCTTCGAATTTAGCACATATGAGAACGGCGACGCCTCGGCGCGAGTTTTCTGCCTGCCCTAGAATCCGAGCCGGTTGAGCTTCTTGGGATCACGTTGCCACTCTTTGGTGACTTTGACGTGCAGGTCGAGGTAGATCGGTGTTCCCAGGAGTTTCTTGATACCTTCGCGGGCCCCGCTGCCGATCTGCTTGAGACGTGAGCCGCGATGGCCAATGATGATGGCCTTCTGCGAATCCCTCTCCACATGGATAGTAGCGTGAATATCCAGCAGGGGTTTATCGGCTGCGCGGCCCTCCCGCGGCAGCATTTCTTCCACTGTGACGGCGATCGAGTGCGGAAGCTCGTCACGCACGTCTTCCAATGCGGCCTCACGGATCAGCTCGGCGATCATCACCCGTTCGGGTTCATCGGTCAGTTCACCGCTGGGGTAGAGCGGAGGGGAGGTGGGCATCATGGTGATGAGCTCGTCGGTGACCACGTTGGTCTGGTCGCCACGGACAGCTGAGACCGGAATGATGCTCGCAAATCCATCAGCCTGTCGACCCTCACTCGACAAGTGCTCGCGCCCAAGCTGGTCAACAGCTATGAGCTGCTCCGCCAGGTCAGCCCGCGGGACTTTGTCGGTCTTAGTCACCAGGGCCACCACTGGCTTATGCGGCAGCTTGTTCAGTTGGCCGGCGATGAAACGGTCTCCGGGGCCGATCTTCTCATCCGCGGGGATGCAGAAACCGACCACATCCACTTCGCTGAGGGTGTCAATCACCAGGTCGTTCAGGCGCGACCCCAGAAGTGTCCTCGGCCGGTGCAGACCCGGGGTGTCCACCAGGACCAACTGTGACCCGGGAGCGTCGTCGGTCTGGGGCCGGTGCACGATGCCACGAATCGTGTGCCGCGTGGTCTGGGGTTTGGAGCTGGTGATCGCCACCTTCTCCCCCACCAGGGCGTTGGTCAACGTGGACTTCCCTGCGTTGGGCCGCCCGACAAAGGACACAAAGCCCGCCCGGTAGTTGTCGTTGTACTCAGGGAACTCCTGCAATACGTTGTCAGTCATCTCATCCACCTATCTGGACGCTTCTGCGGGCGCTCGGTCAGAGTCCTGGCGGGTGGCATCATCTTCATCTCCCGTTCCGACCCCGCCGCGGGCTCCGCGGCGATCTTCATGCTCCCAGGCCAATACGTGAGTGACACGGTTACGGCGACCGCCCAGCCGGTCTGCGTGGAGGACAACACCATCGATCTCGACTTCGGATCCGGCAATCGGCACGCGGCCCAGCATCTTCGCCAGCAGCCCACCGACTGTGTCCACGTCTTCCTCATCGTCGAGGTCAAGCCCGAACTCCTCAGCGAAGTCGTCAACGCTCATTCGCGCTGACAGCCTGAGCCTGCCGTCCTCGAGCGCCTCAACTTCGGCGTCCTCACGGTCATACTCGTCAACGATTTCGCCGACTAGCTCTTCTATGAGGTCTTCCATAGTGACCAACCCTGCTGTGCCGCCGTATTCATCTATGACGATCGCGACGTGGGTGGATTCTCTCTGGAGTTCCGACAGGAATTCTCCGACGGACTTGGACTCCGGGACATACCGGACATCTCGTTGGAGCTCCTCAACCCGGATCGAAGAGGAGGTCCTGCCGGCGTAGACCGAAGGTGCACGGCCTGTTCTGAGCATGTGTTCCAAGAAAGCGACATCCTTGAGATACACCATGCCGGTGATGTCATCTGCGGAACCTCTGATGACTGGCATGCGTGAGTACCCGGAGCCCAGAAACAGAGTCATGGCCTCGTCCAGGTCTGCCTCAACTTCGATGGTCACCATATCGGTGCGCGGGACCATGACGGAGCGGACTCGTGTGGTGGACATGTCCAGCACAGACTCGATGAGTTCGGCTTCTGAGTCCTCAATAACATCGGATTCATTTGCCCTGGCTATGTACTCCAGCAGCTCGTCGTCGTCAAAGAAGCCCTGATCTGAGGCCGTACCAGGCAAGATTTTCCCACCCACCACGGACAACCACACCGGTATCGGGCCCAGGGAAATCCTGAGTCCTCGGACCATGCGGGCAGTCGCCGAGGCCAGGCTGAGGTGATGGGCTCGTCCGATTTTCCGTGGTGAAACTGCAGCGGAGAGCACGCCTATAAGCGCGAGCACGGCGCCTGCCACGACTGCACCGAGTTCGACATCTCCGATGAGCCGCACTGAGGAGATCGTCATGAGCACTATCGCGGCGGTGGTCAGCACCCACCGCCAGATCTGCAGGGCAAGCGTATGCGGCACAGGCTGCTCCAGGATGTGCTCCACGGATCGGGAGCCGTCCCGCTGGGCGATATCCTCAGCTTCTTTGCGCGTCAACCGGATGAAGGCTGCCTCAGCCGTTGACAGGAGGAACACGAGGATCGCAGCAGCAATTGCAGCGCCGATCAGCAGTGGGGTGATCACGCCTGCGCTCCCTCAGCGCCTGTGGGCACTGGTCCTGGTCGGCCGAGGTACTTTTCCAGCAGTTGGGCTTGAAGCCCGAACATGACGGTTCGGTCCTCGGAGTCCTCGTGGTCATAGCCGAGCAGGTGCAGCACCCCGTGAGTCGTCAGCAGCAGGAGCTCATCACCGAGTGAGTGGCCTCCCGCGTGGGCTTGAGCTGCAGCGACGACGGGACAGAGAACGACGTCGCCTAGGGTCCCGGATGCCACTGGCTCCTGAGCTGAACCTTCGGTCAATTCGTCCATGGGAAAGCTCATCACATCCGTGGGCCCAGGGAGACCCATCCATTCCACGTGCAGCTGCTCCATCTGGGGCTCGTCCACAAGACTGATGGACAGTTCGACCTTGGCTGTGAGGTAAAGCTCAGCGAAGAGATAAGCAGTCAGGTCCACTAGGTCGGCGCAGTGCTCGGCGGTGATGAGCGGACTGGCTGAGGCGTCGTCGACAGTGACGGTCATCGTCGCTTTCCGCCGCCCCTCCGTGTGTGTGAGTCTGCGGCGAGCTGCGCGTTCTGATGCTTCTCGTAGGCATCGACGATGCGTCCGACAAGTTCGTGGCGGACGACGTCCTGGGAGCCGAACCGTGTGATGGCGATATCCTCGACGCCGTCAAGGATGCCGAGCACGGTCCGTAGCCCGGAATCTGTTCCGCGTGGGAGATCAACCTGGGTAATGTCACCGGTGACCACGATCTTGGAGTTGAAGCCCAAGCGGGTCAGGAACATCTTCATCTGCTCGGCGGTGGTGTTCTGCGCCTCATCCAAGATGATGAAGGAGTCGTTGAGCGTTCGGCCCCGCATGTACGCCAGGGGTGCGACTTCGATCGTCCCTGCCGCCATCAGCTGGGGGATCGACTCTGGTTCGATCATGTCGTACAACGCGTCGTAGAGCGGGCGCAGGTAAGGGTCGATCTTGTCGTTGAGCGAGCCGGGCAGGAAACCCAGCTTCTCTCCAGCTTCCACAGCAGGGCGGGTCAGGATGATCCGCTTGATTTCTTTGGCCTGCAAAGCCTGTACGGCTTTGGCCATTGCCAAGTAGGTCTTGCCGGTGCCTGCTGGGCCAATTCCGAAGATCACCGTGGACTCGTCGATGGTCTCGACGTATGTCTGTTGGTTCCCCGTCTTAGGACGGATGGTGCGCCCTCGGTGGGAGAGGATGTTGGTCGCCATCATGCGGGCGCTGGTGGGAGCGTCTTGGGCCCGCACCATAGTGGCGATCTGCTCGACGATCTCCTCTGTGGCTGTGCTTCCAGAGGCTGCGAGCGTCTTCAGCTGGGTGAGGATCTCCACCATGGGGTTAACGTCCTGTGCGGCCCCGGAGACCGTAATGAGCTGGTCCCGAAGCCCAATGCTGGCCTCCGGATACAGCCCGGCGAGGATGCGCAGAGCCATATCCTGCACACCAAGGGTGCGGAACATGGTCTCGGCGTCGGCGAAGTGGACCTCGCGCTCAAAAAAGGTGGGAGTAACAGTCTCGGTAATCTGATGCCTCACTTGGTTGATGTGTCAGTCCTTCTAGGATACGTGGGTTCGTGCAGACTTCCTATGCCCAGTCCCAGCGGCCTAGCAGTAGTTGGGCCGCAACTACTGCGGCAGGTCCTGCAGTCGAGCTGCGCAGCACGTTTCGGCCCAGTCGAGCCGTCAGGGTCCCGGCCGCTGTCAACTGCGTCAGCTCACGATCACTGATTCCACCCTCAGGACCCACCAGCAGATGAAGTTCCTCGACTTCTGTTTCAGCTTCCAGGGCACCGGCTGCGGCCAGGACGCTGCTCAGCGAAATTTCTTCGACTTCGTGCAGCGCCACTGCCGCGATGCCTGGGGCCTGCTGAATGTGCTGACAATATTTCCCTGTCGTGACCAGTTCACGCACCTCCGGCAGCGAGGTGCGACGCGTTTGCTTCGCCGCACTGCGCGCCGTGTTGACCCATTCGGCGTGTTTCTTCGCCTCACGGCCGGCCTTCCACTTGGCGACGGAGCGTTCGGCGTCCCACGGGATGATGGCGTCGACTCCGAGCTCTGTAGCGGATTCCACGGCTTGGAGGTCTCGTTTTTCTTTAGCCAGCGCCTGAACCAGGACCAGACGTGGCTTGAGACTCGGCTCGTCCTCTACCTCGCGCACCTCAACGGTGACTTCACCAGCGCCGGAAGCGACGATGATCCCTTCGATTCGCCGCTGCTGGGTGTCCGAGAGGTGAATCAACTCCCCTGCCCCGAGCCGCATCACTGTGGCCGCATGGTGTCCTTCGGCGCCGGAGACGACCACTGTTGAACCTGGTCCAACAGTGTCGAGCGCCCCCGGAAAGAGGTGGAACAGCGGTGCGGTCACACAGATTCCCAGGCTTCGCGAAGTTTCGCGAACATTCCCTTGTGCTCGGTGCTCGACTCGCCCTGTTTTTCTCCGCGCTCTTCTGCGAGCATCTTGAGCAGTTCACGCTGCTTGTCCGAGAGCTTGGTCGGGGTATCAACTTTGAGGTGAACCTTGAGGTCTCCTCTGCCCATACCTCTCAGATGCGCCACGCCTTTGCCACGCAGGGTGAGGACTTCCCCTGACTGTGTGCCTGGTTTGACCTCGAGGCTCTCTTCACCGTCGAAGGTGTCCAGAGTGACGTAGGTGCCCAGCGCCGCCGAGGTCATGGGAACGTTGATTGTTGCGTGCAGATCGTTGCCGCGCCGAGTGAAGACGCTGTGTGGCCGGATGTCGATCTCAATGAAGAGGTCACCTGCGGGGCCGCCAGCGATGCCGGCCTCTCCTTCACCGGCCAAGTGAATTCGATTTCCGCGGTCCACACCTGCGGGAATCTTGACCTTCAGTGTCTTGCGCTCACGCGCACGTCCCTGACCGTCGCACTCCTGGCAGGGGTCTTCGATGATGTTGCCGAACCCGGAGCAACGCGCACAGGTCTGAGTTTGAATCACAGTGCCGAGGATCGAACGCATGGGCCGCTGCGTCTGACCGGCTCCCTTGCAGTCGGGGCAGGTTGTCGGTGAGGTGCCGGGCCGCATGCAGGATCCGTTACACACTGAGCAGGTCTCAGCGGTCTCAACCTCAACCTCTTTGGTCACTCCGAAGACCGCATCGCGCAGATCAATGCGCACGCGAATAAGGGAGTCTTGGCCGCGGCGGGTCCGGGAGGCCGGTCCGGCTGAACCGCCGCCGAAGAACGTTTCGAAAATGTCCCCGAACCCACCGAACCCACCGGCACCAGCGCCGCCGAAGCCGGCTGGGCGTCCATTCGGATCCCCAGTGGTGTCGTAGCTCTGCCGCTTCTGAGGGTCAGAAAGCACCTCATAGGCTTGCCCGAGCACCTTGAACTGCTCTTCAGCGTCATCGGCCTGATTCACATCGGGGTGCAGCCGGCGAGCCTTCTTGCGGTAGGCCTTCTTGATGTCCTCGGTGGATGCGCTGCGGTCAACGCCCAGCGCCTCGTAGTAGTCAGTTGCCATTTGGTGCGGTTCTCATCCTTCGGAAAGTATTCGTGACAGGTAGCGTGCCATAGCTCGAACAGCCGACATCGTGGAGCCGTAGTCCATGCGGGTCGGACCGACGACGCCAAGCTTTGCGCCGTCACCGGCAGATTTTCCAGTGGCGTACTCGGCGGCCACCACCGCAGTTTCCTGGAGCGATTCGTGGGAAGTCTCCTGGCCGATCCGTACCGAGAGCCCTCGCCTATCGTGCTGCATCTCATGCAACAACCTCAGCAACACCACTTGTTCCTCAAGCGCTTCGAGAATCGGTCCAATCGACGGCCCCAGGTCACCGCCCGACTTGGCGAGGTTAGCAGTCCCGGCCATGATGATGCGATCCACTCGCCCACTTTCCAGGATCGTTTCCACTGCGTGTGCCACCACAGCCATCGTGGGCTGCAAGGCCGGTTCGACGGCGGAGATCAGAGTGTTCACCGGTATCGGCACCGCTGATGCTGAGCGCCTGTAGAGCTGTTCGGAAACTTTCAGCCCGACCCTGTGCAGTGAATCTTCATCCGGTGTCTCCGCCAGCGTCACCATGCGCTGCTCCACTTTTCCTGTGGAGAGAATCACAATCACAAGAGCCTTCTGGGCGGACATAGGCACCACATCAACGTGACGGATGGTCGCGGAGGTGTGCTGCGGGTGCTGAATGACTGCCACCTGGTTGGTGAGCATGGCGAGCAGGCGCACGGTCTGCTCCATGGTCGCTTCATGATCATCCGCGGTTTCGGCGAGGATGTCCATGGCGCGGCGCTCGGCGCGGGACAGGGGCCTGACCTCGGTGATGCGGTCTACGAAGAGCCGGTAGCCGCGATCAGTGGGGATGCGGCCCGCCGAAGTATGTGGCGCAGCAATGAGCCCTTCTTCCTCCAGCTGCGCCATGTCATTGCGGATGGTCGCCGGAGAGACTTCCAGATTGCGTCGTTCGACCAGGGCCTTGGATCCTACGGGCTCACGAGTTTGGACATAGTCCTCCACAATCGCGCGCAGCACCTGCAACCGCCTGGTACTGGTATCGGACATGGGACCTCCTGGCACTCTCAAAGCTCGACTGCTAATTCTACAATGTCAGCATGAGTACACCTTTCCCCACCGACTGGAGCTCCTGGGGAGCCCAGGATGTTTCAGAACGACGACGCTCTCAGCAGCGGACTCTGCCCAAGGTCCCGGCGACCACTGGTTTAGAAGTGGAGGAGCGCAGTTCTGGGTGGGTCGGCGTCGTCGTAGGTGTTGAAGCCTCCGGTGGCATGAAGGTGGTTCGGCTCCGCGACTACGACGGTCGGGAACGTGGATTTCCCCTTGGATTCGGTTTTTTGGTCGATGAGCAGCCGGTAGAACTCACCGCCCCCACACGGAGCTCACAGCCATCCGGACGCCAACGCACGGCGTCAGGTTCGTTCGCTTCCGAGACTCCCCAACGGGCTCGGATGGCCCGCGCCTCTCGCATCTGGGTGGAGGGCACTCATGACGCAGAACTGGTGGAGAAGGTGTGGGGTGATGACCTCCGCCAAGAGGGAATCGTGGTGGAGCCACTGCACGGCGCCGATGATCTGGTGGCTGCTGTCCAGGAGTTCCAACCCGGGCCCGAACGCAGGATCGGAGTGCTTCTGGATCATCTGGTCAAAGGCTCCAAGGAGTCACGGATTGCTACGGAGACGATGCAGCAGGTGGGGGCGGCCGGCAACGTGCTGGTGTTGGGCCACCCTTACGTAGACGTGTGGCAAGCGGTGAAGCCTCAACGTGTGGGCCTTCAGGCTTGGCCTGACATTCCTCGGGGAACCGACATCAAGGTGGGGACACTGAAGGCTCTGGGGATGCCAGCATCGAACCAGCGGGACATCGCCCACGGTTGGAAACAGATCCTCAGCCGAGTCCGCAGTTACACCGATCTGGAGCCCAGCCTGCTCGGCCGGGTCGAGGAACTCATCGACTTCGTCACAGTTCCCTGAGGTGGAGGCCAGCACGTGAGGCGAGGCGCCACAAACACACCCCGGGCAGAGTCAGCCTCCATTAAGGTGAGCGCTCTAAGATGAGAGCAGTATCCGACGGTCGAGGACCCGCAGAACCCAAGAAAGGCATGAGAAACCCAGTGACCACACAGAACGGCAAGCAGAGGGCCGCATCAAGCGGTACTCGACCCTCCACGTCAGCGCCAATGCTGACGAGGGAGGAAGACACCCGGTGGGCGATGATCTCGCACTTCGGCGCCGTTGCTGGCTGCATTCCTGCATTGATCATCTATCTGCTGCTTCGTGAGCGCGGACCTTTCACCGCTCAGGAATCCAAGGAAGCACTGAACTTCACTCTGCCCCTGACTGTGATTGTCCTGATCTGCTACGGCTTGGCGTTCATCCCCTCGATAGCCGCCGTCGCCGGTATCGGCGGTGTCCTGGTTTGGGCCTATATGGCGATCTCCGGACTCGTCGGCGGCACCGAGTGCAATAAGGGACGCCCCTACCGCTATCCGCTGAATCTTCGCCTGGTTCGCTGAACGCGGGCACTCACCGGACTGTCCAGAGAATGCCTGCCGCGACGATGGCAACCGTCCAGCTGACGAAACTTCCGACCAGGAAGTATTCGGCCTTATTGCCCAGGGCTCGGTCTTCATGCATCTCGGGGAATCTAATGATGCCTTTAGCTGCAATGAGACCGGCAACAACCGGATAAGCGCCTGCGACAAGCAGGCCGGTGAGGGTGATTCTCTCCAGAGGGCCGATCCAGCGTCCACCCTTGAGCTGAGGTTTGCGCACGACAAGGTCGGAGTCAGCGCTTTGTGTGCCGCGCTGCTCCGCATTGAGCGCTAACCGCACTAGGGCATTGGCGCTCACAATATGGAAAGCTGTGACCCCCATGGCCAGGGCAGCGAACTCCACACCGAACCGTCCCACCATGGGAACGGGGAGTGCGTCCGTGCCCCCTATGAGGCTGTCGCCTAGGACTGTGATCACTGCGCTGATGACGACGAACCCGAGCACTCTCGGTGCTGCGTGCCGGACCGAAGGTGTAGGAGCATCTGCATCTGCCGAAACGGTGATGAACCACAGCAGAATCGGAATCACGCACAGGCCCACTGACCACCACGGAAGGCCGGTGAGAAAACCGGCAGAAAGCAGGACTGCTCCAGCGAGCCCACCAATTCCGACGACGGTCCATGCTGCCGACACTCCAGACGGCAGCAACACCCGCAGGATGTCCCCTAAGCCAATGATCAGCAGGATCGTTGCCAGCAGCAGCACTGATGATCCTCCTTGTCTTCACATGTCATGTCAGCATTCTGAACCCCTCGATGAGAGCGGCTGCTCCAGATTCCCGCAGAAGCTTGGACACCGCAGGCTGCGAAACACCGTATGCCTCGGCAATGCTCTTCTGGCTGCCACCCTCGACCACACCCCGAGCATAGTCCCGAGCACGGACACTGAGCCCGCCCAATTGCTGATCCCGGGCCAAGAAATACGCGTTGATCATGAGTGCCTGCTCAGGAACGTCACTGATGTACCAGCTGCGGAGAAAGGTGAAGCGCCGCTGCTGGGATTCGACCGTTTCAACGGCCTCACGGGCATGCCACCAGCCGGGGCCGTCTTCGATGCGGTCCGACGTGCGGCTCGACACACCGCTTACCCGGCCTTCACCCAACCCGAACCTCAGCTGCGGGCCCTGCTGCGGGAGCAATCCGGCGAAGAGCGTCGCACGTAGCGCCTCATTCCGTGAGGAGTACACAGCCTGGAATTCGTCCCCCACCGTCGCATGGAAGCCTTCCGCAGGTGGGACCCTTCGCGCAATCTCCTCCAGCGTGTCTTCAGCGGAGCGTTGGACATGGTCACGATCAGCGTGCTGACGTGAGTCAATCACATCAGCAATGAGCGCCACGGGTACTGAGTCAGTCATGGAATAACCATATCAGGTTATATTTTAAGAATATAACCCTTTAGGGTTATTGTTAGGTGACGAGTCGGCGGGTCACGGCATCAGCCAGCAACCGGCCCTGCAACGTCAGCACGATCCGTCCCTCCGGGTAGTACTCCGATGGCTGCGCGGCTGAGGCCTCGGCGAGACCCTCCTCGGTCAGCTGCCGCAGAAGTTCCTGAGTGATGGGCGAGCTCTCGCTCTGTCCCAGTTGCGGCAGGGTGTTGAACTCGGCCACATCGAGACCGTCTACGATGCGAAGACGAAGCATGAGGTATTCCAGAACTGTGGCTTCCGCGTCGAGCAGCTCTCTACCGTGACCCGGGGAAATGCCCTGCTGCACCCGCTGCGCGTAGGGAGCGGGGTGCTTGACGTTCCACCAGCGCATACCGGCAAGATGGGAATGCGCGCCAGGACCGGCGCCCCACCAGTCGGAATCCTGCCAATAGTTCAGATTGTGCTGAGAACGTTTGTTGCCTCCGCGTGCAAAGTTCGACACCTCGTACCACTCGTAGCCTGCGGCCTGCGCCATCTGGTCCGTCATGACGTACTTATCGGCCTGGTCATCAGGATCTATATCGGGCAGCTCCCCGCGGCGGATCTGAGCCGCCATCGCGGTCCCGGGTTCCACGATCAGCGAATAGGCGCTGATGTGATCGGGGCGCAGCGCGATCGCCGATTCCAGACTGCGGCTCCAGTCCTGCAGCGACTCCCCCGGTGTCCCGTAGATGAGGTCGAGGGAGGTCTCCAGACCGGCCGCCTGGGCTGCGGCGTGTGCGGCGGGGACGTTCTCTGGATCATGGGTGCGATCCAGCGTTCTCAGCACATGCGGCACCGCCGACTGCATGCCCAGACTCAGCCGGGTGAATCCTGCCTCGGCCAGAATCTGGGCCGACTCGGGGGTGACAGTATCGGGGTTCGCCTCAGTGGTCACCTCGGTATCAGGGGCGAAGCCGAACAGCTCATGGACTCTGTGCAGAATCCGCGCAAGCTCCCCGGCTGGAAGCAGTGTTGGAGTTCCCCCGCCGAAGAAGACTGTGGACAGAGCGCGGTCGGGCGCCCCGGCGTCGTCGAGTGTTTCGCGTGCAAACTCCAGCTCAGCCATCACGGTTTCTGGGTACGACTGGTGCGAGGCCCCGGGACCTAGATCAGCTGCGGTGTACGTGTTGAAATCGCAATATCCACAGCGGACTGAGCAGAAGGGGATGTGCACATAGAGCCCAAACGGCTTGTCCGCGCGGGCGGGCAAGGCTTGGATCACCTCAGGCGGGAACCTACCGTCAGTGGGAACCGGGTCACCTAGCGGCAATGCAGAGGGCATAGTTCCTCATTCACCGGCGAAGAGCACAACACCGGAGGTCACTTCTTCGCCTTCTCCTTGGCGTTGCCCTCATCCGAACTCAGAGCGGCAATGAACGCCTCCTGCGGGACCTCTACGGTGCCCACCATCTTCATACGCTTCTTGCCCTCCTTCTGCTTCTCCAGCAGCTTGCGCTTACGGCTGATGTCACCGCCGTAGCACTTGGAGAGAACGTCCTTGCGGATCGCTCGAATGTTTTCCCTGGCAATGATCCGGGAACCGATGGCAGCCTGAATCGGCACCTCGAACTGCTGACGAGGAATGAGGTCTTTGAGCTTCGAGGCCATCTTGACCCCGTAGGCGTATGCATGGTCGCGGTGGGTGATGGCGCTGAAGGCGTCGACCTTGTCACCCTGCAAGAGGATCTCCACCTTGACCAGATCAGACGCCTGGTCCCCGGAAGCCTGCCAGTTCAGGGATGCGTACCCCTTGGTGCGTGACTTCAACTGGTCGAAGAAATCGAACACGATCTCCGCCAGCGGCATGGTGTAGCGAATCTCCACGCGATCTTCGGAGAGGTAGTCCATGCCGTCCATGGATCCCCGTCGGGACTGACAGAGTTCCATCACAGCGCCGATGAACTCGGCTGGAACAATGATCGTGGCGTCGACGATCGGCTCGCGGATCTCGTCGATCTTGCCGTCGGGGAACTCTGAGGGGTTGGTCACCTGGTGGGGTTCACCAGATTCGTCTTTCACGTGGTAGATCACGTTCGGCGCTGTGGAAATCAAATCCAGATTGTATTCCTGCTCCAGGCGTTCCCTGGTGATCTCCAGGTGGAGAAGGCCGAGGAACCCCACGCGGAATCCGAAGCCCAGCGCCGTGGAAGTTTCGGGTTCGAAGTTCAGCGCTGCGTCGTTGAGCTGGAGCTTCTCCAGAGCCTCGCGCAGGACTGGAAAGTCGGAGCCGTCGAGAGGAAACAGTCCGGAGAACACCATGGGTTTCGGTTCCTGGTAGCCGCCGATAATCGACGACGCCGGTTTCGCCGCTGAGGTTACGGTGTCACCCACTTTGGACTGCCGAACATCCTTCACCCCAGTGATGAGGTAGCCCACCTCCCCGACGCCGAGACCTTCAGTGGCCTCTGGCTCCGGACTGGACACGCCGATCTCGAGGAGTTCGTGGGTCGCGCCGGTGGACATCATCTTGATCTTTTCGCGGCGGCCGAGTTTGCCGTCGGTGACGCGCACAAACGTGACCACGCCCCGGTAGGTGTCGTAGACAGAATCGAAGATCATGGCCCGCGCCGGAGCGTCGGCCTCACCTACGGGGGCGGGGACCTGGTCGACTATCCGGTCCAAGAGTTCCTCGACTCCCTCGCCGGTCTTGCCGGAGACTCGCAGAACGTCACCGGGCTCGCAGCCGATCAGGTGGGCCAGCTCTTCGGCGTATTTGTCCGGCATGGCCGCCGGGAGGTCGATTTTGTTGAGCACTGGGATGATCTCCAGCTCGTGCTCCATGGCCAGGTAGAGGTTCGCCAACGTTTGGGCTTCGATGCCCTGGGCGGCGTCTACCAGCAGAACTGCTCCTTCACAGGCGGCCAAGGAGCGGGAGACCTCGTAGCTGAAGTCCACATGTCCGGGGGTGTCGATCATGTGGAAGGCATAGGTCTCACCTTGGAACTCCCAGGGCATACGGACCGCCTGAGACTTGATGGTGATGCCGCGCTCACGTTCGATGTCCATCCGGTCCAGGTACTGGGCCTTCATCTGACGCGGCTCCACTACTCCGGTGAGCTGCAGCATTCGGTCAGCGAGGGTGGATTTACCGTGGTCGATATGCGCGATGATGCAGAAATTGCGGATCGCGTGGGGGGCGGTCTGAGCGGGCACCAGTGGCGTGCTGGCCTTCGGACTCACGTGTTCAATCCGTCCTTCGCATAGGGGTCAGTCCATCATAAAGCTAAGGCCCCGCACGCATTCACGTGCGAGGCCTCTGCAGGAGCGTCGGTCAGACCGACTGCACCAGGTGCGCGATTCCGGATTTCCGGTTTGCGGCCTGGTTCTTGTGGATGACGCCCTTGGAGACAGCCTTGTCCAGCTTGCGGCTCGCCTCACGGTTGGCGATGACAGCTGCGTCCTTGTCACCGGCTTCGACGGCGTTATGGACCTTCTTGATCGCAGTCTTGATCTCCGACTTGACCGCCTGGTTGCGCAGGCGGCTCTTTTCGTTGGTGAGAATGCGCTTTTTCTGAGACTTGATATTTGCCACGGGTGTATTCCTTAGCTTCTTGTGCTTGTCATGACGAGCACTGCCCTGACGCCCTGGTGAGGGCGCGGCGACGACGGAAGTTTTCAGTGGTGTGGGGCACCTTGGCGATTCACGCTGGGCTCTTCAGGTAGAGGGGCCCATGAGCTCAGCGCGCTGGTTGCCGTCGCCAGACAGTGCAGGGGCCTTCATCGACCCCCGGACACTAGCACCATATCCTAGCAGACTGGGGCGGTTCGGCGGGCTACGAGATATGTGTGGTGATGCGCGCTATGGCTTTTTCAACAGCGTACTCGGGAGTTCTCGACACGCCTTTGACTTCGGCGTCAGCCTGGGCGACGGCTTCCACGGCGTCTGCAGCCTCGCGTGGTGTCCACCGCCGGGCAGTCTCAGCAGCTTGCTTCAGCTGCCAGGGGGCCATCTTCAGCGTCTGCGCGAGTTCCCCTTGTGCTCCGCGGTGATCAACCAGTGCCGCGACCTGACGAGCCTTCATCGCTAGCGCGGCTGTGACTGCTACCGGAGAGACACCGGTGGAAATGGCGTGGCGGTAGAGCCTGAGGGCGGACTCACCACGTCCTGCGAACGTCGCGTCAGCGACCTTGAATGCGGATGCCTCAACGCGTCCGCCGAAGTACTTATCGACATGCTCGGCGGTGATGTCCTCAGGAACATCACGCATCAGCTGCTGGCATGCGCTGCCCAGATCGGACAGAGTGGAGCCTGCCGCTGATACCAGAGCCCTGGCCGCCTCAGGGTGGATAGTGCGTTGGGCGGCGCGGAACTCCTTGCGGACGAAATCGAGTTTGTCGTTGTCGCTCTTAACCGTTGAACAGTCGACGACGACTCCCCGAGCACTGAGCGCGTCAGTGAGTTTCTTGCCCCGGTTGCCTCCGCTGTGGCGGAAGACCAGCGTGACCTCGGAATCGGCAGGTTCCCCAAGGAAGCGCAGTGCGTCCTCGAGGAAGACCTCGTTCATCTGAGCCAGGTCTTCGACCACGATGAGTCTCGGTTCTCCAAAGAGAGAGGGGGAGGACAATGTGGTGAGTTCGCCGCGAGTGGCCTCCGCGGCATCCAATCGTGTGTACTCGAGATCTGGATGCTGAGCCTTCAGTGCGGTTCTCACCCGATCCAGAGCGCGGGTGGCAACGTAGTCTTCTGCGCCCTTGAGCAGGATGAGCGCGGCGGGCTCAACCGTCCGGAAGTCCGGCCCTGATGGAGCTGCGCGGTGAGAAGATCTGGGCGGCATGGTCTGATCCTATCGGTGGGCTCAGCTCTAGGGGGTCGCCTGAACTGCTTCCAGCACTTCACTGAGGTCGCGGCTCTGAGTAAACCCAGAGGAAACGGTTCGGCACACATTCAGCTGCGCGTCGATCACGAAGGTTTCCCGGGTGGGGCAGCCCTTCTGCTCATCGAACGCCCCGAAGGCCCGCGCCACTGCACCATGGGGCCAAAAGTCACTCAGTAGGTCGAACTGGACCCTACCCATCTGCTCGGCGTAGGCCCGAAGAGTGTGGACACTGTCACAGGAAACGGCACACAGGCGGACCCCCAGGTCGGCGAATTCCGCCCAGCGGTCTTGGATTTCGGTGAGCTCAGAGCTGCAGACCCGGCTAAAGGCAAAAGGGTAGAACATGAGCACACTCGGAGCGCCCCGCAGCTGTTGCAACTCGACAGTTTCACCGTGTTGGTTACGCAACGCAAAGTTTGCTGCGGCGTGGGTCGGAGCAGAGCGGCGTCGTGCGGGGGTCACCGCCGACAACCTAGGACCACGATTTGCGGTGCACCAATCGACTGGCGGCCCAGTCAGCGCTGACACCAGCAGAGGAGGTCACGTGTAGACCGGCATCAGTGGCGGCATCCTGAATCTCCACCGGCGGCACATAGCCTTCCCTGCCGGAGCGGGGGGTCATCAACCAGACAGCCCCGCCCTCCTCCAAGGTGGTCAGACCGTCCAGCAGCGCGTCGGTGAGGTCCTCCTCGCCCGCGCGGAACCAGAGCAGTACTGCATCGACGACCTCTTGCTCATCCTCGTCGATGAGAGGTTCGTCTAGAAGTTCGTCCAAAGCGTCCCGGAGGTCATCGTCAACGTCGCTGTCGACCCCAATCTCCTGCACCAGGGCATCGGCCTTCAGACCGAGCTCCTCAAGCAGGCTCTTGTGATCAACAACATTCGTGGCGGCATCATTATTCAGTCCCACAACGTCAACGTTACGCGGATTTAGCGCCGAGCGGGAAGTGCGACACTTCATGAAACCGGTAGAGTTGCATTTCAGACTCGGTCTGTCCGCCACCCACGCGGCTCGGATCACCACCTCGAAAATGGTCCTGCTACCGCGGGGCCGGTACTACGACGTCAGAAAGGTGCCCCATCGTGAGCGCTGGCGAAGAGACATCCCACATCCGAAGCGGCCTGATCGACCAGCTACCGGATATGGACCCGGAAGAGACTAGCGAATGGATTGAGTCTCTCGATCAGTTAGTCGAAGCTCACGGCACCGAGCGTGCTGAGTACATCATTCGAGCTTTGTTGCAGCGCGCCGGTGCCAAATCCATCGGCGTGCCTATGGTCACGACCACCGACTATGTCAATACCATCCCGGTGGATCAGGAGCCGGACTTCCCTGGTGACGAGGATATGGAGCGCAAGTACCGGCGTCTGCTGCGGTGGAATGCCGCGATCATGGTGCACCGTGCCCAGGCCGAAGAGATCTCTGTGGGCGGGCACATCTCCAGCTACGCCGGCGTCGCCACGCTCTACGAGGTGGGGCACAACCACTTCTTCCGCGGCGCTGATCACCCCGGCGGTGGCGACCAGATTTACTTCCAGGGACACTCCTCCCCCGGAAACTATGCCCGAGCGTTCCTTGAGGGGCGTCTGACCGAGAAGCACCTGGACGGTTTCCGCCAGGAGGTGTCCAAAGCTCCCTATGGGCTCAGCTCCTACCCACACCCCCGGCTGATGCCTGACTTCTGGCAGTTCCCCACCGTGTCCATGGGACTGGGGCCGATGAATGCGATCTATCAGGCGCAGTTCAACCGGTACTTGCACAACCGGGGCGTTCGCGACACATCGGACCAGAACGTGTGGGCATTCCTCGGCGATGGTGAGATGGACGAGCCTGAATCCCGTGGTCTGCTGCAGCTGGCCGCGAACGAGAAGTTGGACAACCTTCACTTTGTGATCAACTGCAACCTGCAGCGCCTGGACGGCCCAGTCCGCGGCAACGGCAAAATCGTCCAGGAGCTTGAGGCGTTTTTCCGCGGTGCCGGCTGGAATGTGATCAAGGTTCTCTGGGGCCGCGAGTGGGACACGCTGCTGGAACAGAGCGACGACGGCGAACTCGTCCGGATTATGAACGAGACACTCGACGGCGACTACCAGACCTATAAGGCCGAATCCGGTGCCTTCGTGCGTGAGCACTTCTTTGGCCGCTCCACCAAGACCAAAGAGATGGTCGCGGACATGTCGGATGATGAAATCTGGGGCCTCAAGCGCGGTGGCCATGACTATAAGAAGGTCTACGCCGCGTACAAGGCAGCGGTGGAAACCACTGAGAAGCCCACTGTCATCCTGGCGCAGACCATTAAGGGCTACGGACTTGGTCCGAGCTTCGAAGGTCGCAACGCCACCCACCAGATGAAGAAACTCACGGTGGATGATCTCAAGCGTTTCCGCGACACCCTGCGCATCCCAGTGTCAGACGAGCAGATTGAAGCCGACCCGTACAACGTGCCCTACTTCCATCCGGGAGAAGACGCCGAAGAAATCGCGTACATGCGCGAACGTCGCCAGAAGCTCGGTGGAGCCCTGCCTGAGCGTCGGGTTCCTGCCAATACTCTGAAACTGCCCGGAGAGAAAGCCTATGCCGGCACCAAGAAGGGCTCCGGTAAGCAGAAGGCTGCCACCACGATGGCTTTCGTGCGGCTGCTGAAGGACCTGATGAGGGAGAAGGACTTCGGAGAACGGATCATCCCGATTGTCCCGGATGAGGCCCGGACCTTCGGCATGGACTCCTTCTTCCCCACGGCGAAGATCTACAACCCCAAGGGGCAGAACTACCTGTCGGTGGATCGTGAGCTGATGCTCGCGTACAAGGAGTCGGCTCAGGGACAGCTGCTGCATCCGGGCATCAATGAAGCCGGAGCAACAGCCGCGTTCACCGCTGCTGGCACCAGCTACGCCACCCACGGCGAGGCCATGATCCCGTTCTACATCTTCTATTCGATGTTCGGCTTCCAGCGCACAGGCGACTCCTTCTGGGCGGCGGCAGACCAGATGGCACGCGGGTTCATCATCGGAGCCACCGCTGGCCGCACCACACTGACCGGTGAGGGGCTGCAGCACGCGGACGGCCACTCCCCCATCCTGGCGAGCACCAACCCCGCCGTAAAGCACTTTGATCCTGCGTTCGGATACGAGATCGGCCATATCGTGGAGAACGGCCTGCACGAGATGTACGGCGAGCATGACGGTGACCACAACGTCATGTACTACATCACCGTCTACAACGAACCGGTCACTCACTTGCCGGAGCCAGAAGGTTTGGACGTTGAAGGCGTTAAGCGCGGTATCTACAAGCTGAAGGCCTCCGAGCTCGAGGCTGAGAGCGGAGCCGAGAACAAAGCCCAGCTGCTCGCCTCCGGAGTCTCGGTTCCCTGGGCCCTGGAGGCCCAGGAGCTCCTGGCTGAAGACTGGGGCGTCTCAGCGGATGTGTGGTCCGTGACGAGCTGGAACGAACTGCGCCGTCAAGCGCTTCACGTCGAACAGGCCGCCATGATGGATCCAGAGCGCGAGCCAGAGGTGCCTTTTGTCGCTCAACAGCTTGAAGGCGCCGAGGGCCCGATTATCGCCTCCACCGACTACGTCACAGCAGTGCCTGACCAGATCCGTCAGTTCGTGCCCAACCCGTTCGCCACCCTGGGTGCAGACAGCTTCGGCTTCTCGGACACGCGGGCCGCGGCCAGACGGCACTTCAAGATCGATGCGCACTCCATGGTCGTCCGAGCCCTGCAGATGCTGGGCAAGACTCAGGAGGCTGCCGACGCTAGCGAGAAGTACAAACTGACCGATCCCAATGCCGGGACCTCCGGAACCGCAGGCGGGGACGCGTAGGCTTCTGTTTGTAGACACCCCACAACGTAGGGTGTGAGTCTATGAGTGTTGACACAGGACGGCTCCCCAAAGCCGTGCACGTCTCGGAAGAGGCGCTTGAGGTGCTGCGCAGCAACACCGGGAAGCTGACCACTGAAGTGGGTCAGCACCTGGAAGCTGAGCTGCCCTGGTACAACCAGCTCTCCACCGAGGAGCGCGCCTCGCTGCGGCTCATTGCCCAGCGAGGCATTGCCGGGCTGGCCAACTGGCTGCAGGACCCGGATGCACGTTCCCTCCCCCTGGTCAACGAGCTGCTCGGCCCAGCTCCGACTGACCTGATGCGGACCATCAGCCTCCAACGGGCGCTGCAGCTTATTCGCACGATCGTTGACGCTGTAGAAGCCAGGCTGCCGGGGCTGATGCCCGAGCCGGACCAACCTCCCATGCTGGAGGCCGTGCTGCGCTACTCGCGGGAGGTGGCCTTCGCCATCGCTGATGTCTACGCCCGTGCAGCAGAATCACGTGGAGCATGGGACTCTCGTCTCGAAGCTCTGCTGGTGGATGCGGTGCTCCGAGCAGATCCGGCAGAGCAGATTGCCTCACGGGCTGCGGCGGTGGGCTGGCAGTCTGGGGCCGGCGTCGTCGTCGTGGTGGGGTCTGCTCCTGAACCGGCAGATGCCGTGTTCCTGTCCCATCTGCGGAGGCAGTGTGTGCGTTTTGCCGCCGATGCCGTCGTCGGTGTTCAGGGAGATCGGCTGATCCTCCTCTTGGGCGGGGTCACTAATTTGGAGCATGGGCTGGCCCGCGTGCTGCCGCACTTCGGTGACGGGCCGGTGGTCTACTCCCAGCATGAAGGGCCCATCGCTCATGCTGCCCGGTGCGCTCAATCTGCGTTCGCAGGCTGCTCAGCAGCGCCTGCCTGGAGCCGGACCCCGCGGCCTGCCGCAGCGGAGGAACTGCTTCCGGAACGCGCCCTTGCCGGAGACCCGCACGCCAAAGACGCGTTGACCACAGGAATCTGTGCGCCTCTGCAGGCCGCCGGTCATGGGCTGCTGGAAACTGTGGATGCCTACGTCAACGGCGGGCACTCCCTGGAGGCCACTGCTCGTGAGCTGTTCGTGCACACCAATACGGTGCGCTACCGCCTCAAACGCATCACCGAGGTCACCGGGTGGGACCCTATGGAGCCGCGCGATGCTTATGTGTTGCATACGGCCTTGTCCCTAGGTCGGCTGTGACCGCGAGCAGCCTGAGGGCAACGTTGTAGAGTACCTACAAGTTCAGGATGACGATGTCGTCTGTGGAGATGGGGGCGGTAACGCCCAGGTGATGGAAAGGTTGGGCCTGTGCTAGCTATCGTTTGCCCTGGACAGGGCTCCCAGACCCCCGGACTCCTGACCCCGTGGCTGGAGAACGACGACGCCGCCTCCGCGCTTCTTGCCGAATACTCCGGCTACGCAGGAACAGACCTCGTCACCCACGGCACAACTTCCGATGAGGAGACCATCCGCGACACCGCGATCGCGCAGCCACTTATTGTTGCCTCCTCACTCCTCAGCGCCCACGCGCTGGGACTCACACCAGACCGGCTCACAGAGCTGGGTGACAAAGTCCTCGTCTCAGGCCATTCCGTCGGAGAGATACCTGCGGCCACACTGGCCGGTGCGCTCACTGCGCAACAGGCACTGGAGCTGATCGCCGTGCGAGCCACCGCAATGGCTGAAGCGGCTGCCGCTGAATCCACCGGGATGGCCGCAGTGCTGGGTGGTGCGGAAGAGGACGTCTTGGCCGCGATCGAATCAGCGGGGCTCACTCCAGCGAACATCAACGGCGCAGGACAAATCGTCGCCGCGGGCTCCCAGTCTGGGGTCGACTACCTCTGCTCCAACCCTCCGGCACGCGCCAGGGCCATCCCCCTGAAAGTTGCCGGGGCATTCCACACCCAGTACATGGCGCCCGCTAAGCGAGCCTTGGCCGCTCTGGCGCAGTCAACCACAGCCGCCGATTCCGCAGTGACTCTATTGTCGAACCGCGACGGTGCTGCTGTGCATCGCGGTTCTGATGTGTTGGACCGCATCGTCGACCAGGTGACCCGGCCAGTGCGTTGGGACTCATGTATGGAGTCGATGAGGGATGCTGGCGTGACCGGGATCCTGGAGCTGCTGCCCGGAGGAACCCTCACCGGGCTGGCAAAACGCGGTTTGAAGGGCACGAAGACTTATGCCGTGAAGTCTCCTGACGACATCAGCGCCGCCACTGATTTCATTGCAGAACACACCGCCTGAAGCCCCCGACCGAAGAGACACACAGTGACCGCCACTTTGAAGCCCACCAATCCTGTCGATGCCACAGCCGTGCTCGGGCTTGGTGTCTACCGCCCTTCGATACTTGTGGACAACGAGCAGATCTGCCAGTGGATTGACTCGTCTGATGAATGGATCCGGAAGCGCACCGGAATCGTCACCCGCCACCGTGCCCCTGCAGACGTGTCAGTAGTGGACATGGCTGAGGCCGCCGCGACGGAGGCGCTCAAGGATGCGGGGATAGCCGGTTCGCAGGTGGATTCGGTCATCGTCTCTACCGTGACCCACCCCTACATGACCCCTTCTGCCGCGTCGGACCTGGCCGCCCGGGTCGGTGCCACCCCAGCGGCCGCATTCGATATCTCCGCAGCCTGCGCAGGCTACTGCTACGGCATCGCACAGGCCGATGCGCTTGTCCGCTCCGGTCACGCCAAGCACGTCTTGGTCGTCGGTGTGGAGAAGCTCTCTGACATTATCGACAACCACGAACGCTCCATCAGTTTCCTCTTGGGCGACGGAGCCGGCGCTGTCGTGGTCGGACCATCTGACACCCCCGGCATCGCCGCCTCAGTGATCGGATCCAACGGTGAAAAGTGGAATGCCGTGTCCATGGACAACTCCCTGCTGAGGTTGCGGGATGCACTGTTTGACGCCCAGACCTCGGGGGACGCCAGTGCGCTGCTGGACCCTGAGCAGAAGTTGTGGCCTACTCTTCGGCAAGACGGGCAGACCGTCTTCCGCTGGGCCGTGTGGGAGATGGCTAAGGTAGCCGCGGAAGCCCTCGAGAAAGCTGGCGTTGCGGCCGAGGACCTCGCGGCATTCGTGCCGCACCAGGCCAACATCAGAATCATCGATGAACTCTCCAAGCAGCTCAAGCTCCCCGACCATGTCCTAGTGGGCCGCGACATCGTCGACGCCGGCAACACCTCGGCGGCCTCCATACCACTGGCTCTGCACCGCCTGCGTGCGGAGAACCCGGACGTTTCTGGCGGCCTTGCGCTACAGATCGGTTTCGGCGCGGGGCTGGTTTACGGCGCACAAGTCATCCGAATCCCGTAAGTTAGACACGCACGTTTTTGCAATTCCAACCAAACACACATGAGAGGAGCCCCTAGTGGCTGATAAGAATGCAATCCTCGCCGGACTCGCCGAGATCGTTGAGGAAGAGACTGGTCTGGAGACTGAAGAGGTCCAGTTGGACAAGTCCTTCACTGAGGACCTGGACATTGACTCCATCTCCATGATGACCATCGTGGTCAATGCCGAAGAGAAGTTCGATGTGAAGATCCCCGATGAAGAGGTCAAGAACCTGACCACTGTCGGAGATGCTGTCACTTACATCGCCAACGCAGCCGGCTGAGTCAACCCTTCTCACTCAGTCGCAGGGTTTGTGTGGGGGCTAAGGCCCCCACACCCTCCGCCCCAACCCCTGTGGTCCACGTGGCTGCGGGATAAACCGCTACATCCTCAGCAGGTAGGAAAGTTCCATGTCGAAACGTCTCGTTATCACCGGTCTCGGTGCCACCACTCCCCTTGGTGGTGATGTGAACAGCACCTGGCAAGCCGCTCTAGCTGGTACTCCTGGTGCTAAGACGCTTGAACATGACTGGGTTGAACAATATGACCTGCCGGTGACATTCGCGGCAGAAGTCGCGGTGGAGCCTGCAGGGGTTCTGTCCCGCCCGGAGACCCGCCGCATGGACAGATCGACGCAGCTGGGCATGGTCGCTGCCCGCGAGGCATGGGCTGACGCCGGGCTGACGGATGTGGAGGTCGATGGCGAACGTCTTGCTGTCAGTTTTGCCACCGGGATCGGTGGGGTCTGGACACTGCTGAACTCCTGGGACACTTTGCGGGAGAAAGGCCCCCGACGAGTTCTTCCGATGACCGTGCCAATGCTGATGCCCAACGGAGCGTCCGGTGCCATCAGCCTGGCTTTCGGCGCGCAAGCCGGCGCCCGCACCGCAGTTTCAGCCTGCGCATCCGGAGTCGAAGCGCTCATCATGGCGATGGACCTGCTGAACACCGGCGATGTCGATGTAGTGCTGGCAGGCGGGACAGAGGCTGCGATTCATCCTCTCCCGCTGGCAGCCTTCGCCAATATGCAGGCTCTCTCACGGCGCAATGATGATCCCGGAGCGGCGTCACGGCCATATGACATCGACCGTGACGGATTTGTCATGGGTGAAGGCGCTGGTGCCCTCATCATCGAAACACAAGAACACGCTGAAGCACGTGGCGCCACCATATACGCGGAGCTGGCTGGTGGTGCCGTCACGTCTGATGCCCACCACATCACGGCGCCAGATCCTGAGGGCCAGGGTGCTACGCGTGCTGTGCGCCGCGCGCTGGCCTCAGCAGATGCCTCAGCAACTGATGTCACCCACGTCAACGCACACGCGACGTCCACCCCCTTGGGCGACGTCCCTGAGTATGTGGCGATGAAGGCTGTCTTTGGTCAGCATTTGGAGTCGATCTGCGTGTCCGCAACTAAGTCACAGACAGGCCACCTGCTCGGCGCCGCCGGCGCTGTGGAGTCCGTGCTCACGGTGAAAGCCCTCGCCGATCGTAAGGCTCCGGTGACAATAAATCTCGATAATCAGGACCCAAAGATCCCTCTCGACGTAGTGACCGGCTCACCACGCGAACTTCGTCAGGGTGACCAGGTAGGGATCTGCTCAAGTTTCGGCTTCGGCGGACACAACGCTGTGGCAGCTTTCCGTACTGCCTGACACTGCATCTGAGCACCGGGCCATTGCCTCTCGCTTGAGATAACTGGGCTGATGGCCAGGTGTTCTGTGTCTATACGGCGTGGCTGAGCCAACGCACTGGAGCGCCCTCGGCTGCGTGCCTGAAAGACTCGAGCTCTTCGTCCCACGCCTCACCCAGTGCGAGCGACAGCTCTTGGTACATCACCGTGGGGTCTCCGACCCCCAGCTCATAGGCGTAGCGGATCCGGTCTTCGGAGACCAGGATGTTGCCAGCTGTATCCACAGTGGCGTGGAAGATTCCGAGTTCGGGAGTATGCGACCAGCGTGATCCGTCGCAACCGGGTGAGGGCTCTTCTGTCACCTCGAAGCGCAGGTGCCCCAGGGAACGGAGCGCTGATGCCATCTTGGCACCCAACCCCTGTTTTCCCTGCCAACTCAGTTCGGCCCGGTGAGTTCCGGGCGCGGCAGGCTGCGGAACCCATGCAAAATCCACTCGGGCATCAACAATGGACGCCACAGCCCATTCAACGTGAGGGCATAGCGCGCTGGGCGCCGAGTGGATGTGCAGGACACCCCTGGCAACATATTCCGACATATCCATCCTCCACATGTGCGTCTCGGTACGTCTTCCCCAACGACCGGAACTACTGCATGTGCGAAGGTATGCGTCTACATCTTAACAGGTCTATCCCCTTTTCGGCACCAGCAGAACATTGGCGAAGCTGGCGCGGCCCTAAGCCCGGGGATGCGCCTGTGCATAGGCTTTGGTGAGTCGGTCCACAGAGATGTGGGTGTAAACCTGAGTAGTCGATAGCGAGGCGTGGCCAAGCATCTCCTGGACAGTGCGGAGATCGGCTCCCCCGTCGAGCAGGTGTGTCGCAGCGCTGTGGCGAAGTGAGTGTGGCCCACGTGCTGCGGTGGTACCCAGTGCCGCCAAGGATTCGTCGATCACTCGCCGCACCACGCGAACATCGATCCGCGCGCCCCGTTGTCCGAGGAAGAGAGCTTCGCCGCTCCCCTGCTGCACCAGGACTCTCCTAGCCTTCTCTCTCCAGCGTTGGAGGGCATTGTCGGCAGGGACACCGAAAGGGACCACCCGCTCTTTCCTGCCCTTGCCGAGCACCCGCAACATTCTGCGCTCAGTTTCGATCGAGTCCAGGTCCAGACCGACGAGCTCTGATACGCGGATACCGGTCGCGTAGAGCAGTTCGATGATGGCCTCGTCTCGGACGGCTATGGCCCAACCGACGGGGTCCTTGTCCCTAATCCGGTCATAGGCCTCGCGCATTCGCTGCGCAGACTCCGTGAGCTCCGCCACGTGCCCAGCCTGTAGTACGTCGGGGAGGTGATTGCCACGAGGCGCGGATTTGAGCCTGACGGCTGGGTCCTCATTGAGGTGACCGCGTTTATGGGCCCAGCCGGTGAAAGTGCGCACAGAGGCAGTCTTCCGGTTGAGTGTGCTGCGAGCCAGTCCGGCCGAGTGGAGATCGGCTAACCATGTTCGCAACGTGGCGAGGCGAAGGTTCGCTAGGCCCTGTGAATGGTCACTGAGTTGCACAAGGTCGCTGGTGTAACCGCGAATCGTGTGCTCGGAGAGTCGCCGTTCGTGACGCAAGTGCGCTACAAACTCTTCAAGCAACGGGTCCGGTTGTTCCATGATGGGCAGTCTAGGCCTAGCAGAGAGCTGTGGTGCCGTACCGCGCCGAGGACCTCACCAGTCATTGCCGACGGAGCCGCGAAATGGCCCAGTAAAGAGTTCAGTCGAGCCAGGACGGATCGGCCAGCATCTCCTGAAACTCGTTGATCAGTCGTGCAGTGTGGAAACCGTCCGCCGCAGCGTGGTGCATTTGTACAGCCAGCGGCAGGAACAGTTTGTCCTCGCGGTGGACATACTTGCCGAACGTGAAGTTCGGCGACATGTGCGTCGCGTTTCCCGGCGCATTGAGATTGAGTCCGGTGAATGCTGTCCAGGGCAGACTTGAGATGTCGAAGACGTCTGCGGGTTTTCTCCCAGGGGTACAGCCGGTCGGCGCTCCGGTGGCGCACCATGAGTTCTGCAGAGTCCCATTTTGAACTCATCGAGGCGATTCACCACTGTGCTCAGCGCCGGAGCCTGCTTCACAAGTGCTACGAGTGCGCTCATGGGCTTTGTACTGATACGGCATGACTCGATGCCTTAAGCAACACATTCAAACCAACTGCCACCAACTCACACTGCATAGTGTCCCGAATCCCACTGTGACCTTGATGGTCATGGTGTGAATCAACCTCCGCTCCTTGGGGATGGACGCGGCGCGAAAGCATGCCGAGTTGGTGTTCGAGACCGCGGAGCACATGGCTTCTCACCCGGCACTGGGGCATGGAGACCGCAATCCAGTGGCGGACGAACTCGGGCCGTCTAAACCCAGCTGGCAGAGCACTCGTGATGCACTCCGGAGGCGCCGCTGATTGAGAGGGATGTGCCGGAGAAGACCTTCCTGGATGTCTTGAGAGAGTGGGATCGGCAGAGCACCGGGGCGTGGGACTACCCTTTGATGGCGATGAGCGCAGCACGACTGGGTCGCCCTGATCTGGCGGTGGACGCCCTATTGCTACGTGTGCAGAAAAATACCTACCTCAGTAATGGCCATCATTGGCAGAATGAGGGCGTGCCACTGTATTCCTCGAACACGAAGGGTTGAGGGTTGAGCCCCTTTCTCCGGTGAGTGGAAGTGCCGTCTCAACTCCCAATGTCACGAGACGGCGCCGCACGGCCCCACCCTCCCTGGCTTCGGCGGACAAGTCTTGTTCTCTCAAGCCGGCTGAGTCCAGCGAAGATCTGGGGAATTGGCAAACCCGCGATCTCTGAGAGGCGGCCGGGCGTGGTGACTCTCCGAACCGGAAGCGCGTCATAGATGCGCCGTGCTGCTTCATCCAGGCCATCCAACGCTGAGAAAAAGTCCTCAACGGGTGCGTGTCTTTGACTCGATTCGATGACTTCTGGGGCTTGTGCGCCAATGTGTGGGCCTTCTGCGGCAACAAGTTCCATAACGTCGGCTGCGTCGGTCACGACGTGAGCGGGTGTGTGGCGCAATAGACGGTGGCAGCCCGCTGAACTGGCAGAGAGGACACTGCCGGGTACGGCTCCTACCGGTCGGCCGATGTCCATAGCATGGTGCGCGGTAGACAGGGCACCGGAGCGCCAGCGCGCTTCCACGACAACAACCGCAGCGGACAGTGCCGCGATGATTCGGTTGCGTTGAAGGAAACGGTGTCTGGTCGGTGCTGACCCTGGTGCCATCTCGCTCAGAACGATGCCGTGGCGCAGGACGTCCTTAAACAATCCCTCGTTTCCGGCGGGGTAGAGCCTGTCTACTCCCCCAGCCAATACCGCAATCGCGGGACGATGACCTCGCTGAGCGCCTGCCAGAGTTCCTCGGTGAGCAGCAGCATCGATGCCGTACGCGCCGCCTGATATGACGGTCACGCTGTACCCGGCGAGCTCACGGGCCGTCTCCCATGCGACGTGACCGCCGTAGTCAGTCATTTCACGTGAGCCTACAACGGCTACGCTCCGACCCGAGCGTGGAAGGTGTCCGCTCACAGACGCGTACGGGTCGTGATCATCGCTACCAGAGAGCCTGAACCACAGCCCGATGGGCTGGGCGGCGCCCAGGTCGCCCAGTTGTCTCGGCCAGGCAGCATCCTCAGGGATCAGCAGCCCCCCTCCCTGGCGACCCAGAGATCGGAGCATCTGCGTGTCACCGATTTGGGCGAGCCGTGTCCGCCACCGCGCCAACGCTTCAGAGAGTTTCCGCTGCCTTGGTGTCAGACCTGAAGACTCTGCCGCTTCTCCCACATTCTGCTGATCGCTGGCGCTGGGTTTCTGCCCTGAACGGATAAGGTGCAGCGTCCGTTCAGCGCCTAGGACAGAGACCGTGATGGAGCCCAGAAGATCACCAGGTTCGATAAGTCGACTCAGATCTGCTCGTGCCTGGCGTGTTCCCTCCGGCGCCCATGCTGGGACGTTGTCAGCAAGCATTCCTTCTCCTCAGGGTCGTACGCCCACATGCCGCAGATGCAGGGCGATGTCAATGTCTTCATGGTCTGGGATGTCTTTGAAGGAAAGGTCCGATAATGTCCACGCGAGCCTTAGGACTCGGACGTACCCTCGGAGAGAAATCTGAGCTCGATCCAGGCTTGCGTCGAGGGCCTGGAGGCTGGCACGCGGGAGTCGCAGTTCGTTGGACAGCAAACTCAGCGGCGCTTGGCTGTTGAGCTTCAGCCCATGCGGACCCAGCCTGCTGCCTTGACGTTGCCGCGCGTGCTGGACCCGCTGCGCCACCGTTGCAGAACACTCGCCCCTGTCTTCCAGCGCTAAGGCAGCTGATCGCGGACGATCAACCTTCACCTGAACATCAACGCGGTCAAGCAGTGGCCCGGAGAGCCGACTGAGGTAATTTCGCCGCTGTGCCACTGAGCAGACGCACTGTCTTCCCGATCCGACGTTCATGCCGCAGGGACACGGGTTGGCAGCCAGAACAAGCTGAAAACTGGCAGGGTAAGTGACTTGTCCAGCTGATCGGTGAAGCGTGATTGCTCCTCTTTCCAGCGGCTGCCGCAGCGAGTCCAAAACATGGCGGTGGAACTCCGGAGCTTCGTCAAGGAAAAGCACTCCCAGGTGGGCACGTGTGGCAGCGCCTGGACCCGGGATTCTGCTGCCGCCACCGAGGATGGATGCCGCAGAGGCGCTGTGGTGCGGCGCTTCGAAGGGGCGGCTCCGTTGGAGTTGGGTGACGCTGGTGGCCCCGGAGCTAATCGACGCTATCGCCGTAGCGACCATGGACTCCTCATCGTCGAGCGGCGGGAGAATCGACGGGAGCCGCTCGGCCAGCATTGTCTTTCCTGCGCCCGGAGCGCCCATGAGTAGCATGTGGTGCCCTCCGGCAGCAGCAACTTCCAGGGCAAACCGGGCCTCCTGCTGGCCCCGCACCTCCGCAAGGTCTCTTTCATGCAATTCATGGGGACTTCCGCTGCTGCCTGAACCTCCGGTGATGCGTTCCGGCGCTGTTTCCGGTGGGCGAAGCACTTTCCGAGCTTTGGCCGTCCCGAAGTGGTGGGCTATAGGCAGAACATGGTCAGCAGTCAATACCTCCACTCCTGACACAAGGGCAGCCTCGGCGGCATTGTCGGCAGAGACCACCACAGTGCCAATCCCTGCGGCGGCGGCAGCTGCCACCGATGGCAATATGCCTTTCACAGGCCGGAGCCTGCCATCCAATCCCAGCTCTGCGAGGAAGACGACATCAGAAGTTCCCGTCATGTAACCGTCGGCAGCCCAAGCACTCATCAGAATTGCTAGGTCAAGACCGGATCCAGACTTCGGCAGTGACGCGGGAAACAGATTGACGGTGAGTCGCCGCCGTGACAGGTCGAGTCCGGTGTTTTTGGCTGCGGACCGTATACGGTCCTGGCTTTCCCTCAGTGCGGCGTCGGGCAGTCCCAGCAGGACGAATGCTGGCAGGGTCTGTCCTATGTCGGCTTCGACTTCGATGAGTCGGCCTTCCATACCAATGAGCACCACTGAGCGTGCCCGACCCATGGTCATGGAAGGTCCTTGAGATGCTCGACGGCGACTGGGGTGTCTGCGCGGATATCCCCCGGATGCAGAAGAATCGCAATGGCATCAATTCGCCGACGTGCCGGCCTGATTGGAACATGAGCGGCGTATTCCATGAGCAGCCTTTGCAGCCGTCGTAGTTTCAGTTCACTGATGGCTTCGAAAGGGTGTCCGTAGTCCAGGCCCCGGCGAGTCTTAACTTCCACAGCAACCAGCTCATGGCCATCCATGGTGATCAGGTCGAGCTCACCGGTTGGTGTACGCCATCGTCGCTCCAGTAGCTGGTGGCCGTTCGCTATCAGGTACTCCGCAGCTTTGTCCTCACCTACTAGTCCTGTCCGGTCTTTGGCCCGCATAGACGCTCCCTTCCCCTGTCCGTGATCAACCAGACTGCGCTACAAAAGTTGCCGCGGAGGCGACGCATGAGGGACCTGTGGAGACCTCCGCGTGTCAGGGGCGGACTGCCCACAGGTGGGGATAACTGTGCTTGCTCAGCTCAACAATCAGCTGGGCCGGGTGTTGGAATGAAGAGCTCTGGGGGCAATGGGCGCCCAGCCCCATCAGGTCCTAGAGTCCGGGCAGCGTATCCGTGCCGAGGTTCCAGGATGTGCGGTGGTGCTGGGTTGCCCCGTGTGAGAGGATCGCTGCCCGGTGGGCGGCAGATCCGTAGCCCTTATTGGAATCCCACCCAAACTCGGGGTGGTCGCCAGCTAACTCAGTCATCAGTGAGTCTCGTTCTACTTTGGCCAGGACGGAGGCACAAGCCACACTCAATGACGTGGTATCAGCCTTGGCTATGGTGATGACCGGGACGTCGGCTTGGATCCAGTCGTGGATTCCGTCGAGGATGATGTGGTCGACAGGGTGTCCCAGTTCTTCGTGAATTGAGGCGAGGGCTGCCCGGCCTGCGGCACCCATAGCTGAGGTGAGCCCGGCGGCGTCGATTGTCTGTGGCGTGGAGTGTTGGACGCTGAACGCTTTGGCGTGCTGACAGATGGAAGGCTTCCAGCGTTTGCGGGCCGGAGCAGTCAGCAGTTTCGAGTCCCGGACTCCGTCGAGTGCCTGCCAGACACCAGTGCCTGAGGCGTGGACTTCTTGCGGGAGCGTATGCAGATCGATCACGACGATTCCGACGGTCACCGGCCCTGCCAGAGCGCCGCGCCCGACTTCGTCGACGCCTGCGATGTAGCGGGAGCCGGTCTGCTCAGCGAGTGCCAGCTCGGGAAGGAGGGTGGCGTTGGGAGCGGGGCTCACTGCGGCTCTGGGACAGTGTCGAAGGGGTCCCGCTCGGTTCCTCCACCACCCCATCGGTCAACAGGCCAGACAATGCTCAAGGTACGGCCAATGATGTCTTCTTCGGGTACTGCACCCTGGTCCGGCTCATCGGCGTGGGAGCGGGAGTCTGCTGAGGCAGAGCGGTTGTCTCCCAACAGCCATACATGCCCTTCGGGAACGGTGACATCGAAGCTGGAGGTAGAGGGTTCCATTCCGGGGAAGAGATACGGCTCATCGATGGGCTCACCGTTGACGAGGATGCGTCCATCATCGTCGCAGCACTCGACCTCGTCGCCTTCGAGTCCAATCACGCGCTTGACGACGTAGTGACTTGAGGTGTCCGGGGCCAGACCGATGAAGATCAGGGCCTCTTGAACGGAACTGGTCTGTGGCTCCGGGCTACCCCACCAGCTTCGAGTGTCTTCGAAGACGACGACATCTCCGCGCTGTATGTCCATCACGCCGGGGGCAAGGAGGTTAACGACGATCCTGTCGTCGACTTCCAGTGTGGGTTGCATGGATTCTGACGGAATGTAGAAGGCCCGCAGAAGGAAAGTTTTAATGATGAAGGAGATGACAACCGCCATCACGACGATCACGACAAGTTCGATGAGGAATGAAACCGCCCAGTGGCGTTTCTTCTCAGGTCGCTGCTCCTGGCCGGAAGCCTCGGCGGAATCCTCCGCAGTACTCACCGCAGGCCTCCTTCAAGATCGCGTCGGTCCTCCCACGGCCAGACCACGGAGGTGGCCGACCCGATGATTCGGTCTTCGCTGATCATACCGCCACCGGGTGCGCCCAGTAGGTCGCGGGAGTCTACTGACTCTGCCCTGTTGTCTCCCATGACCCATATTCGCCCTTCTGGGACAAGGGCTTCGAAGGTCAGGTCTGAGGCAGGCTTCTCTGGGCTTACCTCATACGGGAGGTAGTTTTCAGCTATAGGCTCACCGTTGACCGTGAGCTGGCCTGAGTCGTCGCAGCATGCCACCAAGTCTCCTGCGGCACCGATGACACGCTTGACGTAGACGTGCGGTGCGGATCCCAGGCCGACCCAGTGCCCCAGCGTCTCGAGACTTCGGTTCAGGCTCGGACCGCCTTGATACGGGGTGAAAGACCCTTCACCGTCGAAGACCACAATGTCTCCACGTTTAGGTCCGTTGTCCTCGGGATAGCTCTTCGACACTGCAATGCGTTCTCCATCACGCAGGGTCGGATCCATGGATTCTTGATTGACCGCATAGAGGTCCACCGCGAAGACACGGATCGTGGTGCTGATGAGCAAAGCAAGGATGACGACGACGCCGGCGCCAATCACCCAGCGGCGGGGGGCCTTAAACAACCGAGAGCCCCGGGACGCAGAGCTGGGCTCAGCTGTCTCGGGGCTCTCGGGCACGTTCAGGTTGCTTTTGCGGGGAGTCTGCGCTGAGGATCAGGCCTCGACGACTTCCTCCACGTCTTGCCCTTGGGCACGCGCCACCTGGGACTCGCGCTTCTCGGGGATACGCGCAGCCTTACCGTGGCGGTCGCGCATGTAGTACAGCTTGGCACGACGAACGTCACCGCGGGCGCTGACTTCGATCTTGTCAATCACTGGGGAGTGGACCGGGAAGGTACGCTCCACACCGACGCCAAAGGAAACTTTACGGACGGTGAAGGTTTCGCGCAGACCGGAGCCCTGACGTCCCAGGACGTAACCTTTGAAGATCTGGACACGGGTCGTCTTGCCTTCCACAATGTTGACGTGGACGTTGACAGTGTCACCGGGACCGAATTCCGGGATATCGCTGCGCTGACTGGCGGTATCAACAAAGTCGAGTTTTTGCATAGCATCTCCTCCAGAGGCTGCCACAGGTCAACGCCCTGATATCGGGGACCCTGGCCGAGTGCGCTTTGCACGCTCACGGCTCTGGTCAAAAGTCTCAGTTTTCCGGTGGGAGCGGAATGCTCATCCACCGTCTCCTGGCTGTATGGCACCTCTCCCCTGTGGCAGAGCCGGCACCCAGCAGGCACAGCACTCCATCTTATGTGCTTGCTAGTGTTTTATCCACTTTCTTGGTGAGGTGGCTCGTTGCGGCTGTTTTTCGCTCAGCGCCCAAAAAACCGGTGGAGGGACTCTGGGCCTCGCACAGTGGGCGGGGTCTCCCGTAGCGTGGGCGGATGCGGCACAGCCGTTGATGATCCGAAGAGTGAGTCGAGACTGGAGAGTGACTAATCATGACTGAAGCACCCACTGAGAACGTTCCTGACCTGCAGCAGGCTCTGAAGGATGCCACAGCGAATCGTACCGATGAGGGGTTCCTGCAGGATGACGTGACCAATGTCCTCAATGCGTTCCTGAACAGTCCCGTGTATGTGGCGAGCTCTGAGGATCCTCAGGGTGAGCAGGGCACCAACCTGCTGATGGTGCAAGACAACGAAGGCAACGCTCTGCCTGTTCTGTTCACCACCCCAGAGGCTGCCGGTGAGCATAAGGAACAAGCTCCCCATGTGGTGCAGACCAACGGAATTACCTTGGTCCAGTCACTCAAGGACGTCGGAGTGGTCTTGGATCCGATGAGTGATCACCAGTTCCTGATCCCTGCCGAGCAGATGGGTTCGATGCGCAGCTTCGTTGAGGAGCGTCTAGCCGAGGCTGAACCAACTCAAGAGGACTGATATCGCTGCCACAGGTCGGGGCGGACCTGTTGGGTCCGCTCTTCGGCCTGGGTTTGGCGCCATGCGGCGATTTTGGCGTGATTGCCGCAGAGCAGAACTTCCGGAATGTGATGGTCCCGCCACTGAGCGGGCTTGGTGTAGACCGGGTATTCCAACAGCCCGTCACTGTGGGATTCTTCCTCCAGGGAGGCATCGTTGCCGATGACTCCGGGAATGAGGCGTGTGATGGCTTCGACCATGACCACGACTGCTGACTCGCCCCCATTGAGGACGTAGTCGCCGATGCTGAGCCGCCGCACGTCGAACCGTTCAGCTGCCCAGCGAGTGAATCGTTCGTCTATGCCTTCGAATCTTCCCGGTGCGAAGACCAGGTGAGGCTTATGGGAGAGTTCCTGCGCCCTGTCTTGGGTGAAGAGTTCTCCAGAAGGCGTCGGAATGATGAGGACTGGCTTTTCAGAAATGGCTCCGACGGAAGCGTCGGATTCTCCACGCTTGAGCACGTCCTCCATGGCCAACGCCCATGGTTCGGGCTTCATCACCATCCCTGCCCCACCACCAGCGGGGGGCGAGTCGACACTGCGGTGTTTGTCGTAGGTGAAATCGCGAAGGTTGTGTCGGTGGATGCTCAGCAAGCCATCCTGCTGTGCACGTCCGATCAGGGAGAGATCGAGGACGTCGAAGAACTCGGGAAGAATTGAGATGAGGTCAATTTTCACCGGCGAGCCCCAACAGCATCACGGAAAGAGACCCGCAGGCGGAGTGAGCGTGATGAGCCGCTGACCGGGGTCGACCTCGGGGACGATGTCCTCGACGAACGGAACCATGACTTCCTCACCGTTCGGTGTCTTTACGACGAGGATGTCTTGGGCGGATCCGGTCAGCAGCGCTTCGACTGTTCCAAGCTCTGCCTCTTGGCCACTGACGCAGCGGAACCCCTCCAGCTCGTGGGAGTACCAGCCTTCTTCGTCGTCGTCCTGGTCTTCGACGTCTATGAACAGAACGGATCCGCGGAGCTCTTCGGCGGCGTTTCGATCGGGCACTTCGGCGAACCCCAGGAGGCAGATCTTTTTGTTCCACCGTTGAGTAGCGACCGTAAGTGTGCCCAGCTCTGTGTTTGCGCCGCTGGTTTTGGAAGAGAGTTCAGAATTTTCTGACGGATCTCCGGGGTCTCGGAGCAGAACAGCTCCGGGGGCGAGCCGCTCGGTGGGCTCATCGGTGAAGAGCTGGACGGTAACTTCACCACGGATGCCGTGCGGCTTCCCAATACGAGCGACCCGCAGACGCTCGCCCTTGGGAGGCGGTGTCTGCGGGTCGGGTTCGTATGCGGTCTTGTCCACTGGTTGGTGGCCTATGGTGTTCTCAGCGACGGCGGTCAGTGTCGACGACGTCCACGCGGACGTCGTTGCCGCCGGGCAACGCTGCGATCACGGTGCGCAGAGCTTTTGCGGTGCGGCCGGCTCGCCCGATGACTCGCCCCAGGTCCTCTGGGTTGACCAGGACCTGGAGAGTGTCGTAGCGGCGGCCAGTCTTCCGGCGAACGTCGACCTCCTCAGGTGAGTCGACGATTCCGCGGACCAAGTGCTCTAGCGCGTCAGTGAGCGCAGCGTCGGTGCTCATGCTTCGGTCTTCTCCTCGGAGGAGTCCTCAGCTGCGGGCTTGTCTGCCTCTGCAGGTGCCTGCTCAGCGGCTTTGGACTTGTCAACGACGACGGAGCCCTTAGTAGGAGCTGTGAACTCTTCCTTAGGCGTACGAGTCTTCAGCGTGCCTTCCGAGCCTTCGAGGCCCTTGAACTTCTGCCAGTCACCGGTGATCGTCAGCAGTTGCTTGACTTGCTCAGTGGGCTGTGCGCCCACCGACAGCCAGTACTGAGCACGTTCAGACTGGATCTCGATGAACGAGGGCTCCTCTGTTGGCTGGTACTTGCCAATTTCCTCGATGCTCTTGCCGTCACGCTTCACGCGGGAATCAGCAACGACAACGCGGTACTGGGGGGCGAATTTCTTGCCCATTCGCTTCAGACGAATTTTGACTGCCACTTGTGTGGTTACTCCTGTAGGTTTTGGGGCGTGCACGGGACCTGAGCTGCGTGGGGTGATGCAAACAGCTTTTGTCTTGCACTAGAACGCTGGTCAGATCGGCAAGAGTAGAGGGTGCTCACCGAATCTGAGCAAGGTACCTGTGTATTCTGCCAGATAAACTGGCCTGACGCATATCCTTAGCGGGATTCAGGTCGTTTCCCTACTTGAGGTACTTTTCGAATCCTTTGGGAAGGTTGAGCTCGTCAGGGTCGAAGTCACCCGATCCTGCACCGAAGCTTGAGCCGTCCATCTGCTTCTGAGTTCGCCGCAGCTCCGCTTCACGTGCCTGCTGAGCGGCTTTGGCCGGATTTCCTGACTTCGCCTTGGGCTTCTTGCCTTTGGCCTTGGTCTTCTTCCGACCTCCTCCTGGCGCCCCCATGCCCGGCATTCCACCGCCTGGCATTCCCGGCATATCCGGCATACCGCCCCCGGAGGCCATCTTCTTCATCATCTTGGCCGCCTGGCCGAAGCGTTCCAGAAGCTGGTTGACTTCCGAGACGTGGACACCGGAACCGCGAGCGATGCGTGCGCGTCGGGAACCGTTGATGATCTTCGGCGCGTTGCGCTCATGTGGGGTCATGGAGTTGATGATGGCCTCGACTCGATCCAGCTGCGAGTCGTCGAACTGTTCAAGCTGCTGGCGCATCCCTGCAGCGCCGGGCATCATACCCAGCAGCTTCTTCATCGAGCCCATCTTCTTGATTTGCTGCATCTGGGCTCGGAAGTCTTCAAGAGTGAAGTCCTCCTGGTCGGCGAACTTCTGCGCCATTTTGGCCGCTTCATCCTTGTCCCAGGTCGCCTCAGCCTGTTCGATCAGACTGAGGATGTCACCCATGTCAAGGATCCGGCGAGCCATCCGGTCGGGGTGGAAGACCTCGAAGTCCTTCAGCCCTTCGCCTGTGGATGCGTACATCACAGGCTTGCCCGTCACCGACGCCACCGAGAGCGCTGCGCCGCCTCGCGCATCGCCGTCAAGCTTGGTGAGCACTACTCCGGTGAAGTTCACACCTTCGTTGAACGCCTGGGCGGTGTTGACTGCGTCCTGACCGATCATGGCGTCAATGACGAACAGCGTCTCGTGGGCGTTGACAGCGGATTTGATGTCGGCAGCCTGGCGCATCAGTTCTTCATCGACGCCCAGTCGGCCGGCGGTGTCGATGATGACCACATCGTGGAGTTTGGACTTCGCGTGTGCAAGTCCTTCCTTGGCCACAGCCACCGGATCCCCGGTCGCAGCTTCAGTCTCTGAGCTGACTCCCGGATGTGGGGCGTAGACCGGCACCCCGGCACGCTCGCCGCCGACCTGCAACTGCTTCACAGCATTGGGCCGTTGAAGGTCGCATGCGACGAGAACAGGGGTGTGTCCCTGGTTCTTCAAGTGCAGCGCCATTTTCCCTGCGAGGGTGGTTTTACCAGCTCCTTGGAGACCAGCGAGCATAATGATCGTCGGTGGCTGCTTGGCGAACTCCAGCTGACGGGTCTCACCGCCGAGAATGCCGACGAGCTCCTCGTTCACAATCTTGACGACCTGCTGCCCGGGATTGAGGGCCTGAGCTACCTCCGTCCCCAAGGCACGAGCTTTGATCCGGGCGATGAATTCTCGGACGACAGGGACGGCGACGTCGGCGTCGAGGAGGGCGCGCCGGATTTCCCTGGCGGTGCCGTCAATATCGGCCTCGGTCAGCTTCCCCTTGCCGCGGAGGTTCTTGAACGTCGCTGTGAGGCGATCTGAGAGCGAGTTGAACACGTCGGGTGCGTTTCCTTAAAGACTCATAGTGCCGTCAGTCGAGGGTATTCAGCCCCAGCTTGAAGCTGACCCGGACTCGAAACTTCCAAAGCTCTAGAGTAACAATGTGAGCCAAGACCATGATGCACAGGTGATCAAGTCAGCGCTGGGGACCCACCTGGCATATCTCCGCGCGGCTGAATCCGGTCATCGGGCCGCCGGACGCGCACTGTCCCAACACCCCGAGCTTTCGCATCTGGTGAAGCTGCAACGGAGCCCGATCGCCCGCTCAGCGGCCCACCGCGCACGCGGTGCATCTTTCGGGCAACGGGCAGAATTCGTCGAACAGCTTCTCAATTTCCCGGTCTCAGGCCTGCGCTCATTGACCTCCGGAGATATGCGCACGCTGCAGGTCCCGGCGCACATCGGCGAATCTGCTGTACCGCAACATCTTTCCGAGGCCATCGCAGAACGCGAGTCCACCGCACGCTTAGCCGCCGCGAAACCGGCCGCCCGGCCTGCCACGCACAAGGACTCCGGTAAACATGAGTCAGCGGGAGACCCTTCAGAACAACCACTTCGGTATGAGGATGAAGTGACGCTCCCCACACCAGAACGGAAGCCCCGCTGGTACAGACGAAGCTTTGGGGACATCCTTCGTGGACGCAAGTAGGATCGAACATATGACGGAAAGAACCCAGCCCGAGAGTATTGACCTCTCAGATGCCTTCGAACACGATGGCGAGGAGCCCGAGCTGGCCGATGAGGAAGAACCCACCGAGGTTGACTGGGCCCCCGAGACCAGAGACAAGATCCTGCCCCCGAGCGATCTGGGAGACAACGCTCACCAGGTGGTCACCGCGCTGCTGGGCCATCAGCAGGATCTCGTAGCGGAACTTCGGAGCGTCTATGATCAGCTCGAGCAGGTCCGCCAGGTGGAGTATGCGGCATTGGAGTCACGCGTCCAGGACGCTGAGGCGACAGTTTCGGCGGCACCATCCTCGGGAGAGCTGCAGGAGCTGCTGAACCTGCTCGAGAACATTTCCTCCTCTTTGAAGGAGCAGGAAGAGAAGCAGTCTGATTTTGACCTGGCTCTGCGTGAGGCTGGCGAATCCTATGCCACGCAATTGGCCGAACGTGATGCCCGCATTGCGGCCCAGAATGCCCGTGTTGACCAGTTGGAAATGGCAATCAGCGCTGCCGTGGAGTCGGCGGAATCCGCGCATGAAAAGCTGGGCGTCTTAGCGAAGGAAACAGAGTCCAGCCTCATACACAGGGTCGGGGAGCGCGTCTCCCCTGCTGCCCAACAGGCACGGAATGCTCTGAACACTATTCGGAGCCGCTTCAGGAGATAGAACCCTGTGCGAGACTTGGGTGCGTGGAAACCTCAGTCTTTATTACGTTCATAGTTCTCAGCCTTATCCTGCTTTCCCTGCTCGGACTGTTCCTGGTCAAGGGGCGCCCGCTCTCCCCTGGTAGGACGACCAAAGAATTCCCCGAAACCCGGGACCACGACGATCTCCCACCTGGGGCTCCTGATGAGCCAGACGGAGCGACCCTGGTCGCAGACCGTCCAGAGGGAACTCCGTCCGACCTAGATGTCGAGGCTCCTGAGGCACCGGCAGAGACCGTCCTGGACACGCCGGAAGCTGCAGACACCCGCCTTGCCCGCCTCCGGGCCCGACTGGTCAAATCCAACAACATTTTCAGTAAGTCTCTGCTTGCACTGTTGAGCCAGGATGAAATCAACGACGACGTCTGGGATGAGATCGAAGAGACTCTCCTGACCGCTGATCTCGGCGCTGATTCAACGTTTGAACTGGTGGAGACCCTGCGCGAACGGGTCAAAATCGAAGGGTCGAAAGACCCGGCTCGAGTGAAAGCCATCCTCCGCGAGGAACTTATTAACCTCGTTGACCCAGAATTCGACCGCAGCCTCGCCATTGAAGTCTCCGGCCGCCCAGCTGTGGTGATGGTGGTGGGAGTCAACGGCGTTGGCAAGACCACCACCGTAGGAAAACTCGCGCGCGTGCTGGTGGCAGAAGACAAAGACGTCATTCTCGGGGCTGCTGACACTTTCCGTGCGGCAGCCGCTGAGCAGCTCACCACGTGGGGTTCCAGGGTGGGAGTTCCGACGGTCTCTTCGGACGTTGAGGGCGCAGATCCCGCGTCAGTGGCTTTCGAGGCGGTAGACAAGGCGACTGAGTTGGAATCAGACATCGTGATGATCGATACAGCCGGCCGCCTGCAGAACAAATCGAACTTGATGGACGAACTTGGCAAAGTCAAGCGTGTCGTCGAGAAGAAGTCACAGGTGGACGAAGTCCTGTTGGTTCTTGACGCCACGACGGGTCAGAACGGTCTGAGCCAGGCAAAAATCTTCTCCGAAGTCGTCAACGTCACTGGCATCGTTCTGACCAAGCTCGATGGCACTGCTCGCGGCGGCATCGTCGTCGCTATCCAAAAGCAGCTGGGTGTGCCGGTCAAACTTATCGGGCTCGGTGAGGGCCCCGATGATCTCGCTCCTTTCGATGCCGAATCATTTGTGGATGCCCTTTTGGAAGAATGATCTGACTCTTTCCAAGAGCGTTGCGGCGCCCCACTCCCCTGGATTCCGGGGCCTGAGCGGGGCGCCGTCGTCGTGTTATTCCCTTTTCGCCGGAGAGATTTAACGTTGCTGAAACATGAGGGCACTCGAGGTGAAACACATAGAGGACAGCATGGAACACAGCTCGCGCCGATGAGGGTCATCGGTGAGTAACGTTCCTGGAGGGAACCTGATGGAAGCAGATGTTATTTGGGTAGTCGTAGCAGGTGCTTTGGTCCTGTTCATGACCCCTGGTCTTGCACTTTTCTATGGCGGTCTCACACAGACCAAGTCCGCCGTCAACATGATGATGATGAGCTTCGCGGCCATGGGTCTCGTGGCTATCACCTGGACACTGTGGGGTGATGCGATTTCCTTCGGTAGCTCAGTTGGTGGCCTGTTCGGCAACCCGGCAGACAACTTCGCGGCCTTCGCATCCTTCGAAGCGGCAGGCGATGAACTTGTCTTGGTTGGCTTCGGCGGTACGTTCGCCATCATCACCACGGCACTGATCTCCGGTGCTATCGCCGACCGCGCTAAATTCTCCGCATGGATGATTTTTGTGCCGATCTGGCTCACCCTCGTCTACGCGCCGCTTGCACACTGGGTGTGGGGCGACGGAGGCCTTCTCGTGGAAGGTGGCCTGATCGGTGATGCCGTAGGTGAAGCTGTGGACTTTGCTGGCGGCCTGGTTGTCCACATGTGCGCCGGTCTAGCGGCTCTGGCTTTGGTGCTGGTGATCGGCCCACGTAGCAACTTCGCTCCCACAAAACCTCACAACGTGCCATTCGTCCTGCTGGGCGCCTCGATCCTCTGGTTCGGTTGGTTCGGATTCAACCTTGGTGAAGCCGGCAGCACAGATGAGATCTCTCTGAACTGGCTGAACACGATGCTGGCTCCCGCCGCCGCTCTGACTGCTTGGTTGCTGACTGAGTGGGCACGTGGCAAGAAGCCCACTCCTGTGGGTGCGGCTTCCGGTATCGTCGCTGGTCTTGTGGCCATCACACCCGCTGTGGCACATGTACCGCCAGTGGGCGCTATCATCCTGGGCGCCATCTCTGGTGTTATCTGCTGCTTCGCCGTGGACTTCAAGTATGGCAAGTATGACGACACCCTGGATGTTGTGGGTCTGCACTTCGTCGCTGGCCTCTGGGGCACCATCGCCATTGGCCTCTTCGGATACGAAGACATTTACGGTGAGGGCCGCACCGGCCTGCTGATCGGCGGAGGTTTCGACCTTCTGATCGCCCAGGTCGTGGCAGTTGTCGTGACCCTGGTCTTCGCCTTCGGCGCCACGTACATCATCGGTATGGCGATCCATAAGACCATTGGATTCCGTGTCGATGACAGCATCGAAGAGACTGGCATTGACTCCGCAGCTCACCAGACTGAGGCCTACGCCACGGTCCCAGTGGACACTCGCGCATAAGGTGTCGAACATCCAGTAACACTGAGTTCGCGTATCACCTGTAGGTGGTGTGCCAACGAGTGAGAAGTCCCGAACCCCCTGATGGGTTCGGGACTTCTCACGTTACCCAGTGTGCTCTCGGCCGCCGGGGCTCAGCACAGCTGGATCGGACTCACACCTTTCGGACATGGGCCCCTAGGGCTTGTCCGGAAGAGTTTCTGGTGCTGCCGCCCAGGCTGCGGCACCAAAAAGCATCACGATGCCGGTGATGCCGAACGCCCATGCGTAGCTCAACTGATCGACCAGGAACCCGGCCAGGAGCGGTCCGAGAATTCCACCGAGATCCTGTGTCATCTGGAAAGTGGACACCACAGGGCCGCCGTTCCGTCCTTCCCCGACAATGTCGGCCACCGCCGCTTGTTGCGCAGGAACAATCAGTCCAGTTCCAGCCCCGGCAATCAGACTCAGGAGCAACAGGATCCAGGGGTCCGGGGCGAATCCCAACAGCCCGGTGGCGATTGCGGCAATGACCAGCCCAATCATGATGGGCGGACGACGGCCCCACTGGTCAGAGCGTTTTGCCAATGTGAAGACTATGGCCACGTTTCCTACCGCGAATGTGGCCAGCGCGAAACCCGCAAGCTGACTGGAGTCGATGATCCAACCACCGCCGACGAATGCTGAGGCGGCGAAGAGCGGCACGATCGAGTTGCGCACTCCAAAGGTTGCCCAGCCGTTGACAAATCCAGAGGTCAGCGCAGCCCGGTAGCTCCGACTCTGCCAGGCTTCAACGAGACTGGCGTTCTGGCGGGTCTCCTTGTTTTTCCGGTCCTCGAGTCTGGACTTGCGAAGCATGAAGTAAACCAGGGCCGCAGCGAGGATCAGGGCCCCTCCATAGACCAGGAATGGGACCCTCTGCCCGAAGACGAGGAGACCGGAACCGAGAATGGGCCCCGCAACGTTGCCGATCAGGAATGCTGACGCGTAGGCACCGGCGACTCTTCCTCGAATTTCTGGGGGTGATTTCCGAGCCAAAAATGTCATGGCGGATACGGTGAAGAATGTTGACCCTATGCCCCCAAGTGCCCGGAAAATGAGCAGCAGTTCGAAGGTCGGCGCATAAGCCGTCGCAATCATGGAGGCAGCGACGATCAGAAGGCCAATGACGTAAACAGGAGTCTCCCCTAGACGCTGGGTCAACTTCCCTGAAGCGGGAGCGAAGAGCAGCCGGAAAAGCCCAAAGGCTGAAACGACAGCCGACACTGCGAAGGCAGAGACTCCGAAATCGGATGCGTACTGCGGCAGGATCGGAGCGACGATCCCGAAACCTATGGCGATAACGAACGCCGACGCGATCATCACTTTCAACTCTGGCGGTATACGGGGGCGGGAAACCTGCTCGGCGTTAGTGCTCACGTAGAACCCTCAACAGCATTCACGACATTCGTCTTCCCGACGCATCTACGCTGCTGATTCGCGATAACACTCTCCACCTGTGCCGAGACCAGTGATTAGTGGCAAGAACTCCAAGCGCTGCACTCCAAATCACCTTTCGGTATCCGCGATGCCGCAGAAAATACGGGTTGCCCTTGGACGCTCCGACAAGTGGCTAGTAGGCTCAACCAAGACTCGGAAAGGACGACTTATGTCAGCAGCATGGCCACAGCACTTTTCCCCCGATGTCGTCCGGCGGACCTACGGAGGCGGGAAACTCTCCAGCTACTGCCTTGCCTTAGAGGCATGGCGCAGAGGTTTGCAAGTCACTTTCTACGATGCAGACCTACGGATATTCGGAATCAGTGACGGCACAAGGAGGGTCGTTTTTAACGACTCCAGGCCCACGTCTATCACCAAACGTAGCGATTACCAAAAGCTCATCAAGAAATGGGACACGAAGCGGCTCATGGAGAAAGAGCAAGTTCCTGTTCCTCGAGGGCGTCTCTTGGACACTGCTGCCACGAGCCTTAACGACTTAGAATCGATAGCAGCAGAGATCGGTTATCCTCTAGTCATCAAGCCGAATGGCGGAACAATGGGCCGGGGCGTCTTTAGCAACATACCGTCGTGGGCAGAACTGTCTTCCTCATGGAATCAGCTAGTTGAAGAGATTCGTGCGGAAGAAGTCCTGATAGAAAAGCATCACTCTGGTGATGATTATCGAATCTTGGTGGTAGGAGACAAGGTAGTAGCCGCTTGTCTGCGAGTTCCAGCAAACATCGAAGGCGACGGTACCAAGAGCGTCGAAGAGCTCATCGAAGATAAAAATTATTCACGAAAACAGAATCCCTTTTTATCCAAGGGTCTGATCAAAATAGACTATGAGGTCAGACAGGAACTTAAGAAAAATGACATGACGCTTGGAAGTGTTCCCACTGACGGACAGACTGTTTTTCTGAGAAGAATTGCAAATGCCTCAGCGGGTGGCGATGTAATCGACGTGACAGAAGCACTACCGGAAGCAATAAAGGATGCAGCGATTCGAGCTGTTGCAGCCATACCCAACGTTGTGGTGGCTGGCGTGGATGTTCTCTACAAGACTGGCGAAGCCGCCACTCCGGATACATTCACCGTAATCGAGATGAACTCTCGTCCTCACATACCCGTTAACATGTACCCGACCCAAGGTACCGGCCAAGACGTCCCCAAGGGCATGGTTGACTATTTCTTTCCGGAGTCTTCACGGAGCGAGCAACCAGGAGACGAGCTTCTTAATTTTGACGTGCGTCCACTTCGCGCAGCACTTCGCGCCAACGTTGCCGGGAGCGTGACTCTGAAAGCGCTGCCCCCGTCCCACTATCCCGCGCGTTACAAATACACTTTCGATGAAGGCGCAAGCTGCCTCCCGATAACTGAGTCGCAGAAGCAAGAACTCCAAAAGGAGGCTCGCCAATTGAATGCCGCTGGTTCCCTCGAACGGAGGGGAAAACGTCTCTTACTTATGCTCGCCGGTCCGGATAGAGAGTCTCTCCAGCCATTAAGAGAGGCCGCTGAAGAGATCATAGGTATTCCTGCTTCCTCGGTTGATGAATGGCGCGGGGTTGTCACGGCAGGCTTCCGCGTACCAGGGACATTGCTTCCCTAGTTCAACTGTAGAATTTCGTTCCGCGAGAACGAGCCTTCTGGGAAGGCGCAAACAGTCCCCCGATTAACACCAGCTACCGTTCAAATTCCGCAACATGATCTAGCGCACCACCCAATCAGCCATGACAGAAAATGATCCGGCAAGTAGTCTTTCAGCAGACGCTAGCTTGGGGTCCACCTGGATTCCCTCGAAAACGGGTTCTCGAGATTCTCCATCCGTAGGGGTTGCACCCGGAACGTATAGATCCACGGCAGCCCACCGCAGATCAGGAACCGCGCGCATCACGCTGATTGCCGCTTTCGACGCGCCTATAAGCATCTCCTGCGTAAAGCGCGATCCTCCACTCGAGGATGTGAGGGCGAAAACTCGATCCTTCGAGGCATAAGCGCGCAGACGCACACCATCCCAATATGGTTGAATAACCCATCGACTGGAACCCGTCATGAGCTTTTCGATGCATGCACGATGACCGATGTGACAATCGGCTCCCAGCCAAGGACTGTTGACTGGAGTGGCGGCGAACAGGCCACGATGCCGAGGGGAAAATCGAGCAACTTGATCTGCGCTCGACACCACGGCAGCGCGGACCTGTCGGACTCCCCGTTCACGGAGGATCTTCCGAATGGACGCATGCCTTCGTGACAGGCGATACGCTGACAGAGAATCGTTTTCGCCACGCAAGTCTGAGCTGAACCAACGTTCACGCCCATCGTGGCCCTTCAATTGAACCAGCGAGGCAAGACGGCGCGCCTGGAAAAGGCCGGAGCCTTCGAGACTGTTCCAGAGTAGACCCGACAACCGAACCACCTGCGATTTAGTCCACAGGTGTGGGTAGAGCGTGTCCATAGTACTCGGCTCCGTATGCCTCTCGGGAAACCGACCTTCAGCGGGAGGGAGCGGATGACTTCTTTTGAACCGCTCCCGCCAGGCAATAGCCGCCACGTTAACCGGGTCACCAGAAACGGGAAACATTGAACCCGCAAATCCGGCATTAACGTTTACTTCGATAACGTACGCTCTACCTGTATGGCGTTCTACCGCTAGGTCTATTCCACCCCAATGAAGTCCTGGTATTGATCGAATAGATCGAACAGCCATCTGCCTAAGTTCATCACTAAATTCACTTGTAATTTCGTGGGGCTCTCCACCACTGCTTAACCCGCCTACGTTCCGTACCACGAGTCTCTTTCCTGATTCCAGAACGTCATCTATCCGCCAACCCTGAGCGTCAAGAGTCGACAGAAGCGTCGCGTCGACCGGAATAGGGTGATTTCTCAGCAATGGACTCTCTTCTTTCAGAAGATTAGCCTCCAGAATGAGTTCACGTATAGATGCCTCACCATTACCGACGACGCTTGGCAAGACGCGTTTGTACGATGAGACAAATTCTTGAGAGGTAGCAATGCATCGAGCTTCAAAGTCGATATCAATAAACTGCTCTACCAAAACCACGGGGTTGATACTGGCCGCAAGCCTATATGCTTCTCTAACCTCGCGCGCACTGAATACATTGACGCTCACGCCCTTCCCCATTGATCCCTTTGCGGGCTTCACTACAACAGGTCCTTCTAATTTCTGTGCGAAAGCAATTGCCTGCTCTTCTGATCCAACAACCGTGCCTTGGGGAGTTGACACTCCTGCTTGCGTAAGAAAAGACTTTGTAAGAACCTTGTTATCGGCTATTCTCGCAGCCATAATAGATTCATTAACCGTGGTGCCATCAATCAAGATCATCCGATCGGATGTCTCAGCCACTGCAACGCGATAATTTACCCAGGAAATCTCTGCTCCAGCTGCTTTTTGTGCTTCACGGGCTATCAGCTGGGCACCCAAACCACGTGCCGGCGAGATGGTAGATGCCTCATCTTTGCCTTCACACACCATCTATCGTATCCCCCTCATAGCATGCAAGCTTTAGGCACTGACTCTCCAAAAGTCTAAATGCCAGCTCGTGGAACTGCAGATTTAACGGTCCTTACGTGGTTGCAGTGGGGCAAATACGCGCTAGATAAAAATCCCCAAGGTCCGAGAATACACCTTCTGCGCCATAAGTCCCCGAAAGCAAACTTCACAACGGCGTTCCAGGCTCTCACGTGGGCGAGCGAAATGCCCGCTAGCTGTGACTCTAGACATGACTGGTCTGGGATTGGCTGGCAGGATTGGTACTGGCCGTTCCCTCCATGGATGTGGCTCACATACACACTGGCCCTTTAGTGGCTCTTCGGACTTCAGGTGGGGGTGGCGACTCGCGGAGGTTCTCGGGTAGGGCATGAAAGAGGGGCCGGGGCCTCGATGATGTGTAGCGACCAAGCAACACGTCGTCAGAAGGACCCCGACCCCGATGTTCGAGAATACGCGCCCCGTCTCTGCTTGCCCAACAGGCAAGATCAGCTACTGCCATGACTGCGACCTCTTCGCTGATCTGGAGGGCCTCCACGTCACCGCTGTAGACCGGCCAACCAAGAAGGCGGCGCTGATCGTGTGGGTGGAATCAGCAAAGACCCTCACCGGTTGCCCCGATTGCGGGGTCATCGCTGTCAGTGCTGGCCGGCGAGAGGTCGAGCTGATTGACGCTCCGGTCTATGCGACACCAGCCCGGCTGATCTGGCGCAAGCGCCGGTGGCGCTGCCAAGACGTTGACTGTTCACGCGCAGTGTTCACTGAGCAAAATCCGGCAG
>NZ_VAVZ01000059.1 GCF_005771525.1 Nesterenkonia salmonea | reverse complement strand
TTACGTCCACAGCCTGTAACTTCTGCGGCGATAATGCCCGCTCGCCCTCGATCTGCAAGAGGCGTGGCACTCTTGTAGATAAGTTTCCGGAGCATGGATGTGGTTCAAGGAATGGCATAGTTAAGTGAAGACGGTAACGGGCTGCCTGGGTATGGCAGCGGCTCCAACGCGTACAGCCCTAGAGGCTAAGCTCCGGAATGGCGACTGCCCCCTAAGGAGTCCGGGTCGCTCAGCTGGGACAGAGAGATCCGTTCCACCGGCACTGCGAAGCAGATACGGTGCTTGTCCTCACCCTCGTAGATGACTTGGTTCAAGGATGACATGACCGGCTTGACCTTGTCCTCGGGGGGCAACATGATGAGGGCCGTCTGCGCCCCAACGAACAGGGCAGGGCATCACGCACAACGGTTCCCAGGCCGACGACAAAGTTGACCCACCAGGATGATGAGCCCTCATCTGCAACGGTGGTTACGGTCTGAACTTCACCGAACTGGTAGACCACGACCCCGTAGAGCTGAACGCTGACTAGGGCACCGTTACACAGAGTGCGACCAAGCCGAAGCCGTCCCGCAGTAGGCTTCGGCCGCCGATGGACGCAGCCAATCCGATGCCGATAGCGGCGATGAGAGGTACGGTGACGATGTTGGTCGTCACCCCGCCGGAGTCGAAGGCGAGCTGGCGACTTCGGGCGGAGAGGTGACGGTCAGGACGATAACAGCCCCGTAGCCGCCCATCAGGATGCGGTGCAAGGGCCAACCAAGGAAGACGGGCAGCGCCCCAGCACCATGACGGAACCCACGCTGATGCCGATGACCAGTCGCAGGACCAGACTGTCGAGGCGACCCTTACTGACGAGTTCGGCCTGATCTCCAACGGAGATTAAGGCAGGCTCGGCGATGACGGCGGCAAATCCAATTACGAAGCAGAAAGGCAGCAACTTCCATAACGAACCGGACCGGACTAGCTTATTCGTGATGGACTTCCCTACCGGAAATACGCTTCGTTCGAGCCCTCAAGGAACAAAGCTATGCCTGCACCGACGATTACCATCCCGAGAAGCATTGAGTACCAACCTTCTGGGACCTGGCGGAAGATTGCCGCCTGGAAAAGTGCCACGACGCACAGGATAGGAACGAGCGCTCGCGATGCATGCACGAACCGCCGGACTAGGGACCTGGCTAATTTCACAGGCGTCCGTTCAGTGAGGTCACATCAGGAAGGGACCAGGACCAATCCTCGAGGGCGTGCGCTGAGCGAACAATCCTACGGCGTAGACCCCAGTTCTTTAGGTTATTGATGCACTCATGACGAAGCGATCGGTTGAGCACGTTACGTCATCTCAGTGGCTCGCTATTTGCCAGTAAAACTGAATTGTACGTGTACGGTGGGCCTTACCCAGCGGAACCATGCATGAGCGGGGCTGCCCGTTATTGGGGCATCGCTAGACGTTCTAATGCGTCGAGATCGAGAACTAAGACGTCGCGACGTCCTTGGAGCTGGATGGTGCCTGAGGCCGAGAGTTCTGCAAGCCGCCGGCTTAGTGTCTCTGGTGTAGTACCCAAGTAGGTGGCGATTTCCTTCTTAGCCATAGGCAGCCGGACAGTGGGGATGCGGCCCCGCCCTGCGCTAGTCAAATCGAGCAAGTACGCCGCGACGCGGGCGGTGACATCGCTGGAAGTGATGGCCACTAACTGCCGTTCAACGGAAGCAAGCCTATCGGAGAGAGTCTGCAACATCTGCTGGCTAATTTCAGGGTAGTCGCGTATCAGGTTCGAAAGGTCGGCATGGTTGAAGACGCACATCTGGCTGTCTTCGAGCGCGAGGAGGAGGTCATTCGGCCGATGCCCCGAGAGGAAGGCGCGTTCACCAACGACGTCGCCTTCGGTGACCGTGCGCAGGACCTGTTCTTGACCATTAGCAGCTAAGTGGCTGACCTTGAGCTGTCCGCTGTGTACTACCAACAGACGCGAGACCGAATCTCCGGGGGTATAGACCGGTTCCCCCCTACGGACAGACAGCGGGCGGATGAACTCCGCGACGTGTAACTGCTGCTGGTGCGTAAGTCCCTGGAAGATCGGAACTCGGGTAACGCACAAGTCTCCCTTGGCCATGTGACGAGCCTACCGGGACCCACATCGTGGGACTGTTCCGGCTTCCAGAATGTGTCCAATGGTCTCGTAGCAAGGGCGGTAAAGGTGCTCTGGCAAGGCCGGCGCAAACTTGACCTACGTCAAGGAGTTCCGGGCGCTACCAACCTAGGGTGAGAGTGTCCAGACGGAACATCACGACGAAGGGACCCCGAAATGACTGCTCCCACCACCACCCACACCGTCCTGAGGGCCGAGGGCTTCTCCTGCCCCTCATGCGTGGCCAAGATCGAAAAGCAAGTAGGCCGTCTTAAGGGCGTCGAGAAGGTGAAGGTCCATTTCGCCTCGGCTCGCGTCGAAATCGACCACGACGCCGCACGCGTCTCCGTGGACGACCTCATCACCGCCGTTGCCAAGGCCGGCTACAAGGCCGCCCCATCTGCCTTCTAAGCCCAACGCCCACGGCCGGTTCGCGCACAACCTTGCCTAATTCTATTTTGCCGGTCCGTCGGCACGAAACCCAGAAAGGTCGTACCCGAAAGTGAACAGGCTCCAGAAATGGGTCTATGGGAACTGGTCGGTTCCCGTCGTGTCTGGTGTGCTTATCATCATCTCGTTCGCCATACAGTGGCTGGGCGGGGGTGGGGCCAACGTCATCGTCGGCCCGCAGTGGTGGCTCGACGCCGGCGCGCACGCCACCCACGCCAGCGCGGCGTTCACTCTCGGGGATGTCTTCATGCTTGCTGGTGCCGTGGTGGCCGGCTACAGGATCGCGGTAAAGGCCGTTCGCGCGCTGATCGCTAGGATCATCGGCATCGACTTGCTCGTGTCGGTCGCGGCGATCGGCGCGGTCATCATCGGCAATTTCTGGGAGGCCGCGGCAGTCACGTTCCTGTTCGCGATCGGCCACGCCCTGGAGGCTGCGACCTTGAACAAGACCCGCTCGGCACTGGCCGAACTCGTGGCCGTCGCCCCGGATTCCGCAATCGTCATGCGCGAGGGTGAGCAACAGGAGATCCCTGCCGGGCAGGTGAGAATGGGCGAGATCGTCTTGGTTAAGAACGGCGCGAAAGTGCCCGTGGACGGCCAGGTCGTCTCCGGCACCGGCGCCCTCGACGAAGCCTCCATCACCGGCGAATCGATCCCGGTGGAGAAGACCAAGGGCAGCCAGGTCTTCGCCGGCACCGTCTCCCGCGGCGGCTTCCTGCAGGTGCTGGCCACCGGCATCGGCGCGGACACCACCCTGGCCCGCATCATCCATCGGGTGGAAGAGGCCCAAGACGCCAAGGCCCGTACTCAGGCCTTTATCGACCGTTTTTCCCGCTGGTACACACCCGCCGTAATGGTGCTGGCGCTGGTGGCCGGGCTGATCTCTGGTGATGTGGTCCTGGCACTGACTTTGTTGGTCATCGGGTGCCCGGGGGCCCTGGTGATCTCCATTCCGGTTGCGATCGTGGCCGGCATCGGCCGCGCGGCCCGCAACGGCATCCTGATCAAGGGCGGGGAGTTCCTGGAGACCTCGGCGAAGATCTCCGCGGTGGCTGTGGACAAGACGGGCACGCTCACCGAGGGTCGCCCCCGGCTGACCGATGTCGTCGTCCTGGATCCCGCGCTGGAGCGGACCGAGGTGCTGCACTGGGCAGCCGCCGCCGAGGCCGGCTCTGAACACCCGCTGGCCCGTCCCATCCTGGAGACCGCCCACGCCGAGGGAGTCGGCCCGCAGGGCGTTCCCGGCACCGTCACCCCGGTCCCCGGCAAGGGCATCGTGTCCGAGGTCGATGGCCGCCTGGTGCTGATCGGCAACCCGTCGCTGCTGGAGCAGTACGGCGTCCCCGACAGCGCAGTCGCCGGAGCGACCCGGACGGCCCAGGACCTGGCTGCCGATGGGAAGACGCCCATGATCGTCGCGGTCGACCAGACGGTGATCGGCGTCGTCGCCGTTGCCGACCAGGTCCGCCAGGATGCACCCGAGATGGTCGCGCGCCTGCACCGGTCCGGCGTCGAGAAAGTGGTCATGCTCACCGGGGATACCCGACTGGTGGCAGAGGCCATCGGGAAGGCTACCGGGATCGACGAGATCCACGCCTCCCTGCTGCCCGAGGACAAGCTGGACGCGGTCACCCAACTCCAGCGTCAGGGCCACACCATCGCCATGGTCGGCGACGGCGTCAACGACGCCCCGGCCTTAGCCACCGCCAATATCGGCGTGGCCATGGGCGCGGCCGGCTCGGCCGTGGCCGTGGAGACCGCGGACATCGCCCTGATGGGCGACAACCTCCTCAAGCTCCCGGAGGCCATCGGCCTGGCCAAGCGGACAGTGTCGGTCATGCGGCAAAACATCGCGATCGCCCTGATCACCGTGGTGCTGCTCCTGGCGGGAGTCTTCGCCGGCGGGGTGACCATGTCGATCGGCATGCTCGTCCACGAAGCCTCCGTACTGGTGGTCATCGCCAACGCGATGCGACTGCTGCGCAACACCAGAGGCTCCACCGCCATGCCGAAGAGCGAGCGGACCACCCCACAGGCAGTCGAGCAGGTATCCGCCTGACCCCACCGAGCGACAGCGGGCGCGCGGCCCCGGGCACCGGGCAGTTCAAAGACCTCAACAATCGAAATCACTACACGAACCAGAGGAAACCGAATCATGAGCGGAAACAGCTTCACCCTTGGAGACAACGTCGAGCATTTCACCATCGCGGAGGTGGCCAGGGACAACCCCGACTTCCGGAAGGTGCTGTGGACCGGTGAGCACGCCCAGATCGTGGTCATGACCATTCCGCCCGGCGGCGAGATCGGGGACGAGGTCCACGAACACACCGACCAGATCTTGACGTTTGTCTCCGGAAGCGGAGAAGCCGACCTCAACGGCCACACGCACCCCATCGATGCCGGTGACCAGTGCGCGGTACCGGCCGGCGCCCAGCACAACTTCCGTAACACCGGGGACCAGCCGCTGGTGCTGTACACCATCTACAGTCCACCGCAGCACGCTGCTGGCACCGCCTTTGCCACCCGAAAGGAGGCTGACGCCGCCGAAGCCGCCGGTGAGGACGAACCGCCCCGGCCCTGATCCCTACTGTCCCGATAACCCGCGCGGGACATGGAGACGCCCTCCCAGTCCAGATCACAAGGAGATCCATTCATGTCCACGGTTTATGTCTTCACGGACTACGGTGGACCCGAGAGGCAGCAGCTGATCGATCGGCCTCCTCCATGCCGGGCCCGGGGAACTCGCCATCGAAATCCGAGCCGCCGGTGTGAACCCGGCAGACTGGAAGATACGGGAAGGACGCCTGGACCGTCGCTGGAGCCTGCCGGCGTCGACCTGCCGCGAAGCTCCCGGTCTGGTCACTCAGGTTGGCGTCTCTTATTGCGGCTCGCCTTTTGGCGCTGTCGTATCGAATGCTGGAGTGAGAATCGCATCGATAAGCACTGGCGCTTCCCTCGCGTCTACCCTTCCGGTGCGAACCTCTTCGGCTGCGCCGTTCATCAACACATGGGTGGTGGTTAGCATCCACGTGACAGGCAAGTCGTCACGGAATGTACCTTCGCGCTGGCCGCGAATCAACAGGTTTCGCATGCGCGCCTCAACCCTTCGTGGAGGTCTCGGATGCGCGACGCTGGGAGCTCCTTCTGTGCAGCGGCCAGAAGGTTGCGAGCCTGGTCCACCAGGGTCCAACTGGAAGCGACCAGTCGCCGGAAAGCTTTACCTGCGTCTCCGTCGAGCGGAACTCTTCTCAGCACCTCTTCACCTTGCTTGATACTTTCGGCCAGGGCGGCGTCGATCAGTTCGGGCCGGTTCTAGAAGTGCCCGTAGAGCGTCATGCGGCCAACACCAGCCTCAGCTGCTATGTCAGCTACTGAGGCGTCGGGGTCCTTGTGAAGTGTTGTCTCTCTGGCTGAGGATATTCGGGACGCTCAGCAGCCCGAGATTGACCAGATGACCTCCTGGCTCCAGGCCTGGGGTCATGAACCCGATGACAATCACAGCGGCCACGACGACCACGGGGAAGCCCACGAAGGAATGATGGGCGAAGAAGACATCGCCGAGCTCGAGGCTGCCGAGGGTGATGACGCTGCACGCCTGTTCATAGAACAAATGATCGTCCATCACGAAGGTGCGGTCTCGATGGCCGAGAGCCACCTGGCCAACGGGGAGAGCCCTGAGGCCCTGGAACTGTCAGAGGAGATCATCAGCGTCCAGCAGGCTGAGATCGACCAGATGGAAGACCTGCTGGAGAAAGTGTAGGACCCTGATGACTGAGCACCAGCACGGGCACCACGACCACTCAGGCCACGGTCACGGCCCCGCCGGAGCGCACGCCCCCGAGGGAGGCCACGACCACTCTGAGCCTCATCATGGGCATGCGATGCACCCCACAGGAGAGGCCACCCAAGAGAACGCGGCCCACGGCCACGACCAGCATCAGCATGATCACTCCGCGCATGCCGGGCATGGCCACAGCGGACACGGGGGCCATGGTGATCACGTCGGGCAGTTCCGTCGGCTGTTCTGGATCATGCTGGCCCTGGCGGTGCCGGTGGTGGGGTTCAACGAGATGTTCGCCCATCTGGTCGGCTACCACCTACCTGAAGCCGAGTGGGTCTGGTGGGTCTCTCCGATCCTGGGGACAGTGATCTATGCCTGGGGTGGTTGGCCATTCCTCACCGGGGCGGTCTCAGAGATACGCTCTGGCAAGCCGGGGATGATGCTTCTCATCGGACTGGCCATCACGGTGGCGTTCATCGCTTCCTGGGGTGCAAGCCTGCACCTGCTGGATCACGAGCTGAACTTCTGGTGGGAGTTGGCCCTGCTGGTGGTGATCATGCTGCTGGGCCACTGGATCGAGATGCGATCCTTGGCCCGGACCAGTTCAGCTCTGGATTCGCTGGCCGCGCTGCTGCCGGATGAGGCGGAGAAAGTCACCGACCATGGGGTGGAGAAGGTCTCCCCGGCCGAACTGACTGTCGATGATGTGGTGATCGTCCGCCCCGGTGCCTCTGTACCTGCTGATGGGCAGGTGATTGAGGGCTCGGCGAGTATGGATGAGTCGATGGTCACGGGGGAGTCCAAGCCTGTCCGTCGTGACGAAGGCGATCATGTCGTGGCCGGGACGGTGGCCACTGACTCCGGTATCCGGGTACGGATTACCGCCACCGGAGACGACACCGCCTTGGCCGGTATTCAACGTCTGGTCGCTGATGCCCAGGCCTCATCCTCCCGGGCTCAGCGGACCGCCGATACAGCAGCCGGGTGGCTGTTCTGGTTCGCCCTGGTCGCCGCACTGATCACTGCCGCGGCCTGGGCCGTGCTGGGAATGCCTGATGCTGCTGTGGTGAGGACCATCACCGTGCTGGTGATCGCCTGCCCGCACGCCCTGGGTCTGGCGATCCCGCTGGTGGTCTCCATCGCCACCGAACGCGCCGCCCGTGGGGGCGTGCTCATCAAGGACCGGCTGGCCCTGGAATCGATGCGCACTGTGGACTCGGTGCTGTTTGACAAGACCGGCACGCTGACCAAGGGAGAACCTACCGTCACCGGGGTCGAACCCGCTCGGGGGTATACCGGCGACGAGGTCCTGGCTCTGGCCGCAGCGGCCGAAGCCGACAGTGAGCACCCGCTGGCCCGGGCCATCGTCGGCGCAGCATCCCACCACAGCCTGGAGGTCCCTGCGGCTAAGGACTTCTCATCCTCACCAGCTGTAGGGGTCCGTGCCACAGTCAAGGGCACCGTGATTCAGGTCGGTGGCCCCTACATGCTCAGCGAGCAGCACCAAGATGAACTGCCCATCGCAGAGCAATGGAGGAACGAAGGCGCGATCATCCTCCACGTCCTGGTCGACGGCGAGGTCGTCGGCGCCCTGCGCCTGGCCGATGAGATACGTCCTGAATCCCACGCCACGGTCGAAGCCCTCCACGCCGTGGGTGTCCAGGTGGTCATGATCACCGGGGACGCCCAAGCAGTCGCCGACACCGTTGCCGCCGAACTGGGCATCGACCGGGTCTTCGCCGGGGTCCGCCCCGAAGACAAGGCAGCCAAGGTCAAGGAACTCCAAAAGGAGGGGCAGAAGGTGGCCATGGTCGGCGACGGCGTCAACGACGCCCCAGCCCTGGCCCAAGCCGATGTCGGTATAGCCATCGGTGCCGGAACTGATGTGGCCATCGGCTCTGCCGGGGTGATCCTGGCCAGCTCCGACCCACGCTCCGTGCTCTCGGTGATCGACCTGTCTCGCTCCAGCTATCGGAAGATGAAACAGAACCTCTGGTGGGCAGCCGGCTACAACCTCATCTCCGTGCCCCTGGCCGCAGGAATCCTCGCTCCAATCGGATTCGTCCTACCCATGAGCATCGGCGCGATCCTGATGTCAGCCTCCACTGTCGTCGTCGCGCTCAATGCCCAACTACTGCGCCGCCTGGACTTGCGGCCAGAAGTTTCCACCCGAAACCTCACCACTTAGGAGGCCCCTCATGTCTACCGAAGCACCTGCTGAACACGGCTATATCAGTGACAAAGACCGCTACCTCGCAAGGCTGAAACGCATTGAAGGCCAAGCGCGCGGCATCCACCGCATGGTCGAAGAAGATACCTATTGCATCGACATCCTCACGCAAATCAGCGCGCTGACTTCCGCCCTGGAGAACGTGGCGCTCGGGCTATTGAATGATCACCTCAAACACTGCGTGGCTCACGCCGCGCAAGTCGGAGGCGCAACCGCTGACGAGAAGATCAATGAAGCTTCTGCGGCGATCGCTCGCCTCGTGAAGTCCTGACACCTGGGATCAACCATGGATGGAGTAAGGGCATCTCCATTCATCTTCCGCCCCATCGTCGCGGAAACATCAACGCACACCTCCGCCCTGAGACCACTGGCTCATGACTGGGTCCGGGTGGTCTTCCTACGATCGGGAACGGCCATCGTCTACAGCGAGTTCGGCGAACAGCCGCTGCGTCCCGGCGACGCACTCCTGCTCGGGGCCAACGTGCTCTCAGGGTGTCACCCCGAAGAACCTGTAACAGCCACCACGATCTTCCTGGACCGGGACTACCTAGTAGACAAGATGTTCTGGCAGCACTCAGCTGTGCTGACACACCGACTGGAGGCGAGCCAACTCCTAGACGATCCCTACGTGGAGCCCGCCCAAATCCTTCATCTCAGCGATCAGGACTTCACTGAGATTATCCCCTGGCTTGATGAACTGACCGAACTCAGTTGCGACCAGGAAAATAGCGGAGGCTTCATTTCTACAGAACGCCTCCTGCTCTGCATTATCCAAGTGATCGTGCCCCACATCGAGGTCTCAGCCACCCGACGCAGCGCCACTCAGCGTCATACGACTGAGCCGACTCAACCTCGTCGCCGAGTCCCAAGTCCTCTGCGGCCAGAAGCCCGTCGAGCAGCCGAGATGATGCGGTCAGACCTCACCCATCGGTGGAGCTTGACCGAGCTGGCTGAGACGGTGCATTTATCGGTACCGCAGTTCCACAGGATCTTCGTAGATGCATATGGCAAGACACCGCAAACCTACCTGACAATGCTGCGGGCTGAGGAACTGGCGCGTCTTCTACGAGAGACCGACCTCCCGGTAGAGGTGGCGATGCGCCAAGTAGGGTGGAACACCCGAGGCCATGCGGCCCGATTCTTTCGTCAGTATCTCGGAGTGACGCCAGCCAGGTATCGAGAACTGACACAAACTCGGTGATACCGCCCGACGATGCACTTCTTCTCATCGCCGCGCCACTTCTTATCACATTGCTGGTTCATGGCCTGCGCCGGTGGCTCCTGGGTTGATAGGCCGGACAGGACTTGTCGGGTTCACCTCATGTGTCCCTGATGGTCACCGCCGTAGACGTTGTCTCCGATGTCCGTCATCGTCTCGCTGGTCTTCCCGGCGCACCTGATAGTCACCAGGCTCCTCCGCCTGGCGACGCCGATCAGTCCTGGGAGCAAGGGCGATGGCAGAACAGAGAACAGAATCCCCTCGCGACCGACGAGAGGCCAAGCTCGACGAGCTGCACGGACGACTGGCCGGTGCTGTCGAGCAGTTGGTCTCGGGTGAGGACTGGCAGCAGGCGATGGCGTTCGCGGCCAGGTTCCGGTCGCGGTCGTTCAACAACACCCTGCTGATCTTCGCTCAGCACCAGGACGCTTACGAGAAGGGTCTGGTGGGTGAACCGTCGCCGTCGTATGTGGCGGGGTACCGGCAGTGGCAGCAGTTGGGCCGACAGGTGCAGAAGGGCCAACCGGGCTACATGATCTATGCCCCGGTCACCGCCCGGTTTGCCACGAGTGATCCTGCTGATCCTGGGTCGTGGAGGCGGTTGGATCGTGGTGAGAAGCCCCGGGCGGGTGAGGTGGTGCGTTCCCGGATGGTGGGGGCTAAGCCTGCCTATGTGTGGGATGCCGCCCAGACCGCTGGGGACCCGATTCCTGAGCCCCCGGCACCGCAGCTGTTGAAGGGCCAGGCCCCTGCTGGGTTGCACACCGAGTTGTCCCGGCTGATCCGCGAGCAGGGATTCACCGTGGTCGGGGCTGGGAGTGCCGCTGAGCTGGGTGGGGCCAATGGGATCACCGACTACACCGCTAAGCAGGTTGCGGTGCGTTCGGATATGGACCCTGCTGCGCAGGTGAAGACCCTGGCTCATGAGTTGGGGCATGTGTTGATGCATGGGCCGAACCAGCAGGAGGCCCGTAGCCACCGGGGTGTGGTCGAGGTTGAGGCCGAATCGGTGGCGCTGATGATCGGTGCCGCTCATGGGATGGACACCAGTGACTACACGATCCCGTATGTGTCCACGTGGGCAGCGCAGGTGAAGGATCAAGAGCCTGCTGAGGTGGTCAAAGCCACCGGTGAACGCGTCGGCAAAACCGCCATCTCGGTGCTAGAACAGTTGAACACCTCGCAGGTGACGGACGGCACCCCGCCCGGGTTGGAGCGTCACCATCCCCAGCGCAGTGGTGCTGTCCGGCAGAGCCCCGAGGCGAAAGACGTGCAGAGGACCGGGCCGGTCCGATCGATACCGGAGCCGGCTGGGGTGCGGCGTGAACCGGTGGCCTCCAGTGGTGTGGAGAGGTCGGGGTTGTGATGGCCGGGCTTGCTTCCTTCACCCAGGTTCTGATCGACACTCGTGAGGCGGAGCTTCCGGTGGTGGCCTCCCAGCTGGCTGCTGCGGGGGTGCCGGTATTCCCTTGTGTGCCGGGTGCGAAGCGTCCGTTGACCGAGCATGGGTTCCACGACGCCAGCACTGACCCTGTCCAGGTTGAACGGTGGTGGGGCCGATGGCCGGAGGCGAATATCGGTGTGCCCACCGGGCAGGTCTCGGGTCTGGTGGTGGTCGATGTTGATGTCCACTCTGAGACCGACGGATACCGATGGTTCGGCCGAGCCAACCGTGCCGGGCTGACGATCGGGTGGGATGTGTTGGTCTCGACCCCCTCGGGTGGGATGCATGCCTATTACCCGGTGGCCTCGGGCACCGAGCAGCAGCGGTCGTGGCAGGCGGCCATCGCGGGGATAGATTTCCGTGGCGATGGCGGCTACATCATCGTGCCACCCTCAGTAGTCCAGTACGAGGATTCTGCTGTGGCCTATCGGTTGGCCCGGATCGCTGGGGCTCCGCCGCGGCCTGTGGATGCCTCCGGGTTGAGGGAGTTCCTGGACCCACGCCCATCACCGGCCTTCCGGCGAACCACACGTGGGCCTGGGCGTGAGGCTGATGTGTCCCGGTTGGCCTCCTGGGTGGCTGCCCGTGGGG
>NZ_VAVZ01000058.1 GCF_005771525.1 Nesterenkonia salmonea | reverse complement strand
TTACGTCCACAGCCTGTAACTTCTGCGGCGATAATGCCCGCTCGCCCTCGATCTGCAAGAGGCGTGGTCCGCCTGGGGCTTGTAGGACTGGGCGGAAATAAGAACGACAGGCTAGCTGCAGCGCTATATGTTGCAGCTAGCCTGTCGCCGGCAGATGTTTCAGTTCGGGCGGACGATTGCGTTGACCTGGTGCCAGCTTTCGTTGATGCCGTGGAGACGGACGCCACCGGAAGGGGTGGCTGAGATAACTTGGCCGTTACCTACGTAAATCGCCCCGTGCGTGGTGTTGTTGGCAAGTACGATGTCTCCTGGCTGTGGTGTGGAGACATGCGGGAGGGAGGCTTCCATCCCATAAGTGGTACGGGGGAGCCCGCCGCGACCGGCTTGGTTATATGCCCAGTTGATGAACCCAGAGCAGTCGAATCCCGCTGTGGTTGTTCCTCCCCAGAGATACGGAGAGCCAATACCGGCATATGCTGCGCTCACTACAGAGTTATTGTTCGTCGTAGCAGGTTGCTCGGCCTGTTCTTGGGAGGACGCAACCTCAGGTTCAGGAGAAGCATTCTCCTCATGTGACTCTTGCGCGACGGGTTCTGGGTCTTGAGAGACCGGCTGAGGTGCTGTTCCTTCAATCGTGGTTCCTTGATGCGTGGATTCTGCAACCTCCGGGGTGGAAGGCGATACAGGTTCTTCAGGGGTCGGGGGCGGCGTTGGGGCAGGCTCGGAGCTAACTATAGGTCGGTCGAAAGTCAGCTCCACGTCTCGATTCGCAGAAACAGCGACCGTCTGGTTGCCAGATGTTCGTTCCAAGCTCGGTTGCGCAACATCAAGACTGACGGTGGTGACGTCTCGTCCCCCTTCTGAGGGCTCGGAAGCGTGGGCTGCAACTCCAACGCTTGCAACTAATCCAGCGGCTGCGACGGTAGCTGCGGTAGCGCGCCCAGTAAGCGTGGCGTTATTGGAGATACGAGCACGCTGAGCCATACGGCGACGCTCACGCCGCGTGGCGGGCAGTGTGGTGGTGACTGTCATGGGAGGTCCTTATATCTTTTCGCGGTAGTTGAGCCCCAAGCCGTAGGCAACCAGCTTGGTTGAGCAGAGTTCCAGCTACTAGAGAAGCACTCTATAACAGAACCATAACAAATGTAACGAATAGATAAAGGTGTGTCTGCGCAGTCCGCTCCCGCCTCTGCACCATGCCTTTGGATGCCTTGTACGATCGAGACATGGCGTCATTCAGGGCAATCGAGGACTCCACCCCTCCCACAAGCGAGCCCGCAGCGATAAACCCGGCCGCATCCCTCTTCCACGCACTGGGAGACCGCTCGCGCCTGCTGATCCTGCAGCACCTTCAGCTGGGGGAACACAAGGTTGCTGATCTGACAGAGCACCTGGGTCTATCACAGAGCACCGTATCCAAGCACTTGGCCTGCCTTCGAGAGTGCGGTCTTGTGGATTTTCGCCCTGAAGGTCGAGCGTCGGTCTACACGCTGAGCCATCCAGGCGCTGTGGTAGAGCTTTTAGCCTCGGCAGAGAAAGTGCTGGCTCTCACAGGAGATGCAGTGACACTATGCCAGCTACGTGATTAGCGCCGAACCCTCAGTCGCTGCCCCACTACCTAGGGGTGAGACGCGGATTCAGTGGCACGATGCCCTTCGGTTTCCAGCTGAATGGTGGCGTGGTGGAGTGGCACAGCAAAGTCTTCACCGAGGCGTCGGCGTACTTCATGGAGAATTTCCGCGGCGTGGCCATCCAAAAAACAACTCTCATCTAGGACCACATGCGCACTGAGAGTCGGCAATCCCGACGCGACTGTTGAGGCATGGAGGTCATGAACTTCCTTGACGTGCTGGACGCTCACGATGCTCTTTCTGACCTCATCGAGGTCAAGGCCGGTGGGGGTGAACTCCATGAGGATTCGGACGGTGTCACGCAACAGCATGGCCGCGCGCGGAATAATGAGTAGAGCAATGAAGAACGCAGCAATGGTATCTGCCCTGGTGTAACCAGTCGTGAGCATCAAGATCCCAGAAACAATCACTGCGATAGTACCCAGCGCGTCCATGAGCACTTCTAAGAAGGCAGCTCGCATATTCAGGTTCGCCCCGCGACTGGAGGACAGTACCAGCATGGCGGCTATATTGAGGACCAGTCCGATTGCCGCGAAGACCAGCATCTCAGAGGCAGCGACTTCCGGCGGATTTCCCCACCGTTTGACCCCCTCCCAGATGCCGTAGACGCTGATACCCACCAACAGGAGTCCTTGAGCGAGGGCCGCGAGACTCTCCACTCGGCGGAAGCCCCACGTTCGCTTTTTGCTCGGCGGGCGAAGCATCAGGGACGCTGCGATCAGGGCGATCAGTAGTCCACTCGAATCGACCAGTGAGTGGACCATGTCTACGAGAATTGCAAGGCTGCCACTGAGCCAGGCACCCAGTCCCTGCGCCAGGACGATGGCGAACACCAGGGCAAAAGCTATCCCCAGCTTGCGTCGAAAATCCGGGGATTTGGCAGCATCTTCCGGGCTGAGCCCGTGGTCGTGACTATGTCCAGCACCCATGGCTAGACCTCCATTCAGCTGATTGACAATGAACGACGCCTTCATTTCGGCATCGCTATTTGGCGATGTTATGGCTGCATTGGAATCTATTGCAAAGGTGGTGTCGGGTCGCATTCTCAAGATGATGGGCGCCGCACCTGTGATGGCCCGGTGTTTCTACATCTTGTAGAATTCTGTGTTGAGTGAGCCTTGCCTGCGCGACCAAGACCTAGAGAGGAGGGAGCATGCCCGGTTCCGCAACTGAGTATGCCTCCGATCTTCGAGGTTTAGGCCGCCTGCTTCGTGGACTGATCATCGGACTGGTCGCGGTGACATCAACGGCGCTTGCTCACTACCTCATCACTGGTCATGCACCGGCGATGACTACGGTACTCGTGGCCTTCGCCGCGACCACCCCGGTGGCCGCTGCCCTTTCGCGTATCCCGAAGAGCCGCTGCCGTCTCGCGTTGGCTGTCATCACGGGCCAGGTATTCCTTCATGCTCTGTTCGGGCCTGGCGGTTCGACAGGCATAGAGAATCATCAGCACCAGTTGCTGGTTCACACTGAACCCGGAGCCTTGCTGGTCCACCTTGGCGCCCTGGCAGTGACTTACGCCACCATACGGCGGGGTGACGATCTGGTTGAGGTGCTTTTCCTTGTGCTGCAACTGTCACTGTTGCGCCCGCTGCCAGCTACGCCTCGACATGTCACTTACCCGGTTCACGTTCCGGTCGGGGAGACTGCTTGGATCCCTGCGGAGTCGCGCCCGGGCGAAGGCCCCCACCCTCTGCGTGGGCCACCGCTTCTTTCTGTCTGAGAGTTAGATGCGCTCGGAACGAGCTACCTCTCTCATCGATGCGCCGCGTTCCTTTCATGGCGCACTCATGCCCTAGGGCAGGACAAGACAGACTCTAAGAACGGATTGGCTGCATGCCTAACACAAATGACCCGACCCCACCTATCAAAAGTCCCCTTGGGGGCACTGCAAGTAAAGCCGTAGTCCATCGTCTCCTCGTCGTAGGTGGCCTTGCGGTAGCACTCATTGCGTTGCTTGTTCTCTTATTCCAAAACTCACCCGAAGAGACTGAGTCGGCCGCGGATACGGCGACAGCGAACCCCCCGGCAGTGGACAGTGACCTCATTGTCTGGGAGGACTCGCATCGTCTGGATGATGTTCCCTCCAGCCCCGTGACATTCGTAGAATTCCTCGACTTTGAATGTGAAGCATGTGGTGCTGTTTATCCTGCTGTTGAGGAACTGCGCGAAGAGTATGAGGGCGAGATGACCTTCGTCATTCGCTACTTCCCGCTCGATGGCCATCCCAACTCGCGTCAGGCAGCTCATGCTGTCGAGGCCGCCGCTCGCCAGGGTGAACTCGAGGGGATGTACCGACTGATGTTCGAGACGCAGGAAGAGTGGAGTCACAACGAGGAACCTCAGGATGAAGTATTCCGAGGTTTTGCCGAGGAACTGGGGCTTGATGTCGAGCAATGGGAGGCTGACTACTACTCGGATGACGTTGCGCAACGTGTTCAGTCCGATTTTGAAGATGCAGTCGCGCTCGGGCTACAAGGGACACCCTCGTTCTTCGTCAACGACGAATTCATCGCCCCAGAGACCTTGACCGATCTCACGGACCCCATTGACGAAGCTCTCAGCAGCGACCAATGACACCGGATATGTTTCAGACTCCAACAACACCGGACATCCCTGAGAGCCGCCCCGTACCAGGACTTTCTCACCGGTTTACCGGTTTCATCCTCCTGGCTGCTGGCCTACTTGGTTTCGTCCCGTCATTTGTCCTCGCGGTAGAGAAGTACTGGTTACTGATCAATCCGTTCTACTCCCCGAGCTGCACCTTGGGAGAGACCCTCTCCTGTGTCCCAGTGATGACCTCCTGGCAGGCAGAAGTCTTCGGGTTTCCGAACCCATACCTGGGCATCGCTGGTTTTGCCGTGATTGCAGCAACAGGAGCAGCGCTTCTTGGCCAAGCTCAGATGTCGCACTGGTACTGGGCCGGACTGCAGATCGGCGTCACCTTCGGAACTCTATTTGTGGGCTGGCTGATGTATCAGAGCTTGTTCCACATCCAGGCCCTGTGCCCCTACTGCATGCTCGTGTGGGCAGCGATGTTCCTTTCCCTGTGGTACGTCACTGTGGAGTCTGCGAGTCGCTGGAGCCGGAACTGGACCGGCTACGGGCGCCGCCTGGCACACGTCATGATTCGGCGTCACGACATCGCGATCCTTGCCTGGTTTGTCCTCGTTGGTCTCCTGGTCAATATCGCAGCCTTCAACTTCTCCTGACAGTAAATATCACTGTTCGCATGGCCTCCTAGCTACACGTCAGCGCCCAAGAACGTACTCATTACTCACGAAGGAGGATCTCATCCATGAACTTGCCATATGAACCTCTAAACCGGCGGCATGCTATCGCCGCCATCAGCCTGACTTCCGCTGCGTTTCTCCTGAGCGCCTGCGGGTCAGACAACGACGACTTAGCCCAACGTGCTTCCAACGACGGCACGAACTACGTAGCCGGGGACGGCTCCGTGGAAGAGTTCGCCCCCGAAAGCCGTGGTGAACCCGTAGCCTTCGAATCCACTCTCTTCGATGGGACTGAGATCACGGCCGAGACCTTCGAAGGCCGGGTAAGCGTACTGAACTTCTGGTATGCCGCCTGCCCTCCATGTCGGGCCGAAGCTCCTGATTTACAGGCGATCCACGAAGAGTTCGAGCCCGAGGGTGTCCAGTTCCTCGGGGTCAATACCCGGGACACGCAGCCTACGGCTGAAGCTTTCGAGCGAAACTTCGGCATTACTTACCCTTCTATGGAAGATCGAACCGGTCAGGTCATGATGGCGATGACCGACTACGCACATCCCTCCGCAGTTCCTACAACTCTGGTACTCGACAAGGAGGGACGAGTTTCGGCTCGTATTGTCGGCATCGTGGAACCAGGCACGCTGAGGGCCTTGATCGAGACCGTGCTGGCAGAAAACGCTCCCGCAGCATCAGCCAGCCCAGGAAACTTCGAGGACGGGTCCGGCTGATGCTGGAGGCAGGCGTGCAGAACAACCCCTTCGCAGAAATTGTCTTTGATAGCTCTCTCTTCTTGGCTGCGCCTGTGGCGCTGCTTGCGGGGCTGGTGTCCTTCCTCTCACCTTGCGTACTGCCGCTCGTCCCGGGCTACTTGGGATATGTCACGGGATTATCGGGGGCTGAACTTCATCAGCGATCCCGTTCACGTCTGGTTCTTGGCGCCACCCTCTTTGTCCTTGGATTCACCGTGGTGTTCGTCCTCATCGGCGCAGTCTTTGTTTATGCCACCACGTGGCTGAGGTTTGAAGGTGGCTGGGTGACCCAGGTCCTGGGCGTGCTGGTCCTTCTCATGGGACTGGTCTTCATGGGCGCTTTCGGATTCCTCCAGAGGGAACGAAAGGTCAACAAACGGCCGCCGGACGGGTTGCTAGGTGCGCCCATCTTAGGGGCTACATTCGGCATTGGATGGGCACCATGCATCGGACCCACACTGGCTGCGGTGTTAGCCCTCACTTACGGGGCGGACCCCACACGAGGCACTCTCCTGGTTTTCATCTACTGCCTCGGGCTGGGCCTTCCCTTCATTCTCATTAGTGCCGGCCTTCAACGAGGTATGCGTACCCTCAAATTCTTCACTCGCCATAAAGCCACCGTCATGCGAATCGGTGGAGGACTGCTCATCACCGTGGGGCTACTGATGATCAGCGGCATCTGGAACCACTGGGTCTTCGCCCTCCAAGACTGGTTTGCTAACGAGATTGTGATGCCCATCTGATGAAACAACCTTCTGCACACCAAGATAATGCGCGCGAAGACGCGATGAACGACGCCGAAGGAAAAGCGGCTACAGCGGCTCCGGCACTGCCAGCATTAGGTCTGGTTGGCATGCTGCGATGGGCATGGACGCAGTTGACGAGCATGCGCACTGCGCTCATGCTCCTACTACTTCTTGCTATCGCTTCGGTACCTGGGTCAATCTGGCCACAGCGCGTTCAAGACGCATTCGCCGTTCAACGCTGGATAGAAGAAAATCCGACAGTCGGGCCAGTTCTGGACTTCTTCCAGATGTTTGACGTCTATTCGTCCTTCTGGTTCTCAGCCATCTACCTGTTGCTTTTCATCTCCCTGATCGGATGTATCATCCCTCGCGCACGAAAGCACTGGCAACAGATGCGCTCGGCCCCGCCACGTACGCCACGGAAATTAGAGCGACTTCCAGAGTACGGGGCAGTCGAGCTGGATGACCGGGGTCCTGCACCAGCGCAAGCGTTGGAAGAGGCTGCTCAAGTGTTGCGTAGGCGGCGCTACCGGGTCCAGGTTCGCCCCCAGGACGAGGATCAGCGTGCCGGTTCCATCGGAGCAGAAAAGGGCTACCTTCGAGAAGTCGGCAACATCATCTTCCACGTGTCCCTGGTCGGGGTCCTGGTCTGTGTCGCACTTGGTGCCATGTTCAGCTACCGAGGACAGAAAGTCATCGTTGAAGGTGAAGGGTTTGTCAACGCACTAGCTGCATACGACAACTTCTTTCCGGGGACCTGGTTCAGTGAAGACCAGCTCGATGCGTTCTCCATCCAGCTCAACGAATTTGACCGTGCCTTCGACAGGCAGGTCACCCCGGAAGGAGAGGCTGGCCCTCAGTGGGGCAACGCCTTGGATTTCACGGCTTGGGTCACGGTTCAAGACGGCACAGATGGGGTTCCTGAAGACACGACGCTGAAAGTCAATGCACCGTTGAACATGGGTGGAGCAAACCTCTACCTGGTGGGAAACGGCTATGCCCCGGTAGTCACTGTCAGAGATGCGGAAGGGGACGTAGCTTTCTCTGGTCCTGTCATCACTCGGCCCGACGACGGCGTGTATACCTCCATGATGGTGATTAAGGCACCTGATGCCTCACCTGAACAGCTAGGTTTCCAGGGGCTGTTCCTGCCCACCGCAGTTGATGCCGGCGAAGGCATGGCTGTGTCCGCTGATCCCGAACCTTTCAATCCCGAACTTCACCTCAATGCCTACGCCGGGAACCTGGGCCTCGACGAAGGGATCCCTCAGAACGTCTACGTGCTGGAGACCGAAAACTTGGAGGTACTCAACTCTCGGGAAGTAGATGCCGGAGGCATCGTGCTCGCCCCCGGCGAGGTCCATGAACTCCCCGACGGTCTAGGCACAGTGGAGTTTGAAGAAGTACTGGACTACATAGCCATCGACATCACCTACAACCCCGGCGAACTTGGAATCCTCGTCTTCTCACTCACCGCTACCGCTGGACTAATTACCAGCCTCTTCCTGCGACGGAGACGAGCCTGGGTGGTGGTCGAGAAAACAGACAGCGGTCGCACCTTAATCCGCTACGGCCTATTGGCCCGAGGTGAGGACTTCCGGCTGCGAGATGAAAACGCAGCGATTCGACGCGACTTCGAAAAGATCTGGCCGGTAAGCCCTCCCCAAACGCACATCACCACTGATTCACATGCAACGACCCCCACAGGAAAGCGAGGCTAATCATGCTAACCTTCGGTGCCGTATCACTTCCGTCGATCAACGTTGAACTGGCTGAATACTCGGAACTGTTCATGATGATCGCCGCCTTCATCTACACACTGGCGTTCATCCTCTTCACCATCGACAATGCCCAAAGCTCACGAACAATTCGCCGCCTCGAAACAGACCTGGCGAGGGAACAAGAGTCCCTGACCGCACAGCCGATGAAAGTAGCAACAGCGGCGGCTGGACCACCACCGGCAGAAGCCGCCTCTCCCCCTCCCGAACCCAAAGACACCCACAACGGGGCGAGAGACCCAGAGCTGGTTGATGAGGACATGGCGTACATCGGCACAAGACGGCCACTCGCCAATACGGCGATTGCTCTCACCGTTGTCGCGGTGGCTGCCCACGCCTTCGCCGTCGTCTCCCGTGGCCTGGCCGCTCATAGGTGGCCGCTGGGCAACATGTACGAGTTCCTCGTCGGCGCTGCTCTGATCGTAGCTCTGGTCTATCTTCTTGCTCTTCACAGGCGTGACCTACGCTTCATAGGCTCCTTCGTCCTCGGACTGGTGGTGGCAATGATGGTCGCGGCAACGATAGGTTTCCCCACCCCTATCGGCCACGTTCAGCCAGCACTACAAAGCCCCTGGCTTGCCATCCATGTCTCCCTGGCAGTGCTGTCCATTGGACTGTTCGTCCTCACCTTCGCCATGAATGTTCTGCAACTTCTTCAATCCCGACGTGAGAGAGCTCTCGCAGAGAACACCGCACAGGGGTGGGGCGGCTTTCTGGCCGGTAGGCAGTTCATGCGACTGGTTCCCAAAGCTTTCTCCCTGGAAAACTGGGCATACCGTATCAACGCCGTTGCCTTTGTATTCTGGACTTTAGGCCCCATGATTACCGGTGCGGTGTGGGCGCGTGAATCATGGGGACGTTACTGGGGTTGGGACACGAAAGAGGTCTGGACCTTCGTGATCTGGGTGGTCTACGCCGGGTACCTCCACGCCAGAGCCACCCGCGGATGGACCGGAACACGTTCAGCGTGGCTGAGCATCATTGGCTTCCTCTGCATCATCTTCAACTACGCCGTGGTCAACGTCTACTTCCCCGGGCTGCACTCCTACGCTGGTTTGCCGGACTGATAACTCAACCTTCGAGCCAGTGGAGACTCCAACACCGCGCTCCCCCATAGCGGTTTGCACAGAAGCATATTCCCGCCCTCTGGACCCCGTAGCTTACGACTGTTTCCGGGTGAAGTTCATTAAGAGCGGCACAGCTATTGTGATGTCAGAATTCGGTGAGCGGTCTGTGCGTCAGGGACAGATTGTCATGTTGGGGACTAATGTGCTGTGCGGGTGTGAACCGGAAGGGCAAGTGCAGGTCACGACCATATTTCTGGATCGAAACTACCTGATCGATCAGGTTTACTGGCAGTATGCAGCGGTACTGGCTGATCGTTTAGAGGCATCCAGATTTCTCGACACGCCCTATATCGAACCAGTCCAGCTGCTTTCCCTACGCAGGGAAGACGCGGCTCGGGTAGAGCTATCGCTTGATGAGCTTGCTGAACTCAGCGCCAGTGATTTTGCTACCGATCTTGGCGGCGGCGAAAGGTTCTACAGAATGCAGGCGCTGCTGTCCTCTGTTCTGCACATCATCGTGCCCTATCTTGAAATTGGTGCGATGCGCCGCGCACGGACGCAGCGCCTCACGACCAAACTCAGATCGGCAAGGCCCACTCGGTTTCAACCGCTTCGCCAGGAAGCTCGTCGGGCTGCTCAGCTTCTCGAAAGCGACCTGACGCGGAAATGGACGTTGGCAGAACTTGGGCGTGAAGTTCACCTCTCACGCTCACGCTTAGCAACAGTGTTTACTGATGCTTTCGGAAAATCTCCCCAGACCTATCTGGCTATGAAACGAGTGGAGACCATGGCGAAACTTCTGAGGGAGACACCGGTCAGCATCGCCCAAGCTGCTGAAGACGTAGGGTGGCGCAACAGAAGTCACGCAGCAGACATGTTCCGTCGGTACTTGGGAGTAACTCCAAGTAGCTACCGCAAGCGACTGCGCGCACGGTCCATTGACCAGGATCGACCTGAGAAACGGTCACCAACAACCTGAGCTTCGGCATTCCCTGGTGAGAAGTCCTAGCGATTCTGATAGGCCGAGAGGACTTGTCGGGTTCACCTCCTGTGTCCCTGATGGTCACCGCCGTACATGTTGTCTCCGATGTCCGTCATCGCCTCGCTGGTCTTCCCGGCGCACCTGCTGGTTGACCGAGCTGCTTCTTGTGGCTCGGTTGGTCCACCGGGTCGGAAGGAAGGCCAGATGCCATGTCGGAGCAACCAACACAGTCCCGCAGCAACCGTGACGCCAAGCTCGATGAGCTGCACGGGCGACTGACTGGTGCTGTCGAGCAGCTGGTCTCGGGTGAGGACTGGCAGCAGGCGATGGCGTTTGCGGCTAGGTTCCGGTCGCGGTCGTTCAACAACACCCTGCTGATCTTCGCTCAGCACCAGGACGCCTACGAGAAGGGTCTGGTGGGTGAACCGTCGCCGTCGTATGTGGCTGGGTACAGGCAGTGGCAGCAGTTGGGCCGGCAGGTACAGAAGGGCCAGCCCGGTTACATGATCTATGCCCCGGTCACCGCCCGGTTCGCCACCAGTGATCCTGCTGACCCTAGTTCGTGGAGGCGGTTGGATCGCGGTGAGAAACCCCGAGCTGGTGAGGTGGTGCGTTCCCGGATGGTAGGGGCGAAGCCTGCCTATGTGTGGGATGCCGCCCAGACCGCTGGGGACCCGATTCCCGAGCCCCCGGCACCGCAGTTGTTGAAGGGCCAGGCCCCTGCTGGGTTGCACGCCGAGCTGTCCCGGTTGATCCGTGAGCAGGGATTCACCGTGGTTGGGGCTGGGAGTGCCGCTGAGCTGGGTGGGGCCAATGGGCTCACCGACTACACCGCCCGCCAGGTGGCGGTGCGTTCGGATATGGACCCTGCTGCGCAGGTGAAGACCCTGGCTCATGAGTTGGGGCATGTGCTGATGCATGGGCCGAACCAGCAGGAAGCCCGTGGCCACCGGGGTGTGGTGGAGGTTGAGGCCGAATCGGTGGCGCTGATGATCGGTGCCGCTCATGGGATGGACACCAGTGAGTACACGATCCCGTATGTGTCCACCTGGGCAGCGCAGGTGAAAGAGCAGGAGCCTGCTGAGGTAGTCAAAGCCACCGGCGAACGGGTACGCCAGACCGCCATCTCGGTGCTAGAGCAGTTGGATACACCGCAGGTGGCCGATGGCACCCCGTCTGGGCTGGAGCGTCACCAGCCCCAGCGCAGTGGTGCTCTCCGGCAGAGCCCGGAACCAATGGGCACGCAGAGGACAGGGACGGAGCCTGCTGGGGTGCGGCGTGAACCGGTGGCCTCCGGTGGTGTGGAGAGGTCGGGGTTGTGATGGCCGGGCTCGCATCCTTCACCCAGGTTCTGATCGACACCCGTGAGGCGGAGCTTCCGGTGACGGCGTCCCAGTTGGCTACTGCGGGGGTGCCGGTATTCCCTTGTGTGCCCGGCGCAAAGCGTCCGTTGACCGAGCATGGGTTCCACGACGCCACCACCGACCCCTCCCAGGTGCACCGGTGGTGGGCCCGGTGGCCGGAGGCGAATATCGGTGTGCCCACCGGGCAGGCCTCGGGCCTGGTGGTGGTCGATGTTGATGTCCACTCTGAGGCCGACGGATACCGATGGTTTGGCCGAGCCAACCGTGCCGGGCTGACGATCGGGTGGGATGTCTTGGTCTCGACCCCCTCGGGTGGGATGCATGCCTATTACCCGGTGGCCTCGGGCACCGAGCAGCAGCGGTCGTGGCAGGCAGCCGCAGCGGGGATAGATTTCCGTGGCGATGGCGGCTACATCATCGTCCCACCCTCAGTAGTCCAGTACGAGGATTCTGCTGTGGCCTACCGGCTGGCCCGGATCGCTGGGACTCCGCCGCGGCCTGTGGATGCCTCCGGGTTGAGGGAGTTCCTGGACCCACACCCATCACCGGCCTTCCGGCGCACCACACGTGGGCCTGGGCGTGAGGCTGATGTGTCCCGGTTGGCCTCCTGGGTGGCTGCCCGTGGGG
>NZ_VAVZ01000057.1 GCF_005771525.1 Nesterenkonia salmonea | reverse complement strand
GTACCCGACGCACGATGAGCCGACCAGTGACCTGCTGGTCTTCACTCTTCGATGAGAAGGCGGTGAACGGGACTTCAGCGACCTCGGCCTCAGAGACCCAGGTGCCGGTGGCCTCATCGAAGATCGCGTCCTTGTACTCGATCTTCTGCCACGCCTGGTCCTCAACGGTGGCGATGGTCTTCTTGATCTTCTGATCCAGGCGCACAGTGANGTGCCGGTGGCCTCATCGAAGATCGCGTCCTTGTACTCGATCTTCTGCCACGCCTGGTCCTCAACGGTGGCGATGGTCTTCTTGATCTTCTGATCCAGGCGCACAGTGACTGATAGATCCGCCCCTGCCCGCAGGGCCGCCGCGGCGATCTTCGCGCCGTAGTAGGCCGAATCAGCCCGCACCACCACCGGCGCACCCCGGCCGGGGACCCGCTTCAGGGTGCTGAGGGCATCAGCGAGGGTCTTATCGGCCCCGCGGGCGGAATGGGCTGCTCCTTTGCGTAGCTGTTGGCCGATGATCACCGGGGAGGATTCTGTGGTGGTGGCGGTGACCAGCAAGGCATTCAGCCCCCGGGTCTTGTTGTATCCGTAGCCTGCGCCCTGCTTCTTAGGTGAGAAGACTTCGATGACGGTGTCATCGATGTCGACAAACACCGCACCGGTCTTCTTGCCTTCGGCGGTGGTAGGAACCGGCAGCAGCGGCGTCTTCGCGCCCAAGGAAGCCAAGAAGGACGAGGAGACCGCCGCGAGCTGTTTGACGTGCCCATGGGTGTAGGCCCGCAGATGAGAGCCCAGCGTCGAGGGTGCATACACTTTCTCGAACAGCGATCCCATGCCGCCGTGGCGCAGCAGATCCACGTCATCAATCGAATCGGCCCCGGCGACCATGCCCGCGACCAGGCTGCTGATCTTCGCCTCAGGATTCGCGCCCTTATCAGCACCAGTGTTGCGCACTGTGATCTTCTCTTCAGCCAGCCCGGCCAGCCCAGTGGACTGAGCGAAGGCCATCACCGGCACAAGTCCGGCAACCGACACGAGATTCGGCTCATCAAACGTATAGGAGACCGCCGCCGGGGCGTGATTGAATAGCACCTGAGAGGTGCCCCTTTCTGAACGGGACAAAGTGACGTAGACACTCACTATTTTCCCAGCTCAGAGGGGCATTTCCTCTATCAACCCACCCTCATCAGCCTCTCCTCATCGGTGGATCGAGGTTTAGGAACCCCCCAAACCTTGTTGAGCCGCTGAATGGCCGCAAGTAGGACTTTGGTCAGCATTCGTTGTGTTTGGCACGCTCAGCGCGTGGTTTATCCCTCACGCCTTTATACCGGTAGGGCTTGGCTATACCGACGATCCGGTAGCCAACGTTGAGTCGGGCCCGTGGTTCCCTTGGACTCATCTCGTGTGCGGAGTAGCGCTCGTAGCGATCGCGGTGATTGCCTCCTGGAATAGGTACTGGCCCACAGTCTTTCTGCTGAGTCCAACGCTTCTGTGTGGCTGGAGTTTCACCGCTAGCGGAGAAGACATTACTGGACTGTGGCTGGTCGGCTTGATCGTCATGAGTTTCTTCACCGTTCTGGGGACGCTAGCCGTTGTGGGCGCAATGCGCTTGGTTTGGAGCCTGAGTGCACGGCGTAAGTCTGCGGTCGCTCGGGGCAAGAGGCTACCGCCACTTCCCGCCTAATAGCTCCAGGGTCCGGGGGCAGCTGTCTTGAGGCGACTTGAGAAGGACCTAAGAAGAGATAGGCGCGAGACCTTTGCCTGTCCCTTCTTGAAGAGCCGAACCTGGCGGCTAGCCTTGGGGAATGAATACGCGAGCCTCCGAGGAGGAAGACGAGAGCCAGAGTCAGGCTCAGGCAGCGAAGGCCTCTGCGGCAGCGAGAGAGCTTGCTGATACCGCGATGGGCCACAAATCCGAGGAACGCACTCGTGAGATCGAGGAGCGGTGGGAAACCTGGCTAGCCTGGCCGGTCATGATCGCGGCCCTCGTCTCAGTGCCAGCAGTTTTCCTGACTCTGCTGGATGAGCCGTTCGAGATGATCGGCCACATCGGGCTCTGGGCCACCAGCGTGGTGCTGGTTTTCGAAACTCTGGTGCTCTTCCTGGTCTCCCCGAAAAAGGTCGAATGGCTGCGTAAGAACTGGTGGCTGGTCGGGTTGACCATACTGGTGATCGTCGGCGTCGTCTTCAGTATTGGCCCGATGCAGATACTGAGGCTACTGCGCAGCGTGGGAGCCCTGCGAGTACTGCGCGCCAAGCAGGTGGCAAAAGCAGGGCATTCACTCCAAAAGACCGGAACCTCCAGGCTGTGGCAGCATCTCGGCACGCTCCTCGCCACCCTGGTGGTATCAGCGTTCGTCGTCGTCGCCCTAGCCGACCCAGAATCGCCCGTCCGGTCATTCTTGGATGATCTCGTCGGCGAGGAATGGGCGATAGCTACAGCAGTTGGGGCTGGGGTGCTGCTCTTTGCTGCGACATATCTCCTCGTGAGGCAGCCCCGCGATAAGGGGGAGGAATCCACGGGCCACAATGCCGCCGAGTCAGGTGATGATGACAGCGAACCCGACCACACCACCGCGCGCTGAGACGGCCAGTGAGTGGCGGGCACTGACGCGGGGCCGAAGTCAGTGGCCGCCACCGAGGTTTCCGCTAAGCCGGTCATGACGGGCAGAGCTTGCCGCGTCCATACCCGTGATCGTGACCTTCTTCCCCTTCGTCTCATATTTGTGGCGCACCGCGTCCAATGAGGCGATGGTTGAGGCATCCCACACGTGAGCTCTGGACATATCGATGACAATCTCTGTGGGGTCACCGGTGTAGTCAAACTGGTAGACCAGATCATTGGAGGAGGCGAAGAACAGCTCACCCTCCACACGGTAGACACGCTTATTGTCCTCATCGCTCGCGTCCAGCCGGGTCACTCGTGTGAAGTGAGCTACTCGGTGGGCGAAGAGCACCATGGCCACCAGAACCCCAACGCCGACGCCGTAGGCCAAGTTATGGGTCCAGACAGTCACCACCACAGTGGAGAGCATCACCGTGGTCTCAGACTTTGGCATCCGCCGCAGAGTGGAGGGGTGGATGCTGTGCCAGTCGAACGTGGCCCAGGAGACGAAGATCATCACGGCAACGAGCGCGGCCATAGGTATGATCGCGACAATATCGCCCAGGGCAACGACGAGAATCAGGAGGAAAATGCCTGCGAGGAACGTTGAGAGCCGGGTGCGAGCACCGGAGGCCTTGACGTTAATCATGGTCTGGCCGATCATCGCGCAGCCACCCATGCCGCCGAAGAATCCGGTGATGATGTTCGAGGCACCCTGTCCCCAGGTCTCGCGGGTCTTATTGGAGTGAGTGTCGGTGATGTCGTCGACGAGCTTTGCGGTCAGCAGCGATTCCAGGATGCCCACCAGCGCCATAGTCAGTGCGAAGGGGAAAATGATCCGCAACGTTTCCAAGGTCCACGGAACATCAGGAATCAGTAGCTCCGGCAGTGAGTCCGGAAGCTCACCCTCATCCCCGACTGTCGGAACTGCTATAGAGGCAGCGACCGTGATGATGGTCAGCAGCACAATGGATACCAGGGGAGCCGGTACAACCTTGGTGAGCCTTGGGAACAGGAAAATGATGGCCAATCCAAGCGCTGCCAGGGGGTAGACCGCGAATGGAACATCAGTGAGGTGGGTGATCTGGGAGGTGAAGATGAGGATCGCAAGCGCGTTGACGAAGCCCACCATCACTGAGCGGGGGATGAAGCGCATGAGCTTGGCCACTCCGATGAGCCCCAGAACGATCTGCAGAACGCCACCCAAGATCACAGTAGCGATGAGATAGTCCAGTCCATACTCGCGAACCACCGGTGCAATGACCAGTGCGATCGCACCAGTGGCAGCGGAGATCATGGCGGGCCGTCCACCAAGGAAAGCAATGGATACTGCCATGGTGAAGGAAGCGAATAGGCCCACGCGTGGATCCACGCCGGCGATAATGGAAAAGGCAATCGCTTCTGGGATCAGAGCCAGGGCGACGACGATCCCAGCCAGCGCCTCTACTCGGAGCCGTTTAGGAGACTTCAGCGCCGCCCAGATGGAATGCGAGCGGTCTACCTCAGCGGCACCTGTCACCGGTCGCGGTTGCGGCGCCGGGTGAGGCTTCGGGCTCTGTGACACAGACGTCTCCTTCAATGAGTGCGGCGCTTTTGCCGAAGAGAGGGGGTAGCCGTGAGTTGCGAATCCGCCCTCATGAAGAGCTAGTAGATACCGCAATCGACCTCGCAGAACTCTACCCTAACGTGAAGGTAGAGTATCAATCGAATTGAGGACAGAATGGATGGCTATGACTAACAACGGTGCCGACCTCGACGCGGAGGATAAGTCGGAAGGGGTTGCGAACACAACCGGCAAGATGCACATCGGGGCTGTGGCTGAGCAGACTGAGCTCTCTTTGCGAACGCTACGACACTACGACGAGGTGGGTCTTCTACGTCCTTCCGGACGCACTACTGGAGGGTTCCGCCTTTACACAGAGCAAGATGTCGAGCGCCTGTTCCTTATCCGACGAATGAAGCCGCTGGGATTCACATTGGATCAAATGGGTGAACTGCTGAGGCTGACCGAGTCCCTGGCGGAGTCACCTGACGTTGAGTCGCAGGCCCGTTTGGAAGAGTTTATCGTTGACGCTCAGGCTCGCCGTAAGAAGCTGGCTTACACTCTAGAGATCGCTGATGAGTTTATTGACCGGCTGCAGCAGCAGCACGACCAGTCGCGTTGAATCGCTCATTCGAAGTCCAGACCGGCAGTTCTGATGAGTTGTGGTAAGCATGATTCATAGCTATCTTCACGTGCGGGTACAGTCGTATCCGTGGTGAATACGAGTGACGACCAGGTGGCGGAGAAAGCGCGCGCACGGCGCAGCATTGCAGTGATCTCACACCCGGATGCGGGAAAATCAACCCTGACAGAGGCGCTGCTGCTGCACGCCAGCGCGATCGGTGAAGCTGGAGCAGTCCACGGCAAAGCCGGACGGCGCGGCACCGTGTCTGACTGGATGGATATGGAGCGTGCCAGAGGCATCTCCGTGAACTCCACCGTTATCCAATTCCCCTTCAACGATGCGGTGATCAACCTCGTCGACACGCCTGGTCACGCTGACTTCTCAGAGGACACGTTCCGAGTGCTGACCGCTGTGGATGCGGCGATCATGCTGGTCGACGCCTCCAAGGGCCTTGAGGCCCAGACGATGAAGCTCTTTGATGTCTGCCGGGAGCGCGGCCTGCCTGTGATCACAGTCATCAACAAATGGGACCGCCCGGGCAAAGAAGCACTGGCGCTGGTCGATGAAATAGCGGAGCGGACCGGACTGCGGTCCATGCCCAAGACCTGGCCCGTGGGCGAAGCCGGGTTCTTCCATGGTCTGCTCGACCCGCAGCACCACACGATGCAGCGCTTCCGGCGAACTCCCGGTGGCACCACAAAAGTGATTGCCGACGAGCTCAGCGATGAGCAGGCGGAGACCGAGTACCCGAAAGAGTGGGTGACAGCCAAAGAAGAGGCATCGCTGCTGGAAGGTGATGAGGGTTTTTACGACCGGGAAGCGTTTCTCGCTCAGGAGGCCACCCCCATGTTCTTCGGCTCAGCGGTGCAGAACATTGGCATCGAGGACCTTCTAGGGTTTATCGCCGATGAAGCTCCTTATCCGGGAGCGCGGAAGGACATCGAGGATCAGGCGCATCCCGTCGACGGAGACTTCTCCGCATACGTATTCAAGATCCAAACCGGTATGGACCGGGCCCACCGGGACCAGATTGCCTTCGCACGTGTCTGCTCAGGCGTCTTCGAACGAGGAATGGTGGCCACTCACGCCCAGACCGGCAAACCTTTCGCCACCAAATACGCTCAAAAGGCTTTCGGCCGCGAGCGCGAAACAGTGGATACCGCATGGCCAGGAGATGTGGTTGGTCTGGTCAACGCCTCCGCGCTGCGCCCAGGCGACACGCTCTACGAAGGTCAGAGCGCAGTGACCTACCCGCGGCTGCCGCACTTTGCGCCTGAGCACTTCAGAGAGGCTCGATGCGCCGACGCCGGGAAGCACAAACAGTTCCGTCGAGGCATCCACCAGTTGGGGGAGGAGGGCATCGTCCAGGTCCTACACTCAGAGCGCCGCGGAGCCCAGCACCCAGTCCTCGGTGCTGTTGGTCCGATGCAGTTCGACGTTGTCGTCGAACGCATGCGGGGTGAATTCAATGCACCGATCACGCTGGATATGCTCGATTACACCTTCGCCTGCCAAATTGACCATGCGGCGGGCGAAGCGCTGACCGGTCACCGTGACTGCGAAGTTGTCATGCGTGAGGATGGCAGCCTGCTGGGGCTCTTCCCCAACCCATGGAAACTGCGCAGCGTGAAGCGCCAATACCCTGACATCACACTTGAGCCGATGCGCGGTATCGCTGACCAGTTCCAACACTCGACTCTCACTCAGAGGTGACCGTGGCGAACTCAGGTCAGGGGGCAATCCTATGACCAGTGGCGCTTCCAGAATGCACTGGATGGATTTTCTCCGAGGCCTGGCTGTGCTCCTTGTCGTCGTGCTTCACGCGGCCCAGCACGGCGGGGCAACCGTGGAGTGGTGGGATGACGCGAACCGGTACCTCGCACCATTCCGCATGCCGCTGCTGATGTTCCTCTCCGGAGTTCTTCTCACCCACTCGCTGGCCAAACCGCTACCGCTCTACCTCTGGGGCAAGGTTGCCGCGATCGGCTGGCCTTTGGGGCTGTGGTTGGCGCTCTACGGTTTCCTGGTCCGCGGCGGTGTTGGTCTGCCGGACAACTTACGGGACTACCTAGCCACTGGTGACTATCTCTGGTTTCTGATGGCGCTGCTGGCGTGCTACTTCTTCGCTGCGCTCTTCAGGCCGCTCCTGACACGCCATCCCAAAGCCTGCGAATGGGCCTTCTTAGCTGTCTTCGGGCTGATGATTACCGCCTCAGTGCTCAGCGGCTCCATTCCCGGCCTGCTGGGCAATACGCTCTGGTACGGATCGTTCTTCTTTCTCGGCGCCTGGGCCCAACCGCGCATCACACGCTGGATCGCAGCGCCCTGGTGGTCTAGCGCGCTGCTGCTGACGGTCATTGTCGGAGTCTCGCTGTTCGGTATCAATGGTGCCAATGAGAGTCTGCGCACTCCAGCGTTGGCAGGGCTGGCAGTGCTCGGCATCGCCGTGGCCCTGTGGTTTGCACCTCGGATACCGCGTTGGCCAGCTGTGCGGGTGATCAGTTGGGCCGGGCGGAATTCAATTGTGGTCTACGTGGCCCACTTTCCAGTGATCATGCTGTTGCGCGACAGGGTGCTCACTCATGCTCAGTTGCCTGATGGAGGATACGTGGTGGTCATTACACTGCTGTCCCTAGTGCTGACAATGCTGATCGTGTGGCTCCGCCCCTGGACTTCATGGCTCTATGTCATGCCCCGAAGTCAACGCGTGGCGGCGCGCCTGAGCTAGGTGGGCTGCCGTGTTGTCTGGACATCGCAGACGAGACCTGACATGGTCCACCAATGGATATTTCACAGTACTGGGACGGTTGGGAACCCATCGTCCACACCCTGGTGACACTCATCGCCGGCTATTTGACCCTACTAGTGCTACTGCGCATCTCCGGGGCGCGCACTATGGCCTCGATGACCCCGCTGGACCTCATCATCGCGGTCACGATCGGTTCGGCCTTCGGCCGCACAGTCACTGCCGTGGATGTACCCGTGGCCCAGACCATCTTCGCTTTGGTGCTGTTGGTCCTGCTGCAGTGGATTCTGGCGTGGGTCCGAGGGCGATCACCACGAATTCGCCGGCTTGTCGATTCCCCACCGGTCCTTATCTACTACCAAGGCAATTTCCAACGCAAAGCAATGCGCAAACACCAGCTCGTCGAAGATGATGTCCACACCGCAGTGAGATCTTCTAGCAAGGGCACATTGAAAGACGTCTCAGCGGTCATCCTGGAGCAAAACGGAACACTCGAGGTGATCGGCGACGACGCGCTAGGTGATTCCTCCAGCATCCTGCCTTACACCGGCGAGGCCGAACCGGCCTAGCCTCTTCAGCGACCGACTTCCCTGAGGCCCTCCGCCATGAAAGGTTCACATGTCTATGACCATCACTCAGTACACTGCTGAAGACCTGCGCGCTCTCGGAAACGGTATCGAGCAGCTCACCCTGCTCGATGTGCGCACCTCAGCCGAGTTCGAGGCAGCCTATATTGCGGGTTCACACAATCTTCCCCTCGACCAGCTTCAGAAAGACCCCAGCGCAGTTGCGGCTCTCCTTCCGGAAGACGTGATCCTGGTGTGCCAATCAGGTGCGCGTGCCGGCCAGGCAGCGCAGGCACTCGCCGAAGCCGGTGCGCCGCATATCAGCGTCCTTAATGGGGGCATCATCGCCTACCAGAAGTGCGGTGGCAACGTCCTTGGCGGCCAACAGCGCTGGGCCATGGAACGTCAGGTCAGAATGGTCGCAGGAACCCTGGTGCTAGGAGGCCTTGTGGCAGCGCGATTCGTGCACCCGAAAATGGCCTATCTGTCAGCAGGAGTGGGAGGTGGACTGATGTTCGCTGCCGCCTCCAATACCTGCGCAATGGCCAGTGCTTTGAGCAGAATGCCATGGAACAAGGCAAAGGCTGATCCCACTCTTGAGGCCTTCTTCCGCAATGGTCCTGTCGCAATGCCGACTGACTGACTGCCGGTTATGCACAGCACCGTGATCCTCACAGTGGGACTGGCCGTGTTGATCGGCGTCTCACTCGGAGTCCTGGGTGGCGGCGGGGTGCCATGGTCTTGGCGCTCGAGCTCCTCTGATTTCTGTCACTGAGCGCTTCTCCGGTCAGACGTGTCATCATGAAGCGCGACTCAAACCACTCGTCCCAGCACAAGGAGAATCACCAACGATGCGTAGCGCCGACCCGGAGACACAGCGCAAAATCCTCAATCGACTCAAGCGAGCACGGGGTCAGCTGGACTCGGTGATCGATGCCATGGAGAACCAAGCCTCATGCCGCGAGGTCGTCACCCAACTCGCCGCGGTCTCCACGGCCCTGGACAGGGCGGGGTTCGTCATGGTTTCAGGCGCTATGAAGTACTGCCTGATCGATCCGGAAACCGCAGCCGAAGAAGAAGACGGCCTCACCATTGAGGAACTCGAAAAGCTCTTCCTCTCCCTCTCCTGAATCTGCCGCGGGCACTTCCGCAGGTCAGTAGACTCAGAGATCATGGGCATTCGTGAGTTGAGAATTCACGGGGTGGGAGGGTCTCCCGGTGCCGCCATGCTCGGTGTGGCACATGAGGACGCAGTGGTGATCCAGCAGGGTCGGCGGACCCAGGTCATTGCCCGCGCGCAGGACCGGCGCGTCGAAGGCTACGACTGGGGTCGGCTGACCACCGACTCTCCGCTCCAGCCACTGTGGGTGCTCCTGCTTCCCTTCACACTCGTCAACGTCGCGGGATGGGCGCATGACAGCTTCTCAGGCAGCCGCCTCCGCCTACGGGCGACCCGCCTCGGAGTGCATCTCTCGGCTGGCCTGCTGACTGTGAGCTACACGCTCTGGGCAGCGATCCTCGGCGTCGACTACTTGGGCTACCAGGCAATCGGCAGGCTCGGGGAGGGCGCAAAAGTCCTCGGCGTCGTACTCGGCTTCCTGGTGGCGGCCACAGTTCCCGCGCTGCTGATGATCATCGCCAACGTCACCCGTCGACGCTACGAACAAGTGGAATCCGGGCACGGGGTGGGCACCCGTGACGGTCAAGCTCGGTGGGCTCCGGAAGAAGATCTCAGCAGTGACCAGTTCTTCGCCCACGACCGCAGCCTCCAGAAGCTCCTCATCCTGCACGGTTCTCTCACCGTTTTGACGTTTGCCGCGGTGGCTGTGGTCGTCTCCACCCGATGGGGCGAACCGAATCTGGGTCTGGGGCGGGTTTTCCTGATGGTCGGGTTTCTGCAGGTTGTGGTGATCGCTGCCGTGGCCATTACGTGTTGGAATCCCTCCGGCAGGTTTCCCGGACAGAGCGGACCACGGGCACTGCCTGCCGCAGCAGTCACCCTCGCAGTGGCGCTGAGCAACGGGGTGTGCGCCGGCTTCGCCCTGCTGGTCGCACAACTCACAGGACTGCCCTGGGACCGATGGGGTCAAGAGCTGGCTCTGATCGAATCGTTCGTCATCACAGTGGTGCTGTGGGCAGCCGGCTTGGCAGTTTGGGCAGTACGACGCCGCGGCCGCGCCAATGCTGATGAGTTACCTCCTCGCACCTCCCCTGAGGGACAAGAACCCGACGGGGTGACCGAGCAGCTCCGCGCTGAGGTGGCCCGCCAAAGGTCACGCGCCCAGGCAGCTCACCAGGCCCCTCAGCTGGTGAGTATTTTCGCCGGGCTGTTTCTTCTCTCAGCCGTGGTCTCTCTGGTGATGCGCATCGATATAGGAGGACCCGTGCTGGAGTGGATTCAGCCACCTCAACGGGGTGTGCTGTCCTTAGTCGCCACGGTCCTGCTGCCAGGGATCGCCCTGGCAGCGATCCTCGTGGTGTGGCAGTCGAGCATAAACCTTACGCTGCGGCGCATCGTCGCCACATTATGGGATGTGCTGACCTTCTGGCCCCGGCGGTATCACCCATTTGCCGTCCGCCCCTTCACCGAACGCGCGGTGCCGGAGTTCCAGGGGCTGATCACAGATCGCGTACGCAGAGACGGCGGTCTGATTGTCTCCGCCCATTCTCAGGGGTCGGTTCTCGCTACGGCAGCGCTGGCCCCCATGAGAGCTGCCATGCTGCAACGGTGTGCGCTATTGACCTACGGGTCGCCCATCACCACTCTGTACGGCCAAGCCTTCCCCGCCTACTTTGGTCAACACCAGGTGCAGGAACTAGGCACCCAGCTGGTGGCCGGCTCCGGAGGGTGGACCAACCTGTATCGCCTCACCGATGCCATTGGTGGACCCATTTTTGGGGATGGCACATCAGAAGTGGATGTGGAGGTCCCTGACCCGGCGGGGACGGCGTCGTCGAGCTTTCCCCTGGATCCCAAAGATCCTGAGCCGCTGCGGCCAGTGTGGTCTGATGTGGCCGGCCATCAGGACTACCAGCATGAGATCGCCTACAAGTGCGCAGTTCGCAAGTACCGGCAAAGTGGCTTCTAGCGCTTCTGCTCAAGCGCTGGGCCAGAGAGCCAGTGGCGTACTTGTCTAGGCGATCTCAGCTCGATGAAGGTTCCGTGTGGGAACTCTTCTGACAGTGACGGTTCTCGTTCGCGCCATGTGCTGTGCGTTTTCGCTTCCCATCGAAGAATGTGGTTTTCATCGGTGAGGACTTTCCATATTGGTGGCTCTAGGCACCCCTCGTATGCTTCTTCTCGTGTGCGCCAGCGTTGAAGCGTTCGGCGGAACAGCCGCTGCCAGGCGATGGGTCGGGGGAAATTCAGCCATATGAAAGTATCCGCGCGATCTCCGAGGGTATTTTTGAAGCCTTTGCTCCAGTACTGCCATTCGGTGATCCACTGGTCTGTGGCTGCCAGCGCTGTGGCCTCGTCGCGAAAACCCGGACGCTCTGTCCAGCCGGGCCCCCAATGAATCTCATCCAAATTGGTATAGGGGAGCCCCCACAGTTCGCTGAGGGTTTTTCCGAGAGTCGACTTTCCCACTCCAGTCACTCCGAGAAGGAGCACACGGTGTGGAGTATGGGGAAGCGGATCGCGATAAGTGAGCACTGAGAAACCCTACCGGTAGGGTTTAGCCCATGTCTTCGCGGAAGGTGAGGCCCTTCTCCTTCATCGCCTCTTTCATGATGCGGATGGCTTTTGGCCCCACGCCGTGGATGGCCAGCAGTTCCTTTTCGGTACGTTCGCTCGCCTTCTGCAGAGAATCAACTCCTGCGCTTTGGAGTTCGCGCGGTGCCGTCTTTCCCATTGAGTTGGGCAGGTCGCCGACGGGTCGAACATCTGGAGTGTTGCTCATGATCTTCCTTTCAGTCTAAGCAGAATTCATTGCCCTCGGGATCAGTCATCACGATGAACCCCATACTCATCGGAGGAGCGGGTTCATAACGCTCAAGTCGATGCGCTCCAAGAGCCCGGAGGCGGTCACATTCTGTCTCGAGCGCGCGCATACGCTCCTCTCCGCGGAGGCCCGGTGCCGTACGAATATCAAGGTGTATACGGTTCTTGGCGGCCTTGCCCTCTGGTACATGCTGGAAGTAGAGGCGAGGCCCGTCTCCCTGCGGGTCCTCCAGAGCTGAGGCGCTGTTGTGCTGATCCTGCGGAACGCCGGACTCTGTCAGGAATTTATCCCACGCCTCCAGCCCATCTTGGCCCGGAGGCAAGACAACTCCTGGAGGCGCAGGGTGCAGGTATCCCAAGACCTCCGCCCAGAATACTGATAGACCGCGGGGGTCGAGGGCATCGAAAGTAATCTGGATGTTCGTGCTCATCGGGGCGTCACCTGCTGAAGAATTTCCATGCACCTAGTGGTGTGTCTCCAAAATAGGTAATTGCTTTGGTGTTAACCTTGGGTATGGCTAATAATCCTGCTGCGCCTTTGGAGATGACCCAGGCCC
>NZ_VAVZ01000056.1 GCF_005771525.1 Nesterenkonia salmonea | reverse complement strand
GCCTGTGGCGAGATGCCCCCGGCCTCACTGGTCCCGATCGGTGTCAATAACGTCACGCCCTCTTACAGCTAGGGCCGACGATCTGTCATACCCAAGCGTTGGAGACGGCAGCTCGCGTACTGAAAGAGACCGGGACAGAGTACGTGACGGTCATCAACTTGTCAGACCGGCCTATCGGGGTTATCACCTACCAAGAGATCGCGAGTCTCCACGAGCTGCCAACCGAACGGTGGGCATCTAAGCGTTGTGCAGGAGCGGTGAAGAGCAAGCCGTACTTAAGTGTCGAAGACTCGGTGGCCGCTGTCGTTGACCTGTTCACACAGGATGAGGTCTGGCCACTGCTGGTTTTCGACGGCGGTAAAGCCGTAGGCGTTCTGCCGCCCAGCGAGGTCTTCCAATGGGCTGCCGAACACGAGCCCGCCGTCCTTGACCAGCTCGCAGATCGAGTCAGCCATGGGGGTAGCACAGCCCCCCGTTGTGACTGATAGGAGAGGTCGAGGATTTCACCAAGCTTGTTGTGTGGGGCGGTGCGGAGGACCAGTTGTGCGTTTCTTGAGCCGCCACATTGGTCGGGAAGATAAGGATCTGCGTATCGTGACGTTGAGGAAGCTGACCAGTTCGACCGGGCGCTGACTACCGATGCTGGTGAAGACCGTCGCAAGCAACACTGAGAACTTGGAGAGGAAACCGCAGATGGCCGGATTGACGCTCACATCGCTCGGCGGGGCAGGAACTGTCACCGGGTCAAAACACCTGCTGGAGCACGACGGCGACCGAATCCTCATAGATTGCGGGCTCTTCCAAGGGCAGAAGAATCTGCGTGAACTCAACTGGAGGCCCCTGCCGGTCGACGCATCAAGCATCGACGCCGTGATTCTCACCCATGCTCACCTCGACCATTGCGGATACTTGCCCAGGCTGGTCCGCGACGGATTCACCGGTCCGATCATCTGCACGGAGGCGACGCGAGACGTCGCGGAGCTGATCCTCAAAGACAGCGCTTGGCTGCAGGAGAAGGACGCCGCGTTCTTGAACCGCATCAAGAAGACCAAACACTCCCCCGCCCTGCCGCTCTATGACACCCGGGACGCTCAACGGGCCCTGGATGCTTTCATCACCTACCCCTTCGTCCAACCCTTCCAAACACCGAATGGAGCCACAGTCCGGTTCCGTCGGGCCGGGCACATCCTGGGCGCCGCCACGGCAGACATCCAATGGGGTGGCCGGCGGGTCGTATTCTCCGGAGACCTGGGGAAGTATGACGACCCGGTCATGTTCGATCCTGAACCGGTGCCGGAAGCAGACTACGTCGTCATCGAATCCACCTACGGCGATCGTCTCCACGACGTCTCCCACGCTGCCGAGCGACTTGCTGAAGTGGTGGAGAGAACCACGCGACGCGGCGGCACTGTGCTCATACCTTCCTTCGCGGTCGGACGGGCACAGACCCTGCTCTACTACCTGTGGAGTCTGCGGCACTCGGGCCAGCTGCCGGCTGTCCCGATCTACCTCGACAGTCCCATGGCAATTAATGCCAGCCGGTTGATGAGCGATCACCCCAACGATCACCGGTTGGACTCGCCCACATCTAAGGCCGTGGACAGCCTTGCCACCTATACCCGCCACCCCGAAGACTCCAAGCGCATCTCGCGCAGCCGTGAACCCAAGATCGTCATATCCGCCAGCGGCATGGCCACCGGCGGCCGGATACTGCACCACCTGAAAGTCTTCGGACCCGACCGGCGCAGCACCATCCTTTTAGCGGGATACCAAGCAGCAGGAACACGCGGCCGCTCACTCCTTCAGGGAGCGGAAGACATCAAAATTCACGGAGAATGGGTCCCCATCAACGCAGATGTAGCTAATCTGCCGGGACTCTCAGCACATGCAGATGCCTCTGGGCTGATGAGATGGCTGGCTGGATTCCGCACAGCACCGAAGAAGGTGTTCATCGTTCACGGTGAACCCCAAGCCGCGGACACGCTGCGCAGTCGAATTGACCGCGACCTCTCGTGGAAAGCAGTGGTCCCTCAGCAGAACCAAGTCTTCAAACTATGAGCAGTCGCCCGGAGAACATGCGTCCTCTCAGGCAGATGCCCCAGATCAGACCAATATATTAGACCACGGGTCGTGCGTGCGGCTTGCCCCGAAGCTACTCGCTCGGCGTTGCTGTCCGAAAGGGGGCTGCCGACACCGCAATACAACTACAACCAGTACTACTGACCGGTTGGTCGCGGTAGAGCCTGACACCCTCGGCCTGAGACATTGACCCTGCGCGGTGGACCCTGCCGCAACTCCCTTAGGCGATGCGGTGTTCACGGTGGTTTTCCAGGGCACCAGGGCGGCGAACCGTACCCAATCACCTGCTGAGAGCGACGACGGCGGCCGCGATGGCCACCGGGACGAAGGCGCTCGAGACCCGATGGCCATCGCTGGATCTCGACCTTAACAGACTGTGCCTTCTCAACCGTCTTGGCTACGCGTGACAACTCCGCGGCCTCGCGGGGCAAACCTCCCACACCGGGTACTCCTTCCGCGCCTGGCGTGCTTCGCGCCCCTGGCGCCCCTTATAGAAGCTGGAGCGCTGGACGCCCAGCACCTGGCACATCCGCTTCACCTCATGGGTGTTTCGGTGGTCCTCAACGAACTGGAAGCGGATCACCAGTTCGTCTCTGCTCGGGAAAATACTTCGTGGCCTTCGGCAGGATCGCCCGCTCCTCGGTGACCCTGTCCAGATCAGCCCGCGTAGTCCGCTTATCAGCTCGTAGGGACTCGTTCTCCACCCGCAGGCGGACCAGTTCCTCCTCCGGCGTCTCCGGCGCGCTTCAGCGGCGGCTGAAACCTGCCGGCTGTGTCGAGACCTTCCCGGACTTCTTGCGAGCCTGGCGGACCCGGACCTTCATTGTCGCCGCGCCGATCCCAGATCCTCAGTTGCTTTCGTATAGGACAGCTCTGGATGCCTCTCGTAAAGGCCGACCGCATCAACTTTGAACTCTTCCGAGTAGATGTTCTTCGGCATAGTGGATACTCGCATTCTCCGACCCAGTATGGGCCAGTCTCAGCCTGTCCACCACCCGGGGTTCATACCCCTCACTCCAATTTTCGGCGGAAGACTTAAGCCAGGGACGTGCCTGATGCACGTGCACCATGTTGCCGGTGGGCCTCTCTACTCTGCCCATATGCAGCAGAAGAATTCAGTTTCATGCGCTCGAACGGTATGGCCGCAGTCAGGCTTATGAGGAGGCAGGTGTATGGTCGTAAGTTCAGGGCTGGAATTTGCCCATGCAGAGGATGGCGCTAGGTCACTGCGTCGGGCTTGATTTTTATTGTAGGTGATTTGTTGTGAGTGATAGTTCGCATGGTGGGCACAGTGTCGCCGGAGATCGACGCGCCTTAATAATTTCTGGGTCGCTCACTGGAGCCTATTTCCTCCCGCAACTCATCGTGGGGATTTGGACTGGTTCGGTGGCGGTGATCTCTGATGCTCTCCACACCTTTTCTACCGTAGGTGGAGTGCTCATCGCCTTAGTCTCGCAGCGAGTGAGTGCCCGGCCAGCAACAGTCAGGTATACCTTTGGGTGGGCGCGAGCCGAGATCATCGGCGCGCTGTTCAACGGACTGATTCTGATCATCATGGCCATAACCGTCATCTGGATGGGGGCTATGCGGGTCGGTGATCCGGTAGCGCTCCCAACAGGTGTGATGATCCTGGTGACGGTGGGGGGGATCATCACCGAATCGCTTGCTTTCTGGTTATTATACAAGCGCCAAAAAACCAACCTCAACGTCAAAGGTGCGTTCTCGCACATCCTCCAAACGCTTATCGGCAGTGTCCTCATTATCATTACGGCTCTGACTATCCGGTTCACTGGCCTTTACGTGATAGACGCGCTGATGGGTATAGTGCTTGGGTTGGTGATCCTCTGGGTGTCTTGGTCTATTCTCCGTTCAGCGCTGCGCATCCTACTTCAAGGCACACCTCATGACCTGGATCTGAAGAAAGCAACCACGACACTGACTGCCATCGAAGGTGTCCATGATGTCCACCATGTACATGCTTGGGCCATTACGTCAGGACAAATCGTATTCTCTGCACATCTGCACGTTCCTGATCCTCAGAAGGATGGTCGTCGAGTCTTACGCACGGCTTCACGGCTGTTACGGACTCAATTCGATGTATATTTTTCGACACTCCAGATTGAAGATGAGTGCCAAGCGCAGGGTCCTGCAGAGCTTGATATTACCGGTCAAGCGGGAGAGGATTCGACGAATTCGGGGAGGTAACGGCGGGCGCGAGGTCGTCTCGGACTCGCCCGGCGGCCGAATTGTTTTACTCCTACTCCGATCCGAAGAAACAGCTTGGAGGCAGACCGGGCAAAGAGTCCATCCGCGGCGCGTCCGCGGTGGCTATCCAGGGCCAGTTGTCCGGACCACGAACTGGTGGCCCAGCAGCCGCTGCAAACCTAGAGCACGAACTCGACCGGTTTTTCCAAAGGACACCAAGCCGGTGAATTTTACCCGTTACGAGCCGATGGAGCGTAAGTACTGATGAGCACTCCCACAGTGGAAAACGAGCCAGCCTCCAAGATTGACCTGGCGGAGAGCGGCGACGGCGCCGGTGCTGTTGAGAGCTTTGACATCACCCTGAAGATCCGCCGCTACGACCCCGAGCGCGCTGAAGACGCCTGGTGGGACGAGTGGCAGCTGACCATGTACGGCACCGACCGGGTGCTCGATGCCATGCACAAGGTCAAATGGGAGATCGACGGTACCCTGACCTTCCGGCGCTCCTGCGCCCACGGCATCTGCGGATCTGATGCGATGCGCATCAACGGACGCAACCGACTGGCCTGCAAGACCCTTCTGAAGGACCTGGACACCTCCAAGCCGATCGTGGTGGAGGCGATCAAGGGCCTGCCGATCGAAAAAGACCTGATCGTGGACATGGAACCCTTCTTCCAGTCCTACCGCGAGATCATGCCGTTCTTCATCAACAACTCCCCGGAGCCCACCGCGGAGCGGCTGCAGTCCCCGGAAGACCGTGAGCGCTTCGACGACACCACCAAGTGCATCCTGTGCGCCGCCTGCACCAGCTCCTGCCCGGTGTTCTGGACGGACGGCCAGTACTTCGGTCCCGCCGCGATCGTCAACGCCCACCGGTTCATCTTCGACTCCCGCGACGATGCAGGAGACCTGCGCCTGGAGGTCCTCAACGACAAAGAGGGCGTGTGGCGCTGCCGCACCACCTTCAACTGCACCGAAGCCTGCCCACGCGGCATCGAAGTCACCAAAGCAATCTCCGAAGTCAAGACAGCGATCCTGACCCGCTCCTTCTGATCCCAGCGCCGCAGAGCAGCAGAAAAGGACTCAACGCATCATGCGACAACCGGAACCTATCATCGCGGGCACCACTGGCGAGATCCCGGAAGGGGAGACCCTGCTGATCCCCGCAGAGACGACCGGCACCGTGGCGATCACGGTCTTCCACGCCGAGACCGGGACGTTCTACGCCCTCGACGACGAATGCACGCACGGCGCCGCCTCCCTGGCGGAAGGCTTCATCGAGGACGACGTCATCGAGTGCCCCCAGCACTCCGCTCGATTCTGTCTGCGCAACGGCAAGGTGCTCTCCCTGCCCGCCACGGTAGACGCCACCACCCACCAGGTTGAGATCGACGGCGAGAACATTCTGCTCTATGCGGGCCTGCCAGTCGATGAGGCCGCAGACGCCGAATCAGTGGGTGCCACATCATTGAGGATGTGTCACCGCTTGCCTGGAGAGCGGTACCGAGCAGGGTGTCCGGTAGGCCCACTAGAGTAGTGGTGACGGGGACGGTTCTTCACGCGGGGCCACCGCCGCCGTCTTCGCCGAAGCGCCCCCACGAGAGGGGCTTCCATGAGCCAGGATGCTGCCACCCCATCGCGCACCAGTGACTTCACCTCGGCCGAGCGGACGTTGGGGGTCGTGGTCGGGTTCGACGGGTCCAACTATTCGAAACTTGCCCTGCACTATGGGGCACGATCCGCTCAGCGACGCGGCAGTGCCCTGACTGTGGTCACCTCCTTCACCATTGCGCCAGGTGTGTACGCCACCCTGGCTGCTGTTCCGCGCATACCGGATGAGCAGCTGAAGTACCAGGCCACCAAACCGACTCTGGACCTAGCGCGTGAGCTGCTGGAGGACTATCCCGGAGAGGTCACTTACCTGGCTGAAGAGGGGGACGCTGCTGGCATCCTGGTTGAGAAGTCACAGGATGCTCAGCTGGTGGTAGTCGGTGGCCGCGGGCTTGGCGGCTTCCTGGGGCTGCTGCTGGGCTCGGTGGCTTCGGCTCTGCCGGCCTATGCCAAGTCGCCCACCGTCATCATTCCGGGCAACTACGACGACGGCGAAGGCACAGCACGGTTCGCCCCGGTGGAGAGCTCCGGGCCGGTGGTCGTTGGAATCGACGGCTCCGCCCATAGCCGCACAGCAGTGCTGCAGGCGGCACGGGCGGCCTCCGAGCGCGGGGTCACTCTGCAGATTCTCATGGTGCTGCCTCCGCTGGATGGTGCGCTGCTGTGGTACCCGGAGCTGACCAATCAGGTCGATGAGGTCACCCAGCAGCGCAGGGCTGAGCTGCAGGAAACCGTAGATGCCGAACGTGACTGGCTTAAGGACCACTTCCCCGACCTGGAGGTCTCAACGACTGTGGAGCCCGGCGACCCGGTCAGCGTGCTGCGCAAGAAGTCCCGTACCGCGCAGCTGATTGTAGTGGGCACCCGTGGGCTCGGCGGACTGAGGAGCACCATGCTCGGCTCGGTCTCACGTGGACTGCTGCTCCGCGGTGAAGGCCCCGTCATGGTGGTCCCCCAGCCGGAAGAGGCCTGACCTTTTCATCCAGATCGGAGATAACGAGGCGCGAGATTTCCTCAGGTCTTGCCGTGTAGTGGCACTGTAGAGGTGTCACCGGGGGCCATGGTCTCTTCTCTTCCCTCGACGAACAGCTGAATCGGTTGGGAAGATGAGCCCGGCAGGGTGACGGTGACCTCCTGGTGGGTGATGTCTATGTCAATCGTCTGATGCCGGAAGCGCACCTGGAAATGCACGCCGGGCAGTTCCTTGGGCAGCCGTGGGTTCAGGCGCAGCCTATCTTTCCGCGTCTCCACCCCGGCGAAGCAGCGGATGACCATATCCACTGTCCCGGCCATCGCACCTAGGTGAACACCTTCGCGTGTGGTGCCGCCCTGGGTGTCGGACAGGTCTGCCTCCAACGCTTCAGCGAACAGTGCCCAGGAAGCGGACCTGTCGGTGCGGGCTGCCACCCAGCCATGCACCAGGCGCGACAGGGTAGAGCCGTGGGAGGTCCTCGCCAAGTAGTAGTCCACCGTGTTCCGCAGACCCTGCACCGAGAACTCGTACCCCATAGTCGCCAAGGTCTCCTGCAGCTCCTGGAGGGAGAACAGGTAGGGCAGCATCAGCACATCAGCTTGTTTGGAAAGCTTGTATCGGTTGGTGGAGTCCCCCTCGGCCTGCAGGATCAGATCCAGCCGGCCAATATTGTCATACCGGTCCCGGTAGTCATCCCAGTCGAATTCCAGCAGGTCCTCGTAGCCATCGAACTGGCTGATGATCCCGTCATCCATGAATGGGACCTTCAGGTTGGCCGCGATGTCCTCCCAGTGGCGCAGCTCGTCCTCAAAGACGTCCAGCCACTGACTCAGCGGATCGTCTCGGCCGTCCATCCAGCGCAGCAGCCGCACGGTGGCCGCCAGCGCCCAGGAGGCCAGCACGTTGGTGTAGGCGTTGTTGCGCAGCCCGGAGCCGGGGGTATCGGGGTAGCCGTCGTGATATTCGTCCGGGCCCATCACACCGTGGATCTCCCACCGCCCAGTGTCTCGGTTGTGGTGGGCCAGCGACACGAAGAACCGACAGATCTCCACCAGCATCTCTCCGCCGAAGTTGGAGATGAACGTTTCGTCTTCGGTGGCCTCGAAGTAGCGCAGCACCGAGTAGGCGACCGCCAGCGAGACGTGGCGCTGATTATGGGAGTTATCCGGCATCCACGTTCCCGAGCGCGGATTCCACAGCTCGCTGGGGGTCTCTTCCCGCCCGGTGGAACCGGACTGCCACGGATACATCGCCCCGGCGTAACCCTCGGCCCGCGCATTGGCTCGGGCTTCATTCAGCCGCCGGTACCGGTACATCAGCAATCCGCGGGTGAACTCGGGGCGACGCAGAGTCAGGGTGGGGTAGATGAACATCTCATCCCAGAAGATGTGGCCGCGGTATCCCTCCCCGTGCAGCCCACGTGCACCCAGGGCGACGTCGGTCTCCTGGTGTGAGCCGAAGGCTGTCTGGAACACGTGGAAGGTGTGCAGATTCAACGCCAACTGGTGGCGTTCGTTGGCGCAATCGTGATCCAGGCCCACCCACTCATCGCCGTCGTCGCGTGAGTACATTTCCTGGTGTTCCATGTGCACAGCGGCGCGTGCCCAAATGATCCCCCACCGCTCCTCATGACGGTTCAGCATCTGCCGGAAGCCCGGCGCGCGAGCCACCTGTGCGGCCGCACTCTCCGCCACGGTGGCCACGGCCGGATCCTGGCTGGTGGAGATGGCCGCGATCTTCTCCAGGGTCACCGGCGACCCGGCCTCCACGTGCAGACCGATGTCGTGACCGATGACAGTGTCATCCTCCTCGATGAGCCGGCTGCTGGGTTCGCGGCCTTCGGCGTCGGAGGTGAGACGGGTGCGGGCCGCCACGGCCACCCGAACCTGGGAGTTGTTGGTCATCATCTCCAACAGGACGGTGGCCCCGTCCACCTCCCGAGCCCCCGCGGGCTGCAGGTGGCGGGAGGCGAGCTGGTGGTCATCGGCGACGTTGCGATTGGCCACCCGCCCATCGATCACCGACCGCAGGGTGAGCTCGCCGGACCAGTTCTCCGCCTCCACGCGCATCTCCAGGCCGGCCATGTGCCTCTCGGCCAGGGACTGGAACTGCCGGGTGATCAGTCGGGTGATCCGCCCGTCGGCATCCTGATAGCGCTGGATGCGGGTGAGCAGGCCGCGGCGCAGGTCCAGCTCCTGGTGATACTCGATCAGCTGCCCGGTGGTGGGCAGCAGCGGATCAGCGCCGTCGGGGGTCACGGAGAGCACCGTCCAGTCAGGCATATTGACCAGGTGCTCGGTCTCCACCTCGCGGCCCTCAACTGTGGAGGCCAGCCGGTTGAACACCCCCGCCACATAGGTCCCTGGGTAATGCACCTCCCCGGCCTGGGCGCCCGGCACCGAGCCACGGGTGCCCCAATACCCATTCGCCAGGGTGCACAGCGCCTCGCGAGTGCCCTCCTCTGCCGGATCGAAGCTGTCATAGGCCAGCATCCAGGCAGGGTCGTAGGGCCGGGTCACGCAGTGCTGCAGATCCAGGGCGGATACATCATCCACGACGACGGCGCCCGCCTCACTCAGCCGCTCCGGGGAACCGTGCCGGTCGACCCCGACCACCAGGCTGAAGTCACCGGCGACGGCGGCCTGCACTCCAGCCACGGCGTCCTCAATCACCACCGTGTCTTGGGGCTCCACCCCCAGCAGGCGGGCGGCGTGGAGGAACGTGGCAGGGTGGGGCTTGCCCGGCAGGTTAAGCTCCACCGCGGTGCTGCCATCGACGATGTGGCCGAAGTAATCGATCACCTCTGCCTGGGAGAGCACGGTGTGAGCGTTGCGCGAGGCGGTGACCAGACCAATCGGAATACCTGCACCGCGCAGCTGCTTCAGCGCCTTCAGCGCATCAGGGAAGACCGCGACACCCTCCGTGCGCAGCACCTCATCGAAGTATCCCTGCTTACGTCTGGCCAGCGCATCGACGCTCAGCTCGCCGTTGGCGGCGCCAGAGTCTTGCGGCAGTGTCAGGCCGCGGGAGGCGAAGAACGAACGCACCCCCTCCTCGCGAGGCAGACCATCCACAAACCGCAGGTAGTCGTCCGCAATGTCGAATGGTGCCAGCCGGTGCGGCTCAGCCCTGACCACATCGCGGTTCTCCGGCAGCTGGCCCACTGCATCCAGCACGCCGTCGAAGAGCTTCTTCCACGCCGCGGCGTGCACCTGCGCGGTATCGGTGACTACGCCGTCCATATCGAAGATGACGGCCCGGAAGTCGCACACATGGTGTCTGCGATTAGAAGTGTGAAGGGCGGAAGCACGCGTCACTGGATGCATACAGCCATGTTAAGCCGCTCAGTTACGGTTCGGTAAGCGTTACGCATTTCGCCAAAGAATGGCGCACGAGAATCACCCATGCAGTTGACTATCTCCCGGAACTCGGGCTTGGCCAACGCCTACGACCCCCAATCCGGCCATCGGTTCGAAGAACCTCTGCAGTGTGCGCTCTGAGCTTAGATACCCTTCGGCGGGTGACCCGCCGTGGACCCAAGCCTGTTCTCGTGGTGTGGAGAATATCCACCCGAAAGTCTTGTAGAGGAAGGCTCTCCAGAATTTTTGGGCCATGAGGCTGCAGCTGGTTCTGATGCTGGATTCACACCCCCAACCTATCGAGCCAGGGGGCGTGGCAGCAATTCTGCACCGGGGAACCGAGAGAGAAGCGCCACTTTTCTACGAGCTGTAGAAATATTTGTTCACCTTTAGTTACACCCCAATAACCTTGATCCCAGTCATGACGCGGCAATCGAGGTGACCAGCCGTTTTGGCCACGTGTCACACCCGGGACGCTAACGGCGAACCTGGTTGTTTTGAGGTCACAATGGCTGTGTGACATCGGCAATCCAAGCCCCCAATTTCCCGACACGCACGCTGCCGAACCGGCCACACCATGGTGTCTGCGGGCACCATGGTGTGGCTCACCAGCGAGCCGATGTTCATTGCCGGGCAGTCCGCCACGTTCTGCGTTCGCTTCTACTTCACCACCGACTTCTACTGAATCCACGTGATCGCGGGCCTGTTCGCGATCGTCTACCAGCTTCCGCTGTTCGTCTGACGATCACGCACCCATTACGCTCTACCATCGCACCGAAGAAGAAAAGGACAACGGCTAAATGAAGGCACTGACGCAGAAGCGCCGCCACCCGTTCGCCTTTGTAGCGTTGCTCCTGCTGGGGCTGCTACTCAGCGGCGGGCTCTACGCCGCTGCAACCACGGTCAACCAGGCGCAGGCATCCAACGGCGCTGCTGAGGCATACAGTGCCGAGCAGGTGGAGGAGGGCGAACGTCTGTTCGTCGCAAACTGCGCCACCTGCCACGGGATGGACGCCGAAGGTTCAGACGCCGGACCATCCCTGGTCGGCGCAGGTGCTGCCTCGGTAGAGTTCCAGGTCGGCACCGGCCGTATGCCGATGCAGATGCAGGGACCGCAGGCCCAGCAGAAGCCTCCGCAGTTCAACGATGAGCAGACCACGATGATGGCCGCCTACGTGGCAAGCCTTGGCGCGGGCCCGGCTGTACCGGATGATGAGTACCTTGATGTCGACCAGGGCGATGCTGCCCGCGGCGGTGAACTGTTCCGCAACAACTGCGCCATGTGCCATAACGCTGCCGCTGCCGGCGGCGCGCTGACTGAAGGAAAGTATGCGCCGTCGCTGGACGGGGTGGACGAGGTCGACATCTACACCGCCATGACCACTGGCCCACAGAACATGCCGGTCTTCAACGACGCAAACATCCCGCCGGAGGACAAGCGAGACATCATCGCGTATCTCAAGAACGATCAGTTCCAGGCGAACCCCGGCGGCTTCTCGCTGGGCTCCCTCGGGCCCGTTTCTGAGGGCCTGCTGATCTGGACTCTGGGGCTGGCGCTGCTGATCGGCTCCATGGTCTGGCTGACATCGCGGTCCTCCTAGCGGGACCGCACAGCAACACTTTCGCGCCTACACCGCACTCAAGACACAGGAAAGGACACAAACAGGCATGCATCAATCGGCACCGTTGGCACAGCGAGTCTGATAATTGTTTGGTCCAGGCGATAACCCCACGTAGGAGTGCCACGGCTCGGCATGCAGGAACGGGGAACCCAATGTGGGCCTGCTTTCAGGTCCTTACGCCCAACCCTGTCGTGACGCTGGACTCGCGTGGATGAGACTCATCCCCTTGATGGTTCCTAGGAGGCGTCATATCGTGCCTGTGGTCGCTCGAGGGACCGTGGTTGCCTTAATCGTTGGGATCGTCGTGGCAGGGAGCGCTGTGCCGGCAGGCGCCCACCAGGAGTGGTTCGTCAACGCCCCGGAGGCCTATCCACTGGACTTTGGGGCGCTGCTGCGCCCGGGCGTCGTCTTCGCGGCGGCCGCAGCCGTCGCGGTGACCCTCTTGCTGCGCCCGGTGGCGGCGCGTCTTCCGACTCCCGAGCTGGCGGTGATCAAGCCGGCCCGGCGGTTAGGGTCGCTCGTGCCATGGGTGCCCCGGCTTCTCGCCGCGCATCTGGGTGTCAGCCTTCTCGTCTTGGCGTTCGACCGGGTGGTCCTGGACCCTGGCATAGACGTCCCGGAGGGCGTTGGGGGCACGCTGCTGCTCGTTCCGCAGGCCATGGTGGGCGGGCTGCTAATCGCCGGTGTCCTCGTCCGTGCGGCGAGTGTGGCGATCATGCTCACCGGGCCACTGCTCGTGGCTCTGCAGGGTCCCGAGGCGCTCGTCACCCTGGCAGTGTTCGTCGGTAGCGCCGCGTTTCTGTTCGTGTTGCCTCCCCGAGTTGGCTCACGTTAGTCAGGTCTGCTGTTTGAGTGGATAGCGTTGATGGCAGCGATGAGATC
>NZ_VAVZ01000055.1 GCF_005771525.1 Nesterenkonia salmonea | reverse complement strand
ATCCATATCGGAGGTCTCCGACTACTGCACGGACCATTCACAACGTGTCGAGGAACTACACCTAGCCGTCCTCCGGTACTCTCACTGCATGTCGTCGCTGAACTACTCGTCCGCAGAGTCGCGGACAGAAACTCGGCAGAGCCGGGACCAGGTGGAAGTCCACCAGCTTGCCTTCCTGCAGTCTGAGGCCGTTCACCCCGTCATTACTGATGCTTTCCTGGGCAAGGGTCTCCCAGCTGCGGAAGTGACCATGGAGGCAGTCCAGCACCGTCCAGGTGCCGGTGCGACGGGGATCTACCGGATCACCGCCAATGAGGATGTGTACGTCGGGGTCACCACAGAGCGCATCCACGGTCATGTCGATGGGGTGATGCGGACTGAATCGGAGCATGGCGAGTTGGTCATATGGCAGCACCCTATGGACCCGTCGCTGCCTGGACTTCAGCTCGCAACCGACCCGGGGACAGTCGCATCCACCTGGGGGGCAGGCTCTGAGCTGACAGCGCTGGAGACCATCAGCTACCGACCGCTTCGACGCGCTGTGATCGCAGCTGACTTCGCGGATGGCCGACGCGTCTACCTCAAGGTCCTCCGCGAAGGCCATGCCCGCGATCTGGCAGACAGACACCGAATGCTGCTTGATGCTCATGTACCTGCGCCGGTCCCCGTCTGTGAACCGATCCGCGATGTCATGGCGTTTGAGCAGGGCAGGGGAGTGTCCCTGGCCGAACTGTTTCTCTCCGACGGCGCAGCCGTGGTTCGCCCGGCTGACTTCATTGAACTCCTGGAGGCTTTGCCGGCTGAGGTGATGGGTCTTCCCGCCCGGGATGCCTGGACCGACCGGCTGCCCTCGTACGCCTCAGCGGCCGTTTCTGCTTTGCCCGGGTGCGAACGCAGAATCCGGCGGCTGGAAGAGGAAGTCTTGGCAGGAATCCCCGTCACCGACCGCGGGCCGGTGGTGCCGAGTCACGGAGACTTCTACGAGGCCAACCTCCTGATGAACGGGTCGCAGATTTCCTGTCTGCTTGATGTGGATTCGCTGGGCCCGGGATACCGTGTTGATGATCTGGCCTGCTTCCTCGGCCATCTTGCGGTGCTGCCAGCTGTGGATTCCCGCTACATTCACGCCCCTGCAGCCTTTGACCGTTTCGCGCGAGTATTTGCCGCTGATGTGGATTCGGAGAGCCTCAGAATTCGCGCAGCTTCAGTGGCGCTCTCTTTGGTTTCCGGAGCGCGGGATGTTCGTGGAAACGGGTGGCAGTCCAAGGCGGAACACAGGTTGAGGTGCGCTGAAGTGCTTTTGGGTCTTACTCCGACTGCGGGAGATCTTCCTCATTGGCCAGCTGTTCTCTGAGAGCCTCCAGTTCAGCAGTCCGACGTGCAGCCTCGTCATGTTTTCCCAGAGCGGTGAGCGCTTCAGCGCGTCCCTCAAGGGAGGTCGCCAAGAGGGCATCCGAGATCTCGCGGGACTCTGCGGCCATGCGGAAGAGCGTTTCTGCTTCCTGAGACTGGTTCATCTGCATCAGCACAGTCGCGGCGAAAATCTCCGCGTCTGCTGCAGCCTCCTCATCCCCTGAGGCGGCGAACATATCAGCCGCCTCCAGGGCAGCCGCGACGGCTTCGTTTCCACGACCCAGAGCAGTCAGGGATCTGGCTCGGGTGTCAGTAATGTCGGCGCGCTGCCAATCCGTGCCGTGCTCATCGACGATGTCCATGGCACGGTCGAGATAGGTCAATCCCGACTCCTCCTCATGGCGGCACAGCAGGTGCCCCAGTGAGTGCAGGGCTTGCAGGAGCATCAGCGGATCAGTGTCCTCGCCCTGATCGGCGAGCCGGAGGCCGTGTTCATAGTGTTTCCGAGCCGCCTCCACTCGGTCCAGTGACGCTGCGAGGGCACCTGCGGCCAGGTGGGCCCTGGCGGCCTCGTCGACCTCTTCCGCGGAAATGAACTGAGCTGCGGCTTCCTCCCAATGAGACATAGCCTCCAGAGGCCGCTTCTGCTGCGTGACCGCGTGGCCCAGGCCCATCAGTGCGCGGCCTCTTGTGGAGAAGTCGCTTTCACCTCCGGTCAGACGCAGGGAGAGGGCTTCAAGCACTTTCTCCGCCTCGGCGTAGTTGTCCATATCCAGAAGCTGCTGACCCAGGGCCAAAGAGAGCATCCGGGATTCCGAAAACTCACCCAGCTCAGCCTGTTGCACCGCTACCCGCCAGGCCAACACAGCAGTCTCGGACTCACTCAGGCTGGAAGAAATCCCCGCCAACAGCGCTGCGGCGGAAGCGGCTCCTTTTCGGACACCGCAGGCGGAGTAGAGCTCCACAGACGTCATCGCGTCCTCGACAGCCTCAGCGGGTCGCTCAGCCTGATGGTGCACTGTTGCTCTGAGCATGGCCATAGCGCCGCGTACCGCCCGATTGGCCGGTGCCGAGAGGACCTGGTCAGCTGTGGACAGCGCAGCCTCAGGGTCGTCCGAGAGTAACTGGGCGTGAGCTAAGAACATTCTTGCCCCAGCCAGAGCTTGCGGACGGTCCAGAGATTCAAGGATTTCGCATGCCTCACTGATGAGGCTCAGTGCTGCTTCTGGACCCTCATCATGGAGTGTGCGCACTGCCAATGAAGAGAGCACATCGGCACGGTGCACGCTTGGGCCGGTTCCGTCATCTAGCTCCTCTGCCATGCGCTTGAGAATTTCGGCCTCGACGCGATCTGGTTCACGGAGCAGCATGGTTCCAAGTTGGGCCTCGACCTCAGCCTGGCGGGTGCGGCCAAGCTGACGCAGCAGCTCGATTCTTTGTGTGAGGAATGGGGCAGAGAGCTCCGACTCACCGCGCATCTCGTGCACACCTGAGAGAATTCGCAGGAGCATGAGTCGGTTCTCAGGATCATTCGCCCCAGGCGATTGCAAGCCTCGCTCGGCAGCTTCAGCAGCCGCCGCGTACCGCTCCCCGTAAGCAGCTTCATACGCCAGATCCACCCAACCGCGGGCTGTCTGAGCTTCTTCATACACCGATGCTGGATGCTGCAGCAAAGACTTCAACCGCGTGGTCAGCGGAGCCGAGCCGGGAATCTCGACGGGCAGGTCAACAGATTCGCCTCTCATCTTCCCCAGGATAAACCCGTCGCCCCCTCCACGTAGAATGTCGCTCATGACTTTTCAGCGCAGAGGACCCACCATGCCTGTGCGCCGGTCCCTCTCCGCAGCTCCTGTGACAGCCGCTGCCTTGACCTTGGGTGTGATTCTGTCCGGCTGCTCAGACCCCCCGCAGCCTGCACCGGAACCCACAGGTGATGACATTGAGCGGGCATGGCACCTTGCCGTCGGCAGCGATCCACTGGATCGCACGATTGCGCAGGTGTATGCAATGGCTCTGAACTCCCATGAGGCTCCCACTGTGGTCGTGGAAGAGGAGGATCAGACAGCGGTTTCTTTGGCTGCCGAGCTTGCTCGGGCTGCGCCTAGAGAAGGCCCTGAGACGGAGGAAGTTCAGGACGAGGACGTTGACGACCGCTATGAACTGGTGATTGCTCGCACTATGCCGCTTGCTGAGGAGCTGGATCCGGAAGGTTACGCCGAGCTGACGGCTCCCGATCCTGAGAATGACCTGGGGCCAGCGGCAGCACCTGAGGAACTGGTGAGTCTCGTCGAAGCCCAACTGAGCGAGGCCGAACTTTTCGAACCGACTGCCGCTGTCCTCAGCAGCAGAGTGCACATCACCAGCGTCACGGCGGAAACATATGAGGTTGATGGTGAGGAGGACACCGATTTTGACACCCTGGCCCCAGACTGTGGAGAGCTGGTCGTTGGTGTCTCCGCTGAACTGCCAGATGTCACAGACCTCCTGGAGGAGACCTACGAATGCGTACCTGAGGACTTGCGCACGGCGGACGAAGACACACTGGTCGATCTTCTGATCACCGCCGAGATCGACGCGGCGCTGTTCACCTCATCCCACCCAGGTTCTGCCGATCACGCTCTGATCAGTCTTGAAGATGTCCGGCGAGCCTTCCCCGAGGATCAGTACGCGCCGATCGTCTCCTCTCGAGTGGCTGACGAGGTTCCCGGGGTCGTGGACGAGATATCCGCCGCCCTCGACGATGAGGCTATGCTGACCATCCGTCGCCTCATCCATGGAGATGACGCGCTGGACCCTGAGGACGCGGCGACTTATTGGCTCGTTGAAGAGGGCCTTCTGGCTGAACCCGAAAATTGGGGATGAGCTGAACCGTGTGAAATTGGCGGATTGTTGACAATGTGAGGCAGAATCTCATTATGGAGGAGTTCCAGGATTTCACCCAGGCGAATAAGCTGCGCAATGTCCGCTATGACGTGCGTGGCCCCATCGCTGTGGAGGCCGCCCGGCTTGAACGGGCTGGACATCGCATTACCAAGCTGAACATCGGAAATATGGCACCTTTCGGGTTCGAGGCGCCGGATTCGATCATGATGGATATGATCAAGCATCTTCCGACAGCGCAGGGCTACTCTGATTCTGCGGGAATCTACTCAGCTCGCACTGCGGTGGCTCAGTACTACCAGACCAAGGGCATGAAAGATGCTCATGTGGACGATGTCTACTTGGGCAATGGGGTCTCTGAGCTGATCACCATCACCCTGCAGGCACTGATCAACCCCGGTGACGAGATCCTGATCCCCACGCCGGATTACCCCTTGTGGACGGGCCTGACAGCGCTTTACCAGGGCATCCCGGTGCACTACATCTGCGATGAAGAGAACAATTGGTGGCCGGACCCGGAGGAGATCGAGTCGAAGGTGACCGATCGCACTAAGGCTCTTGTGATCATCAACCCCAATAATCCGACGGGTGCGGTGTATCCCCGGGAGATTCTCGAAGCGATGGTGGATATCTGCCGTCGTCATAATTTGATGCTGTTGGCGGACGAGATCTACGAGAAGATCACATACGACGGCGCGGAGATGATCAACGCGGCCACGCTCAGTGACGATGTCTTCACTATCACCTACTCCGGGCTTTCCAAGACCTGGCGCGTTGCTGGGTACCGGTCCGGTTGGATGTACATCTCCGGGCCCAAACATCGGGCCAAGAACTATTTGGAGGGCCTGCAGCTGATGTCTAATCTGCGCATGTGCCCGAACGTCCCGGGACAGCACGCCGTACAGACCGCTCTGGGTGGCTATCAGTCGATCACCGAACTCATCAACCCTGGGGGGCGGCTCTACGAGCAGCGCACCGTGGCCTACAAGCTGCTGTCTGAAATCGAAGGCGTGGATGTCTGCCAGATGGATGGGGCCATGTATTTGTTCCCGCGCCTCGATCCGGAGATCTACCCGATCGAGAACGACGAGGCTTTTGTCATGGAGCTCCTGCGCCAGCAGAAAATTCTCGTCTCTCACGGACGTGCCTTCAACTGGATCGACGATCAGCATTTCCGTCTTGTGGCGTTGCCTGCCGTGGAGGAGTTGGAAGAAGCGATAGATGGCATTGCAGCGTTCCTCGCTCAGTACCGAGATGCGTTCGCCAAGCCTCAACCTGTGACCTCAGTCACGGGCTGAGGCTCCTAAATTGGTGGTGCCACCGAGCTGAGGTTTTTTGGTGCATGATGAAGGGATGCAGAACTTTTCAGAGGAGTTTCTTCAGTCCCCAAAGCTCGCCGATGTCCGCTACGACGTGCGCGGACCGATTGCGCAAGAAGCTGCGCGACTGGAACGAGCTGGGCATCGAATCACCAGACTGAACATTGGCAACCCGGCGCCTTTTGGATTCGAGGCCCCGGAACAGATTCTGCAGCACATGATCAAAACATTGCCGACGGCTCAGGGGTACTCGGACTCTCAGGGCGTCTACTCTGCACGTGTTGCTGTGGCCCAGTACTACCAAGCCCGGGGTCTGCGTGAGGCCTCACCTGAGGATGTGTGGTTGGGCAACGGTGTCTCAGAACTCATCTCCATGGTGCTCACAGCCATGATTGCGCCTCAGGATGAGATCCTCATCCCGGCGCCGGACTACCCGCTCTGGACTGGGGCCACCAAACTCGCAGGTGGTCAGCCTGTGCACTACATGTGCGATGAGAGCAATAGGTGGTGGCCGGATCCGGAGGAGATCGAGTCCAAAGTGACGGATCGGACCAAGGCTCTCGTGCTCATCAACCCCAATAACCCGACAGGCGCTGTCTATCCTCGGGAGATTCTTGAGGCGATGGTGGACATTTGCCGCCGGCACAATCTGATGCTGCTGGCCGACGAGATCTACGAGAAGATCACCTTCGACGGGGTGGAGATGATCAATGCCGCGACCTTGAGTGATGACGTTCTCACCATCACGTTCTCCGGATTGTCCAAGACATGGCGTGTGGCCGGTTTCCGATCTGGGTGGATCTACCTCTCTGGGCCCAAGCACAGGGCTAAGAACTACATCGAAGGTCTCAACCTTCTGATGAATATGCGCATGTGTGCCAATGTGCCTGCCCAACATGCCATCCAGGCCGCTTTGGGTGGGTACCAGTCCATCGAGGAACTGATTCTCCCCGCGGGGCGACTCTATGAACAGTCGCGCACAGCCCACCGTCTGCTCTCGGAGATAGAGGGAGTCACGGTGGAGAAGTCAGACGGAGCGCTGTATCTTTTTCCTCGTTTGGATCCGGATATCTATCCGATCGACGATGATGAGGCTTTCGTCATCGAGCTGCTGCGGCAGAAGAAGATCCTGTTGTCCCACGGCCGGGCCTTTAACTGGGACGATACCCAGCACTTGCGCGTGGTGACGCTGCCACATGTGGAAGATCTCGAGGTTGCGATCTCAGAAATCGCTGACTTCCTTGCCGATTATCGCGATTCGGCAGCTCGGTCCTCGTAGACCGCGTGTTCCTTCTCATTCAGGGCCTCGCGAACTTCCTTCAGCCGTGCGGAGGCTCCGTCGAGCCACCGTTCGCACCGGTCGGCCAGGGCTTCTCCGCGCTGCCATAGAGCCAGTGATTCCTCCAGAGGGGCGCCGCCGGTTTCCAGCTTGGTCACCACCTCGGCGAGCTCATCACGGGCTTGCTCATATGACATGTGCTCGATGTCCTCGGTGCGTGCAGTGCTGAACTGATTCTCGGTCATTGGCGGTTCTCCTCTGTAGTTGTCGTGACATCGGCGGTGAACTCCCCGGATGCCACTTTCACGTGGACCTCGGCACCGGGCTGAAGCTCACCGGCATGTCGAACGATCCGACGCTGATGTTGAACGACCGCGTAACCCCGGTCGAGGGTGGATTGCGGCGACAGGGCAGTGATCTGGGACCTGGTCGCCTCAACCCAGTCCCGCGCCCGGTCCAGCCTCGTTTGGGCAGAGACAAGAGCACGACGCCGCAGCCGCAGCAGATCTTCCGCGCGCACGCTGATCATGGCCTCAGGTTGGGCCATGACAGGACGGGACCGAACCGCCTGAAGCCATTCGGCCTCTCCGGAGAGCATGCGCTCTAGACCCTGGGACATGCGGGTCCGGGCGCTTCCGATGGTCTCGCGCTCCAAGGTCTCGTCAGGAACCAGCAGCTTCGCAGAACCGGTCGGTGTTGAAGCTCGCACATCGGCGACTTCGTCGAGGAGGGGCCGGTCCGCTTCATGGCCAATAGCTGACACCACAGGAGTGCGGGCAGCGGCGACCGCGCGGACCAACCGTTCATCGGAAAACGGGAGAATGACCTCTTCCAGTGAGCCTCCCCCCCGGGCGATCACAATCACGTCAACGTGGTCCAGGGCTTCGAGCTGCTCCAGTGCAGCGGTCACCTCAATGGGAGCCATTTGCCCCTGGGTGGCAACCTCCCTGATCTCGAAATGCGCGGCGGCCCACCGGGCAGTGACGTTGCGCAGAATGTCTTTCTTGGCATCGGAGTTGCGGCCCGTGATGACGCCGATACTGCGCGGCAGCACGGGCAGCGGCTTCTTCCGCTCCGGACGGAAGAGGCCTTCTGCTGCCAGTTGCTGCTTCATGCGCTCGATCCGGGCCAAGAGGTCTCCAAGACCTACCGGTTCCATTCGCTGGGTCACTAGGGACAGTCGCCCGGACTTCTCCCACAGAGAGGGCTTGACCAGTGCAACAACCCGAGATCCGGGCTCGAGTCCCTTATCGGCCAGGCCGCTTGCCACGTTTCGCCAGGCAACGGCCTGGAAGGAGATTTCTTGCTCCAAATCACGGAGTGTCATCCACGCCGTGCCGTTGCGCAGGTTGAACTCCACGAGTTGGCCTTCGACCCAGGTGGGGGTGACGCGGTCAATATGCGCCCTGAGCTTGCCTGAAAAGTGACTCAGCGGCCAGGGTGTGTCTTCGCTGGTCTCCTGAGAGCTCGGCGGCAGCGCGGTCAGCGGGGGTCGGTCTTTGGCAGTAGGCTCCTGATAATTCATACTGCTTACAGACTAGCCCGACTGTCGGAGGCCGACACGGCCCAAAACCGCCCAGGAGCTTAATGCGACACCTGCTCAGCGTCCTGTGCCTGCTGCTTGCAGGGATGTTGTCTGTCGGAGGACTCGCCGGCTACCAGCTTGATCAGCTGCTGCGCAGCGAGGAACCTGTTCGTCAGATTGCCGGGTCACTGCCTCAGGAGGAAGATTTCGCCGAGGCTGTGACGGACATCATTATGGAGGATCTCACGGGCCGTCTGCCTGACCAACTGCAGTGGGCTGTGCCGGGTGCGGCGGATGAGCTGCTCGCTCCTGTAGTGTCCTCGGCGTTCAACAATGAGCGAACCCTCGATGCCTGGGATGAAGTACTTCAGGAGACTCGAACAAGCTACACCGCACAGCTTGAGGACATTTTCGCCGAAGGTACCTCAGGTGAGGTCCGCGAACTTGATATTGAGCTTGACCTATCGCCGGTTTCGGATGCTATGACTCAGCCGCTGCGCGAAGGCCTCGGCGATGCCCTCAGTTGGATACCTGGAGTTGACCCAGAAAGCTTCGACATCATCGCCCCTGAAATTACGGTCGACATTCAGGCGGCTACGGACAGCACTGCGGACCCGTATTCATGGGCTACTGTGGCCGCTGCGAGTCAGTATTGGCTCTTCTCTGCTGGGGGAGCGGCGGCCCTGGCACTGCTGGGCCTGCTGATCGGACACGGGCGTGGCCGGTGGTTCGCTGTGGCTACGGGTGGCCTGGTTGCGGCCTCTCTTGGCCTGTGGATCGCGTTGACCGCGGGCTCTCCAGAGTTCCAACACCCGGCCGGGGTGCCGGAGGCGGCCGGTACTATCCTCGATCACATTCAGGTTCAGTACACGCAGTGGGCGCAACCGGCTTGGTGGATATTCAGCGTTGTCAGCGGCGTGGTCGGCCTAGCGGCGATGATCGCAGGGCTGCTGACTCCGTCCCGTCGCCGTTAAGGTCGCGCCGGTACACTTTGAGTATGACAACGACGACGCCGGAAGCCCCGACGACGCCCCGCAAGCACATCTCGGTGCCCACCCCTACAGTGCCGCGTAAGCGTCGCAGCCCTGAGGAGATCGCCGCTGAGCAGACCTTCGAGGGGTCCAAACGCATCCTCCTGGCAGCACCGCGAGGATACTGTGCTGGAGTTGATCGCGCGGTGATCGCGGTAGAGAAAGCACTGGAGCAGTACGGCGCTCCGGTCTATGTGCGTAAGGAAATCGTGCACAACCGGCACGTGGTGGATACGCTCACCGAGAAAGGCGTCATCTTCGTCGAGGAAACTGACGAAGTTCCGGAGGGTGAACTGCTCGTGTTCTCAGCACATGGAGTCTCTCCAGCGGTCAAGGAAGCAGCCTCTCAGCGTGGCCTGCAGACCATCGACGCCACCTGCCCGCTGGTGACCAAGGTCCACCGCGAAGCTGTGCGTTTCACCACTAGGGACAACTACCACATCATCCTCATCGGCCATGATGGGCACGAAGAGGTCGAAGGCACTTTCGGTCATGCCCCGGAGAGCACCACGATTGTCAACGGCCCGTGGGAAGTCGACCAGATCGAGGTCCCTGATCCGGACAATCTCATCTGGCTGTCTCAGACCACACTTTCTGTGGATGAAACCATGGAGACGGTCCAAAAGCTCCGCGAAAGGTTCCCGAACCTGCAGGACCCACCTTCGGATGACATCTGCTACGCCACGTCCAACCGTCAGGCGGCGATCAAGAAGATCGCCCCGGAATCGGATCTGATGATTGTGGTCGGCTCGGCCAACTCCTCCAACTCAGTGCGGTTGAAGGAAGTTGCGCTGGAGTGCGGAGCACGGCGCTCGGAGCGGGTGGACTTCGCCAACCAGATAGACGAGTCCTGGTTCGCTGAAGCGAGGACCGTCGGGGTGACGTCTGGCGCCTCGGTGCCGGAGGTGCTTGTGGACGACGTGCTGCGCCTGCTGGCCGAATACGGCTATGGCGAGCCTGAGGAAGTTGTGACTGCGGAGGAGGACATCGTCTTCTCACTTCCCAAGGAGATCCGTAAGGCACTTCAAGAGGCCGGCCACGACGACGTGGGTCGTGGCGGCCGCAAACGCAGCGCCTGCTCCACCAACTGAGAACCGGCATCTGAGCTTCTCCTCATGGTCCTCACCTGGGGTGCTGCCATTCTGGCGGGTGGCGGTGCCGTCGCTGCCGCACTGGGACTGATGCTGTTCGCCAAAGACGGTCGGCGAATCGGAGCTTTGGGCTGCGGCGTGTTGGGGACTTTCACCGCCTTGGTGAGCGGGGCGATCCTACTCTTTCAGCAGGGCTTCCAAGGTCCGCTTCTCGTGATCGCGATCGCCGCATTGGCGATCATGTTGCTGGGTACTATCGTGGGCTACCCCGTCCTGGTGCTGTTCCTTCTATGGTCCGGCGTCACTGTGCTGCGACGGGAAAGTCGAAGCCTGAGTAACGGACTGGCACTATTGGCTGGGGTGGGGATGGTAGTCCTGCCTTTCACGCTGAGGGCCCTCGAACCGGCAGGAGCTATGCAGGAGAGTGTCTGGTATATCACCAGATACGGTATGCACTCCGCGGCGGTTCTGGTGGTGGGATACGTCGCGGTAGTTTTCGCGATCTTTCTCATCGCCTCGCTGCTCTACCGCTGGCGTCGTCTCAGAATTATGCCCGAGGCGGTGATCATTCTCGGTGCAGGCCTGATTGATGGTCAGGTACCTCCCCTTCTGCAGGGTAGGTTGCGCCGTGGTCTTGAGGTCCAACGAAGCTTCGACCCCGCGCCGGTGATCATTACCAGTGGGGGTCAAGGAGCGGACGAGCCCCGTGCTGAGGGTGTTGCTATGCGGGAGTACCTCATTGCCATCGGAGCTGAACCGGAAGGGGTTATCGCAGAAACTGAGTCTCGCAGCACCAGGGAGAATCTTTACTTTTCTCAGCAGCTGCTGACTGACCCACATGCTGCAGTCGTCGTCGTGACGAGCAACTATCACGTCTTTAGGGCCGCTCTGCTGACCCGCAGTATGGAGCTGCGAGCACACGTTGTGGGTTCCAAGACAGCCTGGTACTACCTACCCAGCGCGGTGTTGCGCGAATTCGCGGGTGTCGTGCGAGATCAGCTGCGCATCCATCTCAGTATCGTGGGGGCTCTAGTGGTGCTCGGCCTCGTGTCCAGTTTCATCTTGGTGCCTGCCATGATCCCGCCTCCGGGCACCTGACACTGCGTCCTTCGAGCTGGTTTACGATGACACGGTGGACATTTTCGGCACTCTTGGGATCATTGTCGCCGCAGTCCTGATAGGTACCATTCTCCAAAGGCTCTCCGGCACTGGGGTAGGCCTTGTGGTGGCGCCGGTGCTTTCTCTCCTTCTGGGCCCTGCTTTCGGTGTTCTTGTGACCAATATGACAACCGTGGTCTCGGGGTTCTTGATCATGCTCAGCGTGTGGGCTGCCATCGACTGGCGAAAGTTCTGGCTGATCATCCCCGCCGCCGTGGTCGGGGCCTGGCCGGGCGCCTGGCTGGTGGGGGTGCTCTCTGCTGGGTGGCTCTCCATCATTCTGGGGTCGATTGTGGTTGCGGCTCTGCTCGTAACTTTCACTTTGCGCAGGCTTCCAGAGTGGACCGGGCGGATACCCGCTGTGGCTGCTGGTCTCATCGGGGGATTCTTTAACACCACCAGCGGAGTCGCAGCTCCGGTGATGGTGATCTATTCTCGTCTTTCACGGTGGGACCAGGTGAGCTTCGCGGCCACTCTCCAACCAATTTTCATGACGATGGGTGCAGCCTCGGTGGTATCGAAACTCGTTCTGGGGTCTGTCACCACAGAGGGAGATGTGGGGGTCCCCTTCGGTTGGCTGTTGGCAGGGATCGCGGCCACTGTGGTGGTCGGCATACTGATCGCCTCACGCCTGGCGAGCGTTGTTTCAGCTGCGTTCGCCCGGAGGTTGGCGTTGACTCTGGCCGGTCTCGGCGGTCTGGGAGCCATCGTCCGTGGGGTCATCGATGTCCTCTGACGGACTTCAGCCAGGATCGTCCCCGTACCGGCGGCTGCTTCTCGCGTTGTTCTTTGTCGGGGTTGCGACCTTCGCTCAGCTTTATTCGCCCCAAGGGCTGCTGCCGCTGATTGCGGTGGATCAGGATGTGAGTGCGGACCAGGCGGCCCTGATGGTTTCTATGGCTACCTTGGGCTTAGCCCTGGGCGTCATTCCGTGGTCCTACATCGGCGATGCCTATGGCAGAAAGAATGCCATGGTGTGGGCCGTGGCACTCGCCTGTCTTTTCGCAGTGCTCACTGTCATCATGCCGACGTTCCCTCTGGCATTGATGATGCGCTTCGTCGAAGGCTTTATGCTCGGTGGGGTTCCTGCCCTGGCGGTGGCCTACCTGAGTGAGGAGGTCAGCCCCCGGGCCGCGGCGGTGGCAGCGGGGACTTATATTTCCGGGACCACAGTGGGTGGGTTGTCGGGCCGGATCCTCGCAGCACCTGTGGGGGACGAGATTGGGTGGAAACCCGGCATGCTCGCCGTGACGGTCCTGGCGGTGGGCTGTGTAGTGGTCTTTGTGCTCGCTGCTCCCCGGGCCCAGAGTTTCACCCCGCGTCGCAGTAGTTTCAAGCAGGCAGTGGGACAGCTGCTCGGGAATCTGCGGTCTCCAGGGTTGCGGGTCATCTACCTTCAGGGTTTTCTGACCATGGGCGGATTCGTGGCGATGTACAACTTCATGGCTTTCCATCTGGCAGAGCCGCCTTTCGGATTGCCGTTGGGACTGATCAGTCTGATCTTCCTCGCCTATGTGGCCGGTACGTTCTCTTCACCGAGGGCTGGTGCTTTAGCCGCCCGTTGGGGGCGCAAACCGGTGCTCATCGGGGGCAATGTCGTGATGCTATGCGGCGTCGTGTGTCGGTGGACGTGCGTTATTGAGGGCAGGTTTTATTCGGCGCGTTGAGCGATGTAGCCGGACCAGT
>NZ_VAVZ01000054.1 GCF_005771525.1 Nesterenkonia salmonea | reverse complement strand
TGCTTTGGGCCTCCAGCCAGGTCTTGAACACGGCCTTAGAGCGGCCGGGGACCATGTCCAGCAGCCGCGCCGGCCCGGTGCCGTTGCGGACCGGGGTCAGGTCGATGATCACGGTCACGAAGTGGGTGCCGGCACCGGTGTGGCGCCAACAGTGCTCATCAACTCCCAAGATCTCGACCCCCTGGAAGCGGGCTGGGTCATTGATCAGCAGCTTCGCTCCAGCAGCGAGGACCGCGGCGTTGACGGTGTGCCAGGCAGCCCCGAGGCCGGCGGCGATCCGGGTGATCGACATGCGGTCGATCACCAGTGATTTCAGCGCCCAGAGCACCGCGTGGCGGCTGAGCTTCGCGCGGGGTGCCGCGGCGCAGCTGGTGTCTTGGCGCCAGACCCGGGCGCAGTCCGCGCACCGGTAGCGGCGCACCCGAACCAAGAGGGTGGTGGGCCGCCAGCCCAGCGGCACATGGGCCATCCGGCGCACCACGGTGCCGATCGAGACGCCTTCGGCGCCGCAGTCTCGGCACCAGGGGTCGTGGTGGAGGACTCGGCATTCCAGGACCGCTCGGCGTTCTTCGAGGTGCTGGCCGGTGATGGTGAGTCCGAGCTGGTCGACCAGGCAGAAACTATCAATATCGGGGATGGCAAAAGTAGGCTTGGCCACGTCGAGGTCTTTCAGATGGGCAGTGTAGGAACTTCCATCTTCGGAAGGCCTCGACATCTATCTGTGCACCGCCACGCCAACGCTTACTACACCCTCATCTGCGAAGAGCCGCTTTAGTTCGACGTCCCTCTGGCCAACCAGAGTCGATGTCACCTGTCGGTACGACAGTCCCTTCCTGTTCCTTTGCTGAGGTGTTGCCACTACGGAGCGCATATACGAATACCCTGAGCCCGAGAAGGAACAGGCCCGGAGAAAAGTGGGCTCGATCGGATCGATCAGTACCGCGCTGCTGATTCGCGCCCGGGCCCACGAGGCCGTCACCACCCGCCGGGACAAGGCCCATCCTGTAGTTATACCGATGACATCAGGGGACGTGAGTCCGGCATGGGGACTCACGTCTTCTCGGCAGGGCAGGAATACCGTAATACAGGAATACCGTTCTATGGTCATTGCCCGGGTATCAGCGTCCTGGGACCGGCCGGCAGGAGAGCCTCCTTCCGAACGACCCTGAAAGTTAGCCGCTCCGGGCCAACGAGAACGACACCGTTCTCATGGCTGCGGTGCAGTCGTTGTGCTGGAACCTCGGCACCGTCACCGTGGCCACGGAGAAGATCGTGACCACGGACCGGGGCATTCCGCCGAAGCACTATCTTCTGGTGATGGATGAGCTGTGGAAAGTGCTGCGCGCCTCGGAACAGATGGTCTCGCGACCGGAGACCGGGACGAGCGTCATCGAGGAGCTACGGTCCCACGACGCTCCCGCTAACCGGTGAGATGCGGCCCCGATAGGTCAGGGCTTCGCGGCCGATAGCTCCTCACGAACGATGCGCGCACCCGCGCTGAGCGCGCTTAACTTCGCCAGTGCGATGTCCCGGGAGAAGGGCGCCATGCCGCAGTTCGTGCTCGGCAGAAGCTTGTCCGTGTCGACGAACCTGAGAGCGTTCCGGATGGTGGCGGCGACTTCCTCAGGAGTCTCGATCTTCTCGTTCGCCACGTCGATGGCACCGAGCATGACCTTCTTGCCCCGGACGAGTTCGACGAGGTCGATCGGGACACGGGAGTTGTGGCATTCCAGCGAGATGATGTCGATGCTGGACTGCTGCAGGAGGGGGAACGACTCCTCATACTGGCGCCACTCCGAGCCGAGGGTGGCCTTCCAGTCGGTGTTCGCCTTGATCCCGTAGCCGTAGCAGATGTGCACTGCGGTCTCCGCGCGTAATCCCTCCGTTGCCGTTTCCAGCGTCGCCACGCCCCAGTCCTTCATCTCATCGAAGTAGACGTTGAACGCGGGCTCGTCGAACTGGATGATGTCGACCCCCGCAGCCTCCAGGTCTCGTGCCTCCTGGTTGAGGATCGTCGCGAACTCCCACGCCAGCTTCTCCCGGCTCTTGTAGTGGCCGTCGTAGAGCGTGTCGATCATCGTCATGGGGCCGGGCAGTGCCCATTTGATCGGCTGATCGGTCTGCTGCCGGAGGAGTCTCGCGTCGTCGACGAAGACCGGCTTGGAGCGGCTCACTGCGCCGAGGACGGTGGGCACACTCGCGTCGTAGCGATTGCGGATCCGAACCGTCTCGCGCTGATCGAAGTCGACCCCGTCGAGATGCTCGATGAACGTCGTCACGAAGTGCTGACGGGTCTGCTCTCCGTCGCTGATGATGTCGATTCCGCGATCGCTCTGTTCCTTGGCGGTGATGCGCAGTGCATCCTGCTTGCCTTCGACCAACTCATCGCCCTGCAGCTTCCAGGGCGCCCAGAGGGTTTCAGGCCGGGCGAGCCACGAGGGCTTGGGCAGGCTGCCGACGGTGGACGTGGGCAAGATCTGGGTCATGGTCGACTTTCCTCCGGTGGTCATCCAACGCGAACGGGGAAACGCTCGGCCCACTGCTCGAGCAGCTCACCGTGGGGCTTCACAAAGTGGTCTTCCGTGTACTCGCCCTGCTTCTTTGCTAGCTGACCGCGTTCAACGCGGTCGTAGACGATAGCGGTAGGCGAGTAGTCCTGCTGATCCAGGGTCGGTCGGTAGATTTCAGCGGCGGGGGAGTTCGCGTTGTAGATCTCCGGCCGATAGATCCTCTGGAAGGTCTCCATCACGCTGATCGTGCCGATGAGCTGCAGGTCGGTGTAGTCGCTGAGCAGATCGCCGCGGAAGTAGAACGCGAGCGGGGCGACACCGCCGGGCGGCAGGAAGTACCTGACCTGGAGACCCATCTTCCGGAAGTACTCATCGGTCAACGAGTAGTCGTCCTGCTGGTACTCGACACCGAGGGTCGGATGGTGTTTCCCGGTCCTGCGATAGGTCCGGCTCGTGGACACGCTGATGCAGATCACGGGATCCACCGCGAAGCGCTCCCTGTAGGCCTCTGAGTCGAGGAAATGCTGGAACAGTTTGCCGTGCAGGTCACCGAAGTCTCCCGGCACGGTGAACTCAGAGCTGCCCTCGTTGACTGCCGGAAGTCGAACACTGAAGTCGAAGTCGCGGACGTAGGACGAGAAGTTGTTCCCGACGATCCCCGGGAATCGTGCACCGGTGAGCCGATCGACGATCTGAATATCCAGCACCTCGATCAGGGGGAACCGGTGATCCGCGCCGTCCGAGCTGAACTGCAGCTCCGCGGAGACGATCACGAGCTCGACGGAATAGCGGTCCCGGCCCGGGTTGTCCCGGCGTGCGAGATCGTTGAACCGGTCGTTGATCATCGCCAGGGTTCGGCGAAGGTTCTGCTGGCGGTGCTCGCCCCGGGCCAGGTTGGCAAAGTTCGTCGTGGTCCGAGAATCCTCGGACGGCGAGTAGTCCTCGTCGAAGCGGGTGGTGGTGATGCTGAACGTGAATTCGTTCGACATGTATGTCCAATTCAGGTCTTGATCGGCCGGGCTCGGCCTTGCGGAAGGACTCTGCACTATCCTGCAGTATCAGTTCAGTCATCGGGTAACTGACGTTGCCTATGGTCTTCTATAGTCTTCAGCTATGGCACGAGAATCCAGAGGCATCACACTGCAGCAACTGCATTACTTCATCGAGGTCGCAGCGGAGGGGTCGATCACCGGCGCCGCCGACCTTTTCTACGTCGCCCAGCCGACCATGTCTGCCGCAATGAAAGACCTGGAATCCCGGGTGGGGCGCACCCTCCTCACTCGATCGGCCCGGGGGGTGACGTTGACCGAGGAGGGGGTAGAGTTTCTCGGCTATACCAGGCAGGTCGTCGAGCAGATGTCGCTGCTGGAGCAGCGCTACCTCGGTCAACCACCGTCCCGTCGGCTGCTCGGAGTCTCGGCTCAGCACTACTCATTCGTGGTCGAGGCGTTCATCCGGATGGTGGACTCCGTTGACGCAGCGCAGTACGAGTTCTCGCTTCGTGAGACCCGGACCTGGGACATCATCGAGGACGTCCGGGCGCTCCGCAGTGAGGTGGGCATCCTGTACCGGAATGACTTCAACCGGAAGGTCATCGACAAACTCCTGCGAGATTCCGGGCTGGTGTTCCACCCGCTCTTTGCCGCAGTGCCGCACATCTTCATCTCCAGACAGAATTCCTTGGCCTCCCGAGATCGCGTCACTCTCGATGATCTGGCCGACCTCCCACGGCTCACCTTTGACCAGGGCGCGAACAATTCGTTCTACTTCGCCGAAGAGATCCTCTCGACCCTGTCGAGCAAGCGGGAAATCCGGGTCGCCGACCGCGCGACCATCTTCAATCTCATGATCGGACTCAACGGCTACACGATCTCGACCGGCATCATCAGTGACGACCTCGATCCCGGGATCGTCGCCATCCCACTCGACGTGGACGAGAGCATCGAGATCGGCTGGATCAGCCACTCCGGGATCCCGCTCACGGCGCAGGCGCAGCGCTACCTCGCCGAGGTGCGGGTCGTCGTCGCCGACTACGGAATCGAGCTGCTCGACTCGCCGTGAATCGGGCCGGCGAGTGCGATCACGGTCGGCGACCAATCCGTCTCGCTCAAGTTCCCGTAAAGCGTCCCGCGCTGGATCTAAGCTCACTCCGAAGGTCCCCGCGAGTCGAACTCCTTTAAGGCGAACGTCGGCATCGATCTTCCCGCAGGGGATGTCTCGGCACCGGTAATGCGCGAGTTGAGGCCCGAGTAGGGGAGTGCCGACCAGAACCATGGACTCGCCACCGTCAGCGTGCCTCTAGTGCCCTCGGCGCTTCGATAGAGCCTTCGGCGGGGTCTCGGAGTCGTGCGGTTTCTGGCTTGGCAACGTATGCGTACTGAGATCATTCTTGGCCAGCTGCCATTGGAGTTCTGGCCGAGGACCGGTGGGGCATGTTCACCGCCGCTCAAGCCTCTGGAGTCGGGGTCAGTCCTACACAATTGTCGCGGCTGGTCTCGGCCGGCGCTCTGGAACGGATGGCACAAGGTGTGTACCGGATAGTCGGGGCTCCTACTGGAGACCACGACATGCTGCGTGCGACGTGGCTCGCGCTGGGAGGACATCTCAAGACTGAGGATGGCGCCCCCCGTGTCATTGCGGCAGGCACGACTGCCGTGGAGCTTCACGGCGTGGGTGATTTTTACCTAGACCTGTATGACTTCGTGGTACCACGCCGGCGAGGCTCGAGGATGAAGAACCTACGACTCCGCGTGCGACAACTCACCCGGTCGGAAATAACGCACGTCGACGGAATGGCCGCCATGACCGTGGAGCGCATGATCGCAGATCTGGTAGAGCTCAACCAGGACCTCTCACTCGTCGGTGACCTGATCTCTGAAGCTCATGGCAAGGGACTCATAGCTTCAGTGCCCGCGCTCTCGTCATATCTGCAACCGCTGGCCAGACGTAATCGAGCGAAATTCGGTGAACAGCTACAAAAGAGGCTCTACGAGGAGGCGAGCATAAGCGATGAGTAGAGACACCTATAACAGCTGGAAAGCACTCGCCTCCGCTTTAAAAGAAGCGGCGAAGAAGGACTCGACGACGAGCGTGGACGCTTCAGACTGATGTGGCGTGGAGGTTCGTGAACCGCTCGGAAATAGTGTTCCTCGGCGGGCTCGCGCCCGATGAGATGGGCAACCTAGAGACCGTGCTAGGGGTTCTGCCCCTGGGCTCATTCTGGCCCCAGGGCGCAACACCTACGCAGGTGTCAACTGGCTGGTGCTTTTGGAGGGGCTCTCAGGTGTTCGAGACCGTGGGATCATCCAGATAGACCTTGGACCCGGAAGCCCGGAACTGAGCAGACTTCTGCTCCATCCCAGCGATAGCTTCCTGTTCGGACATGCCACCGAACTGGTCACGGATGTCCTGAGAGATACGCATCGAACAGAATTTCGGACCACACATCGAACAAAAGTGGGCGGTCTTGGCCGCTTCGGCCGGCAGGGTCTCGTCGTGGAAGGCTTCGGCGGTGTCCGGGTCCAGGGACAGGGCGAACTGATCACGCCAGCGGAACTCGAACCTTGCCTTCGACAGCGCGTCATCCCGCTCCGCCGCGCCGGGGTGACCCTTGGCCAGGTCGGCGGCGTGGGCGGCGATCTTGTAGGTGATGACCCCGGTCTTCACGTCGTCTTTGTTCGGCAACCCCAGGTGCTCCTTCGGGGTGACGTAGCAGAGCATGGCTGTGCCGTAGCGCGCGATCTCGGTGGCTCCGATCGCGGAAGTGATGTGGTCATAACCGGGGGCGATGTCGGTCACCAGGGGCCCTAGGGTGTAGAACGGGGCTCCGTGGCACAATTCCTGCTGCCGTTCGACGTTCTCCCGCACCAGGTGCAGTGGAATATGGCCGGGGCCCTCGACCATGACCTGCACGTCGTGGGCCCAGGCCCGTGCGGTGAGCTCGGCAAGGGTGTCCAGCTCGGCGAACTGGGCAGCGTCGTTGGCGTCGGCGATTGATCCTGGGCGCAACCCATCGCCGAGGGAGAAGGCGACATCGTAGCGGGCGAAGATCTCGCAAAGCTCGTCAAAGTGGGTGTAGAGGAAGTTTTCCTTGTGGTGGGCTAGGCACCAGCCGGCCATGATGGATCCGCCGCGCGAGACCATGCCGGTGACTCGCTCGGCTGTCATGGGCACGTAGCGCAGCAACACCCCGGCATGGATGGTCATGTAGTCCACCCCCTGCTCGCACTGTTCGATCACGGTGTCGCGAAAGATCTCCCAGGTCAGGGCGCTGGCCTGGCCGTTGACCTTTTCCAGGGCTTGGTAGATGGGTACGGTCCCGATAGGTACCGGAGAGTTGCGGATGATCCACTCGCGGGTGGTGTGGATGTCGTCACCGGTGGAGAGGTCCATGACGGTGTCCGCGCCCCACCGGGTGGCCCACTGCATCTTGTCGACTTCTTCGGCGATGGAGCTGGTCACCGCGGAGTTTCCGATATTGGCGTTGATCTTCACCAGGAAGGCTTTTCCGATGATCATCGGTTCAGACTCGGGATGGTTGATATTGGCCGGGATGATCGCTCGTCCTGCTGCCAGTTCGGAGCGGACCAGCTCGACGTCGCAGTTCTCTCGCAGCGCTACGAACCGCATCTCCTCAGTGACGATACCGGCTCGGGCGTAGTGCATCTGGGTGACGGTTCGATCCGCAGCGGCACGCAGCGTCTTCGGCCTGGTGCCTTTCCACTCGCGGGATGCCGCACCACGCCGGATCGCGGTGGGGCCGTCGTCGAGGAGGTTCCGCTCCCGGCCCGGGTAGGTCTCGATGTCACCACGGTCGGCGATCCAGGCTTCCCGCAGCGGCGGCAGGCCGACGACGGGGTCGCTACCGGGCCCAGCCGTACGGTAGATCCTCAGTGGGGGGTTGGGGGCGCTGCCGGGACTGTCCTCCAGTGAGATCTCCGTGACCGGAACGTGGAGGTCGTGCTCTTGGCTGTGGATGTGCACCAGGGCGTGCTGAGCAGATGTGCTCATATTGGGATTCCTCTTCCTTCGCCGGCATTACCCGGACAGGTTCAACGGTCGCAGGCTGCCTCAGCCCGATCTCAGCCCCTGCAATAGGGCTCCCGTGTGGATAACACCGACCCTAACACACCCGTGAGACCGGGCACTGGCATGACCCCCTGATTTCGGTCCACGAGTGATGAGAGTTGCACTAGCGCCTGGGCCTCTGGGCAGGAAGACTGGTGTGACCATGACTAGCAAGAGACGACGCCATACCCCGGAACAGATCATCCGGAAGCTCCAAAACGCTGAGAAATTGAAAGCCGACCGGATGGGACCGTGCCCCGCGATCGTTGGATGTGCACCTGGCGCTTCGGGCGTGGTGGCACTCACCGGTGGGACGTGTTCGCTGATCAGGGGGGCGAGGAAGTCGCTGAGTCAGAGGTGCCTCGATGGGGGACGTTCCGGGATCTTCGCAGCTGCGCTCCCGGCGACCCGCTCTGGAAGTCTGGCCTGTTCGAAGAGCTGCTGTACAGACCGAAAGGGGATAGGGGGCAGGTCAGCGAGGATGCTAGACCCCCTGACTACTCATGAATTTCAATGAAGAGCTTCGCAGCAACACTGCCGAGCTGCTCAGCGCCGAAGCTCAAGAGGTCCGGTCCCGCTGGGAGGCGCTGGAGCTGCCGGGCCTGGTCGATATCCATACCCACTTCATGCCAGCGCCGGTGTTGCGAAAAGTCTGGTCATACTTCGATGCTGTGAGTCCGACGCTCGGTCAGGACTGGCCGATCACCTACCGTCTCCCGGAGACCGAGCGGATCGAGATCCTGCGGGCCTTCGGAGTGCGCGCCTTCACTACCCTGAACTACGCGCACCGTCCGGGCATGTCCGCCTGGCTCAACGACTATTCTTATCGGTTCGCCGCTCAAATGCCTGAGGCTGCGCTGAGCGCGACGTTCTACCCAGAGCCGACGGTTGCAGATTATGTGGCGCACGCCCTCGACCGGGGTGTGCGGGTCTTCAAGGTCCACGTTCAGGTCGGGGCCTTCGATCCGGGGGATGCTTTGCTGGATCCGGTCTGGGAGATGTTGGCTGCTTCGGGCACACCGGTGGTGATCCATTGTGGATCTGGGCCGAGCCCCGGAGAGTTCACCGGGGCTGTCCCTATTGAGCGGATACTGCGTAGATTTCCGGGCCTGTGCCTGGTTATCGCTCACCTGGGGATGCCCGAATACACGGATTTCTTAGACCTGGCGGAACGCTTCGACGGTGTGCACTTGGATACCACTATGGTGTTCACCGACTTCATCGAGGGTCTGCATCCGTTCCCTCGTGAGCGGCTCGGGCAGCTCAAGGACTTGAAGGACCGGATTGTGCTTGGCACCGATTTCCCCAACATCCCTTACCGCTACGCCCATGCGCTGGACGCGTTGATCAACCTCGGTTTGGGAGAGGACTGGCTGCGTGCGGTGCTCCACGACAACGGGCTCGACCTTCTCGGCGCCTCTGGTGCTGACCTGCCGGAATAGCCGGAACAGGGACTGTCGACGCCGCGTCTGTCCTGGGCCTGGCGGTTCTACGCATTGGTCGTCTCTGCGACCGAGGTGGGGGACCGAAGGTAGAGCCGACACCCCTGAGTGTTCAGTTTTCGGCCGTCGTTGACACCGTCTGTAGGTACCGCTGCGGTGGCTCCACGCTCATCGAAGGAGGAGAGACTATGACTACCACGGTGACAGACTCTGTTGTTGTAGAAGCCCCCTTGGACGTCGTCTATCGTCAGTGGGCGCAGCTCGAAGAGTTCCCCGGTTTATGACTGTGGTGGCCAGTATCCGCTACGGACACCTGGGTGTTGTAGGTTGCCGAGATTGTTGGAATCCGCCGGTTAATCAGCCATGGGAGACGGAGAGCCTCGAGCAGGCGCCTGGGCGCGGAAGCGCTTGACCGGGGTCTGCCCGCAGCCCATCTGCTGGCTCTTGAACCAGAAGTTGCCGAAATCGAAGCGGGCCTTGCCCTGCTGGGACAGCTCATCCGGGCCACCTGGGTCCTCGGGAACGAACACCCCGACAGTGCCGATCCCGCCAGTGAACCCCACTGAGGAGACCAGGTTATTCAGGGTCGCCGCGTTGTCCTCGTTGCCCTGGGGAGCGTGGGCCTGATAACCAACACACTCGGCTCCACGGTCAGCGCCGGCCTCATTGGATGTTCTGGCGCCCTTCGGGCTTACGGTCACTGCCGGGCGGGAGCTCGGTTCGGCGTTGCTGGAGAGGCCCGCCGTCGAGATGCCGGATGGCATATTCTGCGCTAACGATTTGCTTGCGTCCACGGATCGTGGCGGAGGTGAAGTTCCCGGCCAACTGTTGCTGTCTCCATCCGGTGAGCATGTCCTCGAACACGGCGTCGACGGAGAGTGCTTCCTGACGCACCGGAAGCTTGATGACCCGGTCATCCAAGGAATCCATCACATCTCCGATGCATCTGCAGGTATTGCACTCAGCATGCATACACTGCGAATCAGGTCAAGGAAACCGGGGGAATCCGCGCAGATCTGGGACGATTCGACCGTTCCCGATCGTCACCTCATAAGTCCCCGGAGAACAGTCCGACGCAGGGCCTGAGGGACTCAGATCTTTGCAATGGCAAGGAACCCAACATCATCATGAGGAGGATCGGGGAGAACACATCATGGAGTCCTATTCTGCAGATCCTGCAATCGGATCACTTCAAGCGCTGGCCTGGCATATTCAGCACCTGCGTATTCCCCTGGATCGCGTCATGAGTAGGGGAGTTACCGCCCCATCGGGACGTGTTATTTCTCAGGAATCAGCACTGCGGTTCTTGATGTAGTCCGTAAAGAGCGCCCCGGCGTCGCGGCGGTGACGGTTGGTCACGGAGTGGCTGTAGTTGAACGCGTCGGCCACCACCGGTGCAGGCATTTCTAAGACCAGTGCCCGCAGTGAAGCGTTGCGAGCCCCTCGTAGGTCAATCCCGCGGTCACGCAGACGATTCATGATCGTGCCTTGGTGCAGATGCTGCCCCGGCCGAGCGCCGGGAAAGAGCCAGCTGTTCTGCCGATGCGCGGCAGTGTTCATATTCGGCAACGCGGTCAGATGCGCGCGCACGACGGTATCGAAGGGTGATGGGATCACGATCCGATCATCAGTGAAGGACACGGTCAATCGCCCTTCGTCGTCGTGGATCTGCTCTAGATCCATGCACGAGATGCGGGTCAGCGGTTGGCCGTAGAGCAACAGGAACAGTGCCGCGATTCGGGCCGCGCCCAGGTTCTCTGTCAATGGGTCGGTGAGAGTTTCGATGTGCCCCAGGCGCTGAGCCTGACTGATGACAGGTGATGAGTGGGCGGTGCGGTAGGGGAAGTCCACCGCCGGCAGGTGCCCGTGCTGGGCGGCCCAGCGGATAAAGCCTCGGGCGAGGCTGCGGGTCGTGGGCCCGCCAGCCAACCAATCATCTACGTCGTGCTGGGTGCACTCCTGCGGACTGCGCCCGCGGGTCCTGAGGTGTTGAAGGAAGCCGATGGCCATGGTGGTGGACTGTTTCGCGGCCAGGAAGGTGCCTGTCTTGAGCGTCCCGGTGTTCTCAAGATGACGTATCCGATGAAGGTGGACCCAGCGGGCATATTGGTTGATCAATCGCGCATCCTGGGCGGCCAGGGCGCCGGTCTTGGCCTCGATCCAGGACTGGAAGCGTTCGATGTCCAGGTTCACCGGCTCCAACAGCTGATATTCGATGCACAGCGCCCGCAGAAAGGCGACCTTCGCGGGGTAGGGGTGGCTCTGGAAGGTTTCGTGCGCCAGCCGCTTACGTCCCTGAGCGATCTCACGCAGCAGCTGGGCGGCGTGGCGATTCACGGCCAGCCATGTCCGAGCGCTGCGGGCATGTTTCTGTCCGATCAGAGCATCAAAGAGCGGTTGCAGCGGTGCTGCAATGGCTCCGGTGCCATCATCGAGGAGATCAGTGAGCTCTTCGCTCAGGCAGCAGTGTGCGCAGATCCCGTCGCGCACCGCTTCGTCCTCGCGGCCACATCGGGGGCAGTGGAAATCGTGGGCGATGCCGGTGCAGTCGGTGCAGGCTGGGGCGCCGTCGAGCAGGCCGGGCAAGAGTCTGTGCTCGGCGCAGCCGGGGCAGATGCCGCGCAGGCGAGTAGCCTGCTGATAACAGCGGCGGCAGATGCGTCCCTCGGGCCACATGGTGGCGAACTTGACTCCGGTGCGGTCACAGCGGGCGCACGCGCCGCAGGACACTGGTCGGCTCATGATATTCAGCTCATTCGGGTCGGTGGATCCGAGCTCGTGTCGGGCGAATCGCGCCCTTATTCACCGCACCGGCCTCGGTGCCACTCAGGCGATCACGTGTCGGCACTGCAACGACGGTCATGGGGCAGAGCTGCTCGAAGGTGCAGTCCAGGGCATCAAGTAACGCACCGAGTAAGGCCAGGTTCATCCGCTCCGGGGTGTCACCGATAAGCCGGTAGATCTGGGACGAGGAGAGACTCACGCCGCGGTCCTCCAGATGGGGGATGATGTCCGAGATGTTGTACATCCCGCGCGCGGCCATCAGTTCCCGCAGCCGCCAGGTGTATTCCACGTGCCGTTTCATCGTTGAGGACTCCTCATCAGTTCTCGGTGTCCTTGCGGTTCAGGGCAGCCTGGATCGTGCGCTCGATCGCGTCATTGACCACCCGGGCGCGGTAGTCGGGGGAGTGGCCGGTATAGATAGAGGTGGTCGAGGCGTGGGCGTGGCCGACCTGTTGTTGGATGAAGAACGCGTCATAGCCGAGTTCGACCATATGAGTCACGTAGGACCGGCGCAGTGAGTGAAAGTCCAGGGCCTCCTCGAGCCCGGCTGCGCGCTTGACCTCGTTGAACCCTCGGCTGAGTGAATCCGCAGCGATCACCGCGGTGCCACGTTCACTGGGCCACAGCTGAGTCGAGCCTGGCGGGGCGTAGAGCGGTCGCACTTCATCAATCCACTGCTGCACACAGTCGACCGCCCAGCCGAACTCCGGCACCGTCAACACGCTGCGACGCTTCGGCGGTGACCCGCGCATCGCCTTGCCGTGGCGGATGTAGACGATCCCAGCCTCACCGAACTGTGGCGCCTGTGGGTTGGCAGCGAAATCAACCAGATCCAAGTTTCGGACCTCGTTTCGGCGCAGCCCCCAGGCATAGGCAACTTTCATGATCGTCGCGGTCCGAAACGCAGGAATCCAGCCCTTGGACCCGGCCCTCCGGATCCTCAGCACCCGCTCGTCGGCGCAGTCGAAGAGGTCCTCGAGCTCGTCACGGGTATAGGGGCGCTTACCAGGAGAGCCCACCGCGTCCTGTGCGTGGCGAGCAGTGTTCCACTCGTGAAAGCCCTGCGCTGGGTGATCACTAAAACGATCCCAACACAGCTCACCCCACCCGTAGGCGGGATCGGTCAGGTACTCCAAGAACATTCGCAACGCGTTCTGATAGCCCAACACCGTCGAGCGGGCCGCCCCCTTGAGCGCGCGAAGCTCCAGGAAGAACTCATCGACAGTGCCCGCAGTCCACTGCCAGGGGTAGCAATCGGCGAACTGACGGAACCGCACCACCGTGGCTCGCCGGGTCTCGATCGTGGTGGCCGAGAGGTTACGGGCCGATTGCTGCGCGGCCCAGCCCTGCAGCATCGCGATCCACACCGTTTCGGCCTCATTGAGCACACGTGCGCCGGTGCGCAGCGTCTCCGGCACAGCACCGTCAGGCTCCCACCGATGCGTTCCCATAATGTGCGAAATAATCGCATGAAACGCGAATCGCGGTCAACGTTTGAGAAACCACCACGTCAGGTCCGTATCGTTTATCGGAGTCCGTGACGCCGGACTGCTGGAAACTGGACAGCGCCGGTATGACGACGATCTCCGGCCTGATATAGAGGGGGAGCCGTTGCGGCTGTCGTATTCGCATCTGATGCGAACATGTCAGGGTCGAGCGGGACTGAGACTTATCGCTTCGAGTCCTATTCTTGTTCCGCCGGCGGTACTGAGGTCCATGCT